>JAZOAO010000023.1:0-179631 GCA_045595505.1 Acutalibacteraceae bacterium | reverse complement strand
CGTTATGATTATTACTCCATACGGTAAACATAACACCTTTGACATTTTTGCTGCGGAGATTTTCACACAGTGCATCCATCAATTTTCTTCCCAGCCCCATATGCTGATATTCGGGAAGAAGATCAATATGAAGATGTGCGGGATAATCCTCTTTGTACTTTTCATGTGCCTCAACGGAGCTGAGCGCATATTTTTTCAGGTCAGCATCAGCTTCATCAATTTTGCTGCAGTATTTGTCAAGAAACACAGGAAAGAATTTATCAAAATTTTCAGCACAGATAATATACCCTACCGCCTTGTCATTTTCATCGGCCGCAACAAAGCAGTTTTCGGGTTCGTTTTCAATATAATAATCGCAGTAAACAGCAAGCAAAAAATTAACAACTCGCTCAGGCTCAGTACAAGGGCCGTCGCTGTTAAGACACACAAAACGCACATTCTCCTTGTCCTTTGCCTGATAGTGTCTTATGTTCATTCAATCACATCCATTTTTACGGAAACTTTTATTAAAACGACATTTTCTCTATAAATAAATCGAAAAAGGTCTGATTTGCAGACAGGTCAACATAGGTTGAGTTGCTTGTAAGCTCATAAAGGTTATTCTTTTCGCAGGCATATTTCACAGTCCCAAGCAGACTGCTGTTGTTGATTGAAACGCATTTCGATGCACATTCTCTCGGCAAAAGTCCCGTTCTGACAGCATTATCAACATTGATTTTTGCAGAAAATCCGCCCGAAATAAAGAGGTTTTCAATATCTGAGAAAGATACAGCCTTTTCTTTTAAAAGGGCTAAAATGCCCGAATAAACCGCAGATTTTGCAAGCTGGAATTGCCTTGTGTCCTTTTGCATTAATTTAACGGTATCAGTTATAAAAAATTCTTCACAATTCATATAACCTGTCTCGTCAATTACGCCTTTCTCAACTAAAACAGATATTATATCAATAAGCCCTGTTCCGCAAATACCTTTTGGTTTTTTGTTACCGATTGTTTTAAAAGCTCCGTCAAGCGAATAAGAATAAATTGCACCATCTGTTGCACTCATACCGCAGGTAATATTTGCTCCCTCAAAGCAAGGTCCCGCCGCGGCAGAGGTGCAGTAAAGCACATTTTTATTATAAAGAACAATTTCGGCATTCGTTCCAAGGTCAACGAGAAGATTAAATTTATTTTCACTCTGTAAATCAGCATAGTTAACACCTGCAACCAAATCCGCACCGACAAATGCAGAAATGCAGGGGAGAGAAACAACCTTTTCTATATCATTTAAACCAATTTTATTGCCGTTTATTTCTTTGCTTTCAAGGAAAACAGGTGTATAAGGTGCAACTCCGATTGATGACGGGTCAACACCAAGAAATATATGCAACATTGTTGTGTTTCCCGAAACATACATAGTATTTGAGAAATCAGCACCAATTTCATTAATCATTTTATTGATTGCTTCAATTAAACAACTCTGTAATTCCGAAACACCGTTTTTGTTGCAATATTCAATCCGTGTTAAAATATCACCGCCAAATGCTCTTTGTGGGTTTGTGGCGGTTTTTACTTTTGTTATTTCTTTTTTATCAAGTGAAACAAGGGTGAGCGCAAGAGTTGTTGTGCCGATGTCAAGGCAAAAGCAACAGTTTTCGGTGATTTCACCGTTTTCTTTTACACCTGTATCTGAGATAATATCATTGTTTTCGGGCAAAACAACATCTACATCTGATTTTATTTTATATTGGCAAGAAAGCTCTTCCTTGCCGTTAACTAAAACCAGACATTTTTTGCAAGTTCCTTTACCACCGCAAATTTTTGGGAGATTTTCGCCCGATTTAATTAAAATATCGGACAGAACCGTACCTTCGGGAACAAGTATTGTTTTGTTGTTAATAGTGATTTTGTGCATTTAGCTCACCTGTAAAAATCCCGTTATTTCGTTACAGCTTGAAAAATAATTATCCCCAGACCCATAGCCGAAAGACCTATGCCCAAAGCTCTGTTCATTGTTTTTGCGGAGGCTTTGTTTGCAAATTTTGAAGTGAGAAGTGCACCGATGAGAGTAAACAAAACGCACAATACAAGAATAGAATAATCAGTAATTCCTTCGCCAATTGCAAAGTGTGAAATTGCGCCGGTAAGAGCAGTAAATGACATAATAAATACGCTTGTACCCACAGCGGTTTTCAGCTCATAGCCCAGAACACTTGAAAGAATAAGCAACATCATCATTCCTCCTCCTGCACCGATAAAACCGCAAATGAGACCAATAGGAATACCGCAGAGTATAGATTGAATTATTGCTTGCTTTTTTGTTCTTTTAATGTTGCTTTCCTTAGCATTCATAACGGGTTTAACTATGAATTTAATTCCCATTATAAGCATCGTGTACATTGAAAAAGAACCCATAGTCGTTTGCGGAATGTATGAAGCCAGAAAACTGCCTGTAATTGTAAAAATTATAACAGAAAACAACATAAAAAGACCGTTCTTAATGTCAATATTTCCGTGTTTTTTATATGTGTAAGCAGAAGTAGCTGAAGCGAGGACATCGGATGCTAAAGCAATTCCTATTGCTTCGTATGGTTCAACTCCGAGAAAGGTAATAAGAATCGGCGAGATAACAGCAGCCGCAGATAATCCTGCAATTCCTGTTCCGAATCCGGCGCCAAGCCCGGCTATTAAACAAATTAATATATTAAACATAAAATTTCACCGCATCATTTGTAATATTCTTCTAATTTTTTGATCTCCTCTTCTCCGAAAGCACCATCGAAGAAGAATAAATCGTCAATATTGTAAAGTGCCTGATAGTCTTGGTTATATGTGCCTAAAGCATCGTTACCGATTGTGAAGGGCATATTATCAAGCTCAACAAGGTACTGAGGCTCTAACTCTGTTTCGTGGCAGAGTTTGAAATTGTAATAGGTCTGTACCTTTCTGTTCTCTTTGTCAACAACGTAAATAGCGTGAACCCAACCGGTTGAAATTTCCGGTGGGAATGGTGTTACAAAATCGAAATCATCGTCACCGCAACCGATATTAAGAGCAGTATTTGAACATCTCAATGCTAAAAGAACACCTCGAGAGCATCTTCTTCCGCTCCAGTTTTTGTTAGCAAAAATTGCAGGTTCGTCAACTAAATCCCGGTCAATTTTAATCCAGAGAGAAACAGTAAAGCTGTCACTGCCGAATTTAAAGCCGTCCATTACGAAATGACCGTTTGTGCCGAGCTCAACCCTTGCTCCGCGAACACCCTCTGAATAGTATTTGATTGTGCCTACGGTTGATGTTACTTGGTTTTTGCCTGTCGCATCATTAGTATTGTTATCAAAGAAAAGAGCTAATTTTGTTCTGCTTTCAGGTATAAATGCACTCAAGCCTTTTTCTGATTTATAATCAGGTGTTGGCTTGCTTTCAGGGTGGTAGGGTTTACCTGTAATTCTTTCATAAGTGCCGTTATAATCGGGAAAAAGACCTACAGGAACCTGTGAACAAAAGCCCTTTAAATCATAATTCGGAATATCAATACCGAGAGCATAAAGAACGATAGCATATAAATCAACTGTTCGCATATATTTTATTTCGGATTTTTCAATGCCATTACCTCTTGCACCAAAGAAGATGTATTTTTCACCATCGGAATAACCACCGTGACTGTGTTCAAATCCGCCGTGGTCTGCAATAACTATGAATAAAGTTTCATCAATTATTCCTGCTTCTTTATAAGCTTTAAAGATGCGACCTGTTTGCTCGTCCTCGTATCTTATGGTTTCAAGCTGTTCTTCTGTTCCGTAACCGTTTCTGTGGCCTGAACCGTCTGTTTCATCAAAGTGAACGAATAAGAAAGTGGGTTTTTCTTTTACTATTTTTATTATTTCGTCAGTAAGCGCTTTATCATTACCATTTGTGTATTTTTGAACAGGAATGTCTTTTTCAATTAAACCGATATTTATGGGGTTCCAGTTGCAGTAAGAATAAAGCTTTGCATCTGGAATGGTGTTGTATATTCTTTTGAATAAAGAGGGGAGAAGCTCGTTTTTATGGTCGTTATGGCTTAATTTACTGTTTGTAAGACCGTGTACAATTGGCTCTGCGCCAAGAAGCATTGCACCCCAGTTTTCTGCACTGATAGTTGGGTCCATTGAAAGACCGAAACTGGTAGTTGCACCGTTTTCAAAAATTTTATCTAAATTTGGAGTTTCGGTAAGGGTGTTGAAATTTCCCATACCGTCAATACCGATAACTGCAACGTGTTTATAAATTGTTCTTTCTGCCATAACATCACCTTATTTTTTTAGATATTCTGTAATATCATTCAACTTGTTTTCAGCATCCTTGATGCCTAAATCATACATCTGCTTCATAATTTTTTTGTCTGCTTCAGTCCTTGAAATATCAACAAATTCACTTGGACGAATAACAATAATTTTACCCTCGTTTTCAAGCCCTTCAACATAATCACATTGTTTATTGTAAATGGTATTTCTGCTTGAAAGAGTTTTAACAAATTCGGGGTATTTCTTGTAAAATAAATTTGCTCCGTGGATACTACCATTTTTTCGATAGTTTTGTGGTCTTGTTAAAACAACTATTGCTTTTCCGTAGCCGTTTTCAAAATATTCTTTTAACGGAATACTGTCCGCAATTCCGCCATCAAGATAAGGAACACCGTTTACAATTACAGGCTTTGAGCAAAAGGGCAGAGAGCCGGAAGCTCTTAAATATTCCATACATTCTTCGTTTTCTAAATCGAAAATGCTTTTATACTCTGCTTTTCCGTTTTGAAGATTCGTTATAACTGCGTGAAACTCAGTTTTGTTGTTCCGATATGTTTCACAGTCCATTGGATCAAGTTTAAAGGGGATATCTTCAAACCAAAACTCTTTGTTCATCAGGTTTCCTGTTTTTAAAAGGGATTTCCAACCGGTGTAAGCCGGATTTCCGGAATATTTAAGGTTGTATCTTAAAACTCGCCCCGGTTGCTTTGATTTATAGTTAATACCAAATAATGCACCTGCAGAAACACCGACTGCAACATCGGTATTAATATCATTTTCCATAAGAATATCAAGGACACCTGCGGTATAAAGTCCTCGCATACCGCCACCCTCTAAGATTAAAGCAGTTTTCATTTTAATAACCTCGATTTTTTGATTGTTTTTATTGTGATTTCATTGACCGCGAATAAAATAATGATTAAACTTAAAAGCACGAAAGGTGTGATTTTAAAGGTAGTTGCAGTTGCGATATAGCCAAAGGTCAGCTGAACAGCAAAGCCTATAGCATAAGCACCGCCCATATGGAAGCCTGTAAGATCGGCAGAATATTTTGTACCGAATCTGTCGGGAACGCTATGAAGAATACTTGGGAAAATAGGACCAAAACCGACTCCGATTAAAAGTAAACCGAATACGCAAACATTTCCGAGAGGCAGAGCTAAAAGCACTATTCCGAAAAATGCAGTTATAATACCGCCTCTTATCAGTGTGTTATCACTTGCTTTAATAGATATAAATCCGGAAATTAATCGACCGAGCATTATTCCCCCATAATAAAGAGAGACCCATCTTGCTGCAACATCGGGGGAATAACCGTAGCTGTTAACAAGAAAACTTGCGCCCCAGGTACCGATTAAAAACTCCATACTGCAATAGAGCCCCTGAGAAAGTATGCTTGTTAATGCACCTTTGAGCTTGAGAATATCAATAATACTGTGTTTTTCAGTTTGTTCTTCTTCTGTTTCCTGAACTGTTTCTTTTTCAATTTTTTTCCATTTACTCAGAGAGAACGCAACAAGCAAAGCAATTGAAAATTGAATTATAGCAAGTACTCTGTAGCCGTTTCGCCAACTGCCGTTTTCACCGTTAAGAAAAACAGACATAATAAGAGGGCTTATAGTAACACCAATGCCCCAGAAGCAGTGAAGCCAGCTCATATGCCTTGCTTCATAGTGAAGAGAAATATAGTTATTAAGACCGGTATCAATAGCACCTGCACCATAGCCCATTATTACAGCACAAAGCATCATAACTATAATGTTTGGTGAAAAGCTGATACCGATAAGACCGATTGCAGTAAGAAGAATTGAAAAGAAAGTAACATTTGCAGTTCCGAATTTTCTTAAAAGTTTACCTGCAATAAAGCTGACACCTCCGGAACATACGCCGATTATTATACTGTAAACTGATGCAAAACTTTCGGGGATTCCGAATTCAACGTGTAAAACAGGCCAACTTACACCAAAAACCGAGTCAGGAAGACCGAGAGAAATGAAAACAATATAAATTACAACTAAAATACCTAACATTAAAAATTCACCTTGTCATCTTGCGGGTATTCAACACCTGTTAACTTGCGAATTTCGTCCATTTGTTTTGTTATGAATAAAGTTTGTTCAAAGGTGTTTACAGGGCTTTCCGTCAAGCCTTTTTCAACACATTCGCAAACGTGGATGATCTGTTCTTCAAATCCGTTTCCGAGATATTTTTCCTCAATAGTTTCGTTTGTACCGTCAAGGAGCTTTATTTCAATTTTCTGAGGTGCATAAAATCTATTGATATGAATATAGCCTTTTGTGCCGTATATGTAACCCTCGTTTGGCTTCCTTAAAAGAATTGCAGAAGAAATATCTGCAATTGCACCGTTTTTATATTTCAAAAGAGCGCAGGTTTGCGTATCAACACCGTTCAATACCTCTGCCTGTGCATCAATTTTCTCAACATCTTTGCCAAGATACCAGCTTGCAAAGTTAAGTCCGTAAACCCCTACATCAAGAAGAGAACCGCCACCGTGTTCATTCTTCAATACGTGGTGGTCCATTTCATCCTCTTCCATTGTATAACAGAATTTACCTTCAACACCCTTGATCTCACCTAAAAGACCGTTTTCAATAAGTTCAAGAAGCTTGATTGTGCCGGGAACAAGTCTTGCCCACATAGCTTCCATAAGAAAAACATTGTTTTCTTTAGCAGTAGCAATCATTTCCTCAACTTCTCTTGTGTTAATTGCAAGGGGTTTTTCGCAAATAACGTGTTTACCGTTGTTCATCATAAGAATTGAAGATGTTGCGTGACCTGAATGGGGAACTGCAATGTATGCAACATCGATTACCTCTGATTTCGCCATAGCTTCGTAACTACTGAATCTATTTGCAATATTAAATTCGTTACCGAAAATTTCTGCATTTTCTTTTGTTCTTGAAGCAACTGCAGTAAGCTCTGCCTGAGGGACATTTTTGATTGCTTCTGCAAAGCGGTGAGCGATATTTCCCGTTCCGACTATACCAAATCTGATTTTATTCATAAAAAACACCCCTGTTAAATCATAAATAAAGTATAACACAAAAAATTTTCTTGTACAATAAATAATTATCATTTATAATAATATAAGAATGATTTAACAGGGGAATGGTTATGGATTTATATAAAGCAATGCTTGAAAGAAATTCTGTGAGAAGATATACAGACGAGCCATTAAAACAAGAACACATTGAGGAACTTAATAAGGCTATTGAAAAGGTTAACAAAGGAAGTGGTTTGCGTTTCCGGCTTGTTACTGATGAGCCCGAAGCGTTTCAGGGAAAAGCCGCTTCTTACGGTCATTTCAGCGGTTGCACAGATTATATTGTCGCGGTTGGTCCTAAAGGTAAGGATGAAGAAATCGGTTACTATGGAGAAGAGCTTGTTTTAACCTGTCAGGCTCTTGGTATAAACAGTTGTTGGGTTGCTTTGACCTTTAATAAAGGCAAGGTTAAATATGATGTTAATAAGGGTGAAAAGTTTTATCTTGTTATTTCTGTCGGTTATGGTGTTCATCAGGGCAGACCTCATAAAAACAAGCCCATTGAAGAGCTTTATTCCTGCGATGGTGAAGCACCTCAATGGTTTATGGATGGTGTTAATGCAGCTATGACTGCGCCAACTGCTGTTAACCAACAGAAATTCCACTTTACCTATAAAGGTGATAATAAAGTCAAAGCAAAAGCGCTTATCGGACCTTATTCAAAAATGGATTTAGGTATTGTTAAATATCATTTTGAGTTAGGTGCAAAAAACAATGATTTAGAATGGGAATAATATGATTAAAATAATGTTTGTCTGCCATGGTAATATTTGCAGAAGCCCTATGGCAGAGTTTGTTTTTAAGGATTTAATTTGTAAAAAGGGGATTTCAGAAAGGTTTTATGTTTCTTCATGTGCTACAAGTACAGAGGAAATATGGAACGGTGTTGGTAATCCCGTTTACCCGCCTGCAAAAAGAGAATTAGCAAAGCACAATATTTCTTGCGAGGGTAAAAGAGCAGTTCAGCTTAAAAAGAGCGATTATGATAATTATGATTATTTAATTGCTATGGATAGCAATAATATTCGCAATATTATTAGAATAATCGGCTCTGATAAGGAAAATAAAGTTGCAAAATTAATGAGCTATACCTCGCGTGGCGGAGATGTTGCAGACCCTTGGTACAGCGGTGATTTTGAAACCTGCTATAACGATATTTATGAGGGTTGTTGTGCATTGTTAGAAAAGTTGATTTAAGGTGATATTATCAAATACTCAAAAGTAATTGAGGGCGTTTTCCTTGAACGTCCTAACAGATTTATTGCGAAGGTTCTGATTGACGGAAATACTGAAACTGTTCACGTTAAAAATACGGGCAGATGCAAGGAACTGCTTGTCCCGAATGCAAAGGTTTATTTATATGTTTGCGATAACCTGAATCGCAAAACAAAATATGATTTGATTGCCGTTGAAAAGGTAACAGACAGAGGAATAATACTCGTTAATATGGACTCGCAAGTACCCAATGATGTTGTTGCTGAATGGCTTGATAAAAATGAGCTTTTTTCGCAAAATGCATTTATAAAAAGAGAAGTTAAATTCGGTAATTCGAGATTTGATTTTTATGTTGAAGATAGGGGACGGAAAGCCTTTATTGAGGTCAAGGGTGTAACTCTTGAAAATAATGGTATTGTCAGCTTTCCCGATGCACCAACAGAGCGTGGAGTAAAGCATATAAACGAGCTTATATCTTGCATTGAACAAGGCTTTGAGGCTTACATAATCTTTGTTGTTCAGATGAAAGGTGTCAAAGGGTTTGAACCCAATGCAGAGTATCATAAAGAGTTTGCTGATGCTTTAAATCTCGCAAGAGAAAAAGGTGTTAAGGTTCTTGTTTATGACTGCCTTGTAACACCTGATTCTATCGAATTGAACAGTAAAATAGATTATTAAAAACCACTTGATTTTCATTGAAAATTCAAGTGGTTTTCTTGTTTATACTATTGATATTATGAAATCTTTTTCTTTAAATGAATTGTCTAAAAAGGGGAGTGCATTTGCAGCCTTCAGACCTTTTATACCAATTCCGCTTTTTTTGCAGATAGCTTCCTTTAAAGTGAAAATTCTGTAAAATTTTTCAAGCGTTTGTACGTTATCACATTTTCCTGAATCTGCTTCGTTTGGACTGTGACCTAACACATACTCCTGTTCATTTTTAGAGAAAAATCTTTTTAAAACAGCAAGTGAAACAGGTCTGATTTTTTCAATATCAATTCCAATAGGTGAATCGGAAAAAGCACAAGCGAGGATGTTTTCACAATGTGAAATATTGAAATGAATACTACAGCTGTTTATATACGGCTTGCCGTTTTCGTCTGGAAGAATTTCAAGGCTTTCGGGAGCAACATTTAAAGCGTTCCCAATATGTTCTTTAACAAGCATTTCGCCGGCAACAGAGCATTTTCTTCTTATTAAATCTTTATATCTGCTCACTCTTTCCTGTTTTTCTTTTCCCATTAAAGAAAACCATTTTTCATATTCTTCATTTGTTAACTTTTCAATGTTGTAAATCAAATATTCCATAATTTTATGCCTGTTTTAAAATGAATGTTGTTACAGAATTGCTCTTTAAATCAACTTTAATTTTATTGTCAATAACATCAGCAGAACCAACTTTTGCCCATTTTTCGCCATTCTCAAGGCTACCGCTTGTCCTTATGATTTCTGCGGTTTTGTAAGTTCCGTTGAAGCTGTCAAGGGAAAATGTGCTATGCTTCGTTTTGCTTGTATCATTAACTGCAACAATGGTAATTTTGCCTGTTTTTTTGTTATACGCAGAAAGTGTGTTTTTGTCACAATGAATGATTGTATCACCGGGTCTTATGTACCTTGAAAACTGACCCATAGCATAATATTTTTGAGATAATATTATTTCTTCTTTATCGTGGTCAGCAACAGCAAGACCCCAGAAACCACCTTTTATATTAGGCATACCGAAATCTTTATTGCCCATATAGCCATCTTTACTGATGTGATAATCAATTACCTGCCATAAAACCCAAGCGGACGGCGAGAGCCCGTTTATATCGGAAATAATTTTCTTTGCAAGCCACAGACCGCCACTCATATCACCTGCGTTTTTACCTGCCTCATTACTCCAGTCGGTTTCGCTCATCCAGAGATTGCGGTTTTCTGCTTTCATTAAAGCACCCAACTGCTTGATTTTAAAAGTTCCGTATGTATGAGTGCTTATTCTTCCGATAACTGATTTTACTTCATCGGAATATTTGTTGTAAGCAGTGATTTGCTTGCTTGTTGAGGTTTCGTCACTGCCAACAAGCTCAATGTGGTTTAATCCTCGTTTTTTTATCGATTTATATGTTTCAAGAAGAATTTTGTTCTGACTTTCACCCACATCAAAATGGCACCCCTCTTGCTTTTCGCTGAAAGCGCTCCAATATTTTGTATTAGGTTCATTCATCGGTGAAATTGAAGAAACCTTGATTTTTAGAGAATTATTTATATATTCAGTAACGTGGGCGAGATATTCTGCAAACTCTCCGTAACATTCTTCTTTAAGGTTATTTTTATTTGGGTTTTCGCCACCTGAAGAACAACCGCTTTTTGTCATAAAATACGGTGGAGAGTTGGAAAAAACTTCAACAAATGCATCTTCTCCCGAAGCCTTAACACATTCCTCCAAAATATTCAATTGGTTCTTGTCAGCTTCGTAATCGTAATAATGTGAATTGTTTTCCTTATCGTAATAAAGCCAACCGGGAACCATTGAATCAGTTCGGGTTATGTGTTTGTGTGCAGGGTCATCGCCACCGCCGATATTATAACGCATAATGTTCAGGTTAAGTCCCTTATCACTATAAAATAATTCAGCGGATTTTTTTGTTAAAACAGGGGAGTAACCGAGGCGGTTCGCCCACCAGCAAAGGCTTGTACCCCAACCCTGAAAAATACCGTTGTTAGTGGTAGAAGCGTTTTCTGTGGAAATTATAATTTCTTTTGCCATAATATCACCCACAATTTTCTCTTCAATATAATACAATATTTCTCATTATATAGGCAAGAGAAAACTAAAAAATTATTGACTATTTTATCTGTAATGGTAAAATCAAATAAAAGATAAATTGGTGGTGTAGAATTATGTATAATTTTGAATTTAATCCGGTTTGTGATAATGAAAGCTATAATATATCTTTAAACGAACACGTTGATGATAATATTCTTTTTGTTGATGTGAAATTACAGTTAAAGGAAGCGGAGGTGCCTGAACAATTTTCTGTTAATTGGAAAATTTCTGCAACAGATTGTTGCGCTGTCTGGAATTCTTTTGCCCGCAATCATACAATTCGCCCCGATTGGTCTAATAATGAAGCTGTTTCAAGGCTTGCTTCCGGTATGCCTATTCAACAAATTACCACATTTGACGGGAATAATAAAATTTGCGTTGCTCTTTCTGATGTTGACACACCAACAAAAATAACAATGGGTTATTGCGAAGAAGGTGCAGAGGTAAATTGTGAAGTGGTATTTTTTACAATGCCGACAAATGTCATAACAGAATATGTTGCTCAAATCCGTATTGATATGAGAAATATTCCGTTCTACGACAGTATTTATGCAACTGCTTCCTGGTGGGAAAACGAATGCGGTTATATTTCTGCTTTTGTGCCTGAAAATGCAAAGCTTCCTATGGATTCTCTTTGGTACAGTTTTCACCAGAATCTTGACAGAAAAATGATTTTAGAAGAATGTAAAAAATCAAAAGAGCTCGGTATGGAAACAGTTATAATTGATGACGGTTGGCAAACAGATAACAACAGTCGAGGCTATTCTTATTGCGGAGATTGGCAAGTGTGTGAGAGAAAAATGGGTGATATGGCGACACTCGTTGAAGAGATTCATAAAATTGGTCAAAAGGTTATGCTTTGGTATTCTGTTCCGTTTGTGGGCTTATATTCTGAAAAGTATGAAGAATTCAAGGATTTCTTTCTTGACAAATCAGGCAATGAAAAGAATTTTTGGGCACTTGACCCAAGATATAAAAAGGTGAGAGATTATCTTTGCAATATTTATGAAAATGCAGTAAGAGAATGGAAGCTTGACGGCTTGAAGCTTGATTTTATTGATAGCTTTGTTTTAAAGGGCAAGTCTTTAGAATATGATGAAAACCGTGATTATCAGTCCCTTGAGGATGCAATTCACGCTTTGATGAGCGAAGTAAAAACAAGACTTACTGCTATAAATAAAGATATTCTTATTGAGTTTCGTCAATCCTATATCGGTCCGTCTATCAGAAAATACGGCAATATGCTCAGAGTTGGGGATTGTCCCGGTGATGTTTTGGCAAATCGCAGTCAGATTATAAACCTCAGAATGACTTCGGGCAAAACAGCCGTCCATTCAGATATGATTATGTGGAACGAAAAAGACAGTGTTGAAAATGCTGCTTTACAGTTTGCAAATGTTATTTTTTCTGTTCCTCAAATTTCAATGCTTATTAAGAAGTTACCCCAAGAGCATATTGAAATGCTGAAATTTTATGTTTCTTTTTGGAAAGAGTACAGATATGTTCTTCTTAACGGAAAACTAACTGCAAAAAATCCGGAGAATGATTATTCGCAAGCTTCTTCATCCCTTGATAACACATCTGTTGTTGCCGTTTATACCAATAATGTTGTTGATGCTAAAAACACAACAACAGTCATTATTAACGCCTCCGGATTTGATTCTGTTATTGTGAAAAATGCAGTTAATAAAAGATATGTTATAAAAAACTGCAAAGGCGAAGTTACAGGTAGAGGGGAGGTTCGTGACTGTATAAAAGAATTCAACATAACAAAGGCGGGAATTTTGTTTGTAGAGTAATATTCTTGTCTATAAAATGTTTATAAAATGATGCATAAAATGACCATATTCTTTCTTGACATTGATGCGTTAATTTGTTAGAATATGCGAGTTGAAATATTTGGGCACCGCAACAGCGTACTAAATTTAATATATTCGGAGACGTATCGAAGTGGTCATAACGGGGCTGACTCGAAATCAGTTAGGGAGCAATCCCCCGCGAGTTCGAATCTCGCCGTCTCCGCCAACAAATGGGCTGAAGAAACTAATCGTTTTTTTCAGCCCATTGTTTTTGGTTAAGAATAAATTACAATATGATTACAGAGTTGCGGTTTTGTTGACTTTTATTGTATATAGTGGTATATTTATAATGTTTAATTACGCGTGTTTGAGGTGGTTTTTTTGAAAAACAACTCTGTAATTCTTTTTACCGACAAAAAAGAGCGTCTTTCTCAACTTATTGCTTTGCTTGAAATGAACTATAATCTTAATATTTGTACCTACTCTTCAGAAACGTGGGCTGATGTTGATTTTTATTCAAGCAAGAATGTTTTATTTATTCTTGATGAGTTTCCTGAAGATAATGACGTTGTCTGGGTAATCTCAAAGCTTGCGGAAGACGGTGTTTTTCTTAATGTGCCAATTCTGTTTACAAGCTTTGATGTGTTATATGATTTTGAAAAATTAGGGTATTCTGCTTTCGCGTACGATGTTTTACCTAATCCTTTTGATTATGATATTTCTCTTCACAGGCTTGATAATATTACTCAGATACGAGAACTTAAACTACAAATCACAAATCTTACTCAAATTCATACTAAAAGAATATTAAACCAAGCCAACAAGCTTAAGGAACAGAACATTAAAATGCAAACTATGAATTTTGATCTTGTTGAGCTCCTGGTTGCGGCAATCGAAAGCCGTGATCTTGAATCAGGTCAGCATATTAAAAGAATTCGCTTTTTTACCAGAATTCTTACTGAAGCGGTAATGGAAAATTTCCCTGAATATGGTATCACAAGGGATCAGGCAGATTTGATTTACTACGCATCTTCTGTTCATGATATCGGTAAAATTGCCATACCTGACGCTATAATGCTCAAACCGGGCAGGCTGACACCTGATGAGTTTGAAATTATGAAAACCCATACAACCCGTGGTGCTGAGCTTTTAGGTATGCTTGATGACATCAGTGATAATAACCTTTATTTTAAATATTGTCAGGATATCTGTTACAGCCACCATGAACGCTGGGATGGTTCCGGCTACCCCCGCGGCTTAAAGGGTGATGAAATTCCGATTTCTGCACAAATCGTTTCAATAGCAGACTGTTACGATGCTCTAACCAGTCACAGACCTTATAAAACTGCTCTTTCCCACGAAGATGCGGTTGAATTGATATTAGCAGGTGCTTGCGGAGCTTTTAATCCTCAAATTTTAAAAAGCTTTGAAAGCGTAATTCCTCAATTTGCTAAAATCGAATCGGAATTAAAAAGTGTTTCGGTTCCCGATAATTCAAAAAACTCGTTTATTACAACCGTAAAAAACGAAGATAATAAACAAGAAGAATCAAAGGGTGCAATCAACGAGTGTGAAAATGATATTTTACAATCTTATAATATTATCTTCGAGGCTGACATTAAAAGGGACATGTTTAATATTGTCAGGGGAGATTGGTTGAATTTCTTCCCATATGTTCCTAAAAATTTCACTGAATTTATCAGCCAATGTAATAAGCTTTGCCATCCTGCAGATATTATGCGTTTTAATTCTAAGGTTAATCTTGATACATTTAATGAGCTTGCAAAGCTGGGGAAAAGAAAAACAAGAATTGAATTTCGCGCTATTAAGGATAATATTGAATATCTGGCGGTTGGTTTCATTGTTTTCAAAGTGGATGATGATGAAAATATCATAACCTTAAACGGAGCTTTCAGCATCTATGACGATGATGAGGTTTTAAATGATATTAAACGTGGGTTTGGCGTTACGGATGGCTTAACAGGTCTTTCACTGCCCAAACAGTTCGAGCATGATGTTGATTCTTTTATAAAAGATAACCCCAATTCTAAAAACTTGATGATACATATTGATATCGATGATATGAGTATGTGTAACAATATTTTTGGTTATGAATACGGAAACTCTCTGATTAAAGAATTCGCATCAAAGCTTCGTGGCATCAAATCAAAAGATAAGCTTGTTTGTAAAGCGGCATCTGATAAATTTTTATTATTTGTAAAGAATGTTACAAACCAGGCAGATGTTGTTATGTTCGTTGAAAAGCTTCATAATCTGTTACGAAAGCCCTATCATACAGCAACAGAAAACGGTGTTTTTACTGCCACAATGGGTATTTCAAGATGCCCAAACGACGGTACAGATTATAAAAAACTTGCAATCGCCGCCGAATATGCCGCAAAAACTTCTAAGGTTAACGGAAAAAACGCCTATGCCTTTTTTAACAATGGTATGCAACAACTTGCATCCTATTCAATGGATTATGATGTAACAAACCAATTGGAAAAGAAATCTAATTATGAACCGAAATTTGCTCCAATTGTAAATGCATACACAGGCGAGCTTGTTTGTTATGATTACATACCTTTTTCGATGTACGATAACTCGATTTCCGTTACCTCGGAGGTATATTATGAATTAAACAAGAGCGTTGCTACTCGTAAGAATCTTAGTATGCTTTCTATAAAATCTTTGGTTTTTACCGCAATGGCATTGAAGAAAGAGGGGAAAGAGGTTCCGCCACTTTCCGTTTATACAATGCTTATGCCTGATGATATTCCTTCTCTTATGCAGGAGTTGCGAGATTTTGTTAAAGAGAACAATTACACCGCTATGGATATTTGCATTGTTTTACCTCAGGATTTTTTGGAAGAGGTTTCTGTAAGACGATTAAGGGCATTTTCAGAATTTGTTAAAGAGATGGGATTTTCTCTCGGTGTATATCTTATCGGAACGAGATATATTCATAACACCTGTTATCTTTCCGGTATTTTTGACAGATATGTTATGACATCTGAATATATTGAACGGTTGGTAGCGGTAGGGTCAACGGAGAAGAATTTAAAATATGCAGCACTTACATTAAACAATCTTAAAATTTGTGCGAATGAAATAACCATTCCAACAAAAATTGAACATTTCGAGGTTGATTTATTGAGAAATGCCGGAGCTGAAGAGTTTTCGTATGCTGAAAACGCTGTTATCGGAACTGAAGCTCTTTTGGCTGATTTTCGTGAGAGAAAAATACGCATATCAAAACCGAGTGAAGAGAATAAGCCGCTTGTATCAGAAGTGGATAAAGATATGCTTTACTTCGATTTGGCGAAAAGTCCCTGTGCTGTTTTAACCTATGATATCAAGAGAAATAAGATTTTAATGTCACCTAATACAAATGCTGTGTTTGGTTTTGATGTGATTGATTATTTTAACAGTCAGGAAAAGGTTAAAATATTGTCTTTTGTTCATCCTGATGACGAGCAGAAGGTTTTTAATGCTTTAATGAATTCACGTATAAATTTAACTTTAACGAATGCAGAGGTCAGAATTTCAAGTCTTTCTGAAAGAAAGGTTTATAAAAAATACAGTGTTAATTTCCTCTGTGTAATTGATGAAAGTGGTGGACCTATAAGATATCAGTGCTTTATTCATCGGATTTTAGAATAAGTTTTTGATTTCTTCCAGAATTCTTTTTTCAATTCTTGAAACATACGAGCGTGAAATATTTAGCTCTTTGGCTATTTCTTTTTGTGTCAAAGGCTTGTTTCCGTCCAAACCATAACGTTTTACGATAATTGTTTTATCGCGCTCGTTGTCAATTTCATTGATAATTTCTACTAATCTTATTAGTTTCCCTTTTGTGTCAATATCATCAACAATTGTATCATCAACGGCAATAATATCCATAAGTGTTAAAGGGTTACCCTCGCTATCTGTGTCTATTGGTTCACTGAATGAAATTTCCTGTGATAGTTTTTTATTGTTTCTGAAATACATCAGAATTTCATTTTCTATGCAGCGTGCGCAGTAGGTTGCAAGCTTGGTTCCTTTTTTGCAATTGAAGCTATTGATGCCTTTAATAAGTCCGATTGTTCCTATTGATATCAAATCATCTTGTTCACTGTAATTGGCATAGTATTTTTTCACAATGTGTGCAACTAATCGTAAGTTGTGTTCTATTAGTTTCTTTCTTGCGGAATCATCACCATGTGACATTTTTTCCAAAAGCTCGTTTTCTTCTTTTTTTGATAGTGGTTTTGGAAACGAATCTGTGTCCGTTATGTGTAAAATAAGGCAGAGCATATTGCCGATTAAAGAGAATATATCCATATAAACACCTCGATAAAATATATTCACCGTTTTTAGCAATTTGCAAGTCCTGATTAAAGATAAAAGAAGAGGTTTTATGAAGAAAATTGAACAATACCGCACTACCGTCAGATTTACTGCAATTACCATTTTAGATTTATTTCTTACGGCAATTTACTATCTCGTTTGGAGTGTGGCATATAATCCCGATTTTGAGCATCCTTATATAGGAAAGGGCAAACTTTTTCTTGCGTTTGTATACTTTGCAGTCCTGCTTGTTACAAGCTTGATTTTGGGTGCATCAAGAATCGATGAATTACGTAAAAGTGAAATTTTGTTTTATGAAGTTATTGCTATTGTTTTTGCCAATGCAATTGCATATACACAGGTTTGCTTGATTGTTGCCAAAATTGCGAACATTGTACCAATGCTTTATATGCTTTTTGCGCAAATTCTTGTTTTGATTTTATGGACGAATTTTTCTTTTTACATTGTTCACCGTTTGAACCCGCCCGAAAAATTATTGATAATATACGGTAGCCATCTTGCAACAGAAATTGTTTATAAAATGAGCAAGCTTGAGGAACGTTATGTTATAACAGAATCTGCAAATGTAGATGAGGGATTTGATGCATTAACCGAAAGAATTGACAGATTTGACAGCATAATAATTTGTGATGTTCCTGCACGTATGCGTAACGATTTATTGAAGTATTGTTATCAACAAAATAAAAGCATTTATGTAATTCCTAAAATCTCTGATATTGTAATAAGAAGTGCTACCGATATAAGCTATTTTGACTCGCCAATTATTAAATGCAGTTCAGTTGGTTTAACAGTTGAACAGAGAGCAATCAAGAGAATAGTTGACATTGTTTGTTCGTTGCTGGCGTTAATTGTTCTTTCTCCGCTTTTTATTATCATTGCTTTAGCGATAAAAATGTATGATGGCGGTCCTGTTTTCTATAAGCAAAAGAGATGTACAAGGGATTTAAAAGCCTTTGATATTTTGAAGTTCAGAAGTATGATTGTTGATGCCGAGAAGGATGGCCCTCAGCCCGCTGTTGATAACGATTCCCGAATTACACCCGTCGGAAAAGTTATTCGTGCGTTAAGAATTGATGAATTACCCCAGATTATTAACATTCTTAAAGGTGATATGTCAATAGTCGGTCCACGTCCCGAGAGAATTGAACATGTAGAAAAATATTCGGAACAGATACCGGAGTTTGTGTGTAGATACAAAGTTAAGGGTGGTTTAACAGGTTATGCGCAGGTGTACGGTAAATACAATACATCAGCCTATAACAAATTAAAAATGGACTTGATTTATATTCAAAACTATTCTCTTGCTATGGATTTCAAGCTTATACTTATGACTGTCAGAATTTTATTTAAAAAAGAGAGCACAGAGGGTTTTGATGATAAAAGGAAGAAAGTGAACAAGTGAATTTTTATTTTATGATTCTTGCGGGTGGTATCGGTTCGCGAATGCAGTCTCCGGAATTGCCCAAGCAGTATTTAAAAATAGGTGACGAGCCAATTATAATAAGAACTGTCCGTAATTTTATTGATTTTGGTTCTTTCAGAGCAGGTGTTATTTGTTGCCCGGTTGATTGGATTGAATATACAAAAGCCTTGCTTCTTGAATATGGAATTTCCACTGACACTGTTTTTGTGGTTCCCGGTGGAAAAAACAGAAATTCCTCTGTTCAAAACGGTTGTCGGTTTTTAATAAATAATTTTAAAGTTTCAAGTGATGATGTGATTTTGACTCATGATGCTGTAAGACCATTTATTGATTCGCGAGTAATTAAAGACAATATTTCCGCTGTTGAGGAATTTGGTGCAGCTAACACGGTAATGCCCGTATATGATTCGATTATCAGAACAGTAACAGGTAATTTCTTTTCCGAAAATTTACCTCGAAATGAACTTTATAGGGTGCAAACTCCTCAGAGTTTCAGATTGATTGAGCTTGAAAATGTGATAAATTCTCTTTCAGACGAAGAACTTGAAAGTTATACAGATGTTGCATCGATTTTCGCTGACAGAGGCTTCAGGGTAAAATTGGTTGAAGGATTAGATAGAAATATAAAAATCACAACACCCTTTGATATGGCGGTGGCAGAATCTGTCATATCCAATTTACCCTAAATATTCTTCGAAAATCTTATATAGCTCTTCCTTATTTTTTGCAACAATTCCTTCTTTCAAATTTTCAATATCGCTTTTTGGAAGGCTGTTTGTAAAAATATTATATGTTTCTGAGGGGGTTTGGGCATTGTTAATAAATAACGCTAATTGCCCTTTATAATCCTTAAGGGTATATATTGTAACATTCTCTTCGTTGATTTCTTTGTTTTTGATGGTTTGGCTTTTGTCGAAGTTTTTCATAATAATTCCGGAAGCTAATAAAATAATAGTTACAAAAAGTATAATGTGTTTTCTCATATTTTCACCTTCGCTTTTATAATTAGTAATTTTAAAATGGTTATACTTTTAAATTTATTTAAATAAGCTATAAGCATTTTTAAAAAATATATTAGAATTTTTTTCTTAAGAGATTCCAAAGGAGGTTTCCTTTATGGCATTAAAAAGACCACAACGTCCAAATGAGCCAAAAAAGACCAAAAAGCAACATCCGAAATTAAAAAAATTCTTTTCGGTTGTTATGGTAATTGTGGCTATTTGTCTTATTTGCGGTACGGTTGCTTGCACCTATGTATACAAATTCGCTAACGAATATGTAACAGAGGGAAAGAAAATTGACCTTGAAGAGTATAAAGCTAACCAGGAGCAAACAAGTATTATTTATGGTTACGATTCCGATAAACAGCTTGTTGAACTGCTACGACTTCACGGTGCACAAAATCGCGTTTGGATTGACTATAAAGACATTCCGCAGGATATGATTGATGCTTTCCGAGACCTTGAAGATAAACGTTTTAACGAACATAGCGGTGTTGACTGGTATGGCACGGTTTTCGGAGTTGTTTCATCCGGCTTTGAGCGTGGCGCATCAACAATTACCCAGCAGTTAATCAAGAATCTTACTAAAGAAGACGGAAGAACAGTTTCTCGTAAGTTCTATGAAATTCTCAATGCTTTAAATGTTGAGCGTAATTATTCTAAAAAGACAATTATGGAATTTTACCTTAATACTGTTTATTTAGGCAATGGTTGCTACGGTATCAAGACTGCTGCTGAAAAATATTTCGGTAAAAATGTTGAAGATTTGAATGCTGCGGAATGTGCGGTTATTGCTTCGATTACAAAAGCACCTGCTGATTTTGATCCTTTAACCGAGGATGGTCTTACTGCTTTACTTGACAAGGATGAAGATGGCAATATGGGAAGACAAAGATACTGTCTTCAATGTATGCTCAACGAGGGTAGCATTACTCAAAAGGAATATGATGAAGCTTTAGACTTTGAACTTATTTTTACAAACAGCGAAAATTATAAGGGCAGTCAGGTAACAAAGGACGAAGAAGAGGATGAAGATTATACTGAAGACGATATAAAGTATACTGATAAAACTGATTCAGAAATGTCCTCGTACTATGTTGAATATGTAATTGATTCTGTTATAGAAGACTTACAGGAAGAATACGAGTGGACCTATAATGAAGCTTGGAGAAAGGTTTTCTTTGGCGGGCTTCGTATTTATACAGCAATTGACCTTGATGTTCAGGAAGCGGCAGAAAATGTTTATGTTAACAGATTAACCTTCCCCGAGGAAGATTTGGATGATGAAGAAAATCCACCGGTACAATCAGCAATAACAATTATGGATTATAGCGGCAGGGTAGTGGCAATGGTTGGCGGTGCCGGTGAAAAGACCACTTTCCGCGGACTTAACAGGGCAACCGACTCACCTCGTCAGCCCGGTTCATCAATAAAACCCCTTTCGGTTTATGCACCCGCGATAGAAAATAATGTTTGTACCTGGTCAACAAAGGTTCAGAACTACGGTATCAGACTTGGTTCTTCCAGATGGCCCGTTAACTATGGTGGTTCACACGGCTCGGCAACAAGCTTTGTAACTGTTCAATCCGCTTTGGCACAGTCGCTTAATACAGTTCCTGCACAGCTTATGAGAAGAATCGGTATTGAAACAAGCTTCGATTTTCTTGTTGATGATCTTAAATTTTCAACACTTGTTACCGATGAAGATGACCCTAATTATGATGGAAACTTCTCTTCTCTTTGCGTTGGTGGTACAAGCGAAGGTGTAACAACACTTGATATGACAGCAGCATTTGCTGTATTTGGCAATAACGGTTATTATTTTGAACCCTATTGCTATTACAAGGTTACTAATAACGATGGAACAGAAACACTTCTGAAATCCGGTAACAGTGAAGGTGAACAGGTGCTTTCTGAAAGCTCAGCCGGTGTTATGCGCCAGCTTTTGAGAACCGTTGTAACCGGTGGTACGGGTGGCGGTTATGGCGTTAACGGCTTCGAAACCTTTGCTAAAACAGGTACAACCTCCGATGATAAAGACCGTTGGTTTGTTGGGGGCACGCCTTATTATGTTGCTTCTGTTTGGTATGGTTATGACGAACCCAGAGCTATTACCAATACTTCCGGTAACCCGGCAGGCAAGATATTTAAAGAAATTATGAATGATGTTCATGAAGATTTAGAATATATGTCATATCCAAGTGCAAGCGGTGTTGTTGCAAGGTCATACTGTAAAATTTCCGGAGATATTGCCGGCGCTGGTTGTGCAGAAACTGCAACGGGTTATTATAAATCTTCCAATATTCCTTCTAAATGTAAGAACTGTGCTATGATTCATGCCATCGGTTCTGAAATTCCCGATGAGGTAACAGCACCTTCTGCTACAGAAGAAACAACAAAGAAAAATAAGAAAGACAAGAATAAAAAGACTACAACAGCCGCTACAACTGTCAAAACAACTGTAGCACCCACAACAACACTTCCGCCCACTACAGCGGAAATTCCGACAGAAACCGAGGCGGTTGCAACCACACCCGAAACCTCGTCGGACGCGACTGTTGCTTCTGAATAAAATAATCGGCTGATAGAAATTCTATCAGCCATTTTTGGAGTAAATGTATGATTATATTATCTGTCGATTACGGTGACAAAAGAACAGGAATTGCGGTTTGTGATAAGCTTGAAATGTTAGCTTCGCCTGTTTGCGTTATTTCAGAGTGGAATCAGACAATATTGGCAAAAAAAATTGTAGATATTGCAATTGAGAAAAAAGCAGAAGAGATTGTTATAGGTCTTCCTAAAAATATGGATGGCTCGAAGGGCTTTCGTGCTGCTGCATGCGAAGAATTAGGCGGAGCTATAAAAAATTTAACAGAGCTCCCCGTAGTTTTTTGGGACGAGCGTCTTACAACTGTTTCTGCCCACAAAATTCTTAATGAAAATAATGTAAGAGGCAAAAAACGTAAAAATGTTGTTGATGCAGTTGCCGCAGATATTATTTTACAGGATTACATTGATTCAAAGAAGAATTAAATTTGAGGTTCATCTATGTTGAGAAAAAACAATAAAAAGTTGAATGAAGTACCCAAGTTGACAAATACTTCTATATACACTGCAGACTATATTCTCGGAAAAGCTCTTGATATTGGGGAGAATATTCTTCGTTGTGGGGGGGAATCCCATAGAATTGAAGATACAGTCAGGCGAATTTGTACTGCATATGGAGCGGTACATACAGATGTTTTTGCATTGCCTTCGTTAGTTGTCGCCGGTGCGCGCTTTCCGGATGGTACAACTGCTTCTCAAGTTAGACGGGTTTACAAAACATCCAACAATATGTATAAGCTTGATGAAATGAATAAAATTTCTCGCGATGTTTGTAATGGCGATGTGGCTTTAGAGGATGTTGAAGAAAAAATTTATTCCGCTTTACATAATAAGCCTTTCCCGAAATATTTGTCAATTTTAGGTGGTGTGATTGCCGCAGGCGGTTTTGCCATTTTTTTTGGCGGTAATTTGCGGGATGCTGTGGCTGCAGCAATTGCAGGTTTTTTTGTCTCCGTAATGAACCGTCAAAAAGTCAATTTGATGAATAAAATGCTCTACACTGTTGCAGAGTCATTTGTTGGCGCTGTTTGCGGACTTTTACTTGTGCATTTTGGTGTTGGGCAAAATATTGATATGGTTATGATTGGAACAATTATGCTTCTTATTCCCGGATTGGCTTTTGGTAATGCTGTAAGAGATTTATTATTCGGTGATACAGTTTCGGGCATAATCCAATTAGTACAAGCAATTTTAACGGCAGTTATGGTTGCTTTCGGCTATATTGTTGCAATTATGTTTTTCGGGAGGGTGTTTTAATTGGAAGATATTTTAATTAAAATTATTGCCGGCACAATAAGTACTCTCGGATTTGCTATTCTTTTTCGTCTAAAGCCGTCCCATTGGCCTTTTGCTGTTTTAGACGGTTTTTTAGCCTGTGTTTGCTATTTTGCTTTTACAGAGCTGTTTGGAGGTAATTTCTTACCAAATTTTTTGGCAGCTTTTGTAGCATCAAGTTTTGCAGAGTTTTTTGCAAAAATATGCAAAGCACCTGCAACGGTGTTTATTTTACCGGGATGTATTGCTCTGGTTCCCGGAGGAACATTATATTATGCTATGAGTAATTTACTTTCTGAAAATCGTGAGTTAGCACTTGAATATTTTCTTGTAACTTTAACTGTCGGAATTGGCATTGGCGGTGGTATTATAGCAGCATCACTTTTGCGGGTCTCTGTTAATGCAATTTCACAAAGAATTAAAATACGAAATAAATAAATGCAATATTTTTGCATTTTTATTGACAATGTTACAAATCGGTTTTATAATAATTGCATAATTATTCATTTTTATAACATTTTATAAAATGAAAATTTTTAAACATTCAAGGAGACTGTTATGGAACGATATTATCAGCCGGAGATTGAAACTGCAAGCCTTGATCAAATTAAAGCTTGGCAGGATGAACGTCTCGTAAAACAAGTTAAGCACGTTTGGGATAATGTACCTTATTATCGTGCCAAAATGGAGAAAGCAGGTGTTTCTCCAGAAGACATTAAAGGAACAGAGGATTTACATAAATTACCCTTTGTAACAAAGGACGATTTACGTGAATGTTATCCTTATGGTCTTTTGGCGAAGCCTCTATCTGAATGTGTCAGAATTCAGTCAACCTCAGGTACAACCGGTAAACGTGTTGTAGCATTTTATACTCAAAAAGATATTGAATTGTGGGAAGATTGCTGTGCTCGTGCTATTATGGCAGTTGGCGGTACTAATGAGGATGTTTGTCAGGTTTCCTACGGTTACGGCCTCTTCACAGGTGGCCCCGGTCTTAACGGCGGTAGCCATAAGGTTGGTTGCCTTACAATTCCCACATCTTCAGGTAATACAGAACGTCAAATTATGTTTATCAAGGATTTGAGCGCAACAATTCTTTGTTGCACACCTTCTTATGCAGCATATCTTGGTGAATCTATGAAGGAAATGGGACTTACACCCGACCAGATTCCGTTAAAAGCGGGTATTTTTGGTGCAGAGGCTTGGAGCGAGGAAATGCGCCGAGATATTGAAAAAACTCTTGGTATTAAAGCTTATGATATTTATGGTCTTACGGAGCTTTCCGGCCCCGGTGTTTCCTTTGAGTGCTCCGCTCAAACAGGTATGCACATTAACGAGGACCACTTTATTGCAGAAATTATCGACCCTGAAACAGGCGAGGTTCTTCCCGAAGGTTCTAAAGGTGAGCTTGTATTCACCTCAATTACAAAGGAAGCATTTCCGCTTCTTCGTTACCGAACTAAAGATATTTGTGTTTTGAAACGTGAAAAATGCTCTTGCGGACGTACTTTTATCAAAATGTGCAAGCCTATGGGCAGAAGCGATGATATGCTTATCATCCGCGGTGTTAATGTATTCCCGTCACAGATTGAAACAGTTCTTCTTAACAAAGGCTATTCTGCTAACTATCAGATTATTGTTGACAGAGTTAAGAACACAGATACTCTTGATGTTCATGTTGAAATGACACCGGAAATGTTTACTGATAATATGGGTGAAATTGACCGCAGGCAGAAAGATTTGGTTGACGGTTTACGTTCGATGCTTGGTATTTCTGCTAAAGTTACGTTAGTTGCACCCAAGTCTATTGTTCGTAGCGAAGGCAAAGCGGTTCGTGTTATTGATAAGAGAAAAATCTGATTGGGAGGAATAGCTATGAGTGTTAAACAGATTTCTGTATTTGTAGAAAATAAACCCGGTGCTATGAGTGCCATGACAAGTGTTCTCGCGAAAAATAATATTGATATGAGAGCTCTTTCGCTTGCAGAAACAGGCGATTTCGGTATAGTTCGTATTATTGTTGATAATATTTACAATGCTACAACTGTTTTAAAGGATGAAGGCTATATTCATTCTTTAACGGATGTTTTAGGTGTTAAAATTCCCGATGTTCCCGGCGGTATAAACAAGGTTTTGACAATTCTTGAAAATGCAGGAATAAACATTGATTATATGTATGCTTTTATGGGAAACAGAGAAACAAAACACGCTTATATGATTTTCCGTGTTGAAGATATTCTTTCTGCACAGAATGCTCTTGTTGAGCAGGGGATTCATATGATTACTACTGATGATATTGAAAAGCTGTAATAGAAATATAAAAATCGACCTATCGCAATTTATTTGTGATAGGTTTTTTTATATTTATGAAAAAATTGGTTAAACTGCTATTGAAAGGATGATTTTATGATAGAACAAGATACTATAAGATTATTAAGAGAATGTGATGCAGGAGTCAAAATGGGAATTTCTTCTATTGATGATGTTCTTGATGATGTCAAATCTGTTAACTTAAAAGAATATCTCGTTAATTGCAAAAACGAGCATATCAAGCTCGATAAAGAAATTCAGCAGTTACTTGATAAATATCAAGACGAAGGCAAAGACCCAAACCCCGTTGCTAAAGGTATGTCTTGGGTTAAAACAAATATGAAGCTTGCTATGAAAGAATCTGATGAAACAATAGCTGATTTGATGACTGATGGTTGTAATATGGGTGTAAAATCACTTAACAAATATCTTAATGAATATTGTGCCGCTGATGAAAAAACAAAAGATATAACAAAAAAGCTAATTAACCTTGAAGAAAAATTAGCTGTTGATATACGAAAATTTCTGTAAATTTGTATTTGTTTAATAGCAAACCGCCTGAGATAGATTAAACTATCTCAGACGGTTTGTCTTTTTAACTTATTTCATCAACTTGTTTGCTACGCACCAATCGTGGAATGATTTAAGTGAGCGGAGTCTTGCGCCGTCAAGGTTATGAGAGCCTCTTGTGTACCAATTGAAGTTCTTGATACCCTGAAGTCTGATAAGCTCTTTTGCACTTGCGCAGAAGCCGTTATCAATTGCATTGTCAAGAAGAATTATTTCATTGTAACGTTGCTCTGCAAGAGCCATATCACCACTTACGAATGCTTCGTGGAATCTCTGGAAGAATGCACCGCCACAGGAGGTAGGAGTAGCCATAACGCCTCTTGCACCTGCAACATAGGCGTCAAAAAGATAGGGCATATTTGCCTGAATAACTGTTGAGTCGTTTTTGTTTGCAATTTTATCTTTAATTTTTTCAAGGGAACAGGTTGTGTCCTTAATACCCCAGATAAGACCGTCCTTTGTAAGCTCACCGTAAGCCGTACCACTCATTTTATGAGGCTGGAAGCCGGGAAACTCATAAAGGAAAACAGGGAGAGTTGTGCTCTCTGCTAATTCTCTGATATATTCAACAAGCTTGTCATCATCATCGCCCATACCCTTTGTGGTAAGAACAAGTCCGTCAACACCGGTCTGCTCCATTTTCTTGATTTCTTCAAGATTTTCTTCCTTTGTAGGTTCGATATTTGCCGTTGCAACAACTGTTGTTTCGCCTTTGTGCTTAACTGTGAGAGCTGCAAGCTTAAGTCTCTCTTCAAGAGTAAGCTCTCTCATTTCAGAGCTGCCGCAAACTGCGAAAAGGTGTTCAACACCTTGTGAAACCTGCCAGTCAGCATATTCTTCGTATGTATTATAGTCAATACTTCTGTCCTCAAAGAAGGGGGTGAGCATAAGTGAATAAATACCGTCTTTATTATCTCTTGTAAGCTTTGCCATTATAAACGACTTCTTTCTGAAATGTATTTTTACAAGTTTATTATAAAGTTTATAAGGGCTGTACAGTAGTACAACCCTTGTTATAAGATTTATTGAACGTTCTTTTTAAGAGTTGCAAGCTCTTCTGCAAGCACGGGAGGAAGCTTGTCGCCGAATTTAGCGTAGAATTCTTCAATACCCTTTGCATCTTCCTGCCAAAGTTCCTTTTCAACTTCAAGGATGCTTTCGAGAGATTCGAGAGATACCTCACCCTCAAGACCTTCAATATTGATGTCTTTTGCATAGGGGATATAACCGATTTCTGTATCTTTAGCATCTACCTTGCCTTCGCAACGGTTGATAATCCATTCAAGAACACGAAGGTTATCACCGAAACCGGGCCACATAAAGTTGCCTTCGTCATCCTTACGGAACCAGTTAACGTTGAAAATTTTGGGAGCTTTTTCGGGATCAAGAGTTGCACCGATATCGATCCAATGCTGCCAGTAATCTGCCATATTATAACCGCAGAAGGGAAGCATAGCCATAGGGTCACGGCGAACAACACCAACTGCACCTGAAGCAGCAGCAGTTGTTTCGGAAGCCATAATTGAACCAACAAAAACACCGTGGTTCCAGTCACGTGACTGATAAACAAGGGGAGCAAGCTTTGCACGTCTGCCACCGAAAACGATTGCGGAAATCGGAACACCGTTGGGGTTCTCAAATTCGGAGCTGAGGCAAGGACAGTTAACAGCAGGAGCTGTGAAACGGCTGTTGGGATGTGCACCTTTTTCTTCGCTTTCCTGACCGTTCCAGGGATTGCCTTTCCATTCAACTGCGTTTGCAGGAGGATTCTTGTCAAGACCTTCCCACCAAACGGTGTTATCATCAAGATTATGAGCAACGTTTGTGAAAATTGTACCCTTTTTTGTGGAAGCGAGAGCATTGGGGTTAGATTTTACGTTAGTACCGGGAGCAACGCCAAAGAAACCGTTTTCGGGGTTGATGGCATAAAGTCTTCCGTCGGGACCTTTACGAATCCAGGAAATATCGTCACCAACGCACCATACTTTATAGCCTTTTTCCTTGTAAAGCTCCGGAGGAATAAGCATAGCAAGGTTTGTTTTACCGCAAGCTGAGGGGAATGCGGCACAGATATATTTAACCTCGCCCTGAGGATTTTCAATACCGAGGATGAGCATATGCTCTGCCTGCCAGCCTTCTTTCCAGCCCTGATAAGAAGCGATACGGAGTGCGAAGCATTTTTTACCGAGAAGAACGTTTCCGCCGTAGCCGGAGTTAACAGAGATAATTGTGTTGTCCTGAGGGAACTGACAGATATATCTCTTTTCTTCGTCAATATCGCAACGGCAGTGAAGACCGCGAACCCAGTCATCGCTGTCACCGAGAACATCGAGAACGTCTTTACCTACTCTTGTCATAATAACCATATTGAGAACAACATAGATAGAGTCGGTAAGCTCAATACCTACTTTTGCAAAGGGTGAACCAACAGGACCCATTGAATAGGGAATAACATACATTGTTCTGCCCTTGTAGCTATCACGAGCGATATTATAAAGCATTTCATAAGCTTCGGAGGGGTCCATCCAGTTGTTTGTGGGACCTGCTTCCTCTTTAGTTGGTGCGCAGATAAAGGTTCTGCCTTCAACACGTGCAACGTCGTTAACTGCAGTTCTGTGAAGATAGCAGTCGGGGAGAAGTTCTTGGTTGAGTTTAATGAGTTCGCCTGTTGAGCAAGCAGTTGCTCTGAGTTCCTCAATCTGTTCTTGTGAGCCGTCGATCCAAACAATTCTGTCGGGTTTTACAAGGTCAATTTTTTCATCGATCCAAGCAAGGACGCTCTTGTTGTTAGTTAATGCTGACATATTACGAGACCTCCTAAAAAATAGTCCAAAATAACCTATTTTGTTATCTTATAAATAATACTACATTTTGCGCGTAATTTCAACAAGAAATACTAAATATTCTTTATAAATCAAATTTTTTATATTTTAACCAATGTTTTGCATATTTATTATATGCTTTTTTATACAAAAAACTCCTCAATTTAATGAGGAGTCAAAAATTGATTATTCAACATATTTATCAACAAAATTGAAAACGGCGTCCCAATAAATTTCGGGGTGAACAAGATGCGCTTCAGCGTGCTCGGCATCGGGAATTGATACCTTTTCTTTTTCGCAAGCAGCAGCATTATAGTTAAGGTCAAGCATTCTGTAAGGTACAAATAAATCCTTTTCACCGTGCAGAAAAATTGTTGGTGTTTTGGATTTCTTTAATTGTTCAACACAAGATGCTTTTTTGAAATCAAAGCCTGAAACAATATTTGTTACTGCCTGTGCAGCATAAAGAACGGGAAATGCAGGCACGTGATAGGTTTGTTTCATTTCATTTTTAAATTCGTCCCAAACCGAAGAATAACCGCAGTCTGCAACAGCACATTTAACATTGAAGGGTAAATCTTCACCTGTTGTCATCATAACTGTTGCCGCACCCATAGAAACGCCGTGAAGAACGATTTGAGGGTTGTTATATGTTTTGGATATGTACTGAATCCAATCAATTATATCAAGTCTGTCGAGCCAACCCATTGTGATTGAACGGTGCTCACTTATATCGTGACCGCGAAGGCAGGGAAGAAGAATATTATAGCCTCTCTTATGGTAATGCAGAGCATAACTGCCCATACCTTTTGGTGAGCTTGTGTAGCCGTGAATACAAATAAGCCATTTATCGCTTTCAACTTCAGCTTTAACGGTAAGAGCGTGGATCGGTTCGTTTTTGCGGTTTTTAATTACGATATGGTCATAATCTTTAGAATCAACCCAAGCATCGCCCTCAGCTCTTAAAATTTCCTTAGGAGCGGTTAAGTCAGTTGGATTTTTCTTTTCTTCCTGTTCTTTGCTGAAATCACTGATTTTTTTAGAAGCTCTTGTAAGAACAAAAGTATTCATAGCAAGACCCGAACCGAAGAAAAGAGCACCTGCACTTAGTAATGCCTTTGCAGATTTTTTCATCTGTTTCACACCTTTCGACTTTTTTCTTTATTATACTACATATATTTAGAAAAATAAATATAAATTTTTGTTGTTTTATATGTTTTATTCTGTTATAATTACAGAAAAGTGACAAGTTGGAAGTGGCATGCTTCGGGTGCTGCGCACGGCGTTTAAATGAGTTCATTTTTAATAATATTATGTTGACTGCTGGTCCCGACATTCCTCACTCCTCACTTGCCCTGTTTTATTTTATTTGAAATTTATATTTTAAATGAGGTTTTTTTATGTCAAAGGACTTAATGTTCAGAACATCTGCTTTTGGTGGCTTCAAAAAAGATGAGGTAATGGATTTTATTGAAAATGTTCTTACCGAAAAAAGTGCTCTGGAGAGGCAGCTTGCAGCTAACACAGCTAAAACGGCACAGCTTAATGCCCAAATTGCATCAATGCAGGGTGAGCTTGCAGATATAGCTAAACTGCGTTCTGAAATTTCAGAGCTTTCTGAAAAAATAAATGCTTATGAATCTGCGATGGATGACAAGGATACTCTTATAAAAGAGCTTACCGAAAGACTTTCTGAAGTTCAGGCTAATGCAGTCAACGAAAGTGAAATTTCAGAGCTTAAGAAACAAAATGAAAAACTCCGTAGCGAGCTTGATAAGAAACGCGACCTTGAACGTCAGGTTGGAGCAGCTATGCTTGATGCAAGAGTTCATTCCGAAGAGCTTGTTGAGCAGGCAAAAGAGAGAGCTAACGCAGTTACAAAAACTGTTTATGCGGCAATAGGTGACACTGCTGTTAAGATTGACGACCTATCTGCAGGAATCGGTGAAATTGCGCGCAATTTTACAAAGTCAGTTGAAGAGGTTGAATTGAGAATAAAAGCTTTAACCGGCGATATGAGCAAAACGGCTCAAGCTCTCATTTCCGAAAGTGTTTTAATTGAAGAGACCGATGTCGGAAGTGTTGAAGTTGCAAAAGAATATGATTTTTCTGCTCCCGTAAGTGATGATTCTACTGCTTTTGATAGTAATGTCGGTAACGAGGATTATTGATGAGCGAATATTATTTAAATACAGTGAATATTATTGAATGGGTGGAAAATCTCGTTGCAGGTGACAGGGTACTTTTGTCCGGGACTGTGTATACCGCGCGAGATGCTGCCCACAAGAGAATCAAAGAAATTGTGTTAAATAACGGTGAATTACCTTTCAAAATTAAAGACTCTGTTGTATATTATGCAGGTCCCACTCCCGAAAAAGAAGGTCTGGCAATTGGCAGTATCGGACCAACAACTTCTTCGAGAATGGACGCTTTTGCACCCTTAATGCTTTCTTTGGGTCAGAAAGCGATGATTGGCAAAGGCAACAGGAACAGCAATGTTATTGATGCAATAAAAGAATATGGGGCAGTTTATTTTGCCGCAATCGGTGGTGCAGGCGCTCTTTATTCAAAATGCGTTGAAGAATGCAAGGTTATTGCATTTGATGATTTGGGTTGCGAATCCGTAAAGGAATTAAAAATCAAGGATTTTCCATTATTAGTAGCAATCGATTCAAAAGGCAATTCATTATATAAATAATGTGGCGGGACGGTCAAAACCGTTCCCTACAATATAAGGTGTTAAGGAGTTTATTTGAAAAAATCCTATGATTATTTCAAGACGTTGAAAATATTATCGGAAGCTGTTTCCGAAATTTATGTTAAAACTCTTAATAATCAAGAGCATTCTTCAAAACGAGTCTTCTTTTTTGCTGAAAAAAGCGAACTTTTAAATAATTTGCGAACTGAATTTATTACTCCGCTTGAACGGGGTGATATTTTCTTGTTAGCAGAGTGTTTGTCGGAAGAGCTTAATTCAGTTTTTATCTTGCAGGAATATTTTAATTTAATAGATAAAAAAGATTATGTAGGGTTACAATGCTATTCAAGCTTTTTTGAAGCCCAAAACAGTGTTTTTTCTAACTTAAAGAATAATAAGAGTAATTTAAAGCTTTTTGAACAATGCTCTGAAGAAATGAAAAAACTAAAAGCTGAAAAAAAGAAAAATGAAAAATATATTATTGATGCATTTTATTGTAAAACTGAACAACCACTGATTAAATATGCAGTTTATTCATATGTGTTGGAATTAAATAAATGCATTTACAAAACCTTTTTAGAAATTGAGAGAATTTTAATAAACAACAGTTAGGTGAATTATGGATTTTTACTCATTAAGAAAAAAACTAATCGAAAATGAATTTTCACGAATGAACGATATGCAGAAAAGTGCCGTTTTCAATGTGAACGGTGCGGTTCTTATTTTAGCAGGTGCAGGTAGTGGTAAAACTACTGTTCTTGTTAACAGAATTGCTTATCTCATTAAATACGGTAATGCCTATCATTCAGATTTTTCATATAGAGTTCCAACAGAAGAAGATGCTGTTATTCTGAAAAACTACATAGAAAATGGTGGTACACTTCCCGATAGAGTCCAAGCATTATTAAGTGTAGATGCACCTCAACCCTGGCAGATTCTTGCAATCACATTCACTAATAAAGCCGCAAACGAGCTCAAAAGCCGTTTAGAAGCAATGCTTGGTGAAAAAGGCAACGATGTGTGGGCTAGCACTTTCCACTCTTGCTGTGTTCGCATTCTTCGCCGTGACAGTGAAAGAATAGGCTTTTCAAAGCATTTTACTATTTACGATACAGATGACTCAAAACGAGTTATGAAAGAGGTTCTTCGTGTACTCGATATTGATGAAAAACGTCTTCCCGTTAAATATGTACTTAATGAAATAAGCCGTGCAAAAGACTCTTTAATGACACCTGCCGATTATACTGCAAGTGCAGGTTATGATACCAATAAAAAACTTATCGGACAAGCATTCGAAAAATACGAAGAAATGCTCAAAAAAGCCGATGCTATGGATTTTGACGATATAATTGTCAATACAGTTAAACTTTTGAAAGAAAATCCCGATGTACTTGAATACTATCAGCGCAGATTCCGTTATGTTATGGTGGACGAGTATCAGGATACGAACCACGCTCAATATATTCTCACCTCACTTCTTGCCAACGGTTACAGAAACATCTGTGTTGTTGGTGATGATGACCAGAGTATTTACAAATTTCGCGGTGCAACAATTGAAAACATACTTTCATTTGAAAACCAATATGAAGATACTGCGGTTATTCGCCTTGAACAGAACTATCGTTCAACCTCTGTTATTCTTGACGCGGCTAATGCGGTTATTAAAAATAACAAGGGCAGAAAGGGTAAAACTCTCTGGACTGAAAAAGAGGGCGGAGATAAAATCAAGGTTAAAATCCTTACTGACGAGCGTGACGAGGGTCGTTTTGTTGCAGACGAAATTCTAAATGCAGTTGCTCTCGGCAGAAAGTTCTCTGATTTTGCAATTCTTTACAGAACCAATGCTCAATCAAGCAGTATTGAAAGAGCTCTTGTTTACAATGCCGTTCCATATAAGGTTATCGGAGGTCATCGCTTCTATGACCGTAAGGAAGTCAAAGATATTCTCGCATATCTTTCTGTTATTGCAAATCCGTCTGATACCATCAGGATGAAGCGCATCATAAATGAGCCGAAGCGTGGTATCGGTGAAACTATGGTAAACAATGCCTCCTCAATAGCAGATGGTTTAGGAATAACTTTTTATGAGGTTGTTTCTCACGCCAATGAATATCCGATGTTGTCCCGAGGGGCTTCAAAAATGCTTGATTTTACTACTCTTATCAATTCACTTGCACTTTCTCTCGAAGAGAAAAATATACAGGAATTCTTTGATGATGTTATAACAAAAACAGGTTATTACGCTTCTCTTGACTTGGATAAGGAAACTGCAGAGGAACGCAAGGCGAACGTTATGGAGGTTCTCGCTAACCTTGTTCGTTATATGGAAGATAACGAGGGCGGAACTCTTACAGGCTTCCTCGAAGAAGTTGCTTTGATGACAGACCTTGACAACTATAATACCGAAGCAGAGTCAACAGTTATGATGACTCTTCACTCTGCAAAGGGTCTTGAGTTTCCCGTTGTTTTCATTGTGGGAATGGAAGAGGGACTTTTCCCGGGAAATCAGATTATGTATGACCCGAGTGAAATAGAGGAAGAACGTCGTCTTTGCTATGTTGGTATAACCAGGGCAAAAGAAAAGCTATATATTACAAACGCCCGTTCAAGAATGCTTTTTGGTAATACAAGCTTTACAAGACCTTCTCGCTTCCTTTCGGAAATACCCGAGGAGCTTACCGATTTTGAGCGTAACGCGCCTCAACAGACCTTCTACGGCGGTTATTCAGATGTTTCCTATGGTGGTTCTTCATATAGCGGAGGAACAAAGATGTTTTCCCGGGAAAATTCTTATTCAAATCCATCGTCTGTTGCACCGAAAAATAAAGCAAGCGGTTTTACTAACGGCGGTTTCAGCTCTGCTCCAAAAAATTCAACAACTGAAAATGCAGTCCTTGATTTTAAAGTTGGTGATACTGTTCAGCACAAAACCTTTGGACAGGGTCTTATAGTCAGTGCAAAGGCAGTTGGTGGAGATATGCTTCTTGAAATAGCGTTTGATACCTGCGGAACAAAGAAGGTTATGGCGAAAATGGCGAAATTAACAAAATGCTGAACGTAATTCAGTATTTTAGCTACCGGTCGCCGGTCGCCAGTTGCCAGCTTTTATAATAGAACTTTTTTGTTCTGAATATTTTATTTGTAATCTTAAATTTTTATTATTTACATAAAAAATAAAAAGGCGGTCCATACTCTTCGAAAAGAGGTAAGGGCACGCCTTTATTTTTGGCTAAAAACGTATTATTTCCTAAATTAAAACAAAAGTAAATATAGAAAATTAAAGTAACTGTTATAAAACTGACCGCTGGTGACTGGCGACTGGCAGCTTTAATACTCCGAAAACGGTGAAGCTATTTTTGAAAGTCTGAAATTTACCGTTTCTCTCGAACGGTTGTATCTGTAAATACTGAACACAAGACCAACGCCCACATAAAGGCAAAGCGTACTTGTGCCACCTGCGCTGAAGAAGGGGAGAGTAATACCGATAACAGGAAGCACCATAAGTACCATACCTGCGTTAATAGCAACCTGTGCCGCAATCATTGAGGCAATTCCGTAGCAGGCAAGTTGAGCCGAAAAGTCTTTTGCTTCTTTGCCTGTTTTAATCATTTTGAAACATATAAAGAAAAGAAGCGCGAATGCTATTAAGCAACCGAAAAAGCCTGTTTCCTCGCCGATAGCGGTGAGAATAAAGTCGTTTTCGCGTTCGGGAACGAGTCCGGCCTGAGTATATGTTCCTTTTAAATAGCCTTGTCCGAAGAAACCACCTGAACCGAGGGCATTAAGACCCAATCTTTGTTGATAACTTTCATCTGCAAAGTCCTCGGGACGAAAAAGTGCTAAAAACCTGTTGCGCTGATAATCGTCAAAAACATACATCCAAATAAGAGGGGAAACGGCAACTGCTAAAATTCCTCCTGCACCGAAAAAGCCTATATGAAGCCCTGCAAAATAAAGCATTGCAATTGTCATAAAAATGAAAACAAGAGCCGAACCCATATCACCTGTAAGTACAACAAGACCTATGGGAATAACAGCGTGAATACCTAAAAGAAGAATTGATTTAAAAGAATTTATGTTGTCCTTGCAAAGCTCAAGATGCATTGAATAAGTAATTACATAACCTATTTTAACAAGCTCAGAGGATTGAAAGTAAATTGAGCCGAACTGCAACCAGCATTTTGAGTCGGGTCGTTCCTCCGGAGCAACACCGAAAATAAGGGTTATAATCATTAGCCCCACACAAAACAGACCGATAATCGGCCATAGCTTCATAATCAGTTCATAGTCAATTGCTGAAATTATTAAAGTTATTATTAAGCCTGCAACTGTGGCAATAATCATAACAACTGCATCTCGATGAATAGATTCACCTTCACCCAAACGCCATCTTGTTGCACTATGAACCATCATAATACCAAAAACAGAAGCCGCTGTTATGAGCAAAAGAAGTGTTTTGTCTGTTTCCGAAACAAACCTTCGTGTTAATGAAAAATATTTTTTCAAGTAGTACACCTCTTGATTTTATCTTGTAATATTGTTATTATACATATATTAAAGTTTATTTTCAAGTGTTTCTGAATTTTGAGGTTTTTATGGTTGAAGTGTTTTCTTGTTCACCAAATGAAACCGAGCTTTTCGGTGAAAAATTAGGTGAAGTGTTAAAAGGTGGCGAGGTTGTTGCCTATTTCGGCGGTCTCGGTATGGGGAAAACCTGTTTCACTGCAGGTCTTGCAAGAGGAATGGGTATAAATGCGGACGTTTCAAGTCCTACCTTTGCTCTTGTTCACGAATACGGCGGTGAAATCCCTCTTTGCCACTTTGATATGTATAGAATAAATACCTTTGAGGATTTATGCACAACGGGTTTTTTCGATTATCTTGATAACGGTTGCGTTCTTGCAGTTGAATGGAGCGAGAATATTGAAAATGCTCTGCCCGAAGAAAATCTTATTAAAATCGAATTTTCTCGCGGTGAAAATGACGATGACAGAATTTTAAGAATGAGTGGAGAAAGTGTTTATGAAAATTCTTGGCATTGACAGTACTGCAACTGCGGCAAGTGCCGCCGTATATGCTGACGGTAGGCTTTTAGCAGTTGATTTTTCGAATACAGGATTAACCCATAGTCAGACACTTTTACCAATGATTGATAACGTTCTTAAAACCGCTCGCGTTTCTGTTGAAGATATAGATTATTTTGCAGTTTCCAACGGTCCCGGTTCTTTTACGGGTGTGCGTATCGGGGTTTCAGCAGTTAAAGGACTTGCACAGCCCTTAAATAAAAAATGCCTTGGTCTTTCAACTCTTGAGGTTATTGCAAAGCCTCTTGAAAACACAGGTGTATATGCGGTTGCGGTTATGGATGCCCGTTGTAATCAGGTTTATACTGCTCAGTTTGACTGCAAAAACGGTTTAGAACGAAAAACACCGGACGATGCAATTTCGATTGCAGATTTAACCGAACAGCTTAAAGCAGTTGACGGCAGAATAATGCTTATTGGTGACGGTGCTCTTCTTTGTTATAACAAGATGAAAGAGGCTTTACCCAATATAGAAATTGCACCCTTAAATATCAGATATCAGAGTGCATCTTCCGTTTGTCTTATTGCATCGGAAATGCTTGAAACAGACAAAAATACGTCAAATTCTCCCGATGAGCTTTTGCCTTGTTATTTAAGACTTTCTCAGGCAGAAAGAGAATTAAAGAATAAGAATAAATAAAATTTAATAATTTACCGAAAGGATGTTAAATATGATTGCTATTGCTTCTGACCACGCAGGTTACCCTCTTAAAGAGGAAATTAAAAAATATCTCACCGAAAATGGTGTTGATTTTATTGATTGCGGTGCAGACTCTACCGCTTCCGTAGATTATGCTGCATTTGCACAGAAGGCTTGTTTAAAGGTTACAAACGGTGAATGTGAAAAGGCAGTTCTTTGTTGCGGAACAGGTATCGGCATTTCTATGGCAGCAAACAAGGTTAAAGGTATTCGTGCCGCTTGCTGTTCAGATTATTTCAGTGCGAAGTTTACAAGGCTCCACAATGATGCCAATGTTATTTGTATGGGTGCCCGTGTAATCGGTGGAGGTCTTGCTTGCGAGCTTGTTGACGTTTTCCTTAATACTGAATTTGAAGGTGGCAGACATCAGCGCAGAGTTGATCAGATTCACGCTATCGAAAACGGCGAAATACTTTGATAAATAGTCTAAAAGACCGTTCGGCAAAACTGCTGAACGGTCTTTTTTTACGCTTTTAATGCTCTTTCAAGCCAGATAGAAGCGATTTCGATTGCCGCATACATTCCGTTTTTATCGGAACTTTTTTCAATAGCGGCAAGAGGGTTTTCCTCTTTGGTATTAACGAGCTGAACTTTAACCTTGTCTGCAATCTTAACGCCGTGAACTTCGTGGGATTCAACAACGGAAAGGAGAGCAACATAAGGGTCGTTAATGTCACCGTAGTAGATTGTGTTGCCTTTACGAACAAGGGGTTTGCCCTTGTAGGTTAAAAAGCTTTTATTATCAGCCAAAGTAAACACTCCTTAGTTGAGATATGCTTTAAGAAGAGCCTGGAGAAGCTCGTCTCTGTCAATCTTACGAATAAGACTTCTTGCATTATTGTGAGTCGTGATGTAGGTGGGGTCTTCGGACAAGATATAACCTACAAGCTGACTTGTGGGGTTGTAACCCTTTTCTACCAAAGCGTTATAAACGGTCACAAGAATTTCACGCATCTCTCTTTCGTGGTCGTCACTGATTGTGAACTGTATTGTTTTATCTGTCATATAAACACCTCCTATGAACTATAAAAACATTATAAACGATAACTTAAAAAATTACAACTATTATTTGTTAAGAAAAATCAAACATTTGTTTAAAGTTTCTAAAACGGGACTGTTATGCTCTCATTTCGATGCCGATTTCTTTAAGATTTACAAGAATCGTGTCAATCCAACACTGTACCTCATCCATTTCAAGTGTTTTCTCTTTGGAAGAGAATATGAGGCGGACAGTTATGCTCTTAACACCATCTTTTTCATAAGTGTCAATAACTTTAACATTATTGAGTTCAGCAAGACTGAGTGAATTCCAGCATTTTGAAAGGTCGGCGAAAGTAACGCCCTCTTTCATCATAAGTGAAAGGTCATAATAAGTTGACTGCTGAGTTGAGGGTTCAAGGAATTCGATATTATCACAGCCGATTGTGATGAAATCGTCAACATCAATTTCAATGCAAACTGCAATGCCGTTTTTATCGAGCTTCTGCGCATTTGCAGGGTGGAGTGTGTTGATTGAACCGACATTTACACCGTCACAGGAAATGCTTGCGGTATTTTTGGGATGTTGCCAAGCGTGAGAAGGTGCAACCTTTGAAAGAACAGGGGCTTTATGCTTAATCTGCAAGAAAATCTCGTTAACCATTGAAACTGCTTTGAAGAATAAATCTTTTTCAGCAACAGTTTTATCAAAGAGAACAACACCTAATCTTCTGCGTTCGTTAGCGGTACCGTCCTCCTTAATGCCTGCCGCTACACGACCGATTTCAAAGATACCATAGCTGTCGGAAAAATCCTTGTTATCGGAAACTGCAGAAAGGAGAGTGGGAATCATTGAATTTCTGAGAGTTCCGTTATCGGAGCTTTCAATGTTGAGAACCTTAACATTTTCTTCAACCTCAATGCCGAGCTTTTTATATTTTCTCACATCGCACCAGATATATGAGTGAACCTCGTGAAGATTATAATGCTTAACAAGAATATCTTTCATTTCGTTGCTCTGAGCACGAACAGGGGAGCTCTTAACGGGTTTTAAAGGACTTTTAGTTGTGATAATGCTGAAGTTATCATAGCCGTAAATACGGGTGATTTCTTCAATAATATCGGCTTTAATTGTAACATCCTTTGTTGCACGGAATGAGGGAACTTTTACTTTAAATTCTTCGCCGTCTTTACTAACACCAAAACCGAGTGCAGTAAGAGTTTTAAGAATTCTTTCCTCGGAAATATCAATACCTGTGTATTTATCAACATAAGCCTTGTTGAAGTTGATATTGATTTCGGGGTATTTTCTTACATATTCATCTGTAAGCTGTGAAGCAACCTTAGCACCCTCGTCAATGCTCTGAAGAAGATATGCAAAACGCTTTGCAGCAGTAACTGTCATTTCAGGGTCAAGCATTTTCTCGTATCTTGCAGAAGCATCAGTACGAAGACCGAGTCTTGAAGAAGACTTTCTTACGCTTACACCGTCAAAGTTTGCACATTCAAGAACAACGGCGTTTGTATCGCCGACGATTTCAGAGTCAAGACCGCCCATAATACCTGCAATAGCAACGGGAGTTGAGCCGTTCTGAATAAGAAGAGTATCTGTTGTAATATCTCTTTCGGTGTTATCAAGAGTTGTGAATTTGCAGTTTTCTTTGGGTGTGTCAACAACGATTTCATCAATCTTGTTAGCATCAAAAGCGTGAGTGGGCTGACCCATTTCAAGCATAATGTAGTTCGTAAGGTCTGCAAGAAGATTGATACCTCTCATACCGCAGTAGTAAAGACGAATCTGTAAAGACATAGGACTGACATTTTTTGTAATGTTATCCATTTTTACGCAGGAATATCTATAAACAAGGTCGCTTCTTCCGACAGTAACCTTAATCTTCTCGTCACCGTCGTATGCAAGGTCTGAAAGGGGAAGGGGTTTTAGTTCTCTGTCGGTAAGAGCAGCAAATTCTCTTGCAATACCGTAGTGACCCCAGAGGTCAGGACGGTTTGTGAGAGATTTGTTGTCAACCTCGAAAATAATGTCATCAATAGGATAGATATCTTTAAGATTTGTTCCGTTGGGAGCATCTACATCAATTTCCATAAGACCTGATTTGTCATCGGAAAGACCAAGCTCGAATGCAGAACAGCACATACCCTCGGATTCATAGCCTGCAACGGTTGCCTTTGTGATTTCGCCTGCAGGAACTCTACCGCCGGCTTTTACAAAAGCAATTTTCATATTTTCGCGAACATTTGGCGCACCGCAAACAACATCATAAATTCTGTCGCCACCGTCAACTTTAAGAAGATGGAGTTTTTTTGAGTTGGGGTGGTTTTCTATTGAAAGAATTTCACCGACAACAACATCTCTTAAATCTTCGCCTTTAACAATGATATCTTCAACCTCTGCGGTAGCAAGAGTGAAAGAGTTAATAAGCTTTTTAATATCAAGACCTTCGAGGTCAACATATTCTTTAATCCAGTTAATTGAAACAAACATTTATTTGACCTCCTTTTCGGGTTCTGTGAAAGTGGAATTTTCGAACTGCGAAAGTGCTTTAAGGTTGCAGGAGTTGAAAACACGGATGTCTTTAATTCCGTATCTCATCATAGCAAGTCTTGTAAGACCGAGACCGAAAGCAAAGCCTGTGTATTTTTCGGGGTCAAGACCTGCCGCAGTAAGAACATTGGGATGAATCATACCGCAGGGGCAAAGCTCAAGCCAACCGGAATCCTTACAAGAGGGGCAACCCTCACCGCCACAGATAAGGCACTGAATATCAAGCTCAAAACCGGGTTCAACGAAGGGGAAGAAGCCGGGACGAAGTCTTACTGTAATATCTCTCTGGAAAACCTCGGAGAGCATTGTTTTCATAAAGTAAATAAGGTTTGAAATTGAAATATCCTTATCAACCATAACGCCTTCCATCTGGAAGAAGGTGTTTTCGTGGCAAGCATCAATCTTTTCATTTCTGAAGCATCTGCCGGGGAATATAACGCGTATGGGTCTGTCTGCCTCAAGCTCTTTAGTATATTTAATAAGAATAGCATTTTGAGCCGCAGATGTGTGGGTTTTCAAAAGCTGATTTGTGCTTAAATAGTAAGTATCCTGCATATCACGGGCAGGGTGATGCTTGGGAATATTAAGTGCTTCGAAGCAATGATAATCGTCAACGATTTCGTCATAATCCTCAATAGAGAAACCCATACCTGCGAAAATTTCCTCAACCTCACGCTGAACGAGAGTGATGGGGTGGTACGAGCCTGTTTCCTCTGAAACAGGGAAGGTAATGTCGTAATCCTCTGCGCTGTTAATAAGGCGCTCTTCCTCCAGCTTTACAAGCTCGGTTCTTTTTTCGTTAATGGTAGCCTCAATGAATTGTTTAACATCATTGATAATCTGACCGGCTTCCTTTTTCTGCTCATTGGGGATATTTCTTAATTCACCCATAAGAGAAGAAATAGGGCCTTTTTTGCCTAAAAATTCAATTCTCAATTGTTCAAGCTCAGCAGGAACTGTTGCCGCAGCAACTTTTTCGCTGAATTGCTCTTTCAACTGTTGTGCTTTTTGAAGCATTTTCTTCATCCTTTCGAAATATATTACTGAAAATTTTAAACGAATATAATTGCTGTGCGCAGCACCCGAAACTTGCTACTTGCCACTTTCAACTTGCAACTATTTTTTGTTTATAAAAAACAAAAAAACTCCGTCCCCAAAGGGACGAAGACAATCTCCGCGGTACCACCCTTAATTTTTGCATCAGAGCAAACACTCGTCTGTAATATAACGGTTACACCCGTTGCGACCTACTTAGTTTCAACCGCACTGCTCACAAGTGAACTTCAAAGAAAATCTTTGTAATGTGCTTCCAGCCAAGGCACATCTCTCTGTAACTTCAATTAACTTCTACTTTCTTGCTCAAAGCATTTTTAAGAATAATAGCACACTTTAATAAAAATTTCAATACATTTTTACTAAAGTGTGCAATAAATTTTTGATTTTAACCCTTAACCTTGCCGCCTTTCATTTTAATGAGTTCTCTGTAGCTGATAAGCTCAACGCCGTGGTCTTTGAGGTATTTATGTACATAGGGGTCTTTCATAAGTTGGTATTCCCAGACTCTGTCCTGCCATCTTCCGGTAATACCTTTAAGCTCGTCTGTTTCAACAGAGGGGTGAACAAAGGTTTCTGTAACACCGTCCTCGGGAATATCAGTCCAGATTTTGAGAATAGTATCGCGGTAAACTTCGTAGCTGACTCTCATATCATCATTCCAATCGGGGAAAAGAAGGTAATCGGGAATTACAACATCATATTTTTTACCCCAATGCTTTGAAAGTATTGTAACTGCGGCATAAAGGAAATAGGGTGTTCCTTTAGGACAAATCCTCTTATCTGCCTTAGTGTAAAGTCTGTAAGCATAGCCATAGCTACCGCATATTTTAAGAGCAAGCTTTGAAAGACCGAGTCTTCCTGTATAATGACCGTAGAGGGAACCCATATGGTTGTCCACATGGCTGGGCTTCATACCCATTTTGTGAGCAAGGTCAATCTGAGCACGAACCTCTTTTTCGATATCGTCATAAGAAGCGTTCTTTTCAACCTGGTCGCTTTCGTGCCACATAAAGCCTTCTTCATCAACGAGGGTTTTGCCGTCTGTTAAGGGCTTCCAGCGGTATTTGCCCCATTCGCTTGTGAGTGTTGTGTGTATACCGATTGCATATTCGGGGTGGTCAATAGAAAAGTGCACAGCGTGTTCTGCAGTTGGACAGGGCATCATAATAGTTGAGGATTTTAACCAACCGCCCAAAAAAAGTTCTTCAACTGCTTCGTTAGCTGCATTGCACATTCCGTAATCGTCTGCATTAACAATAAGATATTTTGCCATAATTTCGCCTTCTTAAATAGGGATGTAATAAATTTCTTTATACACATACCATTTTAAATATTTTTATGGAAAAATCAAGAGTATTTTATAAATAAATTGCACAAAAGGAAAAATTTTCTTTACTTTATAAAAATGTGTGATAAAATGAAAATATGTATAGAGAAAACAGGTGATTTTATGAGTGATATCAAATTAGGTGTTCAGTTATTTACTTTAAGAGATAAATGTCAAAATGCCAAGGATTTTGAAGAAACTCTCAAATTTCTTCAAAATATCGGCTGCGATGTTATTCAGATTTCTGCTATTGGTGACATTCATCCTGAAATAGTTGCAGAGCTTGTTGATAAATATAAAATGGAAGTTTGTGTGACCCATAAGCCCTATGACAGAATGAAAAACGATTTAGATGCCCTTATTCACGAACATAATCTTATTCATTGTGATAATATTGGCATCGGTGCTATGCCCGGTAATGTTCACGAATCTCCTGAAGGCGTAACGGGTTTTATTCAGAAATGTAATGAAATTGGTAAAAAAATGAAAGAACAGGGTAAACAGCTTTGCTATCATAACCACGCATTTGAATTTGAGGTTTATGATGGTAAACGCACCTTTGAAAGACTTATCGAGGAAACTACACCCGATACTCTTCATTTTATACCCGACACTTATTGGATGCAGGTCGGTGGAGTTAATCCTGCTGAATATCTTAAAAAACTTAAAGGCAGAGTTGAGGTTTGCCATTTCAAAGATATGCGAATTGTAAATAATGCTCAGCGTTTTGCAGAGTGTGGAACAGGTAACCTTGATTTAGGTGCTTGCTACCGTGCTTGTAAGGAAATTGGTGTTCAGTATATTGTTATAGAGCAGGATTTGTGCTATGATTTAGACGTTTTTGATTCCGTGAAAATTGGTTTTGAGGGTCTTAAACGTATTGCAAACGAAAACAACTAATCGGAGGTATTTGTTATGAACAGCATTTTAAAGAAAGTTATCTTTGTTGTTGCTTTTATTTTACTAACTCTTGTTTTACCTGCAATTGTTTTACTTTTGTTTATTGACTCATCAACCAGTTTTTCAGTTTATGTTATTACGTATGGTGTAATAATTTTCGGTATTTTAGGTTATATTGTTTCAAGCGTTCGTAATATGGAAAAAAAGCTTGAAGAAGCAATGGATGAAATTAAAATGCAGAATGCCGCTATTGCTTATAAAATATCTAACGGTGGTTTTGATTTGACGGCAGCTCCTCAAGCCCCCGTTGCACCGGTTGTTGAAGAAAATGAACCTGTCCAAACTTCAAACATTCCGCTTAATCCTGCAGAGCCTCTTGTTTTTCCCGAGGTTAAAAAAGCGGAAAAAACAAGTGTCGATGATTTTGATGATTTTAAATAATTAACAGGAAATAGGTAAAGAGTATTCAGAAATTTTTAGTTTCTGAATACTCTTTTTTTAGTTAATTACTAATGTTAAATCACTCATCGGATAAGAACAGCAAGGATGAATAATTCCGTGGCTTGAATCTGCGAGTCTTCTGTAATCTATGCCATTAGGAATAAATACATTTCCTTTTGTAAGCTTTGCTCTGCAAAAACCGCATTCGCCTGAACGACAAGAAGATGCAGCTTTAATTCCTTCGCGCTCCAATGCAACAAGAACAGTTTCCTCAGTCGAGCAAGGAATGGTTGCAATATTTTTTCCGCTTTGAATAACCTTACAAGAATAAGTTTTACCTATTGCATCTTTGGGAAAATCGGGTAAGCTTGCAGGATTAACAATTTGCCCGCTTAATCCGAAACGAATATATTTTTTTTCAAGCTTTAATTCAGCGATTTGCGGAGTGATTCTGTTATAAAGAGCAGTTGAGCCACAAACAAAAATACTGTATTTTGAGGTATGAGCATATTTTTCAATCAGCGTTTTTGTAACGAAGCCCCGTTCGCATTTTTCTGCACGTTCATCGCTGAAAACATATATAACACGGAAGTTTTCTGATAGCTCTGAAAGTTCAGTTAAACGCTCCGTCATTATTGTTTCGTTTTTCTTTCGGGCTGAATATAAAAGAGTTAAATCAATATCAAGAGTTCCGTCGCAAACCGCTTCTGCCATTGAAAGAAAAGCAGAAATCCCGATACTGTCGCAAACAGCGATAATATTTCTGGAATCTCTTAGTTTTTGATAATAAAAATTTCCTTGTGGAGCAGATGCAACAACTTCGGTACCCTTTGTCCAAGTGTTAAAGATGTGTGTAGATGCAAACCCGTGAGGAGTTTTTTTAATAATTATAACATACTCATCTTCAACAGAGTTAAGAGGGGATGAGGAAATTGTATAGGGTCTTGTAACGGTAGCAGAGCCAATGTTTAGAGTTATACTTAAATATTGTCCTGGTCTGAAATAGGCAAGCTTTGCTGTGCCGTGAGCAGTATCCGGTTCAAGAACATACGCTCTGACATCTCGTGCAACCTCTGCAACCTGTTTTACCTTTAAATACTGGGTGGTTGGATGCAAAAAGTTAGCGGCTGAATTCACTGCAAAATTAGCATTTATTGGGGTGTCGGGAGCCTCATCAATAACGCCTTTTCTATACGTGGGTATATTTATGAAGTTTTTCAAATCTCTGAAGGAGGATTCAACTTTAACTTTATTTTTCATCAGTTGTTACCTCCTGATTTTCATCGTTTATATCTCCCATAGTAGCAAAAGCAGCATTTCTACCCGATGCAATTGCTGAATTTGTACCCGTGAGCTGTGCACCCCAACCACCGCAAAAACGCAAGCCTTTTGTGTCGCAATCGGTTGCCTCTGTCATAATTCTCGGAACAATTCCGTCCCAATCATCACCATAATAGCCGTAAACAGAACCTTGAGGTGTATAGGTGTATCTGGCAAATGTAACAGGGGTTGCTACCTCCAACTCCTCAATAGCATTATGCAGGATTATGCCGGTAGCACTTTCAAAATTTGCAATAAGGCGAGCTGCAAGCATATCTTTTTCGTCAAAATAATTTTCAGGTTCAATATTAGCCCAGCAATTATCGCTGTAAAGAGCTGTAATGCAAAGAATTGTTGTACCGGCCGGAGAGCAGGAGGGGTCTGCTATATTTAAACAAACTGCTGTTTGAGCATTATTTGTATCTATCGATTTCATTAAATTATACTGATTTACGGTATTTGCTGTATCAGTAATAATATAGGAATATTCAGTAATTCCCAAATCCTCGGGAGAACGGTTTAATCCAAGGTATAGACAAGCACCTCTCATACCGAAAGAACGGGCGTTTGTTCGTTTTATTGCGCTTAACGGCACGTCTTTTGGCTTCATCATTTTACCGTATACTGTTGTTGGTGAGCAGTTACAAATTATGTGATTGCTCATAATTTTATCTCCGTTTTTAAGAATGACACCGCAAGCTTGTCCGTCTTTAAAAAGGATTCTTGAAACATGGGATTTATATCGTATTTCACCGCCGTTATCTTCAATAACGCCGGCAATAGCCATACTCATTTCATGACTTCGCATTTTTGGTGCAACCGCGCCGTAGTTAATATACATATAGAACATTGATATATATTGTATAAAACTTAATCTTTCGCAATCAACACCCAGCTTTATCCATAAAGCGCTAACAATGTCTTGCGCCTTTTTTGGCACTTTTAAGGCATCTAAAACCATATTAACAGAGTAGGGAGCAGTTCTTATAAAGTTGCCGTGTTCTTTTAAAAGCGAGCGTAATGCTTTTATTTTTTTATTGAACTCAAATGTAGCGAAAAAGTCGCTTGATTTAACAACTTCTTCTGCTAAATTGAAAAACTTCGTCATCGAGGGCTTGCTGCCGGGAACATATTTCTCCATAGCATCGATGTAGTTTTCAACACCAAATGGCATTATTACATCAATTGGGGAGCCGTCAGTAGCCTTTGAAATAAACCTGTATGCATTAGGAATGTCTGACCATTGGATTTTATCGCTTATACTGAGATAATCAAAAATTCGGCGCACATCACCCGACTCTGCAGTCTTTCCAAAACCACAGAGCCAATGTAAAGAAATATCAAATTCAAATCGTCCGCGCACAAAGCTTGAAGCAAATCCGCCCGGAGTGTTATGACGCTCTAAAAGCAGAACATTTTTTCCTTCTTTTGCGGCACAAGCTGCGGCGGTTAAACCGCCACAACCTGCACCAATAACTATAATATCATAGTTTTTTTCTGACATTTTTATTCAATCTCCGAAAGTTTTACGGGTCTGCCCTCGTTAGCTGATTTTTCAGCAGCAAGAGCAATTTTAACTGACTGAAGACCTGCGTGAATACCAACAGGTGTTTCTTTGTTGTTTATACAGCAGTCAACAAACTGTCTAACCTCTTCTGAGAAAGAGCCCATATATCTTTCAAGGAAGAAATAGAGGGGTTTTTCGCCTGTAACACCGTTAGCATCGGAAACAACTGCAGTTGAAAGTGTATCGTTCGAAGTTGCAACCATACCCTTTGAGCCAAAAAGCTCCGCTCTCTGGTCATAGCCGTACATTGCCTGACGTGAGTTATCGATAACTGCAAGAGCACCATTTTCCATTTTCATTGAAATGATAGCTGTGTCAAAGTCACCATATTCACGGATACCGGGATTGATAAGAGCATCAGCGTAAACATAAAGCTCTTCAACATCACTGTTTGTGAGGAAGCAAGCCATATCAAAATCGTGAATTGTCATATCAAGGAATATGCTTGCTGCGCAGTATCCAACAGGTGGTGCCTGTGGGTCACGGGATGTGATTTTAAGGATTTGAGCATCACCGATTTTGCCTTCGTCATATGCTTTTCTTACTGCAGCAAAGTTATGGTCGAAACGACGGTTGAAGCCAACCTGGAATTTAACCTCGGGATGAGCTTTAAGAGCTTCTGCAATTTCAAGAATTTTGTCAACGGTGTTAGCAAGAGGTTTTTCGCAGAAAACGTGCTTTCCTGCATTGATTGCTTCAATAGAAATTGGAGCGTGTGTATCAGTTGAAGAACAAACAAGAACAGCATCAATTGTTTCATCTTCAATGATTTTTTTGTAGTCAGTGTATATTTTTTCAACACCGAAGCCTTCACAGAATGCTTTTGTTTCATCATTCATAAAGGGGTCAGCGATTGCAGTTACAACAGCATTTTTAACGTGATATGAAATTGATTCAAGGTGAACCTTTCCGATGCGTCCTGCACCGATAATACCGATATTAAGCATAATTATTATGTCCTTTCAATGTTAAATTAACAAAATCAGATAGTGCCGTCCCAGGTCGAAACTTCAGTTTTCTTGATTTCATCTTCGTCAAACCAACGGGTTGTTACACATTTGCTTTCGGTAAAGAAGCGGTAAGCATCTTTACCGAGACAATGAAGGTCACCGAAAAATGAATCCTTATGACCTGAGAAGGGGAAGAAACCAATCGGAACAGGGATACCAACGTTAACGCCAACCATACCGCCGTGAGTATGACGAGCAAATTCTCTCGCATAGTGACCGTTCTGAGTAAAGATAACAGAACCGTTAGCATAGGGGTTAGTATTCATAACTGCAATACCCTCGTGGAAATCCTTTACTCTCTTAACACAAAGAACAGGACCGAAAACCTCATCTCTGCCTATTGTCATATCTTCTGTTACATTGTCGAAGATAGTGGGACCTACAAAGTAACCGTTTTTGATTTCTTCAGGTAATTCGGGGTTCCTGCCGTCAAGAACAAGGGTTGCACCTTCTTTAACACCTTTTTCAATGTCGGCTATAACCTCGTCATAGTGCTTTTTATATGTAAGCGGTCCGAGTTTTGATGTTTTATCAATAGATTTACCAATCTTGATATTCATTGCCTGTTTTTTAAGTTCTGCAACGAATTTATCAGCAATTGATTCCTGAACAACACAACAAGAAAGTGCCATACAACGCTGACCTGCACAACCGTACGCGGAGTTAATAACACCTGCAACAGTTCTTTCAATTGGAGCATCTTCAAGAACAAGAGCGTGGTTTTTAGCCTGGCAAAGTGCTTGAACGCGTTTTCCTGCTTTTGCAGCTCTTTCGTAAATAAGTTTACCAACGGGAGTTGAACCGACAAATGTGATTCCTTTAATATCGGGATGGTCAAGAATAGTGTTAATTTCGTTTCTTGAGCAGGTAACAACATTAACAACGCCATCGGGCATACCAGCCTCTTTATAAAGCTCTGCTATTCTCAGTGCGGTTTTAGGAGTGAGAGATGCAGCTTTAAGAACTATTGTATTACCGCAAGCAACGCAGGTGGGAACCATCCAACCAAAAGGGATCATAGCAGGGAAGTTAACGGGAACAATACCTGCAAAAACACCCATTGATTCACGATAAAGAGTTGTATCAAAGCCTGATGAAGCATCCATAAGGCTTTCGCCCATCATAAGAGAGGGTACTTGAGTTGCAAGCTCTGTGCCTTCTTTTGCTTTGAGAACGTCACCCTCAGCTTCACTCCATACCTTGCCGTTTTCTTCTGCAACAAGGGTTGTGAGCTCCTCCATATGTTCAATAAGAAGGTCACGGACTTTATAAAGAATCTGAGCTCTTTTAATTGCAGGTGTTGCGCTCCAAGAGGGATAAGCGGCTTTTGCAGCTTCAATCGCTTCGAGAACCTCGTCGTTGGTGCAACAAGGTGCGTGACCTGTTATTTCGCCTGTGCTGGGGTTATAAAGGTCGTACCATACGTCAGTTTTTGACTCTTTGAACTGACCGTTACAAAAATATTTGATTTTTTCAGCCATTTTAATTACCTCTCTATATTAAAGACCTGCTTTTTCAGCAATATATTTTCTCGCTTTAAGCGCATATTCAAAGGGATTTGCAATAGCGGGGTCCTGCTCTGCTTCAACAAGAACATAACCCTCATAGTTGTTTTCTGCAAGCACTTCGAATATAGGCGCAAAATCAATTACACCGTCACCGGGAACTGTGAAAGTACCTTTACGAACACCCTGAAGGAAGCTTTCTTTATTTGCTTTTACATCTGCAATAACATCAGGGCGAATATCTTTAAGGTGAACGTGTTTGATGCGATTGATGTATTTTTTGAGAATATACATATAATCTTCACCGCAATATGCGAGATGACCTGAATCAAAGAGTAGATTGAAAAGCTCGGGGTCTGTATTTTCCATTAATCTGTCAATTTCAGCAGCAGTCTGAACAACAGTACCCATATGGTGATGGAAAGTAAGAGTGATACCCATATCCTTTGCAACCTTGCCGAGTTTGTTGAGACCTGTGCAAAGCATATCCCATTCCTTATCGTTCATAATATATTTGTCATCAAAGATAGAAAGGTCTGTACCCTGAATTGAATGACCCTGTTCGGAAACGCCGACAACTTTCGCACCCATTTCTTTAAGGAAAGTGATATGCTTAATAAATTCTTTTTCTGTTTCTTCGTAAGGCTTTGTTGTAAGGAAGGTTGAGAACCAAGCGTTACAAATCTGCATACCGCGAAGGTCAAGTGCTTTTTTTAAAACGGCTGTGTCCTTTGGGTATTTGTTACCAACCTCGCAACCTGTAAAGCCTGCAAGAGCCATTTCTGAAATGCATTGTTCGAATGTGTTTTCTGCTCCAAGATCCGGCATATCGTCGTTTGTCCACGCGATAGGAGCAATACCGAGTTTTACTTTGTTTTTGTCAAGCATCAGAACTTCCTCGCTTTTCTAAGATTTTCTTCTTTATTTTCAAACGCAGTATTAACTGCTTTATTTGATGATGTTGATGCGATACCAACGTGCCACCAAGCACCGTAACCGTCTGTCATTGACTTGGGAAGCACTTTAATATCTATAAGAGTTGAAACAGATTGTTTTTTTGCATCAATAAGTGCAGCTTCAAGCTCTTCGAGAGTTTTTGCTGTATAAGTTTTAACACCGTAACCTGCCGCACTCATTGCAAAGTCTATAGGAATAAGCTCACCTAAAAGGTTGCCGTTTTCATCACGTTTACGGAACTCTGTTGCAAGGTTTCCAATGCCGTTTGACATTTGAAGATTATTTATACAACCGAAACCGGAGTTATCAAACAAAAGAACATTAATTTTCTTATTTTCCTGAATTGATGTAACAAGCTCACTATGAAGCATTAAATAGCTACCGTCACCGCAGAAAGCGTAAACCTCTTTATCGGGTTCTGCCATTTTTGAGCCGAGAGCGCCAGCAATTTCATAACCCATGCAGGAATAGCCGTATTCCATATTGTAGGAATTGGGGGAGTCAGTAGTCCACATTCTCTGCATACAACCGGGGAGAGAGCCTGCCGCTGCAACTGCAATAGCATCATCGTCAATTATTTTTCTTATGAGTGCGAGTGCAGAAGTCTGAGTGATTGTACCGCCGATTTTTTCAACAAATTCCGGGATTGTTTCTTCGTATCTTGCCTTGATAATGGGCTCAAAATCTTCTGAGTATGTATAAAATGAGAGCTTTTTCATTTCTTCTGCCCAAGCCTTTTTGGCATCAGCAATTTCGGTTGTGTAAGTAGTTTTATAATTACCGATTGCTACTTCAAGAGCCTCTATACCCAATTTAGCATCGCAAACAGCTTTCGTTGATGAGAGCTTATATGCATCAAATCTGTCCGTGTTAATTGTTATAAACCTTGCATCCGGTCTGAACAGTGATTTCGAAGCTGTTGTGAAATCGGAGAAACGAGTACCTATACCAAGAATTACGTCTGCATCTTTTGCTATAGTATTGGCAGATAGGTTACCGGTAACACCGACACCACCAAGGTTAAGTGGGTGAGAAGAAAGAACAGCGGATTTGCCGTTCTGAGTTTCTGCAAATGGAATATTGTGCTTCTCGCAGAATGCCTCAACAACTCTGCCTGCTTCTGAATACCTTACACCGCCACCTGCAATAACGAGAGGCTTTTTAGCTGATTTAAGAATTTCCGTAATATCAGAAATTTCGTCATCAGTCGGTGCAATTCTTGTGATTTTATGAACTTTTTTATCAAAGAAATAATCGGGGTAATCGTAGCTTTCACCCTCAACATCCTGACAAAGAGCAATACACACCGCACCTGTATTGGCAGTATCGGTCAATACTCGCATTGCATTTGTCATAGCACTCATTAATTGCTCGGGACGGACGATTCTGTCCCAATATCTGCAAACGGGTTTGTAAGCATCGTTGGTTGTAACAGAAAGGGAATAGGGTTGTTCAAACTGTTGGAGAACAGGGTCGGGCTGACGACAAGCGAATGTGTCGGCAGGGAAGAGAAGTAAGGGGATGTTATTAACGGTAGCGGTTGCCGCCGCAGTAATCATATTTGCAGCACCGGGACCGATAGAAGAAGAACAAGCAATTATTTTTCTTCTGTTGTTTTGCTTTGCAAAGCTTGTTGCAACATGCGCCATACCTTGCTCATTTTTGCCCTGATACACTTTAAGAGAACCGGGGTTTTCATCAAGTGCCTGACCAAGTCCGCACACAATTCCGTGACCGAAAACGGTAAAAATACCGTCAACGAATTTAGATTCCTTACCATCGAAGGAAACGTACTGGTTATCAAGGAATTTTACAAGTGCTTGACCCATTGTCATAATAGCCATTTATATATCACTCCTTAAGGAATAATTTCTTGATTTATTTTGTTAACCAAAGGTGTTCGTCAGATACAAATCTTGTTGTTTTGTACCAAGGGTCATCGGGAAGATGACGAATCATCCAGATATAGCACATTTCATAACCGGGTGCAACAACCTGCTGATGGTCATTACCGTCTGTAATATATACTGCGCTTCCTTGAACACTTTTATAAACATTATCACCTACGAATGCAGCACCAAAGCCTTGAGGCTTATCAAATTGATAGTAATATACCTCGGGTTGGGGATGATGATGCGGTGGATAGCTTGACCAACGACCGGGTTGGTTATATACCTCACCTAAAACCATATTGGAATATGGTGCATTATCAGGGTCAAAAACAGTTGAAACAATTCTGTATCCTGCACCTTCCCATTGGTCTTTGCCGAAATGCTGATATAAAATCATATCAGGAGTATAAAAAACAGGGGAGAAAACTATATCATTATCGGTTTGCTGAATGAGAATTTCAGAAATTTCATTTGCTTTTATTGAAACCTCTGTGCATTTTGGTACATGTAAGCAATATGAAGCCTTAATAAAAGGATTTTCCCTTACCATTTTTTTTGTTTCGCTATCCCAGGAGATTTCAACATCACCGTAAAGAATTAAAAACGCTGTTTCGCAGTCTTCATTATAAACTGAAAAAGTTTCATTTTTTGCGAATTTCTTAACTTTAATGTCCATAAGCATATCAGAATGCTTGCCGTTCATTTCACATATTGTTTTTATTCCGTTTTCGTTAAAAGATAATTGTTCAAACATTGATTTTCACCTTATTTAACCTTGTCGTCTGTTAATACACCACTTGAACTGATTGGTATTGCTTCACCTAAATAGGTGGGTTCGGGCTTGAAAATACACCATATAAAATCCTTGCATCGTGCAAGAGATTCACGAAAATTGTTGTAGGTTCTTACAGGAAGAGAAAAATTATACTGTCCGTCAGCGGGTACACCGTAGGCTTCAAGACCTAATTTTCTTGCATTATAAACTGAGCGATATAAATGATATTTTTGCGTAACAATAACAACTTTTTCTACCTGAAAAACTTCTTTTGCCCTATACATAGATTCATAAGTTGAAAAACCTGCGTGGTCCATAAAAACCTCTTCAGAAACAGCGCCTTTTTCAATGGCAAAGTTTTTCATAACATTAACTTCGTCGTATTCTTCTCTACCGTGGTCACCGGTCATAAGAATTCTATTGGTGCAACCTGTGTTATATATCTCAATTCCTTTATTGAGTCTTTCTTCAAGCAAATGAGATGGTCCGTCACCCCAAACGCCCGCACCAAGAACGAGAACACAGTCAAAGTTATCTTTTGATGCTTCATCAACGGTTAAAATGTATTTAGAAGAAAACTCATACATATAGGCATTAATCAATATAGGAATCTGTATTCCGATAAAAGTCAGAAGTAAAAATACACTTATTATTCTTTTGAATCGGTTTATAAAGTTTTTAACCACGGGCTATCATCTCACCATATTCTTCTTTTTCTTTTCTGATAAATTCCTTTACAGCTTCTGCTGATGGCATATCCTGTGAACAAGCGTGACTTGCAACAAGCATAGCAGCACTCGCTGAACCGAATTCAAGAGCATTGATTATTTCCCAACCCTCAAAAAGTCCGTAAAGGAAGGCGGAAGCATAACCGTCACCGCCACCGAAGGATTTAAGAAGTTTAACGGGGAAAGGTTTAATGTTATAGCTTTCACCGTCATTTGTATATGCGGTTGAGCCTTCTTTACCGTGCTTTATAATAACTATTTTTGCACCCTGTGAATGCCAATAAGCGGCACTTGTTTTATCAGTTCCGTCAAGACCGATTAGTTTTTCTGTCAAATCAAATTCTTCCCTTGAACCGAGAATGATATCTGCTTTTGAAGCAACCGTCGAATAGTAAATTGCAATTTCGTCGCTATTTTTCCAGTTATACGCGCGGTAATCAATATCAAAAATTACGGGAATGTTGTTTTTCTTTGCAAGAAGTGTTGCTTTGAGTGCCGCTTCTCTTGAGGGGCTTTCGCAGAGAGCAGTACCGGAAATAAGAAGTGCTTTTGCTTTAACTATGTAGTCCTCGTCGATATCTTCAACTGAAAGTTTAAGGTCAGCTGCATCATTACGATACATAAGTATTGAGCTTTCGGTTTCAGAAAGAATTTCCGTAAATGTAAGACCGATTTTTTCACCGTTTGTGCAACGGGTGATATGAGAGCAATCAATGCCCTCGTTGTTAAAGAAATTCTCAACGAAGGTTCCCAATTCATCATCGGAAACCTTTGCAAAGAATCCGCATTTTTTACCGAGTCTTGAAAGACCTACCGCAATATTTGCAGGTGAGCCTCCAAGATATTTTTTAAATGTTGTGCTCTGAGAAAGAGGACAATAATAGTCAGTTGGGTTAAAATCAACCGCAACACGACCTAAAAGGATTAAATCATATTCTTTTGAGTTGTCAAATTCTATATATTTCATAATAAGAACTCCTTATTTTAGTTTTGGATTTTAGTATTGTATAAAGTAATTTTACACCAAAAATTTATGCAAATCAATATTTATTGTAAAATTTAACTTTAATTGTAAAATTTAACTTTAATTGTTCGTAATTAATAAATTATATATAAAACACCGACAACCGCTCAATTTCGTGAACGGTTGTCGGTGTTTGCGTAAGTTATTGGCGTATTAACTTGCCTTTATATTACCACTCTTTGACAGGAAAATCAAGAAAAAAGCTTTAGTGATAATAAACAAATTTTTGTTAAGAAAATTATGCAACCCTTTTTAACTACGGTTGATTGCTTTTTATATTTTATTGTGTTAATATCAAATTATAATTTATGGAGGTCAGTATAATGTTGGGGTATGTTTTTATGGCGATGGGTATTGTTGCTACTGTTGTTTTTTTGACCAAGCGAACGGTGAGAGTTACAACGGATGTTGTTGCAATAAAGTCAATTGCGAGTATGGGATTTATTCTTTCTTCCGTATTCTTCTTTGTTGATAATAAAGCCTGTCCCGACTACTTAGGCGCATTTACTATAGGTGGTGCTTGCTTTGGTATGCTTGGCGATATTGTTCTTGATTTAAAATATTCCGATTTAAATGATGCGGACCGTTGCACCGATTTAGGTTTCGTTGCTTTTCTGATAGGTCACATTTTTTACAGCATAGCAATGGTTTCGGTTTACGGTATAGAGCCTCTTAATATCATTTGTGTTGTTGCAGGAGTTATTGCCGGTATTGTTGTTACATTCTTAACTGAAAAAGTAATGAAATTTCAGTATGGACGCTTTAAGAAAATAACGCTTTTATATGTTTCTTTTTTGTGTGTTTCCCTCAGTTTGAGCGGAAGCTATACTTTAACGGAGCATTATTCGTTACACAGTGTTTTATTAAATGTCGGATTTTTATTATTCGTTATTTCCGATGCATTTCTTGCTAACATTTATTTCAGTCCTAAAGAAAAGGACAGAACCAACAGAGTCTCAATTGTTTTAAATCACGCTACATATTATTCAGCGCAATATATTATTGCAATGTCATTAGCTTTTTACAGAGGTTAATTATGACAGAAAAATTATTTTACAAAGACAGTTATATTAAAGAGTTTTTTGCAACTGTTGTTTCTTGTGAAGAAGTTGATAAGGGATTCAAAATAATTCTCGATAAAACTGCTTTCTTTGCAGAGGGGGGCGGTCAGAGTGCTGATACAGGTTTTGTTGGAGATGCGCAAGTGCTTGATGTTCAAGAAATTGACGGCGATATATTTCATTATACTAAAAAAAAATTAGCAGTCGGCTCTGAATATGCTTGTAAAATTGATTGGGAACAAAGATTTTACCGAATGCAAAATCATAGCGGAGAACATATTGTTTCCGGTGTTGTTCATTCTCTTTACAGCTATGATAACATTGGATTTCATATGGAAGAGGATTATGTGACTGTCGATTTCAGCGGTGAATTGACACGCAAACAGCTTGATGACATTGAGGACAGAGCAAACAAGGTGATTTACAGCAATGTTGAAATAGAGTGCTTTTTCCCTGATGATGAAGAAATCGAAAAACTCGACTATCGCAGTAAGCTGGATTTAAAAGAAAATGTACGTCTTGTTAAAATCGGCGAAACGGATCTTTGTGCTTGTTGTGCACCCCATGTTAAGAGAACAGGGGAAATAGGAATTGTTAAAATTCTTGATTTTATGCGTCATAGAGGTGGCGTAAGAATTGTTATGAAATCCGGTTTTAAGGCCCTTGAAGATTACAGAGAAAAGTACAAAAGCGTTTATGATACCTCGGTTCTTCTGTCATCAAAGCAACACGAAATCGCTTCTTTTGTTGAGAAAAAAATCTCTGAAACGGATATTACAAAAAGAAAATACTTCGATTTTAAAATGAAAATAGCTGAAGAAGATAAAGATAAAATAATGCAAATTGGTGACACAGGCATTTTTATATCTTCATTTTATGATGCTGATATGATGCGAGAACTTGCAAATTTCGGAATGACCAAGAATAAGCTATGTATTATACTTTCCGGAAATGAGCAAGTAGGTTTTTCTTATGTCATTGGCAGTACTTGTGTTGATTTGAATGAGTTCGCTAAAAGCTTTAATTCTGCTTTAAACGGTAGAGGCGGAGGCAAGGGGACTATGATTCAAGGTAAGCTCTCTGCCAAGAAAAATGAAATAATCAATTTCGTGAAAAATGTTGATTTAGCAGTTTTTTGAAATAGCTGGAGCAGGGTTTCTATGAGTTTAAGTATTATAATTGAGAAAATAACTGAAGCGTTTAATCCGTTATTTAAAACCGTACCACTTCTTTATGATTCGGGCGAAAAATGTGCTCTTTTATTATATAAAGAGTGCAATAAAGCTTCTTTTTGCGAGCTTATAAAGCAATACGAAAATTATTGTCTCTTTTCAAATGAAATTGACGGTAATATTTTTTATTTTGTTAAAATCGATGATGTTGTCGTTTGCTTTGGCTTTTATGCTTGCGATAACACAGTTCGTATTGTTTTTGACGGAAAAACGGCTCTTCCGGAATACGAAAAATGTTCGTTTCAAAACAACTCTCAAACAACTCTCTGGCAGTTTGAGGTTGATCACAAGCTTATAGACTGCGGTATGTGCTACATAATGCGCACTTGTGATGGTTCGTTTTTTCTAATTGACAGTGCCCATACATATTCTGTAAGAGATTGTGACAGAATTTACGATTTTCTTCGTGAGCGTACCCCCGAAGGTCAAAAAGTGCGAATTAAGGGTTGGTTTCTGAGCCACGGACACGAGGACCATATAGCACAGTTTATGAACTATGTCCGCTATTATACACATGACACAATTATAGAAAAGGTATATTGTAATTTTATTCGTAACGACCATCGGGACGGTGGTGACTGGATGCCCTCCAATAAAAATTATGTAACAATGTTTTATAATTTAATGGAAGAATATCCTGAAATTCCGATTTGTCGATTGCATACAGGTATGTATTTTTATGCAGATAATATACGTTTTGATGTTCTTTGCTCTCACGAAGATGTTTTTCCTGAAGATAACTCAAATTATAATGATTCTTCAGTTGTTATTATGGCAGAGGCAGAGGAGACAAAAATTCTTTTTCCCGGTGATGCTGGACAACGGGAAAGCAGAATTCTTGAAGAAAGATATCCCGATTTTCTTAAAGCCGATATTGTTCAGCAAGCCCACCACGGACATCTTGGAACATCCCCTGAATTTTATGAATTAGTTAATGCAGAAATTGCATTGTTTCCTGTAACTCAAATTAAGTTTGATGAAGAATTGCCTAATTACCTTGCAAACAGAAAATCTATCGAGATTGCTAAATATTATTTTATTGCTTCCAATGGCACGGTTGAGATTCCTTTACCATACAAATCAGGGCAATTCAAGGTTTTTGCTGATGAAACTTTTGAGAGCTTTTCAGGTGTTTATAACCTTTGGGGATACGAATATACAAAAGAAAGAAAAGAACTGCTTTATAAAGAATATCTTGAGCGTGGCGGTATTGCGCTCGTTGAATATAAAGATGGGTTTTGATTATGATTTTTGAATATAATTTAATACGTTCTAAAAGAAAAACCGTTTCTATTCAGGTCGATACAGATTGCAATATAACTGTAAGAGCACCTTTGAGTCTTTCGCAAAAGGAAATTGACAGAATACTTTCAGAAAAGAAAGAATGGCTGGAAAAAACTATTATTTCTCAACGGGAAAAGAAAAAGCAAATGAAGGTTTATTCCCAAGATGAAATTGAGTTTTTACGTAAAAAAGCCAAGGAGATAATACCTGTAAAAGTGGAATATTATTCAAATATTATGCAATTGAAGCCACAATGCGTTAAAATAAATTCTGCTAAAAAGAGATATGGCTCTTGTTCGGGAACCAATAGTTTGAATTTTTCTCTGTATCTGATGGACAAGGATGAACGTTTTATTGATTATGTTGTTGTGCACGAACTTGCTCACATAGTGCATCATAATCATAGCAAGGAGTTTTATAAATTGATAGAGCAATATTTGCCGGATTACAAAGAAAGAATGAAGCTATGAGGTGAAGATATGGGAAAATCAGTCTTGCATTATTTACTTAACGGAATAGTAAAAGGTCATGGAAAAATGTCGTTAAAAAGTAAAAAAGCAGAGCCTTTAGAGCCTGTCGAAGTAGATTTTATCGGTGAAGCATCTGCCGAAAAATTTACTGTTGGGTTTCATAGAGAGGTAGTTTTGCCTGATGATATTGATACCAAAAAATACTATATTGCAGGTTATGGTGAAAACAACCCCGCAAGAGGTGTTATTGATCCTCAATATGCCCATGCAGTATGGATTGACGATAACAGCGGCAGAGGCGGAATTTTGCTTATATCACTTGATGTTGTAGGTCTTCTTAATAAGGATGTAAACAAAATCAGAGAATTATTAAAAGGATTCTCTATGCAAACGAGTTGTCGTTATATCGGTGTTATGTCAACTCATAATCATGCGGGTATTGATACAATGGGTATCTGGGGACACCTGCCTTTAAGCGGTAAAGATGAAAAATTTATGAATATACTTTTTCAAGCCGTTATTAAATGCGCTTTTCAAGCTTACGAAAACCGTAAGGACGGGGAATTATATCTTGGAGAAATTGAAGTTCCCGATATGCAGGAAGATATACGAACACCAATAGTTTATTCAAAAACACTAACTCGTTTCCGTTTTGTTCCTGATGATTCTTCAAATGAGATTTGGTTGCTTAACTTTGCTTCTCATTCTGAATCTCTTCAAGGTTGCAATCACCTTGTCAGTGCAGATTTTCCTTGCTATTTGAGAGAAAAAATCAGAAATACTGTGGATGCAGAAACATTCTATACTGTTGGTGCTATCGGTGGTATGATAAGTATGGACATTCCTGATGAAAGACTTCTTCGCGATGAGCACCGCCTTATTGAATCAACGCGAAATATCGGCTATAAGCTTGCTGATTATGCGTTGGCTATTGATAATGAAAGAAAGCTTCAGCCCCTTTTAAATTTTGCAAGAAAAGAGTTTTATGCCGATGTTGAAAATCCTGTTTTAACCATTGCTTGCGACATTGGTATATTAACTGCCGATAAATTTACAAGGGAAACTGCTCCTAATTATTGGTGCTTAAAGTCGGAAATTACATATTTCGAAATTGGTGGTAAAAAGCTTTTACTTTTACCGGGTGAACTTTTCCCCGAGCTTGTTTTCGGCGGTGCCTTAAGCGCCGAAGAATCTGCAACAGGCAAGGGTACAGAAATTAATCCAAAACTGCTTTGTGATATTGTCGGCGACGAAAAAATACTTGTTTTCGGACTTGCCAATGATGAGTTAGGTTACATTTTGCCACCCAATGATTTTATTCTGAATGATAAATCTCCATACATAGAAAACGGCAGAGACAAACACGACAGAAGACATTATGAGGAAACAAATTCAATGGGACCAAATATAGCACAGGTTATAGCTGATACGGTTGAAGAAATAATAAATGAAATTCATAAATAAAAATTTGCAACCCCTTTGTCAAAAATTTTGACAAAGGGGTTGCATTATTTGTATTTTTCGCACTCAGCAACCGCTAATCTGTCGCATCTTTCGTTTTCGGGGTGCTCGTTATGTCCTTTAACCCATCTAAATTCCACTTCGTGAATTTCCAATAGTTCTAATAACTGCCCCCATAAATCAGGGTTTAAAGCAGGTTTCTTATCTGCTTTTCGCCAACCGTTTTTCTTCCAAGAATAAACCCAACCTTGATTTACAGCGTCACAAACATATTTTGAGTCGGTAGTAACCGTAACTTCGCAGGGGTATTTTAATGCCGAAAGTGCAGAAATAACTGCGGTTAATTCCATTCTGTTGTTAGTGGTTTCTTTTTCGCCACCGCTTAATTCCTTTTCTTTTCCGTTGAAACGCAAAATTGCACCCCATCCGCCGGGACCGGGATTACCGCTACATGCACCATCTGTGAATATTTCTACATTCTTCATAATTTTTCCTTTTGTTTTTAGTTTTGTATATATTAACACATATTATCAAAATTTGAAAGTATTTTTAAATTTAATTTTTATTTAGCAGATGGTTATAATTTAAAAAGGGGGTAATTTGATGTATCTGATTTCTGTGGATTTTTCAAAAAATAATCTATTAACCGAACAGTTAAATGTTCGGTCTTTTTATGATTTACAAGTTTTGAACAGCTCTTTAACGGAGCATCAATTAAATAAATTTTCAGACATTAAAATTAAAAAAGCTTTTTTGACGGATAAAAAAATCAACAAGGAATTTTCTTTGTGCGAAGCCGTTGTATTAAATATTGATGACATTTACAGAGAGTTGTTTTCTTTTTCGCCAAATGAGAGGGTTTTATTGCTGAGAAATGATACCTATTTTGAGTGCGATATTTCCGAGATACTTCATTCAGTTTATGATAATGAAATTACAGGAATAAAAAATAATAAAAATTTTTGTTTTGCTATATTTTGCCAACTTGATTATCTGAAAAAATTATATAACAAAAACATCAGTTTTCATAACATAATGAATAACTATGAAAAATACGTTACATCTTATTTAAAAGCAGAAGGATATATTAAAAAGTTAGAAAGTGTTAATGATTATAAGAGCTTGTTATTTGATATTTTGAATGGCAAAACTATTTTTAAACCACCCTATATTGCTGAAGGCATTTTTACAGATGGAGTTGTTCCGAAAGGTGATTTTTCAATTACGCCACCGGTCTATTTGGGCGATTCTGTTCAAATTGAAAATGGTTCTTCCATAGGTCCTAACACAGTTATATTTAACAACTCGCTAATCTCCCGAAACAGTTCTGTAAAAAACAGCATTCTGTTTGAAAATGTTTATGTTTCGTCAAATTGTTTTATAGATGGTACGGTTTGTTGCGAAAATTCATCGGTTAAGAGGAATTCTGCAGTTTTTGCCGGGTCAGTAATTGGCGCAAATGCTTTAATCGGCGAAGATGTAACCGTAGAAAATAACTCGATGATAAATAAAAATGTTAAATATGATAAGTTTATAAAATCGCCTTTTAACAATAAAATATATGGTTCTTTTCAAAACAAATTTCAAGGCTTGTCACCGGATAAAGCTGCACTTTTGGGTTCAGCAGTTGCAAATGTTTTTGGTAAGCCGAGAATCTTAATAGCAAGTGACGGAGAACCGAATTCACAAGCAATAAAGCTCGCTTTTTTAAGCGGTTTAATTGCATCAGGTGCAGAGTGCTTTGATATAGGAAATACCTTTAAATCACAAATATTTTTCAGTTGTAAGTTTTGTGAGTGTGATTATTCGGCATTTGTCAGCGGTAGAGGGGGCGGAACAAATATAGAAATTTATAATTCTAAAAATGAGTTGTTAAGTAAAACAGACTGCTATAATTTATTGGATTTTTGCAGTAAAAATAAGTTTATATTTGTTGAGCCGAGCGAATGTAAAAACGTTCGACAAATTCACGGTTTAAGACGAATGTATGTGCGTGAAATTACAGTTTTATGTGAAGAAGGCATAAAGTTTGTACCGTCAGTGTTTTGTAAAAACAAAATTGTTTTAAAGACTTTTGAGGAAATATTAAAAAAAATTGCCCCAAAAGATAATAGTAACAGTGAAATGCATATAATTTTTAATGACACGGGCACAAATGTCAGTATAGAGTATAAAAATAGAATTTATGTTGAAAAGGATTTAAAAAAATTGCTGTTTTTTTATCTTAAAAATGATGAACTCAAAGGACATTTTTATTCGTATTCATATATTAATTTATGGAAAGTTGACAGTCTTTTTCTTGCGTTTTTAATAATTAAAATATTAAACTTAACAGAGGAGAAAATTGATAAGCTGATATCATCCTTGCCCGGCTTTTATACAAGCTCAAAAACTGCTGAAATTCCTTTAAAAACAGGCGAAATTGCACGGAAAATTGACGATTTGAAAAGTGTAAATTATAAGAATGGTTGTTATAATATTAAATTAAAAAACGGCTTTGCAAAGGTACAAAAAAAGCCATTTCTGAATGAAGCAAAAATCATTAGTGCTTCAGAGAGTGTGTCAGCTTCTGCCGAAATTTGCGATTTTATTCAGGCTTTTTTAGAGGATGTCTGAATACTTGACAATAAAAGTAAATAATAGTATTATATATAAATATAGAATAGGTTATTATGCCGTCTTGTTTCTGACGGCTCTACATATTATCAAATTTAAAAATTAGGAGATTCTTATGCAAAAAGAAAATAAGAAGAAAAAACAATCTTCTGATGTTTCCAAACAAAACAATAAAAAAACGACTCAATATTCAAAACAAACAGGTAAAAAAATACAGTCTCAGAACACGGAAAACAATTCAGGGAAACAGAAGAGCAATAAAACAACTGCTTCAAAGAAGAATAAATCACAAGCTAATACCTCAAAAAAGTCAACAAGGTATTCAAAAATTACACCTCCAAAAAGAACGGAGCCGGTAAAAATTTCTTTCCTGGGCGGTATCAATGAGGTTGGAAAGAATATGACTTGCTACGAATATGGTAAATCAATGTTTATTGTTGATTGCGGTCTCTCTTTTCCCGAGTCCGACCAGTTAGGTGTTGATTTTGTTATACCCGATTTCACCTACGTTGAAAGAAATGTTGATAAGATTAAGGGTATAGTCATAACACACGGACACGAAGATCATATCGGAGCTTTAAGCTATCTTTTGAAAAAAGTAAACATTCCTGTTTACGCAACTTTGCTGACAGCCGGTCTTATTAACGGAAAACTCAGCGAACACAAGCTTGAACACGAGGTTGATATTCATATCATAAAAGCAGGGGATACAGTAAAGCTTGGTGACTTTGATGTTGAATTTATTAAAGTTAATCATTCAATTCCCGATGCAGTTGCATTAGCCATCAAATGTGAAGCAGGAACCATAGTTCAAACCGGTGATTTTAAAATTGACTCTTGTCCCATTGATGGAAGCAGAATAGATCTTTCACGCTTTGCAGAGCTTGGAAACAATGGGGTTTTATGCCTACTTTCAGATTCAACCAATGCAGAGCAACCCGGTTATTCCCAGAGCGAAAGCAAGGTTGGCGAAACCTTCCGTAATCTTTTTTACCAGGCGGGTGACAGGCGAATTATTATTGCTACTTTTGCTTCAAACCTTCACCGTGTTCAACAGATTATTGATATAGCAGTACAAACTGACAGAAAGGTAGCGCTTTCCGGCAGAAGTCTTGAAAATGTTGTGGCAATTGCAACGGAGCTTGGCTATATCAATATACCCGAGGGGACACTTATAGGCATTGATGAAATTAAGCGATATTCTGATGACAGACTTGTTATTGTTACAACAGGTAGTCAGGGTGAGCCTATGTCAGCTCTTTCAAGAATGGCTCAAGGCGGTCACAGAAAGGTATCAGTTGGTTATAACGACTGTGTTATTATTTCTGCTCGCCCCATTCCCGGTAACGAAAAAACTGTTTACAGAGTAATAAATGATTTGTTGAAACTGGGTGCGCAGGTTATCTATGAGAAAATGTATGATGTTCATGTTTCGGGTCATGCTTGTCAAGAAGAATTGAAAATAATGCTTTCTCTTGTAAAACCCCAGTATTTTATTCCCGTTCACGGTGAGCAAAAGCATTTAAGATATCACGCACGCCTTGCAGAGGCTGTTGGAATTGACAGGAACAATATTATTATTGCTGATAACGGTTATGAAATTTCTGCAACAGAAAACAATATTTCTGTTTCGGGAACAGTTGCAAACGGCAAGGTATATGTAGATGGATATGGCGTGGGAGATGTTGGTGCTCGAGTTATGAAGGAGCGTTTACATCTTGGTCAAGATGGTATAATAATAATTGCTGCCACAATAGATGGTGCTTCAGGTGAGCTATTAAGCGGTCCCGAGGTTGTTTCAAAAGGCTTTGTTTATGTTAAAGAAGCGGAGCTTCTTATGAATGAGGCAGTTAAGGTATCTATGAAAGTTATTGATAGTTTTCCGCCGTACAGTTTCGATTTGAATGCTATGAACACAAAATTGCGTGATGAAATTTCACGTCTTATGTATGAAAGGACAAAACGCAGTCCTATGATTTTACCCATATTGTTAGAAGTTTAAAAAGGTGTTTTGTTTATGAAGATAACTGCTTTGTTTTATCAAAATCCCGCAGGTTATTTAACATCATTTCTTTTTTTGGTGTTTTCCCTGGTGAGTTTTTTGATTGATAATGACACAGCGTATATTTTTCTCCTTGTTTTTATTTTTGTTTTTTTAACTAATCTTTTGTATTCCGCCCTGTTTTTTAAATCAACGAGAAAATACATTGAACAAGTAAATAAATCTCTTACACAAGAACAAGTGGATACAGTTGATTCCTTTCCGTTGCCTTGCGTTTTATCTGACAAAAAAGGCAATATCGTTTGGTTTAATAAAGAATTTTCTGAAAGCTTTTTAGTTGAGAACAAAAAGGTAAATCTTTATGATTTTTTTAAAGATTTTAAATATTCCGAGCTTGCTGAGCTTAAAACTGCTGATGCAGAGTTTAACGGCAGAAAATTTACAACATTTATCACGAAGGTTAAAAGCGTGTCAAATCCGATGCTTTGCTTTTATTTCTTCGATGATACATATATGAAAGAAACTGTTGCTGACTATAATTTGTCTCGGCCTTTTGTAATGACAATTCTTGTTGATAATATCGAACAGCTTTCCCGTCAATTTACGGACAGTAAGTTTGCACAGGTTTCAAGCGGTATTGAAAGCAAAATTGAAAATTGGTTGAAAGATGAAAAATTGATTCTTAAAAAGACAGGAAACGGTAACTTTTTTGTTATTGGTGAGAAACGTAATCTTGACAGACTTTGTGAAGAAAAGTTTTCTGTTTTAAAAGATGTCAGAGAATATAAGCATAATAACAGCCTCATAAATGCTACGCTCTCAATCGGCGTGGGTACAGGCTCTGATTTTTCAGAGTGCGAAGCAAGAGCTAAAAGAGCTCTTGAAATGTCGTTGGGCAGAGGTGGAGACCAAGCAGCAGTTTATACTGAAAACGGCTATTTGTATTTTGGCGGTATGTCAAACCTTGCTAATGATAATTCGCGTGTTTCACCTCGTCAAACTGCCGCTAATATAGCAACTCTTATTAAAAAATATAAAAAAGCAATTGTTGTTGGTCATAAATTTTCGGATTATGATGCTATTGGTTCTGCAATGGGTATTCAATTTTTTACAGAAGCAAACGGTGTGCGTTCTTTTGTGGCTTTTGATGAGAAAACAACTTTGTCACAAGCGTTGATAGATACTTCTGTTAATAATGGCTTTAATTCATTCATTTCTCTTTCTGAAGCAGTTGAAATTTGCGATGACGATACAGTTCTCTTTGTTGTTGATACACATAGATTATTCTTGCTTGATGAGCCTGAGCTTTATAAAAAGGCGGGGGCAAAGATTGTTATTGACCACCACAGACGTTCTGATGACTTTATAAATGATGCAGATATTTTCTATCATTTACCGTCACCGTCTTCTACCTGTGAAATGGTTTCTGAGCTTATCGAGTATTCAACCAATCAGGAAAAACTGCCACCTGTTGTTGCAACCGCACTTCTTTCGGGTATCGTTCTTGACACAAAGGATTATGTTTTGAGGACCTCAAGAAGAACCTTTGAAGCGGCAGCATTTCTCAAAGAAAATAATGCTGATACAATTTCTGTAAAAAAGCTTTTCTCTGTTAGTGCTGATATGATTTCTCATAAAAATGAAATATTAAACAGTGCTGAAATGTATGGAAATTGTATGATATCTTTCACAGATAGCAAGTCTAAAAATATCAGAATTATTACTTCAAAGGCTGCTGATGAAATGCTTAATGTTGATAACGTTAAAGCGTCCTTCGTTTTGTCCTTTGCCGGCAGTGAGGTTGTTCAGATTTCCGCGCGTTCTCTTGGAGAGGAAAATGTTCAGCTTATTATGGAATATCTCGGTGGCGGAGGACACAGTACAATGGCTGCGGCACAAATTAAAAATGTGGATTTAGAAACTGCAAAAACAATGCTTTTAAAAGCTATTGACAGTTATTATTTAGCTAAATAATCTTTCCTATGGAGGTTAAAATAAATGGAAGTTATATTGAAATGTGACGTAAAAGGTCTTGGAAAAAAGAGTGAGAAGGTGAATGTTTCCGATGGTTACGCAAGAAATTTTTTATTCCCCCGTGGCCTTGCTGCCGAAGCAAACGCTCAAACTCTTTCTGAAATGAAGAATAAACAATCTTCCGAGCAATTTAAAGCCGATGAAGAGCTTAAAGCCGCAAAAGCAAGCGCAGAAAAGATTAACAATAATACTGTTGTACTTAAAGCAAAAGGTGGCGCAAACGGCAAGCTTTTCGGTTCTGTTACAGCAAAAGAAATTGCTGTTGTTGTTTCTAATCAGTTTAAAGTTACGGTTGATAAAAGAAAAATCACTGTTGACGATATTAAAGCATTCGGAACCTATAATGCTCAGGTTCGACTTCATCCAAAGGTTACTGCATCCTTTAAAGTGCAGGTAGTGGAAGAATAAATCTTCGGAGAGGATTAAGAAAATGGCTGAAAAAAATAAATTGCCTACCTTTGACGGCGTTGATTTGCCATACAGTCTTGAAACTGAACAAGCTGTTATCGGGTCAATACTTATTAACCCTGAATGTGTAAATGTGGTTTTTTCACACGTTAAGCCCGATTATTTTTATATTGAACAACATCGTCTGATTATGCACGCAATAATGTTGCTTGATACATTAGGCTCCAGAATTGATGCGCTGACTGTTCTTGATAAACTAAGCAGTGAAGGTTCCTTTGATGTTGAGGGTGGAAAGAATTATCTTTTTCAACTTGCTCAAATGGTACCAAGTGCAGCTAATGTTGAGAATTATTGTAAAATTGTAAGAGAAAAGTATTTTCTGCGTTCTTTGATTAAGATTTCAAAGGAGACTATTGATTCGGCGGTCGACGGTAGTGCAGAAGCTGATAAAATTTTGGATTCAGCTGAGCAAAAAATATATGATATCCGTAAAGGTCGCGCCTCCGGTTCACTTCAAAAATTGAGTGAAGTTATATCAGCAGAGGTTTATCCTAATCTTGTTAAAATTTCATCTGACAATGCAGATGAATTTAAGGGTATTCCCACGGGATTTTCCAAGCTTGACGAAATTACATCGGGACTTAATCGTTCTGATTTAATACTTATAGGTGCTCGTCCTGCTATGGGTAAAACAAGCTTTGCGCTCAATATAGCCCGTAATGTTGGAATGACAGGAAAAAAAGTTATTTTCTTTTCGCTTGAAATGTCAAACGAACAGCTTGCTGCCCGTGTCCTTTCAACAGAAGCAAGAGTTGAAAGTAATAAATTGCGTTCGGGTAAAATTTCCAATGATGAATGGATGCGCCTTGCGGAAGCAACAGACAGATTAACTAAATGCAATTTGTATTTTGACGATACGTCAACTATTACAGTTCCTGATATTAAATCAAAAATCAAAAGAGCCAAGGATGTTGACTGTATTGTTATTGATTATTTAGGTCTTATGCAATCTGCTACTAAAAAAGAAAATCGTGTTCAGGAGATTACTGAAATTACACGTAGCCTTAAAATGCTTGCAAAAGATTTAAAAATTCCTGTTGTTTGTTGTGCCCAGCTTTCCAGAGGACCTGAAAAGAACGGAAAATCTTCAAACAGACCGATGCTTTCAGACCTCCGTGATTCCGGTTCAATTGAGCAGGACGCAGATATTGTTTTGATGCTCTATCGTGAGGGTTATTACAAAAACGGGTCCCAGAATGCTGACGAAATTGATATGACGCAGGCTGACGTGGATGTAGCAAAGAACCGTCACGGACCAACAGAAAGAATTAAGCTTCATTGGGATGGTCAATTTACGCTCTTCTCTACATTGGAGTACAGAGATGAATAATTTTACTAAAATTGTTACAGATAAATTTTTAGATACTGTTTCAACATATCAAATGCTTGATAATACACAAGCGGTAGTTGTGGGCTTTTCCGGTGGAGCAGATTCCGTTTGTTTACTTCATATACTTAATAGCTTTAAAGACAAGTTCGGTTATAATTTAAAAGCAATTCACGTTAATCACGGAATCAGAGGCGATGAGGCAAAACGTGACGAGGATTTTGCTAAAAAGTTTTGTTCGAAGCAAAACATTTATTTTGAGGCTTTTAGATTTAATTGTATAGAAGATGCCAAGAGAAATAACGAAAGTGTTGAGGAATGCGGAAGACGTTTGCGTTACACAGTGTTTAATTCTGCTTGCGAGAAAAACTCAAAAATCGCTACTGCACATAATGCAAATGATAATGCAGAAACGGTTATTTTTAATATTGCAAGAGGCACTACGGTTAAAGGTTTAAGCGGAATTCCTTTCACAAGAGATAATATAATAAGACCGCTTTTAAACTGCACAAGAAACGAAATTGAAGGCTATTGCAGAGAAAACAACCTTGACTTCGTGGTTGATAGCACTAATTTGTCTGTTGATTATACAAGAAATAAAATCAGACACAAGATTTTACCGATAATTGAAGAAATAAACCCATCTTTTACGGATGCTTTTTCTTCGTTGAGTAACAATGCTGGTGTTGTTTGTGACCTTTTAAATAAGAATACAGAAGAGTTAATGGCTGTTTCTCGTAAAGGTGAACACATCTATGACAGGCAAATGCTTTTGAATTCACATAAGGCTGTTGTTGGTGAAGTGCTTTTCAAAGCCTTTTCAGAGTTTTCGGGCAAAGCTCTTGACAATAAAAAGGTCAAAGCTCTACAGCAGTTACTGAAAGATGGCGGAAGAATACAGTTACTCGGTAACGCTTTTGCTGAAGTGAAAAAAGATTATATTCGCTTTTATACGGTTGATAATGTTATAAGGACTAATTTTTGTTCCATAGATAAGCTTCCTTTTTTTGCTGAATTCAATAATTTTTCTGTTTTTTTAGAATTTTTTTCTAATAATTCAAAAATTGTTCATCAAAACAATAGTTCAGATATGATAGACTATAATACAGTTGTTGGAAATCTTGTTTTAAGAACAAGAAAAGCAGGGGATAAATTTTCATTAAAAAGACGTAATGTTACAAAATCGTTAAAAAAACTTTTCAATGAAGAAAATGTACCTATCGAAACCAGAGAGAAATTACCGGTTATCTCAGATGATGAAGGTGTTGTGTGGGTGCAAGGATTCGGTGTAACAAAAAGATGTTCTGTTACAAAGGATTCTGATAATATTGTTTTAGTTAGGGGAAAATATAATGATAGGGAAAAATATGACTGACGATATTCAAAAGGTTCTTATTACCGAAGAAGAATTAAGTAAAATAGTTAAACGTTTGGGAGACCAAATCAGCGAGGATTATAAGGATAAGGATTTATTACTTGTCAGCGTTCTTAAAGGCTCTGTTATTTTTATGGCAGATCTGATGAGAAGCATTACTATTCCTTGTAATATAGATTTTATGGCAGTTTCCAGCTATGGTTCGGGAACAAAATCTTCAGGTGTTGTTAAGATTATCAAGGACCTTGATAAAACAATAGAAGGCAAAGACCTTCTTATTGTTGAAGATATTCTTGACAGTGGTAATACACTTTATTATCTTAAAGAAATTCTTTCCGCAAGAAAACCCAATAGTATAAAAATTTGTACTCTTGTTGACAAACCCGAAAGACGTGAGGCAGATATAGTTGCTGATTATATCGGTGATTCTGTTCCTAATGAATTCATTGTTGGTTATGGCTTGGATTACGATGAATACTACAGAAACTTACCCTATATCGGTGTGTTAAAAGAGTCTGTTTATAAAGATTAAATTTTTAAAGAGGTGAACTGTTATAAAACAGGTTGACAAAATCAAGGCGGTGTTGCCTTATATTATTATTCCGCTTATTCCGTTAGTTTTTCTTTTGTTTATGAATTCCGGTGGTGCAAAGAAAACAGATTTGGAATATTATCAGGTTATAGAACTTTTTGATAAAGGCGAAGTAGCTAAATATAGTTTGAATATCGGTTCCGGAGCATTGACTTATGAGTTAAAGGACGGAACTTCTGCAAAGTACTCTGTTCCTAATGTATCTTTATTCATTGAAGATATTCACGATAATGTTGTTGAGTATAACAGAGAAAACCCCGATAAACCCATTAAATATAATTATATCTCAGGCGCATCGGGCTCAATTCTTTTAGAACTGTTACCCATAATTTTCTGCGGTGTTCTTGTAATAGGCGGCGGTTACATTTTTATGAAGAAAATGAACAATTCTATTTCTTCTGAAAACAATCGTGCTATGGGCTTCGGTAAGGCGCGTGTTAAGTTCGGCAAGGACGAAAAAAGGAAAACAACCTTTAAACAGGTTGCAGGCGCGGATGAAGAGAAGGAAGAGCTTCAGGAAATTGTTGAATTCTTGAGAGACCCTCAGAAATTTACTGAGCTTGGAGCAAGAATTCCTAAAGGTGTTCTCCTTGTTGGCCCTCCCGGTACAGGTAAAACCTTGCTCGCTCGCGCAGTAGCCGGTGAGGCAGATGTACCTTTCTTTTCAATTTCAGGTTCTGATTTTGTAGAAATGTATGTAGGTGTTGGTGCATCACGTGTTCGTGACCTTTTTGACCAAGCGAAAAAAAGCTCACCCTCAATTATTTTCATTGATGAAATTGATGCCGTAGGTCGTCACCGTGGCGCAGGTATGGGTGGCGGTCATGATGAACGTGAGCAGACCCTTAACCAATTGCTTGTTGAAATGGATGGCTTCGGAAACAATGAGGGTATTATTATTATAGCCGCTACAAACCGTCCCGATATCCTTGACCCTGCTCTTTTACGTCCCGGTCGTTTTGACCGACAGGTAACTGTCGGCAGACCCGATTTGAAGGGTAGAGAGGAAATTCTTAAGGTTCATGCTAAAAACAAGCCACTTGCTCCTGATGTTGATTTAAAGAGCGTTGCACACGCTACAATAGGCTTTGTTGGTGCTGACCTTGAAAACCTTATGAACGAAGCTGCACTTCTTGCTGCTAAGCGCAATAAAAAGGCTATTACAATGACCGAAATTGATGAAGCCACGGTTAAAGTTGAGGTTGGTGCAGAGAAAAAGTCACGTAAATATACGGAAAAAGACAAAAAAATTACCGCATATCACGAGGCGGGCCATGCAGTTTCTGCTTATTATCTTGAAAATTGTGAGCCTGTATATGAAATCTCGATTGTACCTCGCGGTATGGCAGGCGGTTATACTCTTTACAGACCGGATGAAGACTCCTCGCATATGCTCAAATCCGCAATGCTTGACAGGATTGTTACATCTATGGGCGGTAGAGTTGCTGAACAAATTACATTTGGTGATATTTCTACCGGTGCATCACAAGATATTTCTCACTCTTCCGAAATTGCTCGCTCAATGGTAACTAAATACGGTATGAGCGATAAATTGGGTCCGGTTCTTTACGGCAAAGATACTGATGAAGTATTTCTCGGAATGGATTATTCTCATTCAAAGAATTATTCTGAAACTTATGCAACTCAGATTGACGATGAGATTAAGCGCATTATGACAGAGTGCTACAATAAATGTGAAAGCATCCTTACAGAGCATAATGACAAGCTTGTTCTAATTGCAGAAACTCTTATCAAGGATGAAAAAATCACAGGCGAACTCTTCCTTAAGCTTATGGATGAAAACTATAATCCTGATGAAGAAGTCCAGGACGAAATTCTTGAAATTGAAGAGAATACCAAAACTCCTGAAGAAATTGTTGAAAATACAGCTTCTGACGAAACAATTGAATAAGAATATTAAATAATCAAACACCTCGAAAACATTGAATTTTCGAGGTGTTTTACTTTAATTTGTATTTTAACAGAGTTATTTTTGCAATTTCTTTATGATTGCTTTGCAATCCTCTAAATCCATAATCTTCGGAACAGGGTAGAGGGGGTTTCCTTCCATAAGTGCACGCTCCGCGATAAGCTGGATGTCTTCGTCCTTGATTTGCTCAAATTTATCGGGGATACCCATAGTTTCATTGAGTTTTCTTATTGCTGCGATAAAGTTCTTTGCTTTTTCACGATCGCCTTGAGCAGCACCGGAAACACCTGCAATATCTGCAAGCTCGGCAAGGCGTGAATAGGCTGTTTCACCGAAATAATCAAGAACATAGGGAAGAATTACAGCATTTGCAAGACCGTGAGGAATGTTATACATACCACCAAGATTATGAGCAATAGCGTGAACGTAGCCAACGTAAGCTCTTGTGAATGCGAGACCAGCGTGGAAGGAAGCAACAAGCATATTTTCTCTTGCTTCAATGTTTTTGCCATCCTTATAAGCAGTTTCAATATTTTCAAAAACAAGCTTTGTTGCAATTATTGCATCTTTTTCGGTTTGTTTGGTGTTGCTTTTTCCTATGTATGCCTCAACTGCATGGGTAAGAGCATCCATACCGGTAGTTGAAGTGATGTGAGGAGGAAGACCAACTGTAAGCTCGGGATCGAGAATTGCATATTTGGGGCGAAGAACAGGGTCCATAATGGAGTTTTTTTCGTGAGTGTCGGGATTAGAGATAACTGCGGCAATTGTACATTCAGAGCCTGTTCCGGCAGTTGTGGGAACTGCGAAGAAGGGTGGCAGCTTCTTTAATATTTTAAGAACACCGCGCATATCTGATGGTGTCTGTTTGGGTTTAACTACTCTTGCAGCAGTAACTTTAGCGCAGTCCATTGGAGAACCACCACCAAATGCTATAAAGCCTTGGCAACCGTTCTCTTTATACATTTTAAGAGCATCTTCTACATTGTAGATTGTAGGGTTGGGTTGAACACTGTCAAATACTGAATATTTAATGCCTTCTGCCTCAAGTGCCTCAAATAGAGGATTAAGAAGACCTAAACCCATAAGACCTTTATCTGTTACAACAAGAACATTGTTAATGCCTTCGCTTTTTACGGTTTTTGGCAATTCTTTCACCGAACCGGCACCCTTAATGAGCTTGGGTGGAGTCCAATCAAGGAAATTAACTGCCAATTTCATCGTTTTTTGATATGTTCTGTAGTAAGCGTGTTTTAAACTCATATAAAACCCTCCAATAATTTTATTTGTTGATAAAACCTGTAATTTTTTCCTTTAAATCCGATAGCAAAGACTCAACCAATTTGTCTTGCTTTGACATTCCGTCTCTTAAAAAGGGGAAAACTTTAAACAACCTTTGTTGGGGTTTTGTTTTTTTCCCTTTTATATCACTTTTAAATTTCTGGTATTTTGTATTTATCTCGTTAAATTGGTCGTTAAGCTCTCTTTTTAAAGATTCAGAATAAGTTTCGGATTTGTCGCCGATTGTAGTGTAAACATAAACAGCAAATTCACTGATTTCCTCAGAAATTTTAAAGAACTTGCTTGAAATATCCCGTATACCTAAAGCATGAATAACAGTAACTAATAAATCAACAGCAAAAACAGTTAAGAAAATATATGTTAATATATTTCTTGAACTCTCACTGATCTGACCAACAAGATAAAGATCAATTATCGGCTCTAAAACAAACACAAACAGACAGGAGCAAGTGCCCCAGTATAAAGTGTGAGTCAAACAAATTCTGCCTTGAATATTGAATTTTTTGTTTGAATAATCCCACCATCGTGCATTGAAAAGCTTTTCCATAATGTAGCTTGTCATAAACTCAACTATATCACAAAGAATTGCTCCCGCGACAAAGATTAAGAGTTCATTTAAGTAGAGGTTTTCGGTTATATGCCTTAAGGGTACCAGGCAAATCATCATAACAAGACCGCCGGTACCGTAAATTGGGCAGATAGGACCTCTTAAAAAACCTCGGTTAACCCATTTTTTAGGACGTATTGAACAATAGCAGGACTCGAAAAACCAACCAATAAAGCTATAAAAGAAGAAATAAAAGATATAATCTAAAACAGTATATTGAAACAATTTATTCTTCACCGCCTATTCCGGTAAGGCTATGGAACTTCTTGCGGTATTTATCAGAAGAAGAATAAATCATTTCAATTGTGGCACAGTATTTGTCCATTGATGTTACAACCAAACTCTCTAAATATTTTGGTGGAACAACTGTTAAAGGCCACATATGCTTTTTTATGATATCTTCTTCCTTTTTATTTAAAGCTCCGCATAGGTAATAAGCGTTTTTTAACGCAGTACCGGGATGCCTGTAACCATGTAGTTTGTGGCTTAAATCATCTTCCCTCCAATCGTAATAGAACAAATCGTGCATCGTAGCAGCACGTGCGGTGCTTTCGTAATCAAGACCAAGTTTGCGAGATACAAGAAAACTTAAATATGCAACACTTCTTATGTGTTGAAGGCGGTTGATTTTGAAATGCTGTTCGAAACCGCTCAATTTCTGCAATTGAGGAGAGTTATAAATATCTCCTGCAAATTTTAAATAGTTTTCCCAGTCAGGTGTGTCCATACGATAGGAGGAAATGTAAGCCTTGTATAACTTACTCATATTTCTTTCTTAACAATTTTGTGGAATACTTTTTTCCCTTTTTTGATGATTACATAACCCTTTTCAAATTCGGAGAGGGGAATGATGTACATAGGGTCAGTAACCTTAACATCATCAACGCTAACGCCACCCTGCTGAATAAGACGTCTTGCTTCACCGCGAGAGGGGCAAAGATTTGCTTTGCATAAAGCATCAATAATTCCAAGTCCATCTGCGGAGAAATTTTCTGCAGAAAGCTCTGTTGATGGCATATTATCTGCATTACCTGCTCCGCCGAAAACTGCTCTTGCAGCTTCTTGAGCTTTTGTTGCTTCCTCCTCGCCGTGAACGAGGTTTGTAAGCTCATAAGCGAGAATTTCTTTTGCTTTGTTAAGCTGACTGCCTTCCCATTTGTCCATTTCATCAATCTGTTCAAGGGGAAGGAAGGTTAGCATTCTAATGCACTTAAGAACATCATCATCGGCTACGTTTCTCCAATATTGATAGAACTCGTAAGGCGAGGTTTTATTTGGATCGAGCCATACAGCGTTACCTGCAGTTTTACCCATTTTCTTGCCTTGTGAATCGGTAAGAAGAGTAATTGTCATAGCATGAGCATCTTCGCCTAATTTGCGGCGAATAAGCTCTGTACCACCAAGCATATTACTCCATTGGTCGTTACCACCGAATTGCATATTGCAACCATAGTGCTTGAAGAGATAATAGAAATCATAACTTTGCATAATCATATAGTTGAATTCAAGGAATGAAAGACCGTTTTCCATTCTTTGCTTGTAGCATTCTGCACGAAGCATATTGTTAACTGAAAAGCAAGCACCAACCTCACGGAGAAGCTCAACATAGTTAAGGTTAAGAAGCCAGTCGGCATTGTTAACCATTTGTGCTTTTCCTTCACCAAACTCAATGAAACGCTCCATCTGTTTTTTGAAGCATTCCGCATTGTGGTCGATATCTTCTTTTGTCAGCATTTTTCTCATATCGCTTCTGCCGGAGGGGTCACCAATCATTGTTGTGCCGCCACCGATAAGAGCGATTGGCTTGTTGCCTGCCATCTGCAAACGCTTCATAAGAGTGAGTGCCATAAAGTGACCTGCAGTAAGACTGTCTGCAGTGCAGTCAAAGCCGATATAAAATTTTGCTTTACCTGCGTTTATCATTTCACGGATTTCGCTTTCATTTGTAACCTGCGCGATAAGTCCGCGAGCAACTAATTCTTCATAAATTCCCATTTGTAAAACTCCTATGTATTTATTTCATACACTAAAATTATATTATAATTAAAGGGGAAAGTCAACATATTTAAAGCGCAAATCTAAAACTTGAATTTAAAGCGCAAATCTAAAACTTGAATTAAAGCGCAAATCTAAAACTTGAAAGTGCAAGTGCAAAACCAAGAACTTGAAAATTAGTTTAAAATTTCTTGACAAAGTAGTTAATTATGATATCATATAGTTACGAAACTTCAGGGCGGGGTGTAATTCCCCACCGGCAGTAAAGTCTGCGAGTCGCAAAGCGATTGATTGGGTGAAATTCCCAAACCGACGGTTTTCTCATATTTTGTGAGCTACAGTCCGGATGAGAGAAGATTTCATAAGATATTATCTTTTTTTGAAACCTTTTGTTTTCGCCCTGAGTCTTTCGGGGCGAATTTTTTAATGAAAGAAAGGTGTGTTTTTATGAAATCCAAAACAAATTACACTAACAAGCAAAAGCTTCAAAGACTCACAACTGCAGCAGTTCTTGCGGCACTTTCACTTGTGCTTATGGTAACAGTAAGATTTCCTGTTTTTCCGTCGGCACCCTTTTATGAGATGGAGTTTGCAGATGTTCCGATACTCGTGTGCTCTGCCGTTTTAGGACCTGCTTATGCCTTGATTAGTCTTTTTGTTGTTTGTTTGATACAAGCTCTTACTGTTAGCGCTTCCAGCGGAATAATAGGCTTTTTAATGCATTTTTTATCATCCGGTCTTATGATTCTTACTCTCTATTTTATAAAGAAAAAAATAAGTGGCGTAAAAGGTGCAATGATTTCGGGTGTTATCGGTGTTATGGTCGTAATTATTGTAATGATTCCTATGAATATTTGGCTTACCTCTGTTTTTATGAATCTGGAATTTTCTGCATTTATAAAAGGCTTTTTAGGAGTATGCGTTGGCTTTAACTTAATTAAAGCAGGTTCAAATATTTTAATTTACAATATAATTTCGCCTGTTATTCTGAAAGAATATAACAAACTCTTTAAAACTCACGAATAAATATTTTTTAGCTTCATATAATCATACAAACAGTTGACTTTTAGATGTAAATTTTGATGTAATTTTTAATCGAAAACTATTGACAAAACATACTAAAGCTTATAAAATCTATTAGTTAATTCTATAATATATCCGCGGAGGTTGTTGTATGGTTTTTGAAAAACTTAAAAACATTATCTGTGATTATTTTGAGATTGATGAAAACGAGTTTGTTTCAGAAGCATCTCTTATTGATGATTTTGGTTTTGATGAATTAGATTTAGCTGATTTATCAATGGATGTGGAAGATGTTTTTGAAATTGAATTATCTGAAGAGGTTCTTGAAAAAATCGTTACTGTTGGCGATTTAGTTAAGTATATTGAAAGTAATAAAGAGGATTAAAAAATGGCAGAACAGAAAAAAATGGTTGAAGCTATCACTTCGATGGACGTTGATTTTGCTCAGTGGTATACTGATGTTGTAAAAAAAGCAGACCTTGTTGATTATTCAAGTGTTAAGGGTTGTATGATAATCCGACCCTACGGTTATGCTATTTGGGAAAATATTCAACGAATTCTTGACGCAAGGTTTAAGGAATTAGGGCATGAAAATGTTTATATGCCTATGTTTATTCCCGAAAGCCTTCTTCAAAAGGAGAAGGACCACGTTGAAGGCTTCGCTCCTGAGGTTGCTTGGGTGACTCATGGCGGTAGCGATGAACTTGAAGAAAAGCTTTGCGTTAGACCTACATCCGAAACACTTTTCTGCGAGCATTATGCAAAGATTATTCAGTCACACAGAGATTTGCCCAAGCTCTATAACCAGTGGTGCAGTGTTGTTCGTTGGGAAAAAACAACACGTCCTTTCCTCAGAACAAGAGAATTCTTGTGGCAGGAGGGCCATACTGTCCACGCTACTGCAGAAGAAGCTATTGAAGAAACAGAGCAAATGCTTAATGTTTATGCTGATTTCTGTGAAAAATCTCTTTGTATGCCTGTTGTTAAAGGCAAAAAAACAGAAAGCGACAAGTTTGCGGGTGCAGTGGCTACATACGCTATTGAAGCGCTTATGCATGACGGTAAAGCTCTTCAAGCTGCAACATCTCACTATTTTGGTGATGGTTTTGCAAGAGCTTTTAATATGACATATCAGAACAAGGAAAATAAGCTCACCTATGTTCATCAAACCTCTTGGGGTTCTACTACACGCCTTATCGGTGCTCTTATTATGTCTCACGGTGATGATAACGGTCTTGTTCTTCCTCCCGATGTTGCTCCCATTCAGGTTGTTATTCTTCCTATTGCTCAGCATAAGGCCGGTGTTCTTGATAAAGCTTTTGAGCTTCGCGACCGCTTGAGCAAAAATTTCAGAGTTAAGGTTGATTCTTCTGATAACTCACCCGGTTGGAAATTTGCTGAATATGAGATGAAGGGTGTTCCTGTTCGTCTTGAAATCGGTCCCAAGGATATTGAAAATAATCAATGTGTTCTTGTAAGACGTGATAACAGAGAAAAAATCTTTGTTTCTCTTGATAACCTTGAAGAAAGTCTCAGCGTTGTTATTAAGGATTATGCAGAAGCTATTTACAATAAGGCTCTTGCAAATCTTAAAAAACGCACGTTCGCTTGCACAACAATTGATGAAATCAATGCAAAGCTTGCTGAAAACGGCGACGGCTTTGTTAAGGCTATGTGGTGCGGTGAAGAAGAATGTGAAGATAAGGTAAAAGAGCTTACAGGCGTTGGTTCTCGCTGTATTCCCTTTGAGCAGGAAAATCTCTCTGATACTTGTATTTGTTGCGGAAAACCTGCAAAGCATATGGTTTATTGGGGTAAAGCATATTAAAAAATAATATTAAGTGGATGTAAAAACTAATTGTCTTTTACATCCACTTTTTTTATAAATGCACTTATATTCTCTTTCCTTGGCAATAGATTTCAATGCCTTTAGTATTGCCATCCAGGTTATAATTAACCATTTTTCCGTTTTTCCATTCTATATCAACAGTAATGTTGCCGATAGCCTTAAGTCCTGTAACCTTGCCGTTTTTCCAAGAACTTGGAAGAGCGGGGAGAAGGAATATTTTTCCTTGTCTTGACTGAAGAAGCATTTCTGCAATGCCGGCGGTACAACCATAGTTACCATCAATCTGGAATGGGGGATGGGCATCAAAAAGGTTTGGATATGTTCCGCCGCCACGATATCTCACATTTTTGGCTGCAGGGACAGGTCTTAATTGCATATCAAGAAGCTTTAATGCGTGGTCGCCATCCCAAAGACGAGCCCACATATTGATTTTCCAGCCTAAGCTCCAGCCTGTGCCGTTATCGCCTCGAAGCTCAAGAGAACGGATGCAGGCTTTAACTAAGTCAGGTGTTTCATCGGGAGTAATAAGATTACCGGGATGAAGTCCGTAAAGGTGTGATTTATGTCTGTGGTCGGGTTCGTGCTCTTTAAGCTCCTTGTACCACTCGAGAAGCTCGCCTCTACTACCGATTTTAAAGGGTAAAAGTCTTGGCAACGCTTTTTTAATAGCCTCAATATCTTCGTCATTTTCGCCGAGAATTTCAGCAGCTTTAATTGTATTAGCTAATACCTCTTTAACAATGCTCATAGTCATTGTTGTGGTTTCGCTCAAGCTCATAGCAACACCATCAATAAGAAACTCGTTTTCAGGCGAGGTTGAGGGAGCCATAATTAAATAGCCATCTTTATCTTCAATAAGTAAATCGAGAATAAACTGAATGCATTTTTTCATAATTGGATAAGCAGTTTCTCTCAAATAGGCTAAATCGTTTGTATACAAATAGTGATTGAAGATGTGCTGGCAGAACCAAGCTCCTGACATATTCCAAAAGCCCCATTGAGCATCGCCTGCAGCGGGGTCTGAATATCTCCAGATGTCAACATTATGGTGAGCACAGAATCCGCGAGCACCATAAATCTCTTTAGCAGTTCTTTCACCCTTAACTGATAAATCCTTTGCCAAATCAATAACAGGTTGGTTAAATTCAGCAAGGTTACAAGGAAGAACGGGCCAATAATTCATTTCAGTGTTGATATTTACTGTGTAGTTTGAACTCCACGGTGGACTAATTTTATCGTTCCAGATACCCTGAAGATTTGTTGCCTGAGAACCTGCTCTTGAACCGGAAATTATCAAATATCTGCCAAAATTAAAGATAAGAGTATAAAGTGCAATATCATCTTCGCCTTTATTATGCCTAATAAGGCGTTTATCGGTTGGAATGTTACCTTTGTTGTTTGTTCCGATATCAAGTGATACTCTGTTAAAATAGCTTGAAAAATCGGCAATGTGAGCATCTTTTAAAGCATCGAAATTGTCAGAATTTATATTACTTAATTTGTTTAAGCAAGCATTCTTATATTCTTTTCCTTCTGATACAGGGTGCTTATCATAGCCATTAAAGGAATTTTCTGTACAGAAAACTATTGTTGCATTTGTTGCACAGTAAATAGAAATTATATTCTCTTTATATTCAACCTCACCATCAGTTATAACCTTTAATGCACAACGAAAATGCGTTCCCTGGAGTGTGGGGTCATCAGGGTATAAAGGCGCATCAAGACTGCCGTAAGTATCTTTATTTGCCGGTGAATCATTGGGCGCCATACCGTCAAGGATTAAAATATTATTTTCACAAAATGATTTACCTTTTAATTGGGTTGTAAGTGAAATTTCAAAATTTAAAGAAGCCTTTTTAGATGCAGTCAGATTTTCGATATAAGCATCATCAACCGCGCTTACAAAGCTTTCTCTGGTATAATCACAATTACCGCGAGTGTATGTAACTGTATTAACCCCTGTTTCAAGGTCAAGCATTCGATTATATTTCTTTTGAAAACCGCAGGTTTTGAATTTATATTTAATATGACAAAGAGGCATATAAGCTTGTGAACAATGGCAGAGAACCTTTTCTTCAATAAGATCCTGTGCTTTTCTGTATTCGCCTTTCATAGCCAAATCCCGAGCCTTCAAAAAAGCTTCATTTGCACCTTCTTTAACTTGTGAAGGGCGGGGGAAACCGGTCCATAGAGAATCGGAATTCATTGCAATAGTTTCGTTATCGGTTTTGCCGTAAACCATAGCACCCAAAAAGCCGTTGCCGAGAGGCATAGCCTGAAGCCAATTTTTAGCAGCAGATTTGTAAAATAATATCTTTGAATCATTTAACATTGGGAACACCACCTTGAATTGTTAAAGTTATTCTACAATATAAAGATTCCAAAATCAACATATTTCTTTTTGAAAAATCAACATATTTCTTTTTGTTTAAGTGTTGTAAAAAAAGACAGAATATGTTATATTTAATTAGTATTTTGGAAATTTGTAGGTGGTTTAAATGAAAACAGTTTTTGAAAGCATTGATGCGGCAAAAATCAACCTTGATTCTAACACGGAATATATGGTAAAAAAAATTACCGATATCTGTGAAAAAATAGGACCCAGAGCTCCGGGCAGTAAGGAAGAATATGCTGCTCAGCAGTGTATGGGTGAAGATTTAAAAAAATGGTCTGATGATGTTTCTTTTGAAGAATTTATTGTTCATCGTCAGGCGTTTATGGGATTTATTCCTTTTACAGTTGCAATGGCAATTCTTGCCACTGTTTTATATTTCAGCTATCCTCTTGTTGGCTTCATCCTTACGATTCTTGGTTTTATTCCCCTTGTACTTGAATTTTTAATGTACAAGCAGTTTGTTGACCCGCTATTCAAAGGTCATACCTCACATAATCTTATTGCAACCCGCAAACCAACAGGTGAAACAAAGAAGAGAATTATTTTTGTTGGTCATTCCGATTCACAATATGAATGGATTCTTAACTATAAATTGGGCGGAACAGGAATGAAGCTTTTCCTTATTCCTGCTGTTGTTGGTCTTATAGCTTGTTGCATCGCAAGCATCGTTAAATTTATTGTTCTTGAAGCTAATGGTGTAGAATCTGCAGGAGCTGAAACATTTTTTCTTGTTGTTGGTATTGTGCTTTGCATTTTTGTCGTACCTTACATAGGCTTTCTTTTCTTCCAAAGCTACACAAAAAGTGTTCCCGGTGCTAACGATAACCTTTCCGGTTGCCTTTCAGCGATGTCTGTTCTCAAGCTTATGGATGAAGCGGATATACGTTTTGAAAACACCGAGGTTCGAGTTATTCTTTCGGGTTCAGAGGAAGCAGGACTTCGCGGAGCAAAGGCTTATGCAAAGGCCCACGAAAAGGAGCTGAAAGAAATTGAAACCGTTGTTATTGCTTGCGACACAATGCGTGACCTTAAAGATATGGCTGTTTATGACAGAGATTTAAGCGGTACCTTAAAGCACGATAAGCAGGCTAAAGAGCTTGTTAAAAAAGCTGCTCTTAACTGCGGTTATGATATTCCTTACTCTTCAATTTATCTCGGAGCTTGTGATGCTGCAGCTTTTACTCAAGCAGGAATTAAAGCAACAGGCTTTGCCGCAATGGATCCCACACCCCCCAGATATTATCACACAAGACTTGATGCACCTGATTTGCTTGTTCCGGAAGCTCTCATGGTTGGTGCAGAGGTTCTTCTTGAAACTGCCTTTCTCTACGATGCAGAGGGCTTAAAATAATTAAACTTTGACCTTCTGTATGGCGGTTAAAGTTCAGTTTAAAATGTAGGAGATTTTTTCTGTGAATTATATCATAATGGACCTTGAGTGGAATAACACTTATTGTAAAAAGAAAAAAGGCTTTATGAATGAAATTATTGAGATTGGTGCTGTTAAGCTCAACAGCAATCTCGATATTGTTGACACATACTCCGTTTTTGTTAAGGCGCAGTTAGGAAAAAAGCTCCATGCACGTGTTAAGGAGCTTACTAACATTACAAATGACGATATCAGTAGCGGAACACCTTTTTCGCAGGCTATGTCCAATTTCAGAAAATGGGTAACCCACGAAGAAAATATTATCTTAACCTGGGGTGATACCGATATCAGAGTTTTAATTGAAAATTTTAAGTATTTCAACGGTATTTCCTTTATTCCGTTTTTGAGTAACTATGTTAATCTTCAAAAATATGCTCAGGCTTTTATGAATATTTCGAAAGCAGAGCAAATAGGACTTTCTGCTGCAGCAGAAAAATTAGGCATTAACTTTGATGATTATTCTCTTCACAGAGCGTTGGATGACAGTAAGCTTACAGCTGATTTATTCAAAAAGATTTTTAACGAAAAAATGTTAGCGTCGTATACATTGGTCTGTGATAGTTCATTTTATTCAAAAATAACCTTTAAACCAAAGGTTATTACTGATATTAACAGTCCGCTAATTGATAAATCAAAGATGGTTTGTCTTTGTGATGTCTGCGGTTCCTCGTGTGAAAAAATCAGTGATTGGCGCGTAATGAATCAGTCATTCAGAGCAATTTTCCTTTGTAAGAATTGTAAAAGAAAAATCAGATTTACAATCAGATTCAAAGAGTATTATGACAGAGTCGATATAAAATCATCTTCAGTGCCATTCATTGAAAAGAAAGAAATTAAAAATGTTGTTGCTGTTGAAGTGGGCGCAAGTCAACAGAATAAATCGGAGGAGTAAAAATGAGTTATCCTATTAAATTACAACCTGTTTTTAAGGAAATTGTTTGGGGTGGTAATCGTTTAAAAAATGATTATGGCTTTAAATCCGAACTTAATAATATTGCTGAAGCCTGGATGCTTTGCGCAAGAAATGATGGAGATAACGTTATAATTAACGGCGAATTTGAAGGAAAATCTTTCACAGAGTTTGTTAAAGAAAATAAAGAGCTTCTTGGCTCAAAAGGAGAGAAGTATGATGAATTCCCTCTCCTTATCAAATTTATTGATGCTAAATCAGATTTATCGGTTCAAGTTCACCCCGATGATGACTACGCAAAAAAATATGAAAACAGCTACGGTAAAACTGAAGCCTGGTATATTCTTGATTGTGACGAGGGTGCACAGCTTATTTACGGCTTTAATAAAGAATTAACCCGCGACGAGTTCAAAAAATCCATTGAGGATAACACTTTTCTTGAACATGTTAACAAAGTAAACGTTAAAAAGGGTGATGTTTTCTTCATAAATGCAGGTACGCTTCATGCTATCGGCGGTGGCATTCTTCTTGCAGAGGTTCAGCAAAACTGCAATACAACCTACCGAGTTTATGATTATGGCAGACTTGTTGACGGTAAACCTCGTGAATTGCACGTAGAAAAGGCTCTTGATGTTACTGATACAGTTCCTCCAACTCGTTCGGGTGACCCTGACGGTAAAAAAATTGTTACAGATGGTTGTGTATCACAGGAGCTTTGCTCTTGCGAGTTTTTTAGAATGTCAACTCTTGATGTTAACGGAACTTATACTTTCAATGTTGATAATGAAAGTTTTGCTTCTCTTCTTGTAACAAAGGGTGAGGGTACAGTTGAATGTAACGGAACAGTTGTTGATATAACATCCGGTGACAGTATATTTATTCCTGCGAATTCGGGAAAAATTATCTTGAATGGTGAGTTTGAGGTATTGGTAAGCACATTGTAATTAGGTGGTTTTATGTCATTATTAACGGCACAAAACTTAACATTTGGTTTTCTTGACGGCGTCTTGTTTAAAGGCGCCGCTTTTAAAGTTGAAGAGAATGACAGAATTGGTTTAATTGGTGCTAACGGAACCGGAAAAACCTCTCTTTTCAAGCTGATAACCGGAGAATATTCACCGAACGAGGGCGGTATTGTTCGAGGTAAAGATGTGAGAATCGGTTATATGGAACAATATCTTGAATGTGACGATAACCAAACCTTGTACGATGAAGCGTTGACAGTTTTTTCTGACGTTGCAAAAATGGAAGCAGAGCTTGAAGAAATTACTGAAAAGCTTTTGAGTGACAGTAGCATTGAACTGATTGAAAGACAGGTTAAATTAACAGAAGATATTGAACGTCGGGATGGCCTTATATATAAAGCAAAAACAAAATCCGCTTTGTTAGGTCTTGGTTTTTCTGAAAGTGATTTAATTTTAAAAGTTAATTCATTGAGTGGTGGGCAACGCTCTAAGCTTTCATTATGTAAATTATTGCTCTCAAACACAAATCTATTACTGTTGGACGAACCTACAAATAACCTTGATATTGATGCAGTAACCTGGCTTGAAGATTTTTTGATTAAATATAAAGGTGCAGTTATTGTTGTTTCTCACGACAGATATTTTCTTGATAAGGTAACCACCTCAACAATGGAAATAGCTCACAAAAAAATTACCCTTACAACTGGTAACTACACAGTATTTCAAAAGTTAAAGGCTGAGAGGGAGTTAACAATTGAGCGCGAATACGAAAAAACAATTACTGAAATCAAGCGTATTGAGGGCATAATTGAACAGCAAAAAAGATTTAACCAAGCAAGGAATTATATTACTATTGCAAGCAAGGAAAAGCAGATAGAAAGACTTAAAGAAACTCTTATTTTGCCGGATAAAGCTTTAAAAAGTGTTCATTTCAGCTTTAAAACTGATGTAAGAACAGGGGACGAGGTTTTATTTGTAAAAGACCTTTCAAAAAGTTTTCCTGATAAGCTGCTTTTTACTGATTTCAATCTTTCTGTTTATAGAGAAGAAAATGTCTTTTTATTAGGTCCTAACGGATGTGGTAAATCAACGTTTTTAAAAATTCTTAATAAAGAAATACAACAGGACTACGGAACATTTCGATTTGGCAGTAATGTTAAAATCGGTTACTTTGACCAGAATATTGATAAGCTTCATTCTGATAAAACCGTGCTTGATGAAGTGTGGGATATGTACCGATTTATGACAGAAACGGAAGTTCGCAATGCTTTAGCTATGTTCCTGTTTTGTGGTGAAGACGTTTTTAAAAAGGTTTCACTTTTGAGCGGAGGAGAAAGAGCAAAGCTTTCGTTGTTAAAAATAATGCTCGCAAAACCAAATCTCTTAATTCTTGATGAACCAACAAACCATCTTGACATTACTTCAAGAGAGGTTCTTGAAAATGCTCTTCTTGATTTTGACGGAACTATGCTTGTTGTTTCCCACGACCGTTACTTCATCAATAAGCTTGCTACGAAAACTGTTTATTTAACTCATAACGGTGCAGTAAATATAGACGGTAATTATGATAATTATCTTGAGTATCGCCAAAATTCAACTCAAACAGCAGAAAAAACGGTTGAGAAAAAAACGGTTGTAAATGACTACAAGCTACGAAAGGAAAAAGCGAGTAACGAGCGCAAAAGGAAGACCAGAATTGCAAAACTTGAGGTTGAGATTGAAGAAACTGAAACAGAGATAGCTTGTCTTGAAGCTGAAATCAGTTCTCCACAGGTTTCTGCTGATTATGAAAAGCTTCTTAAATACACAAACAATCTTAATGAATTAAAAAACAGACTTGAAGAAATGTACTCCGAATGGGAGGAGCTTCAAACCGAAGAATAAATTTTAAATCACCGGCATATATTTTTGCAGGTGATTTTTTTATGAATAAGAATAAAAAGGATTATTTAACTAAAACCTTACTTCTGCAATTTTCAATTTGTATGTTGCTGTTTTTGCTTCTTTTTGCATTAAAATATAATAACTCAAGTTTTTTTACTGAAATTGAGAATATATTTTCAAGTAAATTAGAAGAGAATCTTGAGGCAGATGATGTTGAAACAGTTTTTTCAAGTATAAAGAGCTTCAAAGAAGATAAAACAGAAGAAACAAAAGAAGAGACCGAATACACACCTTTTGAAGAGCCTTCATTAAGTGCTGAAATAATTGCAGGAGGAGGTAATGATATTAAGATTACTTCCGAAAATGAAATTCCTTCTAATGTTTCTGTTGATGATTATTCTTTAACTCAAAAAATGGTCTTGCCCGTTGAGGGTGAGGTAACTTCTGAATTCGGTATAAGAACCCACCCCATCAGCGGTGATTTGCGTTTTCACGCAGGTATAGATATTGCTGCAGATTCCGGAACAAAAATTTATTCTGCCTTTGATGGCGAAGTTGTATATGCAGACTACGACCAATGGAACGGGAATTTTATTAAAATACAACACGATAACGGAATTATGACAGTATATTGCCATTGTGAAAAGCTTAATGTAAAGGTGGGTCAAAAAATAAGAGCCGGTGAAGTTATTGCAACAGTTGGTTCAACCGGAAGCTCAACAGGTCCTCATTTGCATTTTGAATTAAGAGTAGAAAATATATCGTATAATCCGCAAAAAGCTATTAGCGAGGCTGTTAATGCAGTTTAAAATAAAAAATACCGAATATAAAATCAGCTTTTCATTTTTTGCATTACTTCTTTTACTTTTAACATTAGCTGATAATCATTTATATTTTATATGCATCCTTTCTGCTTTCGTTCATGAGCTTGTTCATTTGTTTTTTATTTATAAATTTTCATCAGCACCGAAAAAAGTTTCTTTTACACTTTTCGGTGCTGATATTGTGCGTGGTGTACTAACTCATAGCGAAACAAAATACGAGGTGTTAATAAATGTTTCTGCACCGATATTTAATATTTTAATCGGATTGTTTTTTTTGCTTTTTTACAAGTGGTTCAAAGGTCAAATGTTAGTCAATATATCAATAATAAATTTTTCTTTAGGCATTTTTAATTTAATACCTTTTTATAACTTTGATGGCGGTAATGCGTTACGATGTATTTTATTAAAAGCAACTAACGAAAGATGGGCAGAAATTATTTTAATGGTTGTATCAATTATTGTAACCGTTATCTTTTCATTTTTTTCTGTATATATTTTCTATAATTTTCAACATAACATAACTTTGGTATTCGTCAGCGTATATATGATTTTAAGCATTTTGTTCAAAAAGTAAAACTGTCTTGATTATTAAATAAAAATATTGTAGAATAGGTTCATATTTTGATATGGAGTTTTTACGATGTTTAAGGAGAAAATTGAAAGTATTTTACCATTAGTTCAAAAACCTGCAAGATACACCGGCGGAGAGCTTAATTCTGTAGTGAAAAATAAAAATAATGTTGATATCCGCTTTGCTTTTTGCTTTCCTGATACTTATGAAATCGGTATGTCCCACCTTGGAATGAAGATATTATACAGTCTTATAAATTCCCGTGAAAATTATTGGTGTGAGAGGGTTTTTGCGCCTGATACCGATATGGAAAAAATTATGAGAGAGAGAGAGATTCCACTCTTTGGTCTTGAGAGCAGAGATCCTTTATATGATTTTGATGTTGTTGGATTTACTCTTCAATATGAGCTTTCATTTACTAATGTTTTAAATATGCTCAATTTAGGTAAAATTCCGCTTCGTTCAAAGGATAGGGGAGATACTCTTGATTTACCTATCATTATTGCAGGAGGACCTTGCGTTTGCAATCCTGAACCTTTGGCAGATTTCATTGATGCTTTTGAAATCGGTGAAGGTGAGGAGATGATGCTTGAATTTCTCGATTTGCTAAATGAATACAAAAAACAGGGTAAGACAAGAAAAGAGTTCTTGGTTGCTGCTTCAAAAATTGAGGGGATTTATGTACCGTCATTGTATGATGTTGAGTATAATGCGGATGGAACTATTAAGAGCGTTGTTGCAAAAGATGGTGCACCTGAAAAAGTAAATAAGCGAGTTGTTTCTGATTTAGATAATGTGTTTTACCCCGAAAATTTTGTTGTGCCCTTTGTTGAGGTTGTTCACGACAGAGTTGTTCACGAAATATTTAGAGGTTGCATAAGAGGTTGTCGTTTCTGTCAAGCCGGTTTCTGGTACAGACCTATCAGAGAAAAGAGGGTCGACACCATAAGTGAGCAAAGCCAAAAGCTCGCATGCACAACCGGCTATGATGAGTTGTCTCTTTGTTCTCTTTCAAGCAGTGATTACACTAAAATCACTGAGTTGCTTGAAGAATTGTTGGGGTGGGCAAGCCCTCAAAAAATAAATATAGCTTTGCCATCATTAAGAATTGATAATTTTTCGGACGAGCTCAAGGAAAAGCTCGCGCTTGTTCGCCGTTCCGGTCTTACCTTCGCTGCTGAAGCAGGCACCCAACGAATGAGAAATGTTATAAACAAAAACATAACCGAGGAAGAAATCCTTTCAACGTGCAGAAAGGCTTTTGTTGGCGGTTGGACTGCCGTTAAGCTATATTTTATGGTTGGTTTGCCTACCGAAACTGATGCAGATGTTATCGGTATAAACGAGCTTTCTCAAAAGGTTGTTAATGAGTTTTATAATAATCCTGACAAGCCAAAGGGTAAAGGCGTAAGTGTAAGTGCAGGTGTATCATCATTTGTTCCGAAGCCTTGCACACCTTTCCAATGGGAACCCCAGGACACAAAAGATGAATTAAAACGTAAGCAACAGCTGCTTCTTGAAACCTGTACTACAAAGAAAATCACTTTCAGGTTCCACAATACAGATTTAACTTTCCTTGAAGGTGTTTTTGCAAGGGGTGACAGAAAGCTATGCGACGTTTTAGAAGCCGCATATAACAATGGCTGTACATTTGATAGCTGGGACGATAAATTTAATTATGATGGTTGGATGAAAGCTTTTGAAGACTGTGGTGTTTCCACTGAATTCTATGCAAATCGCAGAAGAAGCTATGATGAAATTTTACCTTGGGACCATATTAACAGTGGTATTAAAAAATCGTTTTTAATTGCTGAAAACGAGAAAGCAAAAAAAGCAGAAACAACAAGCAATTGTCGTCAACAATGCTCTGCTTGCGGTTCGAATTCTTTAAATGGAGGTAAATGTGATGCGCTCAATAAGAATATGGTTCACTAAAAAAGAATCCTCCAAATATATTTCACATCTTGACTTGACACGTTGCCTTATACGTGCTTTCAGAAGAACAGATATTCCTCTTTGGTATACTGAGGGCTTTAATCCTCATCCGTATCTTGTTTTTGGCTTGCCGTTACCCCTTGGGGTTGAGGGTTTAAGAGAGGTTCTCGATATACGATTAACAGATGATAACTATTCAAATGATAAAGTTTTATCTGAACTTAACAGAGTTACTGTTCCGGGAATTGAGTTTTTAGAGGTTGCTGAACCGCTTGAAAAAAACCTTTCAATTAACAAGGCGAAATATACTGTGGAAATCCCAAATGTTGAAAATTCAAAGGAGTTTTACAGCAAAATAAAAACTCAAATTGATAAAGATAATATCATTATAGAAAAGAAAACCAAAAAGCGTGATATTAAACAAATCAATGTTTGCGAGCATCTTTTGGATTTTAATTGCAATTTTGATGGTAATACGGTTAACTTATCGTTTATATTACCTGCCGGAAATGATTTTACAATAAATCCTGTTCTTTTTTGTAATGCTTTGTTTGATAGGGTGGGCGAGCCATTTGTTCTCCACAGAATAGTTCGGCATAATTTACTTACCAAAGATTTGAAAGAGTTTAAATAATTACATTTTTTGTATGTTTGCAAAGTTTGTATTGTATGTTTGTAAAGTTTGTATTTTGTTGACATAGGTCGAAAATTATGTTATAGTGTATTAGTTAAAATATGTTTTTAACTAATACACTTTTTTAGGAGAAAATTATTATGGAAAAGCTTTTAGAAATTCTTAAATCCGTTAGAGATGATATTGACTTTGAAAATGAGGACAAGCTCATTGACAACGAAATCCTTGATAGCTTTGATATTGTTGCTATCGTTGGCGAATTGTGCGATGCTTATGACATCACAATTACTGTTGATGATATGGAACCCGAAAACTTCAACAGTGCTAAAGCTATTCTTGCTTTGGTTGAGCGTCTTATTGACGAAATGTAATTTTTAAGGAGTATATTTGAGGAGATAGATATGCCTTTTACATCTTTTAGATTCTTTTTCTTTTTGGCATTGGTTATAGTTGTATATTACATTGTTCCAAAAAGATTTCAATGGGCTGTTCTTTTAGTAGCCAGCTATGCTTTTTATCTTTATAGCGGCATTGAGCAGGTTGTATATATTATTGGTACAACCTTGTTTACCTATTGCGCCGCTTTATTTATGCAAAGCTTGCGTAACAAGAACCAGAAAAAGATTGATTCTTACGGTGAAGAGCTTACAGTTGACAAAAAAAGGGAGTTAAAAAAAGCGGTTGCCAAAAAGATTCATACTGTGCAGGTTATAACTGTTTTAGTGAATCTCGGTACACTTGCCTGCCTTAAATATCTCAATCTGTTTATAGGCACTGCTAACGATATGTTCACCCTTTTTAAATGGGATGCTTCAATTCCGTTTGTTAATTTAATTGTGCCGTTAGGTCTTTCATATTATACTTTTAACAGTATCGGTTATCTTATTGATATCGGTCGTGGTAAGTATGCGGCTGAAAAGCATTTAGGCAAATTTGCCTTGTTCGTTTCATTCTTCCCGTCGGTTGTTCAGGGTCCTTTGAACAGATTCGGTGATGTTGGTGTTCAATTACAGCAAACGCATAAATTAGAATATGATAATTTAAAGAACGGTGCGCTTCTTATTTTGTGGGGACTTTTTAAGAAGCTTGTTATTGCCGATAGAGTTTCAGCTATTGCAGGAACTGTTTTTGCCGATGGTTTTACTGACTACAATGGCTCGCAAATTTTATTTGGCGTTGTTGCATACTCCTTCCAGATATACGGAGATTTTTCGGGCGGTACAGATATAACCAGAGGCGCGGCACAGATGATGGGTATAAATTTACCGATGAACTTTGAAAGACCGTTCTTTGCAACATCTATGGGTGACTTTTGGCGTCGTTGGCATATGTCTCTCGGCGCATGGATGAGAGAATATGTATTCTATCCCATAATGCTTTGTAAGCCTGTTACCGCATTAAGTAAAAAAATGCGTAAAAAACACGGTGCTTATGCCGGAAAATTAGTTCCGTCAGTTGCGGCACCAATGGTTGTTTTCTTCCTTATCGGTATATGGCACGGAATCACTTCTCAATATATTGTAAACGGTTTGTATAATGCTTTCCTTATTTCCGGTAGCGTTGCTTTAGTTCCCGTTTACAAAAAAATGATTGAAAAGTTACACATAAACACTGAAGCCTTCAGTTACCGTATATTCCAGATATTCAGAACTACAATTCTTCTTTTCATTTCGAGAATTATTGTAAGAGCACCCAGCCTGAAAGATGCTTCCTTGATGATAAAAGCTTTGTTTACAAGCGTTGATTTTGACTTCCTTTTAGGTTTAGACGGAGAAATTTACAATTATGGTGTTAGCGAAAGGGAAATGACTATTGTTATAATCTCAATTTTAGTACTGCTTGTAGTTGGTGTTTTGCAGGAAAGCGGTATTAAAATCAGAGAAACACTTGCAAAGCAGAACCTTTTGTTCCGTTGGGGTTTAGTTTTGTTATTGATTGCTTCTATTTTAATATTTGGTGTTTATGGCCCCGATTATAATGCAAGCGACTTTATTTATGGTAATTTCTAAGGGAGGTATTTGCATTTATGACTAAAAAACAATTCTTACGTGCAGTTGCTTTCTTTGTTTGTGTTGCCATTATGGTTGTTGGCTTGTGCGACCTGTTTGAAGAAACAAATTCACAAAACTCAAGTAAACGTTTTTATAAATACAGAAATTTTAAAAAAGATACAGTTGATGTTGTGATGGTAGGTACAAGCGGAACAGACCGCTATTGGATACCCTCACAGGCATATGAAAAATATGGTATGACTGTGTATCCTATGTCAACAAACTCAATGCCTGTATTTTTATATATAGAGCTTATTGAGGAGGTATATGCTTATCAGAATCCTGAACTTTTAATTATTGATATTCGTCCGTTTACTCAGGACAATGTTGATACTAACAGAATGGATGCTAAAGCAAGATTGTTGCTTGACGTTATGGCTCCATTTTCAGTTAATCGCATTAAAGCTGCTCTGAAGACTATGGAATCTATTAAAAAGGTCGAACCCGATAAAGCTTCATTTGATCTTTCCTTATTTTTCTCTTTTATTAAATTCCATAGCAGATGGACTGAAAAAAGCTACAGAGTAGAAAAAAACTTAGGCGATTTAGAGCATAATTATTTGGGCTTCTATATTGGCAATAAAATGGTTAGGCGTGTCAATCAGAATCCAAAAGGATATGATGCTTCACTTTATGAGCCTTTAGACCCTATTTGTGAAGAAATTCTTTATGAGCTTTTTGACTATATCAGAGAAAATGATTTAAACGTTGTTTTTTTCGATTCACCACAGATTAGAAATGCTTTAGATATGGGTCGTGCAAACACTGTGTATTCAATCCTCGAAGATGAGGGCTTTGAATATATACATTTTTATGATGAAAGTGACCCGGACGGCATTACTATTGATTTTGATTTTACTTCTGATTTTTATAACTCGGCACATACTAATTTTTATGGCGCAACAAAGTTTACAGATGCTTTTTCTGCAGTGTTGAATGAAAAATATGATTTACCCGATAGGCGAAACGATGAAGATGTTAAAGCTGATTGGGACGGAATCCAAGCTAATTTATTGATTAAGGTTGCAGAGATTGAAGAATCTAAACAGTTAGCCGCCCTTGAAGAAGCAGATTAAATTATTTTAACGAGGAATATTATGAAATCTATAGCATTAAAGATTCAAGAATTTGCCAAAACAACTCCTGAACAAATTGCGGTTATTGTTAATGATGAAAAATGCTCTTATAAAAAGCTTGCAGAATTTAACAGAAAAACTGCTATGTATTTAAAAAATAAAGGTATTAAAACAGGTGACAGAATTGTTGTTGAGGCTGATCACATTTTGTCATATGTTTACTTTTGGTATGGAATTCAATTGCTTGGCGCAACCTTTGTCCCTGTTGAGAAAAGCTCCCCAAGTAAGCGTATTCTTGAGATTGCTGATGAACTTGACGCTAAAACAATGGTAACTCTCGAAAAAAGAGAAGACCTTGCCGGTGCCTGGAGCCTTTGCGAGATTATCAGCGAAATTGAAGCAACTGACGATAATTTTACTGCTGTTGAACCGGACCCCGAGAGCCTTGCAGAAATTCTTTTTACAACGGGTACTACGGGCAAATCTAAGGGTGTTATGGTTTCTTATTCAAACCAGGTTAACATTGCTTTAGCAGGTATTGAAACTACAAATATAAAGTCAGATAATGTTTGGCTTATTCCAACACCTATGAATCATGCAGCCGCATTAAGAAAGGTTCACATTGCTATGGCAGTTGGTAGTACAACTTGCCTCCTTGATGGTTTCAGGAATTTTAAACAGTATTTCAAAACCATTAAAGACCATAATGTTACCTCCTTATATTTACCGCCTTCAGCGATTCATCTTCTTCTTGCATTTGCATCTAAAAATTTCGCAGAGCTTAATGACCAACTTCGTTTTGTTTACTCAAGCTCAACTGCATATCCGGAAACCGATAAAGAAAAAATGCGCAAATTGATGCCCGATGTTTATATGTATAATTGCTTTGGTTGTTCTGAAGCCGGCGTTGTTTGTACAGATGAATTTTGTGTTTCCGGCGGTTCAAAGTATGCTTCAAGCGTTGGTAAACCCAATTCCTATAGCGAAATTGTTATTCTCGACGATGACGGTAATGAAATGGAGAGTGCTTCTGCAGAGAATCCCGGTCTTATAGCTATTCGCAGCAAATCAGTTATGAAGGGCTACTGGAACGAGCCGGAATTAACTGCTCAAGCAATTAAAAATGGTATGCTTGTTATGAGTGATCTTTGTTATTTTGCTCCTAATGGTGAAATTATTTTAGTTGGACGTAGCAATGATACGATTAACTTAGGTGGTTTGAAAGTTGCACCTGTTGAGGTTGAAGAGATTGTTATGAGAGCAGAATGTGTTGATGAATGTCTGCTTATTCCAACAATAAAAGGTGACAATACTTCATTGAAATTATTAGTTGTGCTTGAAGAGGGAAAAGAGCTTGACGAAGCTGAAATCCGTAATTTAATTACGGAAAATCTTGAGCCTTATAAGCTTCCTAAAAAAATTGAAGTAATTGATGAAATTATTAAAACCTTCAACGGAAAAATCGACAGAAAACAAATGATTTCAAAATATGCTTAAAACAAAAATCATCTTTAGTCACGTAGTTGATTAAAGATGATTTTTATATTGAAAAAACTCGTGTTTTAGAATATAATAAAGAGGTAAAGAGCGATACTTTTTCATATAATTTATTGGTGATTTATTTGAAAAAAATTATCTTTACAAGCATATCTGTTTTAATATCTGCAATTATTTTTATTTTAACACTCTCACCTAATGAAAATTACATAAATACAGTCAAAAAAACCTACTTAAATCCACCAACGGTTATTATTGATGCCGGTCACGGCGGTATTGATGGCGGTGCGGTTTCGGTAGATGGTTCTTTGGAAAAAGATATAAATTTAGATATTTCAAAGTATCTTCAAGAATATTTAATCCTTTTTGGGTTAAAAACGGTAATGGTTAGAGAAACTGATGCTTCATTAGAGGATGCTGGCTTGTCTACAATTCGTGAAAAGAAGGTTTCTGATATCCACAATCGAATGAAAATAATGGAGCAAACCGATAACTCTATTTTTGTTAGCATACACCAAAATAAATTTCAAATTGAAAAATACAGTGGAACGCAGGTGTTTTATGCACCTAAAACTGCGTCTGAAAGTTCGGTTTTGGCTCAGTGTATACAGGATTCGGTTGTAAACGCATTACAAAAAGAAAATACTCGCCGGATTAAAGAGTGTGGAACCTCTGTTTATTTAATGTATAATGCCGTAAAACCTGCAGTGTTAGTTGAGTGTGGGTTCCTCTCAAATGAGGTTGAGGCAAAAAAATTGGCAACTACTGAATATCAAAAGGAAATAGCGTTTTGTATAGCTTTAGGAATTCAAAATTATTTATCTGTAAGGAATGAATAAATATGGCAAAAACTAAAACAGTTTTTATATGTAATCAATGTGGCTACGAATCGCCTAAATGGTACGGGAAATGTCCAACCTGTGGCGAGTGGGATACAATGAATGAAGAGCAAATTATTACTGAAAGCTCTAAAAAAGACTCTAAAAATAAGCTTTCATCATTCTCGGGTAAAGCTTTGTCTCTTTCTAAAATTGATTCAAGCTCTGAATTACGTTACAATACGGGAATAGGGGAGCTTAACAGAGTATTGGGCGGTGGAATTGTTAAAGGCTCCCTTGTTTTACTTTGTGGTGATCCCGGTATTGGTAAGTCAACAATACTTTTACAAATTTGCGAATTATTATCTAACAATTTGTCTGTTTTATATGTTTCAGGCGAGGAATCTGCCTATCAGATTAAAATGAGGGCTAAAAGATTGGGTGTAACCAGCGAAGCTCTTGCCATAATGTGCGAAACAGATGCTGAAATAATTTGTGAATATATTCGTACAGAAAAGCCTGATATTGTTATGATTGATTCTATTCAGACAATGAGCTTGTCTGACGTTAATTCAACCGCTGGCAGTATTACTCAAGTAAGAGAATGTACCAACCTTTTTATGCGTACCGCAAAAAATAATGATGTTTCTATTATACTTGTTGGTCACGTAAATAAGGACGGTAATATTGCAGGACCAAAGGTTTTAGAGCATATTGTTGACACTGTTTTATATTTTGAAGGTGAAAGAAATCTTACATATAGAATTTTAAGAGCAACAAAAAACCGTTTTGGCTCAACAAATGAAATAGGCGTTTTTGAAATGACCAACAAGGGCCTTGTTGAAATATCTAATCCTTCATTGGCGATGATTTCCGGACGTCCGTTAAATATCTCAGGTACCTGTGTAACTTGCCTTATAGAAGGCTCCAGACCCATTCTTGCAGAGGTTCAGGGACTTGCAACTACATCGGGCTACGGAAATCCTCGACGAATGGCAGCGGGATTCGATTATAATCGTATGGCTATGCTTATTGCTATTTTAGAAAAACGCGCAGGTTATTTTTTAGGTAATATGGATTGTTATGTTAATATCGTTGGAGGGCTTCGTGCGGACGAGCCTGCAAGCGACCTTGCAGTTGCATTGGCACTTATTTCAAGTTTGAAGGATAGCGTTATCAATAGCTCAACTATTGTTTTTGGTGAAATTGGTCTTGCGGGAGAAATCCGCACAGTCAACAACTGCGAACAACGAATAAGAGAGTGCCAGAGGCTTGGTTTTAAGAAGTGCATTGTACCAAGACAAAATCTGAAAAATCTTTCAAAGGCTGATTTTACGGAAATTGAAATAATCGGTGTTAAAAATATACGTGAAGCATTTGAATGTGCAGTTGATTAAATAATATGTTTAAAATAATTGAAAAACCAAATTTACCCGAAAATAATGTGAAGCATTGTTTGATTGGTGAAAAATATTTTCAGGAGAAAAAAGAACTGCAGAGCTTGGGTATTGAGTGTTTAACTCTTAAAGCAAATGATAACATTTGTGAAGAAATAAATTCACATGCCGATATACTGTCTTTTAATCTCGGAAATGGAAAAATTGTTATAAATGATGGTTCGATAGGGGAGACAACGTTAAAAAAATTTGATTATTCAGTTGTTTTTGAGAACAAAATAAAATCTCCCTACCCAAACGATATTTTGTTAAATGCGGCTTATATAGATAATAAAATTATTTGTAAAGAGAGTAGCTTGTCTGAAATAATTCTTAACTATGCAAAAGAAAACGGAATTGAGCTAATTAACACTAAACAGGGTTATTCGCGTTGCAATATATGCATAGTTTCGGAAAATGCCGTTATTACAGAAGATGAAGGTATCGCCTTTTTGTTAAAAAATTATCAATTTGATGTTTTAAAGATTTCACAAGGCAGCGTTTACCTTTCTGAGCAACATTCAGGCTTCCTGGGTGGAGCATCAGGTAAAATATCGAAAGATAAAATCTATTTCAGTGGTGATATATCAAAGCATAAAGATTATAATCTAATATCAGAATTTTTAAAAATTCATAATATTACACCGATTTACAATAAAAATAGATATTTACGTGATTTTGGCGGTTTAATTCAGCTGACAGAGTCAATTCAGGCTTAAACTGTAAAATTTACAAAAAAATCGTTTAATCAGTTTTTTTGAAATGATACATAACTCATATTGAAAATTCCTATCGAACGGTTTAAGAAAACATTTTGAAAGGTTTGTTAAAAAATGAAAAATTCTGAAAAGAATGCAGCTGCAAAATTAGGATATACAATTACAATGGTTGTTGTAGCATCAGCTATTTTGATTTGTATGAAAAAGTATAAAGAGTAAGAATATGAATGGGTTTTAAAATAAATTAGGCTAAAGAGCAAAGGAAATTCTAAAATCAGAAGAAATTGCTTTTGTTTCTATTTTATTATAATTCAATCCTCCTCTCACTTATACAAAACTTTAATTTTGTATAAGTCATTGACAAATAAAACTGCATGAGTTATAATTAGAATACTTAAGGGTTAACAGTCCTCTGTCCATTTATTACTATATTTTTTATAAGAAGGTTGCTTGTTTTGAAAAAAGAAGATTTTATAAATATCTTCCCCTCATTTGTTTTTGAGTTTTTAAATTATAATAGTGTTATTAAAAATCGTTCTGATTTAACAATTATTGAATACGCAAACGATTTACATACTTTTTTTAGATTTTTAAAGAGAAATCGTGGTCTTGTTTCAAAGGACACTCCTTTTGAAGAAATTGAAATAAATGATTTAACTCTTGATATTATTTCTTCTGTTACCTTAAATGATGCTTATATGTTTCTTGTTTACTGCAAGGATGACAGGGATAATAATGAGCGTACCCGTGCTCGTAAAGCAACAACCCTTCGTATGTTTTATAAATACTTAACTGTTCAAAAGCGTGTTCTTAATGAAAACCCTCTCCAAGAGTTGGATTCTCCAAAAATAAAAAAAGCTCTTCCCAAGTATTTAACGCTTGATGAAAGTCTTGATTTATTAAATTCTGTTGACGGAAAATTTAAAGAGCGAGATTATTGCATTATAACATTATTTTTAAACTGCGGACTGCGATTATCCGAGCTCGTTTCATTAAATTTAAGTGACATTCGTTCTAATAACACGATTGTTGTGACAGGTAAAGGTAACAAAGAGCGTACTATTTATTTAAATGATGCCTGTATTGATGCAATTAACGCTTATCTCCCCTTTCGACCTGTTGACGGAGTAAAAGATAAAAATGCTTTATTTATAAGTCGCCAAAAATCAAGAATAAGCCCTAAAACAGTGCAATATATTGTTAAAACAACTCTTGAAAAAGCAGGTTTGAAAGACAGAGACCTTTCAACACATAAGTTAAGACACACTGCCGCAACATTGATGTATCAACACGGCAATGTTGATGTTCTTGCTATAAAAGAAATGCTTGGTCATGAAAGTTTAAGTACAACACAAATATACACTCATATTATGGATGAACAACTGCAAAAAGCCGCAGAATCAAATCCCTTGAGTACAATTAAAGCACCTAAAAGACCTGTAATTATTTCATCAGATGATACATCAGGCGAAAATGAATAAACCTGCAAAAATTTTGAAACAAGCCGTATTTAATAGAGCGGCAATTATTATGGGAATACACAAAACCAGATAATTTATTGAGTATTCTTTAAATAAACAGTTAGTTTTATAATTATTTCCGACAATACTCATAAATAAATCCACAGACATTTTTGTACTTTCACAGCAGCACTTGATTAAAGTTGCTGCTGTTATTGCGTAACAAAGTAAATCTACCAATATACAATACAATAATCCTTTTAAACCGTATATATTTAACATACACGAAACGCAACAACCGCAGACAATGCCGAAAATAATCGGTATAGTCCATACAAGTGGCGTTCCAACTGCACATAATCCGAGTAAGAAGTCAAGAAAAACAAATAACAATAAAACTGCGACTATACCGGAAAAGCACATTAAAAAACCACTTTTATTTTTGGTTGAGATATAATTTCTCATACAATTGTTAAGAAGGTCCTTTAATTCCTCACTGCCGTTTTTTATTATTAACACGCCTAAAATTACACCGCATAGAAACAAAGTAAATAATACTACTGTTTGATAATCCCACTTTAAAGGCTTAATTCTTTTTGCTTTAATAACAACACTTTTTTTCAACTTTTTAATCTCCTTTAGATTTTAGTGTTTGCAGCAGTGATACCGCCCAGAAAGCCACCGGACAAGGTTAAAAAAAATACAATAAAAATATTGCTTGAAACATTAAAACCGTTTATGAGGCAAATAATGAAGAATACAAATAAACTATAAGGAAAAGATGAAATTATGCCGGTCAAAAATCCCCTGCCTCCCACCTTTTTATAAGTATAAATAGCGCAAACAAAGCTCCCTAAAATAATAAACAAAAACATTAAGAAATATAATACAGATAACTCTAAATTTGTTTTATACAATATTAGCGCAAGAATAAAATATAAAGCAAAAAAAACAGCTAAACCTTGGATTGTACCAAATATAAACGGTTTAATTTTTTTAAATAAACCGCCGATTTTTTTATTATCGGACATAAAAAAACCTCCGCACATCTTTTTATATAAGATATGCGGAGAGATTTTTTTATATGATTATTCTTCAGTATTTTCTTCAGATGCTTTAGCTTCTGCTTCTTCGGCTTTCATTTCATCAGCAGAGCCGATGTTTTCAACCTTTTTAGTTTTCTTTGCTTTGCCGTTAACAGCTTTATCAATAGCAGCTTTTTCGCTTTGAGCCTTCTTAGCATCTGCAGCAGCTTTTCTTTCAGCTTCCATACGTTCGTTGGCTGTGTTATTTGTCTGGATAGCCCAACGCTGAAATTTCATTTTAACTCTGTCTGCACCTGTTTCAAGAACGATGCTGTCCTCTTTAACAGTAACAACTCTACCCATAATACCGCCGATTGTTGTAATTTCGTCACCAATCTGAATAGAATCGCGCATTTGCTGTTCTTCTTTTTGTTTCTTCTTCTGGGGGCGAATCATAAGGAAATACATAACTACGAATAAGCCAACCATAAGAATAAGAGACATAGGGCTACCGCCTGTTGTTGCGCCATCAGCTGATGCAGTTGAGCCGCCGCCAAATAAATCTGATAATGCTAATGTAATAAAATTCATAATTTTATCCTCCAAAAATTTCATACTATGGTATTATAACTTTGAAAACATAAATATACAAGTCTTTTTTTAAAAATTCTTAAATTATTTATATTCTCGTATCAAGAATATTTACATATTTTATCTTGAATTCGGAAAAAGTCCCATTGTCGAGTGCATCACGTATTTTCTGCATAAGATTATTATAAAAATAAAGGTTGTGAGTAACGGCTAATCTCATGGCTAATATCTCTTTCGCTTTAAAAAGATGGTGAAGATATGCTCTTGAATGTTTTTGACAAGTCGGGCAGTTACATTTAATATCAATAGGTGTATCATCTTTAGCGTATCTTGCATTATTAAGATTGATTATACCTGACCAAGTAAAGAGATGTCCGTGACGAGCATTTCTGCTGGGCATAACGCAATCGAAGAGATCAACTCCCCTGCTTACACCTTCGATTATGTTACCGGGAGTTCCAACGCCCATAAGATAACGAATTTTATCTTTAGGTGCAAAGGGTTCAACTGCAGAAATAATGCGATACATATCTTCTTTAGGTTCACCAACTGCAAGACCACCGATAGCATAACCATCAAGGTCAAGTTCAGCAATCTGCTTCATATGCTCAACTCTTAAATCATCAAAGGTCGCGCCTTGATTTATACCGAAAAGAAGTTGGTTTTTATTTAATGTATCAGGAAGAGAATTAAGTCGTTCTATTTCGTCTTTACAACGAACCAACCATCTTGTTGTTCTTGCGATAGATTCTTTTGCATATTTATACTCCGCGGGGTTTTTCACACATTCATCGAAAGCCATTGCAATAGTTGAGCCAAGATTTGACTGAATCTGCATACTTTCTTCAGGACCCATAAAGATTTTTTTACCGTCTATATGAGAATTGAAAGTAACTCCCTCTTCTTTAATTTTACGAAGACTCGCAAGCGAAAACACCTGAAATCCACCGCTATCGGTAAGAATTGGTCCGTCCCAACCTGTAAATTTATGTAATCCTCCCAGTTCTTTTATCAATTTGTCACCGGGACGAACATGTAAATGATAAGTATTGCAAAGCTGAACCTGACAGTTAATATCTTTTAAATCGTAGGCAGATAAACCCCCTTTAATTGCACCACAAGTTGCAACATTTTGAAAAGCAGGTGTCTGAACAGTTCCGTGAACAGTTTTAAATTCGCCACGTCTCGCAGTACCTTCGGTTTTAATAAGCTTGAACATAAAATAATACCTCTTATAATATCAACATACAATCGCCAAAGGAGAAAAATCTATACTGCTCCTCAACAGCGGTTTTATATGCATTAAAAGTTTTATCATATCCATAAAATGCAGAAACAAGCATAATTAAAGTGCTTTCGGGTAAATGGAAATTAGTTAACAGGCCGTCAATACACTTAAATTTATAACCCGGATAAATGAAAATATCAGTGTTTCTGTCGTCTTCTCTAATTTCTTCGCAGAAAGTAGCAACACTTTCAAGAGTTCTGCAGCTTGTTGTACCAACAGCAATTACCCTACCGCCGTTTTTCTTCGTTTCGTTTATTAAATCGGCGGTTTCTTTAGGCAAATGGTAATGTTCTGAGTGCATCTGATGGTCTTCAATTTTCTCTGCCTTAACAGGTCGGAAGGTACCAAGACCAACGTGCAGTGTTACATAACCGATATTAACACCTTTATTTTTAAGCTTCTGAAGTATTTCTTCAGTAAAATGGAGACCTGCAGTTGGTGCGGCGGCAGAGCCAAGCTCTTTTGAATAAACAGTCTGATATCTTTCCTTATCTTCTAACTCTTCTGTTATATAATGTGGAAGTGGCATCTGACCGATTTTATCAAGTATATTGTATATATTATCATTTTTATCATAGTAAAAACGTACAATTCTGTTGCCGTTTTCTAAAACGCTTTCAACCTTTGCACTTAAAATACCGTCACCGAAAGTGAATTCAGTACCCTCCTTGGCGCGTTTACCTGGACCCGCAAGAGTTTCCCATAAATTATTTTCCATCTGCTGTAAAAGCAAGAATTCAACAACCGCACCTGTCTCTTTTTTAGTTCCGTAAATTCTTGCAGGAAGAACACGGGTGTTATTGAGAATTAAACAGTCACCTGTATTAAAGTAATCGCAAATATCATAAAAATGTTTATGAAGAATTTCATCATTGTTTTTTGCAAGAACCATCATTCGAGAGCTGTCTCTCGGTTCAAGAGGATGTTGAGCAATAAGCTGTTCAGGTAAATGGTAGAAAAAATCAGATTTGTTCATAGTTATTCCTTTATTTATTACTTAATATACATAAAATAAATGCTTTAAAAACATTGACTTAAGTTGCAATAATATGTTAATATATTAAATCGTTGAAATATTATAATTCATTTATAAAGTATTTACAAGTATTTTTTTACAATACGGAGGTTTCACAATGAAAAAGTATAAAGTTGGTATTATTGGTGCAACAGGTATGGTTGGTCAGAGATTTGCGCTTTTACTTGCAGACCACCCCTGGTATGATGTGACAGTTCTTGCAGCATCTTCCCGTTCAGCAGGTCAAAGCTATAAAGAAGCTCTTGGGGACAGATGGTGCATGGAAGAGCCCACTCCCGAAAAATATCTTGATATGACGGTTCTTGATGCCGAGAAGGATATCAAAAAAATCGCATCTGAGGTTGATTTTGTATTCTGTGCGGTTAACCTTTCAAAAGCAGAAACGAAAGAGCTTGAAGAGAAATATGCAAAGGCAGAATGTCCCGTTGTTTCAAACAACAGTGCTCACAGAATGACTCCCGACGTTCCTATGGTTGTTCCGGAGCTTAACCCCGAGCACATTGAGGTTATTCATTCTCAGAGAAAACGCCTTGGTACAAAGCGTGGCTTTATTGCAGTAAAATCAAACTGTTCTTTACAGAGCTATGTTCCTGCTCTCTTCCCTCTTCACGATAAATACACTGTTAAAGATGTTGTTGTTTGCACATATCAGGCAATTTCAGGCGCAGGCAAGACATTTGAAAGATGGCCCGAAATGGTTGATAACGTAATCCCCTTTATTGGTGGCGAAGAAGAAAAGAGCGAAAAAGAGCCCCTTAAGCTCTGGGGTAAAATTATTGATGGTGAAATCGTTTCTGCAACAGAACCTCATTTCACAGCACAATGTATTCGAGTTCCCGTTTCTGACGGGCATATGGGCGCAGTTTTTGTAAGATTTGAAAACAAGCCCGAAAAGGAAGATATGATCGAAATGTGGAAGAATTTTAAAGGCAGAGCACAAGAACTTGAGCTCCCCTCTGCTCCCAAGCAGTTCCTTCACTACTTTGAAGAGGATAATATGCCTCAGACAAAGCTTCACAGAAATCTTGAAAACGGTATGGCAGTTTCTATCGGCAGACTTCGTGAAGATACACAGTATGATTATAAATTCGTATGCCTTGCACATAACACTCTTCGCGGTGCTGCAGGCGGTGCAGTTCTTCTCGCAGAGCTTCTTTGTGCAGAAGGTTATATGGATTGATAATAGAGTTTACTCTAAATTTTTAAATGGAGGTTTTCGCTGTGAAAAAACCGATTTTCACGGGTGCAGGTGTTGCCATTGTAACACCATTCAAAGGCGAGGATTTAAAAATCAATTTCCCACTTTTTGAGGAAATAATCGAAAACCAAATTGAAAACGGAACCGATGCTATTGTTGTTTGCGGAACGACAGGTGAAAAATCGACTCTTGTTTACGATGAACACGTTGAGGCAATACGTACTGCCGTCAGAGTTACAAACGGCAGAATTCCTGTTATAGCAGGAACAGGCAGTAACGATACTGTTCACGCCGTTAAGCTTTCAAACGATGCCGAAAAATGTGGAGTTGATGGTCTTTTAATGGTAACTCCCTACTACAATAAAGCATCTCAGGACGGACTTATTGAATCCTATACATTCATTGAAAAACGTGTTTCAACACCTATAATTCTTTACAATGTGCCCTCAAGAACAGGAGTTAATATCAAGCCCGAAACTTACCTTGAGCTTTCAAAACTCCCCCTTATAAACGGCGCCAAAGAAGCTAATGGAGATATTTCTGCTTTCGCTAAAACGGTTGCTCTTTGTGGTGATGATTTAAACTTTTATTCAGGTAATGATGACCAAATTACTGTTTTTACCGCTTTAGGTGCAAAGGGCGTTATTTCCGTTCTTTCAAATATTGCCCCAAAGGTTGCTCACGATATTGCAATGCTTGGAATTGAGGGTAAAACCGCCGAAAGCGCAAAATTGCAGTTAGAATATATAGACTTATGCAATGCACTTTTTTGCGATGTTAATCCCATTCCTGTTAAGCAAGCAATGTGTATGATGGGTGTTGATGTGGGCAGATGCAGAATGCCCCTTTCCCCTCTTAATGAGGCTAATACAAAACTCCTTAAGTCTGTGTTAGAAAAACATAATATGATATAAAATTAGTGTAGGGACGGTCTTGACCGTCCCCTACCATTAAAAAAGGATGTTCTAAAATGACAAGAATACTTTTAAGCGGTTGTTGCGGAAAAATGGGCAGAAATGTGATTTCTGTTGTTAATTCAAGAAAAGACTGCGAAATCATTGCAGGAATTGATATTATTGATGACAGTTCAATAGGTTTTCCTATTTTTCAGAATTTCAGTGAAGTCAACATAAAAGCAGATGTAATTATTGATTTTTCGAATCCTGCTTTACTTTCTGATATGTTGGATTTTGCAAAGAAAAACAAAATAGCGGTTGTCATTGCAACAACGGGTCTTTCTGATGAGCAAATTGAAGAGGTTGAAAATGCCTCAAAAGAAATTGCCGTTTTCTTCTCTTATAATATGTCTTTGGGTGTTAGCCTTCTTTGTGAGCTTTCAAAAACTGCAGCAAAAATTCTCGGTACTGATTTTGATGTTGAAATTGTTGAAGCGCATCACAATCAAAAAATTGATGCCCCCAGCGGTACTGCAATAATGCTGGGAAACGCTGTTAAAGAAATGATGCCCGATGCTTATTTTGAATATGACAGACATTCAAAAAGAGAAAAACGTCATTCAAATGAGATCGGTATACATTCCGTACGTGGCGGTACAATAGTTGGCGAACACGAAGTAATTTTTGCAGGAAATGACGAAATTGTTAAACTATCTCACAGTGCCCGTTCTAAAGCTATTTTTGCTCAAGGCGCAGTCAATGCCGCAGCATTTCTCAACGGCAAAGTAAACGGCATATACAATATGTCTGACCTTGTAAATGAATAAACATATTTTTTACAACAAAAGGGAGAGGTTTTTGAACCTCTCCCTTGTTCTTTAATCTAAATTGAACTTCTCTTTAATTGTTTGTGTTAATGCATACATCTGTTCAATTTCCATTTTTCTGCTCTGGGCAAATTCAGCAACATTTCTTGATCTTGTGTTTATGCCGATATTAACGCCATCAAGACTAACATAATATTTAGCATTTACGGGGTAGCATTGGCATTCTGTTACAGATAAATAGCCCACAAGATTCTGTAAAAATTCTGCTCTATCTGTATCACCGTCTTTATGAGCTTTAATAAGTGCAGAATAAAGCTCGGGATGGAAGTTTGCCATAACTCCTGAATAACCATGGCATCCCATTTTTATACTTTCGGAAAGAGTTGCAGCATTAGCGTTAAAAAGCTTAACGCCTGTTCCCTTAATAATATCGAGTTTTTCTTTTAACTTTCCAACATTACAGCAAGTGTCTTTAATAAACTGATATTTACCGCTTTCGGTCATTTTCTTCATAACATAAGGAGAAAGCTCACGTTTGTAGGGATACGGACACTCATAAACACCGAGAGCAATTTCAGGAAGATTTGAAGCTACATATTCCATATTTTTAAGATAGACATCATCATCTTCATCTGCTTTTGCAAAGCGATTAGATATGAAAACATAAGCATCAATACCGCAGTCGATAAAAGCTTTCGCCTCTTTAATCTGAGTATCTAAATCGTCAGCAGTGTGTCCGGAGGCAACTATTGACATTCCATCAGGCTTATTTGCCATAATAAATTTCAATAGCTCAAGTCTTTCTTCAAAGCTCAAAAAGAAAATTTCGCTGCTCTGGCAAATTGCAAAGATACCGTCAACGCCTTTTCTTTCATACCATTTTAAAAGCTCTTTTACACCATTATAATCGATTTGGTTATCATCTGTGAAAGGTGTTATCATTGTTGGGTAAACACCATTTCTTATTTCTTTCATAGTATCACTTCCTTCTATGACATAATATCACATAATTATTAAAAAATAAATAGACTTTTTAGTTTTAAATTGCTATAATATAACAAATTTATTTTAGGAGAAAACAAATGACTATCAGAAAATATCAAAAGAAAGATTTTGATGCAACAAAATATATATGCCTTCAGGATATGCTTGGAAAAGATGGGTTTGAAACAACAATTGATTATGTTGAAGCAATGTTCTGTCGCTATTATCTTGAAAAAGAGCCCGAAAACTGCTTTGTTGCAGTTGACAAAGATGATGTACCTATTGGCTATGTTTACGGTGCTAAAGATTATGACTCATATCAGGCTAATTTCTCTGAATATATAAAACGTGTGGCAGAAATCGAAGACAGAAGATTTCTTGCAGAAGCCTTAACAGAAATGTTTGACCACGCTATTTATAAAGAGGATTACCCTGCTCACTTACATATTGACATTCTCCCCGATTATCAATCAATGGGTATAGGGTCAAAGCTCATTAATGCCTTTTGTGACCATCTTAAAGAGTCGAATGTTAAAGGGGTAATGTTAATCGTCGGTATTGAAAACGACGGTGCAAGGCGCTTTTATGAGCGAAACGGCTTTACCCTTCTTCAAGAGAAGCTAACAGGCGCTGCATACGGTAAAAAACTTATATAAAAATATAAACGACAGTAGTTTTTAATTGAAAAACTACTGTCGTTTCATAATTATTGAGCTAACCACTCTTCAGCTTTTGCTGCAGACATTCTCTTGATGTTTTCTTCTGTGTAGGGTGATTCTTCGCCACCGTTTACATAAAGGAAGAATTTGCCGTCAGCAGTTTTATAAAGGCTTTCTTCGTAGCCTGCCGGGTCACCGAATACACCAAAGGTATTCTTTTTAACAAGTTCAGCGTTAGCGGTATCATACTCTAACTTGCAAATAATCTTTTTCATCATTTCACCTCAAATTTAAAATATAGTTTCATACCAAAGGTATTATATATTAAGTTTAATTAAAAATCAACAAGAAATATTATACATTTTTCTCTTCCATTATGCTCTTATAAGCAGGTCTGATTATCTTATCAACGCAGATAAGCTCCTCAATTCTGTGAGCGCTCCAACCAACAATACGGGCAATTGCGAACATAGCAGTATAAAGCTCCTGTGGGATACCCAGCATATCATAAACGAAACCGCTGTAAAAATCTACATTGGGACTAACACCCTTATAGATTTTTCTCTTTTGTCCAATAAGAATGGGTGCAAGCTCTTCTATATTTTCATAGAGCATTAAATCTCTTTCCCTGCCCTTCTCCTTTGCCAAATCCTCAACATAGCTTCTGAAAACTCTTTCACGTGGGTCTGAAAGTGAATATACAGCGTGACCCATACCGTAAACAAGCCCCTTTTTATCGAATGCCTGTTTATCAATAATTTTCGAAAGATAGGCACTTAATTCTTCCTTATCATCGTAATTCGGAACATTTGATTTTATATCATCAATCATTTCCATAACTTTGATATTAGCACCGCCGTGTTTCGGACCTTTAAGGGAGGACATAGCTGCAGCAATGGTTGAATAAGTGTCCGAGCCCGACGATGTAACAACGCGAGTTGTGAAAGTTGAGTTATTACCGCCACCGTGCTCCATATGAAGAATCAAAGCAGTATCAAGAACCTTTGCTTCAGTCTTAGTGTATTTTTTATCCGGACGAAGCATCATAAGAATATTTTCTGCAGTTGATAAATCGGGGTCAGGGCGGTGAATTATCATACTTTCCTGCTTCTCGGAATAATTATAAGCGTGGTATGCATAAACCGCCAAAAGAGGAAATTCGCTTATCAACTGAATACATTGACGTAAAGCATTAGGAATTGTTGTATCAGTTGCATTTTTATCATAAGATGCAAGTGTTAAAATGCTTCGAGTCATTGAATTCATAATATCGCTACTCGGAGCTTTCATTATAACGTCCCGAGTGAAATTATTGGGAAGAGTTCTGCATTCACTGATAAAATTTTTAAATTCATCAAGTTCTTTTTTATCAGGATTTTCGCCAATTAAAAGCAGATAAGCAATTTTCTCAAAACCGAACTCATTTTCACCGAGATTTTTAATCAAATCCTGAACCTTATATCCTCTATACCAAAGCTCACCGTCGCACTGAACCCTTTCTCCGTTAACAATCTTAGAAGAAACTATTTTTGAAATATTTGTAAGGCCTGTAACAACGCCGTTACCGTTCATATCACGGAGACCTTTATTAACAGCGTGCTCTTTATAAAGCTCGGGAGCAATACTATCGTTTTTTCGGCACACATTTTCTTTTGATACGGTATAATTATTTATTCTTTCAAAATCCATCGCTTCACCTTCTTAAAACTTATTATAAATTAATCTTATTTTAAATATACAAGATTTTAACAATGTAGTCAATAATTGGGAGAACTTCTTAATGAAAAATTAACATATAAAGTTGCCTTTCCTTTATTCTACAAGGCGACTTTGATACTATTTAATATCTTTATAAAGCTGTTTTATTGTCGGATAGATATGTTTGAATTTCTGATATTTTTCCTCATAAAGAGATACAAGCTCTTCTTCAGGTTCAATTGTTTCTTTTATGCCCACTAATTTTTCGGCACATTCCGAAACACTTTGATATTCTCCTGCTCCGACCATTGCAAGAATTGCAGAGCCGTAACCGGGACCCTCTTCTGCAACAGGAATATTGAGCTTTATATTAAGAATATTTGATAAAATTCTTCTCCACAGCTTGCTTTTTGCACCGCCGCCACAAAGGCAACTCTCAGTAACATCAATTCCAAGAGACTTTGCAATTTCAATATTGTCTCTTATTGCAAAGCTGACACCCTCCAAAACCGCCAATAGCATCTGAGAACGGCTCGTATTGGGACGAAGACCGATAAACATACCCGTCGCATCAATATCATTTATCGGACTTCTTTCACCCATTAAGTATGGCAAGAAAAATAGCTCGTTTTTCCCTAAAAGTTCAGTATTAATTTCGTTTTCGAGCAAACCATAATCTTTCTCGCATAAAATCTTATCACATAACCATTTATGACAGGATGCGGCAGAAAGAATGCAACCCATTAAATGAAAACCGCCGTCAGCATGAGCAAAGGAATGAAGAGCGTTAAATTTGTCAACACCGAATTTCTCAGAAGAAACGAAGACAGTTCCCGATGTACCGAGAGAAATGTTGCATTTACCCTCACCCGTTGTTGCAGTACCAACAGCAGCAGCGGCGTTATCACCTGCACCTGCAACCACTATTGCCTTTTTGTTAATGCCCAGTTCGGAAGCAATTCCGGGCAAAACAGAGCCGATTACCTCATAGCTTTCGAATAACTTGGGCATTTGCTCATCTTTAACTGAACAAATATCAAGCATCTTCTTTGACCAGCATTTGTTTTTTACATCTAAAAGAAGCGTACCTGATGCATCAGAATAATCACAAGCGTGAACACCTGTAAGTAAATAGTTTATGTAGTCCTTGGGAAGCATTATTTTATTGATTTTAAGGAAGTTTTCGGGTTCGTTTTCTTTAACCCAAAGAATTTTTGGTGCAGTAAAGCCTGCGAAAGCTATATTTGCGGTATTTTCGGAAAGAACATCTTTGCCAATAACAGTATTAAGATATTCTGTTTCTTTCTTGGTCCTGCCGTCGTTCCAAAGAATAACAGGGCGAATAACATTGTCTTCTTTGTCGAGAATGACAAGTCCGTGCATCTGACCTGCAACACCGATACCTGCAATGTCATCACCGCAAATATCTTTTATAAGCTGAGGTAAACAAATCTTCAATGCAGACCACCAATCCTCCGGATTTTGTTCGCTCCAGCCTGATTTAGGATAGGAAACAGAATAATCCTTTGTAACGGTATTGATTACTTTTCCGTTAATATCAGTTAAAAGTAATTTTAATGAAGATGTGCCTAAATCAACACCAATAAAGTATTTCATAAAAAGACCTCATTTTATAATGCTTTATTCTATTCTAACATAAACAAATAAAAATATCTACTACAAAAGGCATTGTATTTTTTTATTAATTAAGTATAATTGATTTATCTTCATTTGAAAGCGGTTTTAATATGAATGAATTTTGCAATTTAGTTTCTAATATTAAAGATAACGATATAATAATTTTAGATAAAAACAAAATATATGATGTTCGTCAGGATGATTCTTTCTTTTTAAAGGGGTTTTATTGCTCAAATACTGCGAAAAAGCACGAAAATCCCGACGGAACGCGCTTCTCAGCCCTTTATTTAAACTTTAAAAAGAATATTACCGTTGATGGAAACGGTGCAACCTTGCTCATTCACGGCAAAATGACTCCTATTTTATTAAATAATTGCGAAAATATAACTATTAAAAATCTTACCATTGATTATGCTTGCCCCACAATGGCAGAATTCAAGGTTCTTTCTAATGAAAACGGAACTTGTGTTATTGAAATTAACAAAGACTGCCTTTACAGAGTTGAAGGTAATAATTTAATATGGCAAGGTGAAAATGATTTGAATGGAGTTCCATATTGGGAGGATTCATACATTGGGAATAGCAGGCATATTAAAATATTTGACCCCGAAACAGAAATCAGCAGAGATTTCAGAAGAGCGGATTTGGATTTTGAAAGTGTTAAAAATTTAGGAAACAATCAGTTAAAGGTTGTTTTGAAGAAAAAAGATGCTGATTTTCAGGTCGGTTGCATTTACCAGACCCGAAATATTGTCCGTGACCAGACCGGTAGCCTTTTTCAAAGGTGTAAAAATTTAAGATTTGAGAATTTAAGAGTTAAATTTATGCACGGATTGGGTATGGTTTCACAATTCTGTGAAAATGTTACCTTTAAAAATTGTGACCTGACTCCTGCAAAAAACAGAACTATTACCAGCACCGCAGATTTCTTTCAATTTTCAGGTTGTAAAGGTGATTTAATTGTTGAAAATTGCAAGGCGCAGGGTGCACACGATGATTATATCAATGTTCACGGCACTCATTTGAGAATAGTTGAAGCTGATTATGATAATAATTCAATAATTGTACGTTTTATGCACGATGAAAGCTGGGGCTTTCAGGCTTTTGAGGTTGGCGATGAGCTTGAATTTATTAAATGGAATAATCTTCAACCATATGATAAAACCAAGGTTGTTTCTTATAAAAAGCTGAATGATACCGACATTTTATTGAACCTTGACAGACCATTACCCGAAATAGAAATCAACAAGGATGTCGTTGAAAATGCAACTTGGACACCGAATTTATATGTAAGAAACTGCGATTTCGGTGCAACAAGCGGTCGAGGAATTCTCTGCACCACCCGTGGCGAAATAATTATCGAAAATAACCGTTTTTATAAGCTGCGGGGCCCTGCTCTGCTTATGGAAGATGACTGCAATTTCTGGTTTGAATCAGGCTATTCAAAAGAGGTTATATTCAGAAATAATCAAGTTATCAGTTGTGACTGTGGTAAAACCTACCCCGATTCACCTGTTATTCGTTATACACCAAAGGTTATGGATAAAAATTTCGAAGGCTATGTTCACGGAAAGCTTATTCTTGAAAACAATACATTCAAAAACCCTATCGGTGAAAAGCACGTTTTATGGCTTGAATATCTGAAAGAAGCAGAAATAAAAAACAACACCTTTGATACAGATTTTGATATAAAAACAAAAAATGTAAAAGATGTTGTTAATGAAAATAATATAATATAATACCTTTATAATTGTGGTGTGGACTCGCTCTCAAACACTCCTATACATTCCCTACCTATCAGATTATTTGAAACATTTCGTGCATTAAAATATAATCTGAATTTATTATCATAAAGAGTTAAGCAACAAGCATAAACGTATTGCGCCATCCAATTACCGGTACCGCATTTCTGTGGTACTAAAAAGTACTTAACAAATTCAAAATTTACTCCGTCATCGGATTTTAAAAGAACAATTGCCGAATGACTTTTGCCATCCTTTTCAAACAAACCGTTCTGAAGACCTATATAACAATCCTTTAATTTATATACCTTTAAACAACCCGAGCAAAGATTCAGGTATTCTGTTTCTTTATCGGGTTTTATTATTGGTTCGATTCTTGCAATATAATCAGTAGTAATGGCATCACTTTCCGCAAAAGAAATGTATCTCGGCTCACAGAAACCGCAATCTTTGATAAAAGTCTGACCACAAGAATAATAAAGTCTGTTTTTGCCGTTAATATTTAATAAAAACGGGTTTGAAAGTGCCTGACCGTTTTCGTCAACCTCGTAATCTCTCGTGTTTCCTAATACTAAGTAAGGTTTTGACCAAGTCTTTAAATCAACTGACTCTGTGCAGTATATTTCCGATTTCCATTTACCGCCAAAAACCGCAAAAAGATTTTCAATAGGTGTTTTAGTTTTTTCGTAAAAAAGATAGTATGTACCGTTAATATAATTTATATTAGGTCGCATTGCATTTTTTGCAACTCTCCCCTTTTTACTGAAGTTAATGCCGTCAGCACTATTATACATATAAACACCGAAAAAAGTATGACAAAACAAATGCCACAACCCATCGTGAGAAACAGCCGGAGTTATTACACTTGGGTCAGCAACAACAAAGCTATTAAGAGGATTTTTGATTATCGGATTATTTTCATATAATTTAAAATGTAAGTTATTAAATTGTTCAAATGATATATTTTGCATAATAATTAACACATAGTAAAACAGAGCATTGCGAAATCGCAACACTCTGTTGGATTACATATTACTCCCACTCTATTGTGCCTATAGGCTTTGGAGTGAGATCGTAAAGTACGCGATTAATGCCTTCAACCTCGTGAGTGATTCTGTCGGTTATATGGTGAAGAAGAGCATAAGGAATTTCTTCGATTGTTGCACTCATAGCATCCGTAGTGTTAACCGCACGAATAATTGCGGGCCAACCTTCGTATCTTTTGCCATCTTTTACACCAACGCTCTTAACATCGGGAACTGCAATGAAATACTGCCAAACCTTGCCTGCAAGGCCGTCTTTATCAAACTCTTCACGGAGGATTGCATCTGCTTCTCTTAAAGCGTGGAGCCTGTCTCTTGTAATAGCACCGAGACAACGAACACCGAGTCCGGGACCGGGGAACGGCTGACGGTAAACCATTTCATCGGGAAGACCGAGAGCAGAACCGACAACGCGTACCTCATCTTTGAAAAGAAGAGCAACAGGCTCACAAAGTTCAAGCTTCATTTCTTCGGGAAGGCCACCAACATTATGGTGTGCTTTAACGCCGTCACTTTCGAGAATATCGGGGTAAATTGTACCCTGTGCAAGGAAAGAAATGTCATCAAGTTTAAGAGCTTCTTCATTGAAAACTTCGATGAACTCTTTACCGATTATTTTACGTTTCTTTTCGGGCTCTGAAACACCTGCAAGTTTATCGAGAAAACGATCAGTTGCATCAATATAGATAAGGTTTGCATCAAGCTGTTTACCGAAAACCTCGATAACCTGCTCACTTTCGCCTTTTCTCATAAGTCCGTGGTTAACGTGAACGCAAACAAGCTGTTTACCCACTGCTTTAATAAGAAGAGCAGCAACAACAGACGAATCAACACCGCCGGAAAGAGCAAGAAGAACCTTCTTGTCTCCTATCTGTTTACGAATCTTATCAACTTGTTCGGCAATGAAAGCCTCTGCAAGTTCAACTGTTGTAATTCTTTGCATATCGTCGGGTCTTTTAATAATTTCCATAACAGTTAAACCTCCAAAAAATTAATCAGTATAGTTGTCAAAATAGCCTTGAATAAGAATAATGGGTGTACCCTTGTCACCGGAACCGCTTGTAAGGTCGCAAAGCGAACCGATAAGGTCAGTAAGCTGACGGGGTGTTGTACCCTGAGAAGCCATATTGCCAACAAGGTTGCCGGATTTTGCTTTAATGCTGTTGGAAATTGCTTCTTTAAGCTCTTCACCTGAAAGACCTTTAAAATCGTTATCAGCAAGATATTTGAGTTTAAGCTCGTTTGGTGTACCGATAAGACCATCTGTATGTGCAGGAGAAACAACCGGGTCAGCAAGCTCCCAAATTTTACCCTGTGGATCTTTAAATGCGCCGTCTCCGTAAACCATAACTTCAATATGTTTGCCTGTTCTTCTGAGAAGCTCAGCCTGAATTTCTTTAACAAGTCCGTTACATTCTCTTGGGAACAATTTAATTGTATCTTCTGTTGATTTATTTGAACCTAAAAGACCGTAAGCCTCGTTGCAACCGCCACCGTTTACGGAAGATGTAAGAATATCATCAAGACCGCAAACAACCTTCGCACCTGCAGCTTTAAGTAATCTCTTGGTTCGTGCACGTGTGTGAATGTCGCAAGTAAGAACACAATCTGTATACTCAAGAATTGTTTTTGCCTGGTTTGCAAAAACAATCTCAACCTCTGCGCCGGCTTCTTTGATTATATCGGAATAATAAGCAACATAGTCAACGCCGGTAAACTCATGCTTATTCTCGCCGAAAAGCTCTCTGTATTTTTCAAGAGTAAGCACATCGGAATAAGGATTGATTCCTGCTTCATCAAGCTGGTCATATGTCAGAAGAGAGTTACCAACCTCATCACTGGGGTAACTAAGCATAAGAACAACTTTCTTTGCGCCCATTGCAATACCCTTAAGGCAAATAGCAAAACGGTTTCTTGACAAAATCGGGAAAATAACACCGATTGTTTCACCGCCAAGCTTTGCTCTCACGTCATCAGCAATGTTCTGTACTGTGGCGTAGTTACCTTGTGCTCTTGCAACAATTGACTCCGTAAGTGCAACAACATCTCTGTCACGAAGCTCAAAGCCTTCACTCTCAGATGCTTCAAGGACGCTGTTTACAGCGATATCAACGAGATCGTCACCTTGACGAATAATGGGGCAACGAATACCTCTTGATACAGTACCGACTTTTCTTTCCATAATAATCTCACCACTTTATATAGTTTACCAAAATTGGCATTTTATACATAATTAAAAAGTATGCGGACGGCTCTCAATGAAAGCCGCCCTCAATTGAAATCTTATTTCATCATGCTGGCAACTTCGTCAGCAAAATTGTCTTCTCTTTTTTCGAGACCTTCGCCTTTTTCAAGACGAACAAAGCTTACAACATTTACATCTGCACCGTTATTTTTTGCAACCTGTGCAACATAACCTGCAACAGTACCGTCGAAGAGGTCGGAACGAACAAAAGTCTGTTCAAGGAGACAGATTTCTTTTATCTGCTTTTTGATACGACCTTCAACTGCGCCTGCAAAGATTTTGTTATTGATATATTCTTCTTTACCTGCAATAGCAAGCTGTGCAAGAGTTGCAACTGCTTCTTTTGAAAGGAAGTTAAAGAGGTAAGGACTCTTTTTATTCTCTTCGTATGCAGCAACATCTTCATCACTGAAAAGTTTTTCAGAGCAAGCCTTATCAAAAAGAGCGTTGAGGATGGGCTTGGGAAGTGAATCGGGTTTGTTGAGGGAGCTATCGATTGTGATAGATCTCATTTTTGCAAGCTCATCTGCTGAGATACATTCTTTGCTAAGGTATTCGGGGCGCATTGCTGCAACCTGCATAGCAATATTTTTACCCATTGCAACAAATTCTGATTTGTCGCTGAGGTTTGTTTCAAATTTAACTGCAACACCAACTGCGCCACCTGCATGAATATAGGTTACAACATCACCTTCGATGATCTCAAAACGACGGATTTTAAGGTTTTCACCGATAACAAGAATAAGGTCGTTAAGATTTTCTGTAACTGTTCTGTCAGAACCAACGAGTGCAATATCTGCAAGAGCTTCAACAGAGGCGGGTTTGTTTGCTGCAATTGTTTTAGCTACATTAAGACCAAACTCCTGGAACTTTTCGTTTTTACCAACGAAGTCTGTTTCAGAGTTGATTTCAAGAAGAACTGTAACTTTTGCATCTTCATCAGTATAAGCGATGATAGCACCTTCCGCTGCAATTCTGCTTGCTTTCTTTTCGGAAGCAGCAAGACCTCTTTCGCGAAGAATTTCAAATGCTCTATCCATATCACCGTCAGCTTCTGTAAGAGCTTTTTTGCACTCCATCATACCAACGCCTGTTTTTTCTCTTAAGTTTTTAACATCTAAAGCTGTAAATGCCATAGGTATTTCCTCCTTTATAAAGTTATCAAGGCGGAAATAGTTTCCGCCTTATTATAATTAGTTATTCAGCAGCTTCAACAGTTTCTTCTGCTACTTCTTCTGCTGCAACAGTCTGCTCGCCCTGACGACCTGCAATAATAGCATCTGCCATTGCGCCCGCAATAAGCTTAACAGCGCGGATAGCGTCATCGTTACCGGGGATTACATAGTCAATTTCATCGGGATCGCAGTTTGTATCAACGATAGCAACAATCGGAATACCGAGTTTCTTTGCTTCGAGAACTGCAATTCTCTCTTTTCTGGGGTCAACAATGAACATTGCTGCAGGCATTTTCTTCATTTCTGTAATGCCGCCCATGAATTTTTCAAGTTTTTCTCTTTCGAGGTTGAGTTTAATAACTTCTTTCTTGGGGAGAAGCTCGAAAGTGCCGTCAGCCTCCATAGCGTTGAGCTGAGCAAGTCTTTTGATTCTTTTCTGGATTGTGTTGAAATTTGTAAGCATACCACCGAGCCAACGAGCGTTAACATAAGACATACCGCAACGTTCTGCTTCTTCCTTAATGGAATCCTGCGCCTGCTTTTTTGTACCTACGAAAAGAACTTCGCCGCCCTCCTGAGCGATCTGGTTGATGAAGGTGTAAGCCTCTTCAAGCTTTTTTACAGTCTTCTGAAGGTCAATGATATAGATACCATTTCTTTCAGTAAAGATGTACTGAGCCATTTTGGGGTTCCATCTTCTGGTTTGGTGTCCGAAGTGAACACCTGCTTCGAGTAATTGTTTCATTGAAACGACTGACATAATTTTGTCCTCCTTTTTGTTAAACCGCCGCAAGGTTTCGACTCATATACACCACACCATTCGGCGCACACGGCATATATAATCTACCCTGCGTGAGTTTTTTGACTGAAAGAGTATATCACCCTTTTCCAAAAAAAGCAATACATTTTTATAAATTACTTCAACTAAATTGAAAAAATATTGAGATTCAATTCAATTTAAAATAGTATTTTTTATACCTTAAATACCGAGTAATCTTCTTCATACGCAGCTCTCTTGCATAGTCATTCAAAACGAAACTACCGTTATCTCTCATAGAAATTACTTTTAGCGGAGCCGTTCCGTCAGGCAATTCTTTAAGAGGAACGCGTATTAAATTACCTGCTCTGTCGGGTAACCTGCAAACTGCATAGTCACCATCAAGATACTCAACAAAAATTTCCATTATTCGTCCTCAACATCATAATTAGTGTTATTTACCGCTGAACCAAAGTAGTTTGGTTCGTCAAAACGCTCTACATCTTCTTGACGTGCCGAAGAAGCCTCTATATCATCAATAGAAAGTTGTTTTGGCACTGTCGCAGAAGAATTAGCTTGCATCTGATACCACTGCTCTTTTGTAATAAGCACCTTACGAGGCTTGCTTCCCTCAAAGGGTCCTATAATACCTTTTTCAGATAATTCGTCAACAATTCGGGCTGCTCTGGCATAACCAAGCTTTAGCTTACGCTGGAGAAGTGTTGTAGAAGCCATTCCCGCTTCAACAACAACCTCGACTGCTTTTGGGAACATTTCGTCATCATAGTCCCCTCCTGTACCCATATTATCCGTATCAACTGCAGAGCCCTTTTTCTTACCATCTTGGGCTGCCTTAAGCTCAATCTCCTTCATAACAGCATCATCATATTTTACCTCACCCTGTGCTTTAACAAAATCGATGACGCGTTCTATTTCTTCATCAGAAACATAAGAGCCTTGAACACGAACAGGCTTTGAAAGACCTACGGGACAATAAAGCATATCACCATTTCCCAGCAGCTTTTCTGCACCTTGAGTATCAATAATGGTTCTTGAGTCAATTTGAGATTTAACAGCAAAAGCAATACGGCTGGGAATGTTTGCTTTAATAAGACCCGTAATAACATCAACAGACGGTCTTTGTGTCGCAACAATAAGATGCATGCCTGCCGCACGGGCTTTCTGCGCCAAACGGCATATTGAATCTTCAACCTCATTAGATGCCGCCATCATTAAGTCTGATAACTCATCAATAATGATAACAATCTGTGGCATTTTCGGAAGACCTTCTGCAAGAGCAAAAGCATTATAGCCCTGTAGGTTTCTGACACCGTTATCTGCAAACAGAGCATAACGCTTGTCCATTTCTGCAACTGCCCAGGAAAGAGCACCTGCGGCTTTTCTCGGGTCTGCAACAACAGGAACAAGAAGATGTGGTATTGAACGATAAACTGTAAACTCAACTTTTTTAGGGTCAATCATTATAAGCTTAACTTCGTCGGGCTTTGCATTAAAAAGTAAGCTAATAATCATAGTATTAAGACAAACAGATTTACCTGAACCGGTTGTGCCTGCAACAAGCAAGTGAGGCATTTTTGCAAGGTCTGCACAGGTTGCCTCGCCCTGAATATCTCTACCTAAAGCAACATTAAGCTTTGATTTTGAGTTTTTAAATGAAGAGCTTTCAAGAATTTCACGAAGAGTAACCATTGCTTTTTCAGCATTAGGAACCTCAATACCAACTGCATTTTTATTAGGAATAGGCGCTTCAATTCTTACACCGTATGCTGCAAGATTCATCGCAATATCATCAGCAAGAGCCGTAATCTTACTGATTTTAACTCCGGGATCGGGTTGAAGTTCAAATCTGGTAACAGAAGGGCTTTGACAAATATCTACAATTCGAGTGCCAACACCAAAGCTTTTAAGTGTTTTAACAATAGTTTCTCCTCTTTGGCGAAGTTCATCAGCACTACCGCTATTACCATTAAATTTAGGTTTATCTAAACAATCAAGTGGGGGCAACTCATAAACAACTTTAGGAATAATCTCCTCTGCTACTTCTTTTGTATCTAAGCTTTTTTCAGAATCTTGTTTTTCTACCTCGTCAATTTCGGTTTCTTCTTCAAAAGCCTCAACAACTTCCTCAAAATGTGTTTCGGTAACAGTTTTCTTTTTCAGAATTTCATCAAGTGGTGGCGCATCAATCGGAGGTTCATCCTCAAAGTCACCGAGCAGTTCAATTTTCTCCTCAACAGGCTCGTTAGGATAAGAATTAAGAATTGGCTCAACACCTTTATCTATAGGCACTGCATCATCAATCGGAATATCAAGGTTAATTTGTTGCTTACTCTCTTTTCGGCGTTTTGCTGCATTACGTGCACGTCTTTCGTGAATATCTTCGCTGACGGTTTCATAGGTTTCTTTAAAATCATCAATTTTTTCTTCAGCATAATCAGCAGCTACCTCTGCAGGCTTTTTTAAAGACGAAATGAGCTTTATTATGGTTGTGCCTGTAAAAAGCATAAGTAGCGCTAAAAGAATAAGAATTACAATAATTCCCGCTGCAAGCTTATTACCTGCTGTCATTAAAAGCGGTAAACCACCGAATAAAGCACCGAATACACCATAGCCGTAACGCATACCAGTACCGTCGTATTCCTTGAAAACCTTATAGGCTTCAGAAATTTGCTGACCATAGGTAAGCTCTGTGTTACAATTTACAATATGTAATAACGAAACGAGCAAAACAAAAATAATAAAGCTTTCAGCAACTTTTTGTTTGTATTTTCTTGTATCCTTCCCTATTGCAGAAACTATTGAAACAAATAAGATAAAGAATGGAATTACAAAAGCTGTTAAACCAAATAAACCGAAAAAAAAGTTTCGGAGTATACCCCAGAGACTTCCTGCTTCAATAAACACAACTGCACCCATAAACAAAGCGAAAAAACAACCTAACAGTGAGGCGACTTGCTTGTGTTGAGAGCTAAAAAGTGAATTTTTTGCGGTAGTTTTCTTATTATTACTCTTATTACCCTTGTTGCCGTTTGTATTTGTTTTCTTCTTGCTTGAAGAATTTGTTTTTTTAGTTTGTGCCACAACAACCCCTCCTTAAAATATTTCTATTGCGCTGATTATTGTTGTGATAAAACCCAGCACAAGACAATAGTAACCAAAATATTTGAATAAATCTCTTTTTAATAATATCTGTAAAAGCTTTATAGCAAAAACACCCACAACGGCTGAAGTGACAACTCCAACAATAAGAGGCAAAACAGGAATAACAATATCTGCATCCATTGCGTCCTTAAACTCCATAATTCCGCTTGCAAGAATTGCAGGTATGCTCAAAATAAATGAATACCTAATCATATTTTTTTTGGAGATACCGCAACAAAGTCCTGCAGATATTGTAGAGCCTGAACGTGAAATGCCGGGGAAGCAAGCGGCAAAAAATTGTGCTATACCAATAACTAATGCAGAAAAAGGTGTAATATTTTTCTTTTTCTTGTAATTAGAATTGATAATTGTTCCCAAAACAAGTAAGAATCCTGTAATCATAAAACAGATTCCTTCTGCCAAAACACTGTCGTCAGTTGAAAAAATATTGACAGAATCCATCAAATTAGTATCTTTACCCGTCGGTATCAATAAAAGAAGAAGCGGTATACAAGATATTACAAACATAAACAACATTCTTCTTGTTGCTGACATCTTCTTAAAATTGAAAGTAAATTTCCCTTTAAAAATATCTGAAATACATTTAATAAACTCTTCAAAAAGCTCATAAATGGGTTTATAAAACATCAAAAGAACTGCGAGAAGTGTGCCGATATGTAGCATAGCAGAAAATAATCCTGCGGTTTCAGTTTCAATATTAAAAAAGTGCCTGAACAAAGACAAATGACCACTACTTGAAATAGGCAGAAATTCTGTTATTCCTTGAACTATACCGAGAAGTATAGCTTTTAAAATCTCCATTAGTACCTCCCTTGTTAGCTACATAGCTTATCTAAAAACTTGAGAGCCTCGGAAAGCCCTCCTACTTCGTCAATCAAACCTTCGTCAACCGCCTCTTTACCGCTTAAAACAGTACCGAAATCGGTTACAAGCTGTTCGTTATTGAGCATAAGCTCTTTAAATCGTTTTTCATTTATATGAGAATTTCGTGTTACAAACTCCAAAACCCGTTCTTCCATCTTTTTAAGATATAAAAGGGATTGAGGAACGCCGATAATCAAACCATTCATTCTTACGGGATGAACTGTCATTGATGCAGTGGGAACAATAAAAGAGTGCTTTGCACTTACTGCTAAAGGTATTCCGATAGAGTGGCTTCCTCCGAGAACTAACGAAACAGTCGGCTTACTCATACTTGCAACAAGCTCCGCAATAGCAAGTCCTGCTTCAATATCACCGCCAACAGTATTTAAAACCAAAAGTAAGCCGGAAATATCATCGTTTTCTTCAACTGCAACAAGACGCGGTATAATATGCTCATACTTTGTGACTTTTGTGTTTTCAGGAAGATTATAATGCCCCTCTATCTGACCAATTACTGTTAAACAATGGATAAATTTACCATTACGGCATACGGTAACACTGCCATCATTTTCGTTGCTTTCTTTATCGCAAGCAGTTTGAGCTTCAAGCTCATTACCATTTTCGTTATCATCGGGATTTGGCATTGTAAAAGCAAAATATTTGTAAAGCTCGTTATACATAATCTATCACCAGTTTATAGTATAACCACTAAATCTAAAAATAAGCTTTTAAACCCACATTAACTTATACATAATAGCACAATTAACAAAAAAGTGCAAGTTTTGTCGAGATTTATTTATATTAAATATCAGTTAATATTTTTCTTATTTTATTGACAAAAAGTTGAAATAAATATAGAATAAGTTTGTTAAAAAAATGAACAAGTTTTTGGAGGTTTAGATTATGGGACTCACTCTATGTGAAAAAATCATTAAAAACCATCTTGTCGACGGCGAATATGCTCCCGGAAACGAGGTTGGTATCAGAATTGACCAGACGCTTACTCAAGATGCTACAGGTACAATGGCATATCTTGAGCTTGAAGCTATGGATATTGACAGAGTTAAAACAGAGTTATCTGTTGCTTATATTGACCACAACACCTTGCAGACAGGTTTTGAAAATGCAGATGACCACAAATTCATACAGAGCGTTTGCAAAAAACGCGGTGTTCGCTTCTCTCGTCCCGGTAACGGTATCTGTCACCAGGTACACCTTGAAAGATTCGGCATCCCCGGAAAAACTCTTATCGGTTCAGACAGCCATACCCCAACAGGTGGCGGTCTTGGTATGCTTGCTATGGGTGCCGGCGGTCTTGACGTTGCAGTTGCAATGGGCGGTGGTGCATATTATATAAGCGTTCCTGAAGTTATCAAGGTTAATCTTACCGGTAAACTCTCACCTTATGTTGCCGCTAAAGATATTATTCTCGAAGTTTTGAGAATTCTCAGCGTTAAAGGTGGAGTTGGCAAGGTTGTTGAATATGGTGGTGAAGGTGTTAAAACACTTTCGGTTCCTGAAAGAGCAACAATTACAAATATGGGTGCAGAGCTCGGCGCTACAACATCTATCTTCCCATCTGACGAAATAACTTATGAATTTATGAAGGCACAAGGCAGAGAACAGGATTGGGTTGAACTCCTTCCCGATGCTGATGCAGAATATGCGAGAGTTATAGATATTGACCTCTCAACGCTCAAACCTCTCGCAGCGATGCCTCATATGCCCGATAATGTTAAATCAGTTGAAGAAATCGGTAACATAAAGGTTGACCAGGTGCTTATCGGTTCTTGCACCAACTCATCTCTTCTTGATATGATGAAGGTTGCAAAAATTCTCAAGGGTAAAAAGGTGCATCCATCTGTTTCGCTCGGAATCGCACCCGGCTCAAAGCAGGTTCTTAATATGCTTGCTCTTAACGGTGCTCTTGCAGATATGATTGATGCCGGTGCTCGTATTCTCGAAAGTGCTTGCGGTCCTTGTATCGGTATGGGACAATCCCCTTGTTCTTCAGGTGTTTCTTTGCGTACCTTCAACAGAAACTTTGAGGGCAGAAGCGGTACTGCTGACGGTAAAGTTTATCTTGTCAGCCCTGAAACTGCTGCAGCATCTGCAATTACAGGTGTTTTCACAGACCCAACAACTTTAACAGATGATATTTCCGTTACGCTTCCCAATTTATTTATTATCAATGACAATATGATTGAATTGCCTGCAAAAACAAAGGAAGAGGCAGCAGCAGTCGAGGTTTATTACGGCCCTAACATCAAACCCTTCCCCAAAACATCACCCCTTGCAGGCTCAATTTCTGCTAAAGCAGTGCTTAAGGTTGAAGATAATATCACAACAGACCACATTATGCCTGCAGGTGCAAAGATTCTCCCCTATCGTTCAAACATACCTTATCTTTCACAATTCTGTTTCCGTCAGTGTGACGAAAATTTTGCAGAGCATTGTAAAGAAGCAGGTTCAGGAATTATCATAGGCGGTAACAATTACGGTCAAGGCTCTTCAAGAGAACACGCCGCACTTGTTCCACTTTATCTTGGTGTTAAAGCAGTTATCACCAAATCCTTTGCAAGAATTCACAAAGCCAACCTTGTTAACGCCGGTATTATTCCCCTCAACTTTGTAAACGCTGATGATTACGATAAGATTTCAGTTGATGATGAGCTCCAACTCCCCGAAATTAAAGCCGAGCTTACAGCAGGAAAAGAAATAACTCTTAAAAACATTACTAAAAACGAAGAGTATAAGCTTATTTGCGATGTTTCCGAAAGACAGATCGACATCCTTTGTGCAGGTAGCTTGCTCGATTACACCAAGGAGGAAAATAAATAATGAATGAAGTACAGATTGAAAATGCAGTAAATAAGTTTAAACAGCTTATTATTGAACAGGATGAAAGAAATCAAAAAATTAAAGCTACTAAAGATTTTAAGGATTTTAAAGCTCTCGATAAAATCGTTATCGGGGTTTGTGGCGGTGACGGCATTGGTCCGATTATTACAAAAGAGTCCGCTGAAGTTCTTAAATTCATTCTTAAAGACGAGGTTGAAAGCGGAAAAGTAGTTTTCAAATATATTGACGGACTTACTATTGAAAACAGAGCTAAAGCAATGAAAGCAATTCCTGATGACGTTATGGAAGAGCTTAAAGCTTGTGACGTAATTCTTAAAGGACCCACAACTACTCCCCAGCAGGGTGATGGCTATCCCAACATTGAAAGTGCAAATGTTGCAATGAGAAAAGCACTTGACCTTTTTGCAAATGTTCGTCCTGTTAAAATTCCCGAAGAAAATATAGACTGGACCTTCTTCCGTGAAAACACTGAAGGTGCTTATGCAGTTGGCTCAAAGGGTGTTGATGTTGACGGCGAATTAGCATTTGACTTTGTTGTTACAACAACCGAAGGAACAGAGCGAATTGCAAAGCTTGCTTACGAATATGCAAGAAACAACAAAAAAGAAAGAGTTTCTATCATTACAAAAGCAAACATCATCAAAACAACTGACGGCAAATTCCTTAATCTTTGCAAAGAGGTTGCAAAAGACTATCCCGATATAATAACAGACGAATGGTATGTTGATATAACAACAGCGAAGCTTGTTGACAAAAAGCGCAGAACAGATTTCAAGGTATTCGTTCTTCCCAACCTTTATGGTGATATAATCACTGATGAAGCTGCCGAATTTCAGGGTGGTGTTGGTACAGCCGGTAGTGCTAACCTCGGTAAGCAGTACGCAATGTTTGAAGCTATTCACGGTTCTGCTCCCCGTATGGTTAAAGAAGGTCGCGGTCAGTATGCAGACCCCTGTTCAATGCTCCGTGCTTCAGTTCTTCTTCTTTCACACATCGGTTATCAGGAAGAAGCAGACAAGCTTGAAAAAGCACTTGACATCTGTATGATTACAGAAAAGAAGATGACTGTTACCGGTCGTGACACAGGTTGCACCTGTGAAGAATTCGGTAACTACGTAATGGAAACATTAAAAACACTTTAAAATTTATAGGGATTTAATTATGAAAGAGAATAACCATCAGGTTTCAATACCTGTTATTAAGCGTCTACCCCGCTATCACAGATATCTTGAAGAGTTAAAGAATTTGGGTGTTGTAAGAATTTCATCAAAAGAGCTTTCTGCAAGGATGGGACTTACTGCATCCCAAATCAGACAAGATCTTAACTGCTTTGGCGGTTTCGGCCAACAAGGTTATGGTTACAATATCGAGCAATTATATAACGAGATTGGTTCAATTTTGGGCTTAAATAATAAATCAAAGGCAATTATGATAGGCGCAGGTAATTTAGGACACGCTATTGCTACTCACATTCATTTTGAAAATCGTGGTTTTGATTTAGTCGGAATTTTTGATAATAATCCTATGGTTATCGGTACAAAAGTTGGTGGCAAGGTTGTTATGAGTTCAGATGAACTTGAAGAATTTTGTTTAAAAGAAAAGCCGGTTGTTGCCATACTTTGTATTCCTGCTGAATATGCCGGTGAAAACGCAGATAAGCTTGTTTCATTAGGTATCAAGGGTTTTTGGAATTTCACCCAATATGACCTTGTTCACAGATATGAAAATGTTGCAGTTGAAAATGTGCATTTAGGCGACTCGCTTATGACCTTGTGTTATCAGGTACAAGAAATTACTAATTCTTGTGAGGAATGACAATGAAAAAGATAATGGACATTGATATTGCTGATATCGTCCCATTTTCAAAGGGCATTATCGTTGCAAGAAAAGATACTTTAAAAAACGGAAAAACAAAAATCTCTTTTTTTACTTATGATGTTAAGCTTGAAAGACCTACTGCAAGCACACGCGGTGCCTATCTTTTAAATAAATTTGGCGAAAAATATGAAGCTATCTCCGAACAACTCAGCGATTTTATTTACTGTGATGCGGCAGTTTTACCAAATAAGCACGTTGCTATTGCATACACAAGCGGTGAAATCGGTCTTTTTAATGATAAGGGTGAGCTCTATTGGACAGGCGATTTGCAATATAAAGGTTGCCCGATAAGCGGTGTTGTGCCCGAGGGTAAGTACATTTGGTGTGTTGTACCTGAAAACAACTGCATTATAAGATACTCCCCTACCACAGAAAAAATTGTTTTAAGAATCGGCGGTGATTCTTCAACAGCTTTTCTAAATCCTGTTTCATTAAATGTTTATGAGAATAAGTTATATATTTGTAACTACCAATCCTGTAAAATCAGAACAGTAAATCTTAAGAATTTTTCTGTTGAAGATTACAAAACCTTTGATGAACCTGTTTACAGATACATCAAAACCAACGATAGAGAGATTGTTGAATTAGAATCCGGTGTATATATGTTATAATCACCAAATTTTTATTCGACATTTTTCTCTTTTCAATACTTTACAAACGACCTTTTTCGTATTAAAATTAACTTAAATAAACTTTTAAGTTGATCCGAGAGGTCTATAAGGTTTTTAGTACTATGCCTTGTCGCACCTTGCGGCAAGGCATTTTTTTGAGGTAGTTATGGAATTTAAAGCAGAAATAATGGATGAAGCGGCTATCAATCGTTCTCTTACACGTATTGCTCACGAAATTATTGAAAAAAACAAAGGCATCAATAATTTAGCACTTGTAGGAATCAAGAGACGCGGTGTGCCGTTAGCTAAAATGATTTCTGAAAATATTGAAAAAATTGAGAACAAAAATATATTTGTTGGTGAGCTTGATATTAAGCACTATCGTGATGATTTAACTGAGGTGCAGGAGCTTCCGGAGGCTTCTCCTCTCGATACACCCTTCGATGTTACCGGTAAAGATATTATTCTTGTTGATGATGTACTTTTTACCGGAAGAACTGTAAGAGCTGCCATCGAAGCTATTTTTAGTATTGGGCGACCTTCAAGCATTCAGCTTGCTATCCTGGTTGATCGCGGTCATCGTGAGCTTCCGTTCAGAGCAGATTATGTTGGTAAAAATGTACCAACTTCAACTTCAGAGTTGATTTCAGTTCAATTACCTGAGTTTGATGGTTGCTCTTGTGTTAAGCTTTATCAAAAATAATATGGTTATTAGCCGAAAGGCAGTAATAAAAATCAAAAAAGTGGGGGTAAATATGAAACTTATTTACAACATTGACGACAAGCCAAAATTTGGACAACTTATCATTTTTGCAATTCAGCAGTTACTTGCAATTATGGCAGCAACAATTGCTGTTCCTGCAATTGTTGGTAATGGTATGACTGCTTCTGCTGCTCTTTTCGGCGCAGGTGTGGGCACGATTATCTATCAACTCTTTACAAAGTTTAAAAGCCCTGTATTTTTAGGCTCTTCTTTTGCATTTATCAGTTCAATGCTTGCAGCATTTGCCGGAGCAGTAAGTGCAGCTATGGGCTTCCTCGGAATCGTTCTTGGTGCGATTTTTGCAGGACTTGTTTATGTTATTATTGCAATTATTATCAAGTTTGCAGGTGTTAATTGGATTAACAAGCTGATGCCACCCGTTGTTATTGGTCCAACAGTTGCTATCATCGGTCTTTCGCTTGCAGGTGCCGCAATCAAGGATGTTTTCAGTTACGGTCCTCAGGACGCAAACGGTTCATTTATAATGTCAACAAATTCTTGGGTTTCCGTGATTTGTGCTTTGGTTACCTTATTTGTTGTTATAATTTGCTCTACCTTCGGCAAAAAAATGGCAAAGCTCATTCCTTTTATCATTGGTATCCTTGCCGGATATGCTGTTGCAGGTATATTTACCGTAATCGGTATTAAAACAGGTAATGATGCTCTCATTGTCATCGATCTTGCTCCCTTCCAGGCACTTGTTGCTGATGGTGTCAACGTAAACACTTTCATACAAGTTCCTCAATTTACTTTCCTTAACGGTATTTCTGCAATTAAAGACCTTGATGCTACTTATATTACTACTGTAGCCGTTGCTTATGTTCCTGTTGCATTTGTTGTTTTTGCTGAACACATTGCAGATCACAAAAACCTTTCAACAATTATTGAAAAAGATCTTCTTGAGGAACCCGGACTTTCAAGAACTCTTTTAGGCGATGGTGTTGGCTCTATGTTTGGTGCCATTTTCGGTGGTTGCCCCAACACTACTTATGGTGAATCAGTTGGTTGTGTTGCAATTACAAGAAATGCTTCTGTTGCAACAATCACCTGTACAGCAATTATGGCTATAATAGTATCATTCATTTCTCCTTTTGTTGCATTCCTTGATTCCATTCCCGGTTGCGTAATGGGTGGTGTTTGTATTACTCTTTACGGCTTTATTGCTGTTAGCGGTCTTAAAATGATTCAAAAGGTTAACCTTGAAGATAACGCAAACCTTTTCACAACTTCTATTATTCTCATTGCCGGTATTGGCGGTATGTCTATGGCAATCGGTAAAGTTACAATTACATCAATCGCAGCAGCTCTTATTCTTGGTATCATTGTTAACATTGTTCTTTCCAAGAAAAAAAGCAGCGAAAGCGCTGAATAAGATTGACAGTTAATTCCGATTATTATATAATTAAATAAACTTAAAAGGCATTACACTTTTATTGTGTGATGCCTTTGTTTTAGAAGGTGAAATTATGATTTATAAAGCAGAAAATGAAAACTTTTCTTTAGCAGTAAAAGAAGTGGGTGCAGAGCTTAATTCTCTTAAATCAAAGAAAACCGGAATAGAATATATATGGTTTGGTGACGAATCTGTTTGGTACGGTCAATCCCCTATTCTTTTCCCGATAATCGGCAGACTTCTTGATGACAAATACTGTTTAAATGGTAATGAATATACAATGGCAAAACACGGTATAGTAAGAAAAAAACCTTTTAAACTTGTTGAAAGCACAAAAGATACTCTTACATTTATACAAACAGATGATGCCGAATCTTTAGCTTTATACCCCTTTCACTTTGAGCTTAAGGTTAAATTCATATTAACTAACTGTGGCTTAAGGGTAATACACACTGTTACCAATACAGACGAAAAAGAGATGTACTTTTCATTTGGTGCACACCCAGGTTTTAATTGCGAAATCGGTGATTTTCTTGAGTTTTCGGAAGATAGTGAACTTTTAACCGAAAGAATAGACAATGAGTCAATTTTAATTGACGAAAAATTCCCTGTTGATATGTCAGAAAATAAAATTGAACTTACTAAAACATTGTTTGATAATGATGCTCTTATTTTAAGCGGATTGAAGTCAAAAAACATTAAGATTAAAAGCAACAAGCACGACAGGATTATCAGTTTTAATTTTGATTCACCGTTTTTGGGAATTTGGGCTAAACCTGATGCACCTTATGTATGTATTGAGCCCTGGTGGGGTGTTAATGATGACTACCACAAGAAGCCTGATATTTCACAAAAGCGCGGTATTATGTCTTTAAAGCCTCAAGAAAGTAAAACATTTTCTTGGGAAGTTTCAGTTTGTGAATAATTAACAGTTGACTTATATTATAAAAAATATTAAAATTATTATGTAAATTGAAAGGAATACGGTGATTTCTATGACAGATAAATACGAAGATACCTATGGTCCCGATATCGTATCGGTAGTTGATGAAGAAGGCGTTGAGCACACCTTTGAAGAGCTCGACAGAATTGAAACTGACGATGGCAGATTTATTGCACTTCTCCCAATTTATAATGAAGCAGAAGAAATTCTTGATGGCGATGGCGAGTTAATCATTCTTTCTGTTGTTGAGGATGAAGACGGCGAAACATACCTTGAGCCTATTGAAGATGAAGATTTATTCAACTCCATTGGTGAAATTTTCGAAGAACGTCTTGCAGATTATTTTGAATTTGATGAAGAATAATTAAATTAAAAGATAATATAATAACTTATGCCTGCGGTGTACGATAAATGCGACTAATACTAACCCTATGTCAAATAAAAGGGAGTCTGGGCTTCTGCATCGGATTGCAGACCTCCCGCTATATGCGGACGAAGGGAGCGTGAAAATGCGGAGAGGACACCCACCTGCTAAATGCAGGTTATTATTATCGCATCCGGCATTGTGGGTTTATAAAAAAAGAAAAGTAGTAGCAAAAAAACTTGCTACTACTCATTTTTTATGCAAATTTTATTTTGAAGTGGCTGCTTCTGCTTGAAATTGTTCTCTTGCGAGAGTGGCCCTTTCTTCCATCTCAGCAATTTCAGCTCTTCTTTTTTCCATTCTATCTATATATTCAGAAAGGTCCTTGTATTTTACCGGAATATTTTGCTTCTTAATAAGAATATTAACAACAATAATAATAACAAAACCTAATATAACAAGGAACGAACCGAATCCGATATTACCTGAATAAACTGCACCGAATGTTGAAGTAAGCTGACTGTTAAAAATCAAGAAAGAAATGATACTTAAAACAGTAAATCCGATTCCACATGAAGAAAGAGTTATATTACGTTTGAAACCCTTGGGTGAACAGGAAACTGAATCAAAGGGTATATTCAAAATCGCAAATACCGCAGCAACAAGAATAAACAATATTGAAAGAATATACGTTATGAAAGCTACTCTTGTTAAATCGGAACCGCTAATCATATCAAATACTATACCAAAGTCCATTTCCATAATAACATCCATAACAATGTTAAGTATAGAAACATCGGTATCAATACTCTTGTAAGGCATATTCACAGTTATATGAGCCAAAGGTAAAAATAACATACCTATAGGAATAAATAAAGAAATAAGACGAACAATTGAAAGCTTTGTGCCTACAAATGCAAATTTAACTCTGTCAATCTTAGGTTGAAACTTGATATGCTCTTCTTCAGCCTTATCAGCATCCTCTGCAAGTCTTTCTTGATGGTTATAATACATAAGGTTAACGCCACACTTGGGACATTCAGCCTTAATATCAATCATTCTCAGCTTATAACCGCATTTAGGACAATTAGCCATATAATCTCCTGCCTATTCTTAAAATAATACTTTAGTTATTATAACATACTGTTTCAATATTTTCAATAAAAAAACAATAAAATCAATAACTAAATAGTAAAAATTGTTCAATTATTTCTTTGAAATGGCAAGTTTTGCTTTTTTCACAATATTATCAGCATCAAGACCGAAGATATGGAGAAGCTCAACAGCCGGTCCGGACTTGCCGAATGTATCTTCAACGCCGAGCTTAACAACAGGAACAGGGAATTCTTCGCAAACTGCATCACAAACCGCATCACCAAGACCACCGATAATATTATGCTCTTCAGCAGTTACAATGCAACCTGTCTTTTTAGCGGCTTTGATAACAGCTTCTTTATCGAGAGGCTTAATTGTGTGCATATTTATAAGTTCAACAGAAATTCCCTCTGCTTCAAGCACTTTTACAGCTTCGATTGCTTCATTAACCAAAAGACCTGTTGCAATAATTGTTACGTCGCTACCCTCTTTAAGAGTTACTGCCTTTCCGATTTCGAACTTATAATCTTCATCAAAGATTCTCGGAACTGCAAGTCTTCCAAAGCGCATATAAACAGGACCATTATGCTCCGCAGCTGCAAGCACTGCTGCTCTTGCTTCAATATCATCAGCAGGATTTATTATAACCATACCGGGAATTGAACGCATAAGTGCTATATCCTCACAGCATTGGTGGCTGGCACCGTCTTCACCTACTGAAATACCCGCATGAGTTGCACCGATTTTTACATTAAGGTGAGGATAAGCAATAGTATTTCTCACCTGTTCAAATGCTCTTCCTGCCGAAAACATTGCAAAAGAAGAAGCAAAAACCGTATAACCTGTTGTTGCGAGACCTGCAGCAACACCCATCATATTACCTTCTGCAATACCTGTATCAAAGAATCTTTCAGGGAAAGCTTTTTTAAAAGCACCTGTTTTTGTAGCAGCAGCAAGGTCTGCATCAAGAACAAGAACATTAGGATTTTTTTCGCCAAGCTCAACAAGAGCTTTACCATAAGCATCACGAGTTGCGGTTTTAATTACATCTGCCATAACTTAACCCTCCAAACCTTCGAGAACTGCTTTGAGTTCTGCCATTGCTATTTCATATTGCTCTGCATTAGGAGCAGAACCATGCCAATTCACCTGATTTTCCATATAGGAAACGCCTTTACCCTTTACAGATTTTGCAATAATTGCGGTAGGTTTACCCTTGCAATTTCTTGCATTGTTCAAGGCGTTTTCAATTTCGTCAAAACTGTGAGCATCAATTTCAATAACATTCCAACCGAAAGCCACAAATTTTTCGGGAATCGGGTAAGGTGAGTTAACTTCCTCAACAGAACCATCAATCTGAAGATTGTTATTATCAACAAATGCTACAAGATTATCAAGTTTTTTTGCGGCAGCGTACATTGCTGCTTCCCAAACCTGACCTTCTTCAATTTCACCGTCACCTAAAATTGTATAAACTCTGAAGGCGTCGCCCTTAAGCTTTGCACCAAGAGCCATACCGCAAGCAGCAGAAATACCCTGACCGAGAGAACCGGAGCTGATATCGATACCCGGCAGATAATTCATACTGGGGTGACCTTGAAGTCGGGAATCCACCTTACGAAGAGTTTTAAGCTCTTCAACAGGGAAATAACCTTTTTGAGCCATAACAGAATAAAGCGCAGGAGCAGCGTGACCCTTGGAAAGAACAAATCTGTCCCTATCCTCTTTTAAAGGTGCGGCAGCATCTACATTCATTTCCTTAAAATAAAGATAAGTTAATATCTCTGCAATAGAAAGAGAACCTCCCGGGTGCCCCGACTTTGCATTAAAAGTTCCCTCGATAATGCCCATACGAACATTACAAGCGATTTTTGCCAATTCTTTTTTAGAATTTGCATCCATAAATATGCCTCCAATTATTTAATATAATTTGTTTGTATGTAATTTATAAAATCAGCAACAGCACCATCGTTACAATGACAAGTAACATACTCTGAAATCTCTTTTATATCTTCGGGAGCCTGACCGCAACAAACGGGATGTGCTACCCTTTCGAGCATATCAACGTCATTATAGTAATCACCGATAGCAGCAGTGTTGGATTTATTTACATTTAAAATTTCTGCAAGCTTGAGAACCGCATTACCTTTGTTTACACCCTTATTAACAACCTCTAATGTGAAGGGCGAGGTTCTAAAGCACTCAAAAAACTTGTTGTTTGTTTCATTTTTAAAAAACTTTTCTAACTTAAAAATCAAATTCCTCGTTGCGAAAAATGAAGCCTTACCCCATACACCGCGAGGTAAATCAGACACTTTTTTACAAAGCTGAAAATCCAATTTATCAAGCTTAGAAACAAAATAACCGTAAAAACATTTACGAGTTGTTAAATAGATTTTATCAGGAGTATAAACAGTTAATTGAACAAGCTTATATTTTTTAATAACATCCAAGATGATGCTCTCACCCACATCAGAAATAAGACTTTCATATAAGATGTTTTTTGTTTTAAAATCATATATGCCCGCACCATTTAAAAATATAGCAGGTGTGTCGATACCTAATTTTTTATAATGAATTGACAAAGACTGCAAATTACGTCCCGAACACAAAGTGAAATTGCCACCATTATTTACATAATCCCTAATAGCAATCCGATTATTTTCAGGAAGCTTCATTGACTTTGAATTCAAGGTTCCGTCAATATCTGAAACAAGCAACCATTTATTATAAATTTCTTTCATTATGATATTCTCCTAAGAAAATCACTGAAATAATCCGGCAAATCAGAAGTAAATTCAAGATATTCTTTTGTAACAGGATGAACAAAACCAATCGTTGCGGCGTGAAGACATTGTCCCTGCAAGCCAAAGCTTTTCTTGGGGTTTCCGTAAACAGTATCACCTGCAACAGGTGTACCTCTGTAAGCCATGTGAACTCTTATCTGATGGGTTCTTCCTGTTTCAAGGCGTACTTTAAGAAATGTGAAACCGTTAAAGCGTTCAATAACTTCAAAATGAGAAACTGCATTTCTCGAATTTTTATCGGTCACAGCCTGCTTTTTTCTATCTTTCGGATGCCTTCCGATCGGGGCATCAATTGTGCCCTTATCATCCTTAACATTTCCAACAACAACAGTTTTATACTCTCTTGTAAAACTATGGTTTTTAATTTGCTCGGCAAGCCCTTTATGGGCAACGTCAGTTTTTGCAATAATCAAAAGACCACTTGTATCTTTATCTATTCTGTGAACAATTCCTGGTCTTATAACTCCATTGATACCCGAAAGGGAGTTTCCGCAATGATATAAAAGAGCATTTACGAGAGTTCCGCTATAATTCCCTGCCGCAGGGTGAACAACCATTCCTTTTGGTTTATTAACAACAAGCAAGTGCTCATCCTCATAAATAATATCAAGGGGTATGTTTTCCGCATCAACGGAAAGTTCTTTAAGCTCCGGAAAAACAACAGTTATTATGTCATTCTTTTTTACTGAATATTTTTTATTTGCAGGTGTACCGTTGACAAGAATATTGTTCTCATCAATTAACTGTTGAACAGCATTACGGGACAACTCTTCGCATAAAACAGTTATTGCTTTATCAAGCCTTAAGCCTACAACCTCATCAGGAACGGTATATTCATTCTCCTGCATTTTTCTGTGTTCCTTCCGTAACCGATTTTTTATTTTTCTTTGTATCCTTTACCAAGTCAATTATTAAATAAATAATTAACGTGAATGCACCAATTGTTATAAGACAATCTGCAAAATTGAAAACCGCGAAGTTTACAAATAACGGTTCAATATAATCAACAACATAATGCAAACGAATTCTGTCGATTATGTTACCGATTCCACCCGAAATCATAAACAAAAGGCAAAGATCCACCAATTTATTTTTATTCTTGTTTGATACCAAAAAAAAGATTGTAACGCCTAAAAGAATAACGGAAAAAATAGTGAGTAACGCAGTATGAGCAGAAAACGAACCGAAAATTGCACCGGTATTTTCAACATAGCGAAAACGCAAAACTCCATCAATAACATCAATATATTGAACGGGTTTTAAATAATTGATAACTAATATTTTAATAATCTGGTCCACGCCTATTAAAGCGCAACACAAAAATATCGCTACGATTACTGACATCTGCTCTACACCTTACATTATTTTTTTCTGCGGAAAAAACCGCGTTTCTTTTTAGTTTCTTCCTCAGGCATATCTTCTTCATCGTCGTCGATTGTTTCAAAGGAGGAAAACATCGGCTTTCGATTATTATCTTCTATATGAGAAAAAATATCTACATCATCTTCGAGATTTATGGGATTAACCGTAAAACCTCTTGAAATCGGGATGTCGTCAGGCTCTTCATTATTTTCCTTATCATCTGACGTATCTGCTTCATCCTCGTTAATTTCAGCGCTTTCCGAAGAAGCTATTTCTTCGGAAGGTTCTTCGCTGTCAGAAAATTCTACTTCATCTTCTGAAGCATCTTCTGCAAGCTCATTATCAAGTTCGGTTTCTGCTTCCTTTTCTGCATCTTCTTCATTAACGAACTCTAAAGTTGAGTTTTCTTCAAAAAAATCAAAAGGAAGGGTTGTTACGACTACATCTTCTTCATCTTGTGTTTCTTCATTAACACTAAAATCATCTGCAGCTTCATCATCAATAAATTCAATAATTTCATTTTCAGGGTCAACCGCTGAGATTTCTTCAACGATGTCTTCCGTTACATTTGTTTCTTCTGCAGTTTCTTCAATTTTTTCTGCTTCTTCAACTGCAAGCTCCGGAAGCTTTGAAATCAATTCGATATGCGCTTTATACTGAGCAAGAATTGAAGCTCTGAATTCTGAAACTTCTTTTTTAAGCATTTCGTAATGAAGAGATTCACTTGTAATTGTTCTTGTTGCAGCCCCAACGGTATCTTTTGCAGAATCGTTTGCTTCGATAAGTATACCGTGCGCCTCTTCCTTCGCTTTATTGATAATTTCTTCAGCCTTATCTCTGGCAATAGATAAAAGCAAATCAGAATCTGCAATAGCTTGTTTTTCTGCATCAGCTTTAATTATATCTGCTTCACCTTTAGCTGCAGCGAGAATTGCATCTGCTTCTGCCTTTATATCCTCAACAGAATCTTCCGCTTCTTTAACTATTATATCTGCAGCCTTCTGCGCGCCAATAACAGCCTGCTTAATTTGCTCTTCATCCTGCTTTAACTGCTCAAGCCTGTCGGCAAGCAAACCAACCCTCTTAACAAGCTCGGCATTTTCTCTGAAAACCTTTTCGTAAGCAACTGCAACTTCACCGAAAAAATTATCAACATCATCCGATTTATAAGCATTTCTGCCTGCGCCTTTAAATTCATATTCTCTGAGTTCTGACGGTGTCATCATAATATATTCCCCACTTCCGCGTTATATCTCTTAGAAAAACACGCCTGTATTTTCCAATTCATCTATAAGGTCTCCTGAAACATTAACATTATAGGGTGTTATAATATATGTGTTTGTTGAAACCTTTTTTAGCTGACCACCGTTTGCATAAGCAACACCATTGAGAAGGTCCACAAGTCTTCTCGAAACATCCTTACTTGCAGCTTCAAGATTAAGAACAACAGTTCTTTTATCATTAAGGTGATCCGCAATTGCACGTGCATCCTCAAATTTATCAGGCTTCACAAGAACCACCTGTAACATAGCAGTTGTTCTTACATCAACAACTCTGCTGGGATCGCTTGAAGAGTTTTTTCTTGCTCTCGGAGCAACACGAGGTGTTTCGCGCTCGTATTCATCGTAAGAAGAAACATTTGAGAAAGGACGTGCCTCAAATGTTTCAGGAGTTTCTTCCTGAACTGCCTCTTCAAATTCTTCTTCATCCTCTGAGTTTGTGAATTTTTTCCAATAATCCATAAATGACATATTAAAAACCTCCGTTAATTAAATTTATTTATACATTCTTGCTCCGAAGATTGCGGAGCCAATTCTTATCAGATTTGAACCGTGTAAAATTGCTTCCTTATAGTCACCCGACATTCCCATTGACAATATTGAAAAATCAAAATTCGGATAACTGCAAGCTTTTATTTCATTGTAATAGTTGTTCATTCTATCAAAATACCGCTCTAAATCCCGCGAATTTTCGCAAATAGGTGGTATTGTCATAAGACCTTTAACTATTATGTTAGGTAACTGAGATATCTGACTTAAGGATTCCTCAAACTCAACTTTGTCGAAGCCTGTTTTACTGTCTTCATCACCAATATTAAGTTCTAAAAGTATATTGCTCGTAATGCCTGATTTAGAAGCTTCATGAGATATACTCTGAGCAACTCTTAAACTATCAACTGACTGAATCATATCAACCTCGCCAACAATTTTTTTAACCTTATTGGTTTGAAGGTGACCGATTAAATGCTTTTCAACCTTATCGAGATTAAGCGAATCCTTTTTCGAAAGATATTCCTGAACCTTATTTTCACCAATCAAATCAATTCCGCAATTGTTGATAGCGTGGTTTATATACTCTGTGCACACTGTCTTGGTAACCGCCATAAGTCGAACCTCCTGAGGTGAACGACCTGATTTTATAGCAGCCTCTGAAATTTCAGCTTTAATTCGCTTTATATTTTCAGAAATAACAGAAAAATGCGATTCATCAAACGAGCTTGTTATCATACAAATCAACTCCTTCCGTTACAACCTTATCATAAAGCTTTATATAACCCGAACTATTGTCGGAATTATCAACTATTGAAAAATCATCATTGGAATAAATAACTCGGATTTTTCTAAATCCCATTAAATTTCCGCGAACAATGTATACACCCTGCTCACCATCAAGATTTCTTATGGAAGAATTAGAAATTTTGAAGCCTGTGTATTCATCCGTAATAATTTCAATATCTTCTATTCTGAAGTTTGAAAGGCTCTCGTTCATTTCATCGCATGAAAAAACTACAACCGTTTCCTTATCGGTCTTTTCACCTATTTTGTATAGGGTTACAGGCAATCTTTCAATGCCGGATTCGGGAAAATTTATATAAAGGGACTTGTCAAATGTAATATCAATAGCTTTGTCAGAATCTACTACACAAGCGATGTACCATTTAAATGATGAAACTGTACGACCAACTATATCGGAAGATATTTCATTGGGCTTGGCTTTTATAGCTCTTTTTACATCATCTACGGTTAATTTATCAATGTCTTCAAATTTTAAAGTATTCTCGTAACCATCTGAGCCACTTATAAAATAGCCGGCATTATCACTCTTAATTTCAGTAAAATTTAAGCTTGACTCATTAAAAGCGGAAAGTTCTTCATTTAATTGATTTAATTTATCAGAAAAATCCGGGGAACTTCCTGTTGCAATTTGCTTACCTGTTACAGAATCCCTGAAAATATCAACCGCTTCAGTTGCCTTTTTAAAATCACGTTTTTCAACCGCTTCAAGATAATCAGTTAGCTCGTTATTTATTTTTCTTGTAAGCGAAGCTACATTAAGAGTTTGAAAATTTGCTTGACCGGACAGCTCTTCATAATGAGCAATGTCTTTTTTTAACTCTTGAGTTTTCAGATATGTTGCGGCATCCTCGGAAGAATCAAAAACTACCGAAACAGTATCACCCATCGCAACTCTTTCACCATCTGTTGCAAAAGAAACCATTGTGCCTTGTGCGTCGCTTTTTATAAATTCCTCGTCGCGTATTACAAAACACGTTGTATCAATAGTTTCATAAACAGTTTCTTTCAATGCAAATTCAGTCTTTATTTCCGTATTAGCCTGATTAACTATGTGGTAGATAATATATGAAGTAAAAAAAACTATAACTAAAACTATTGCAACAACAGAAACTATTCGTTTAACAGTTTTGCTCTTCATTTATATCACCTTCCATATATTTAATTATTAAATCATCAACAGAAGCTTTCAAATCATCTGCTGTCAATAAGTCTGCATAGACCCAATTTATTTCTTTATTTCTTTTAAACCAGGTTATCTGCCTTTTAGCATATCTTCGTGTTTCTCTTTTGAGATTTTCAACCGAAACCTCGAAAGAAAGTTCACCATCAATAAATGGCTTCAACTCTTTATAACCTATTGCATTAAAAGCAGTTTTTGAGGGATTATGCTTAAAAAATTCCTTCGCTTCGTCAAGCAAGCCGTTTTCAAGCATTAAGTCAACTCGTAAATTTATTTTTTCATATAGCTTTTCTCTGTCAGAATAATTGATACCGATATATAACGGACTAATATCAGATTCTTTATTATGAGACAACTGATTTTGCTCAGTTAGAGTTTTACCGGTTGTTTTATATATCTCCAAAGCCCTGACAACTCTCACAACATTATTGGGATGTATATTCATAGCTGCATCAGGGTCAATTTCTTTTAATTGTTCATAAAGGCTTAAAACACCATTTTTTTCTGCTTCGGAAAATAATTCATTTCGCAAATCCTCAGAACAGGCAGACTCCAAAAACTGAGTGTTAGATAAAAATGAATCCACATAAAGCCCTGTACCTCCCACAATAACAGGGATTTTGCCCTTTTCTGTAATTTCGTCAAAAGCTTTTTTAGCATCAACACAATATGCGGAAACACTGTACTGCTTATAAATATCAACAAAGTCAATTAAATGATGCCTAATACCTTCCATTTCCTCAAAAGTAGGTTTAGCAGTTGCGATATCCATACCCTTGTAGATTTGCATTGAATCGGCAGAGATAACCTCACCATTGAATTTTTTTGCAATGTGCACACCAAGAGCTGTTTTGCCCGAAGCGGTCGCACCCACAACAACAATCGCTTTTTTCTTCACTGTATCACCTTAAACAATACGTTTAAATTGCTTCTCAAGCTCCCTTTGACTCATTTCTACCATAACAGGTCTTCCATGAGGACAGTATCTGATATCATCGCGCTTCAAAAGGGCTTCAACAAATTTTTCTGCTTCATAAGAAGAAGTAAAATTCCCTGCTTTAACAGCCGCTCTGCAAGCCATTGAATGATAAATCCAATCAAGCTTTTCGGGCATAAGAGTTTTAATGTTGTTTGCAAGATACCCTGCAACCTCAGAAATGATATCGGAAATATTGCAATCAACAAGCTCGGGTGGGCAAGCACTCACCTTTACACACCTATCACCAAAATCCGAAACATCATAACCTGCATCAGATAGCAGTTCAAGATTTTCAAGAACTGCATTATATTCATCGGGTGACAAAGTAACAGTTATCGGTTGAAGCATAATTTGGGACTGACCGCAACCTTCGGACTTGAATTTTTCAAATAAAATTCTTTCATGAGCAGCGTGTTTATCGATTAAAACAAGTTTTTTATCTAATTCAGCAATTAAATAAGTATTGAAAGCTTCTCCTATATATCTGAAGTCGACTGATTTAATTACTGTTGCTTGTTCTTGGGGTTTACAAACAGCTTCGTTTGCATCATCACACTGCTTTTCAACCGAAAGAAAATCAAAAACAGGTTCAACTCTTGCTCCGCTGTCAATATCAATTTTTATTTCGGTTTTTATTGGTGTATCAGCAAGAGGTTCTGCCTTTTTTGTCTCAATTACAACACTGCTTACAACCGGCTTTACATATTCATCCTTTAAGAAATCAAGCTGTTTCGGTTCCGTCTTATCAGGTGAATGAACAACATTTTCAACGCCTGTTAATGCCTTGCCGTATTCTTTTATTTCAATTGTTTTAGGCTTCTCAATTTCCGTGATTCGTAATTGTTCACCTTTTTCGGCAGGCTTTGAAAATATTTTAGCTTCAGAAAATTTAGCCTGAACACGCGTTTTGTCGCCCTGAAGAGCGGATAGAGTACCATAATAAATACAGTCAAACACTTTCTTTTCTTCAAAAAATCTAACCTCTGTTTTTGCCGGATGAACATTAACATCAACAGATTCATAGGGTAAACTGACAAAAAGAACACAGGCAGGATATTTACCAACCATAATTGAATTTTTGTAAGCTGCTTCTAAAGCACTTAAAAATACAACACTTTTAACAAATCTTTTGTTAACAAAGAATATCTGCATTGAGCGACTGCTTCTTCCTGCTGTTGGCTTTACAACAAAGCCTTTAACAGAAATTCCGTTTTGCTCATTGTTAACAGCAATAAGATTTTCTGTAAATTCTTTACCAAATACAGAATAAATAGCCGATTTTAAATCATTATCACCGGGTGTTGAAAACTGTAATTTTCCGTCACGAATAAATTTAAAAGATATGTTAGGGTTAGAAATTGCAATTCTTTCCATAAGAGATGCAATATAATTCCCCTCTTGAACGTCCTTTTTCAAGAATTTCATTCTTGCAGGGATATTATAGAACAAATCTCTTACAATAATTGTTGTACCAACGGGGCAACCTGCATCATCAAGAAGAGCTTCTTCCCCACCCTCAATAATATAACGTGTGCCAAAATCCGAGGACTTTGTTGCCGTTAAAAGTTCAACTTTGGAAACTGCGCAAACAGAAGCGAGAGCTTCTCCTCTGAAACCGAGCGTGGAAATTGCATTAAGGTCCTCTATATTGGAAATTTTACTTGTAGCATGGCTTATAAAGGCTTTTTTTACATCTTCTCTTTCTATACCACAGCCGTCATCAGTAACACGTATATAAGTTTTTCCGCCATTTTTAATTTCAACGGTAATTTTAGAAGAACCTGCATCAATAGAGTTTTCAACAAACTCTTTTATAACAGAAGAAGGGCGTTCAACAACCTCACCTGCTGCAATTAAATCAGCAATATTTTTTGGTAAAATATTTATGCGTGGCATCGACAGCCCTCCCTTCAATTCAGAATTTATATACTTTCAGCACTCTTTTGAAGCTCAAAGAGAACTGTCATAGCTTCAATCGGAGTGAGTGTATTAACATCAATATTTTTAAGCTTTTCAATAATCTGTTCTTTTTCACCTGAAGAAAATGAAAGCTGAAGCAGATCTTCAGGCTCTTCTGCGGTGCTGATTTCAGAAACAACACTAACCTTTTCCTGCAACTCAAGAGTAGCAAGAATTTTCTTTGCGTTTTCCACTACCGCCTTGGGAACGCCTGCAAGCTTTGCAACCTCAACACCATAGCTACCATCTGCAGCACCCTTTACAATACGGCGCAAGAAAGTAATATCATCACCGCGTTTTTTAACAGAAGTGTTATAGTTCTTAACACCTTCAACTGTGTTTTCAAGCTCGGTCAGCTCGTGATAATGGGTAGCAAAAAGAGTTTTTGCACCAATTTTCTTTTTATCTGCGGTATATTCAAGAACCGCTCTCGCAATGCTCATACCATCATAGGTAGAAGTGCCTCTGCCAATTTCGTCAAAAACAATAAGACTTTTTGATGTTGCATATTTTAAAATATCTGCAACCTCTGTCATTTCGAGCATAAAGGTGGATTGACCTGCTGAAAGGTCATCAGAAGCACCGACACGGGTAAAAATTCTGTCTACAATTCCGATTTTTGCACTTGAAGCGGGAACGAAGCTACCGATTTGAGCCATAAGAGTAATTATGGCAACCTGACGCATATATGTAGATTTACCTGCCATATTAGGTCCTGTAATAATAGCGATCCTGTTATCTCTGCAATCTAAATGAGTATCATTAGGAACAAAAGGTGCACCACCAAGCATCAGCTCAACAACAGGATGTCTGCCATCTTTAATGATAATTTCATCTGATGTGTCAATAATTGGTCTTGTGTAATTATTATTAACAGCAGTAAATGCCAAGGAGCAAAGACCATCAAGGTTTGCAACTGCTCTTGCGGTTTTTCTGACTCTCTCAAGCTGTTCAGCAATATTTTGACGAATTGCAGAGAAAAGCTCATATTCCAAACGAACAATTCGCTCCTGTGCTCCAAGCACTTTAGATTCAAGCTCTTTAAGCTCTTGGGTTATATATCTTTCGCAATTAGAAAGAGTTTGTTTTCTGATATAGTGGTCAGGAACAAGCTCTTTAAAGGAATTTGTTACCTCAATATAGTATCCGAATACTCGGTTATAGCCTATTTTAAGCTTTTTGATACCTGTTTTCTCCTGCTCTGCCTGTTCAACAGCAGTGAGATACCCCTTACCGTTTTCAACGATATCATGGAGAGTATCAAGCTCTTCATTATAGCCTTTTCTGATCATACCGCCTTCACGAACTGAAAGCGGAGGTTCATCAGTTATAGCATTTTTGATTAAGGTATTAACATCTTCAAGCAAATCAATATCGTTAAATATGCCCGAAAGCATTTTTGATTTTACATTACTTAAAGAATTCTTAATGTTGTAGAGTTGGTCGATAGTCTGACTCAATGTTTTTAATTCTTTTGCATTTGCAGTACCATAAACAACTCTCGTCATAATTCTCTCAATATCAAACATATCGGAAAGATATGTCATTAAAGAATCCAATAAAATTGTATCAGCAGTTAATTCTTCAACTGCATTTTGCCTTAAAATAATAGAAGAGTAGTTAATTAAAGGTTGTTCAACCCAGTTTCTTATGAGACGCTTTCCCATTGCAGTTTTTGTGTGGTCGAGAACCCACAAAAGACTGCCTTTTTTCTCTCTTCTTATTTGAGTTTCTGTCAACTCAAGGTTGCGCCTTGCAGTAACATCAAGAGTCAAGAAGCTATCTTCATTATAAAAATCAACATTATTTATGTTTTTGAGCTCGTTTTTCTGAACGCCCTTTAGATATATAAGTGCAGAACCAAAAGCATATAAAAGACTCTTGTTTTTCGCAAATTGAGAAAAAGAATTTTCATCGGAAACATGAGCACGAATCATATCATTAAGCTCCGCTTCGGTATATTGCGTCTCCGATACAATTTGATAATCAACAGAAAGCCTGTCCTTAACAAAAGAAATGATTGATTTAACAGAAGAAGCGTATTTGTTTATTATAACCTCACTGGGTGAATAACAACCAAGCTGATTTATAATTCTTGCTGTTGTATCTGCATCCGAGAATGAATCAAGGTGAACCTCGCCGGTTGAAACATCAATAAAAGCGAGACCACATTCTTTATCGGAAACAAATACAGAAGCAAGATAGTTATTCTTGCTTTCATCAAGCATATTACTCTCGATTACAGTACCGGGAGTGACAATACGTACTACATCACGTTTAACAATACCCTTTGCAGTAGCAGGATCTTCAACCTGCTCGCAAATAGCAACCTTGTAACCGCGACTAACAAGCTTTGCTATGTATGAATCTGCGCTGTGGAAGGGAACGCCGCACATTGGCGCACGTTCCTCCTGGCCGCAATCTCTCCCCGTGAGAACAAGTTCAAGCTCCTTTGAGGCGACCTTTGCATCATCAAAAAACATTTCGTAAAAGTCACCTAATCTAAAGAACAACAACGTGTCCGCATAATTCTTTTTTATTTCAAAATACTGCTCCATCATAGGAGATAATTTAGCCATTTTCTACCTCAGCAAATTAAGATTTTTTATGATTAGTGGCAACCACCGCAAGTACCGCAGCTACCATCACAGCTATGCTCCTGATGGGGTGTGCAGGTTTCGGGGTCTTGTCCGTCAACACAGCAGGCAAGAATACCCATAATCTCGTTCATCATATCGTCAACCTGTGTTTTAGCAGCTTCAAACTTAACCATATTACCGTTAAGCATAATTTCACGATAAAGCTGTTCAAATTCTTTTGCAAAGCCTTCCATTGTTTCTGCATTTGCTTCTTCGCCTTTTGCAGCCTCATTCTGATAATTCATCTGAACAAGGTTAATTTTACCGATAAGACTGTTGAGAGCATCATCTGCTTCATTTGCCTTTCTTGCTTCTTCATAAGCTTTGTAGCGTTCATCCTGCTGAATAGCAGCACCAAGCTGTCTTGTAAGTTCAATTACTGTCATTTTTGTGTACTCCTTAAAAATATATTAAAGGGATTCCCCTTTTTAACTGTTTTTTCCTGCTATTTCTTCCTGAACCTTTAAAAGCTCCATAAACCACTTCGTTTTCTCTTCTTTAGAAAACGGGTCAGGCATATCGGCAGCAGGTGTACCTTTCCTGGGCGAATAAATAAAAGTGAACATAGAACCGTATTTAACCTCTTTTACAAGCGAAACGGTATCAAGAAATTCCTCATAGGTTTCACCGGGGAAGCCTACAATGATATCTGTAGTTAAATCAACATCAGGAATTTTCTTTTTTGCATAATTAACGAGTTCGAGATAATGCTCACGGGTATAGTGGCGATTCATCTCTTTAAGAATTCTGTTGTTACCCGACTGAACAGGTAAATGCAGATGTCCGCAAAAGTGCTTACTTTCACTTAAAACATCAATAAGCTCAAAGCTACAATCACGGGGATGAGAAGTCATAAAATCAAATGTAAAATCACCGTCAACAGCATCAATTTTTCTGATAAGCTCTGCAAAATTAACATCAAAATCGCAACCCTTACCATAGGAATTGACATTCTGACCAAGCAAGGTTATCTTTTTATAACCCTCGCTGACAAGCTGTTTTGCTTCTTGCAAAATAATCTGTGGATTGCGACTTCGTTCTCTGCCTCTCACGTGGGGCACTATGCAATAAGAACAGAAGTTATTGCAACCATACATTATTGAAACCCAGGCATTTTCACCACTGTCACGAGAATACGGAAGACCCTCTGCAATAATGCCGTCACTCTCATCAATACAAAATACTCGTTTACCGCTTGAAAAAGTTTTAGACAAAAGCTCGGGTAGCTTGTGAACAACATGAGTTCCGAAAACCAATGAAACAAACGGGTAGCTTTTTTTAATCTTTTCTGCAATATGAGACTGTTGCATCATACATCCGCAAAGAGCAATAATCAAATGTGGTTTTTCAGCTTTTATTTTTTTTAATGCGCCAACATTTCCGAAAACTCTGTCTTCTGCGTGTTCGCGTATAGCGCAAGTATTATAAAGAATTAAATCTGCGTCCTCAGCCTTTTCACAAAGCTCATAGCCCATTTCAATGAGCATTCCTTTAATATGCTCGCTGTCTGCAACATTACCCTGACAGCCGTAGGTGTGAACAAATGCTTTGGGACTTTGTTCGGGAAAGCGTGTATTTAAAATCATACGCACCTTTTCAGAAAAGTCTTTTTGAATATTTAATTCTTCATTTGATACAAAAACATTTTTTTGCAATATTTTCACCTTAAAGAATAGATTGAACCCAACCGAGAATATCGTTATAAACCTTATCCTTACAGTCCTCGTTGAGAATTTCGTGTCTGACACCGGGATAGATAATTACCGTGGGTTCGTGACCTGAAGCAATTAAAGAATCAGAGCAAGCTACCGGGCCCTTACCGTTTGAGCCAACAGGGTCTTTGGCACCTGAAATAATCATTATCGGGAGTTCTGTGGAAACTGTTGCAGGCCACATTTCGTCACAAGCGAGAATACCGATAGCAGCAAGGTCACGAACACCTGCAAGAGAAAGTTCAAAGCCACAGAGCGGGTCCTCACTGTATGCCTTAACATTTTCTTTGTTTACACTCAACCAATCAAGGTCGGAGCTTCTGTCTTTAATCTGAATTGAAGAGAATTTATTAAGAAGACCTGCAGCAGTATGGTTAACAGTTTTGGGACCAAACTTTTCAACTAACCTGTCAAGAGTGTTTATTGCAAAATCAAGACCTTTAGGAAGCTGAGTAGTGCCACAAAGAATTAAACCGGCAAGCTCGGTACCGAAAGAGCTTGCATAAACTCTTGCACAAAGCGAGCCCATGCTGTGACCGAAAAGAATATAAGGAAGCTCGGGATATCTCCTGTGCATAATAGAATAAAGTATATGCATATCGTCAACAAAGCGACGATAGCCGTCTTTTTCCGCAGTAAAGCCCAAATCATCTTCGTCATTTACAGAAAGACCGTGACCGATATGGTCGTTTCCGCAAACAACAAAACCGTTTGAAGCAAGGAAGCACGCAAAATCATCATATCTGCCGATATGCTCCGAAACGCCATGTGCAATTTGAAAAACACCGATAGGAGTAACATCATCGTCAAACCAAATTAAAGTGCGAATTTTATTAACGCCCGTTGAAGAGTTAAAATAAGCCTCTTTTTTAATAATAGCCATAAAAAAACCTCCCTTTAAAAGGTGGGAAAATGCAAAAAGGCAACATTCACCCATAATTGTATTTATAATATCATAACAGGCTTTTATTTTCAAGATAAAAGACTCATAAATATGAAAGAATTTGTGCTTTTTTTCACGAAAATTTTAGCTTTTTTGTTTTTTTAACAAAATATTGAAATTACGGACATATTGTGTTAAAATATGTACAATTATGCGAAATATAGTGGAGGTACACTAAATGAATACCGAATTTAACACTAATTCAAAAGCTATTATTATAGGCATGACCGATACCGGTGAAAGAGTTCCTGCAGCATCGGGCAGAATCTCTACCCAACCCGGCACTGCACTTGAAATTTTTGAGCTTTCAAAGGATGCCGAAAAGAATGCTTCCTTAATCTCAAAGGTAACCCGTTCCGGTCATACATCAACAGTTGAGCACACTGTTTTTAACATTGCTTTTCAGAATGTTTCTGTTCTTGTTGAGCAATTTGTTATTGAGTTCCGTCTTGCTTCATTTACTGTTAAATCAAGAAGGTATGTTGACTTTGCAAAGCTTGGCTACTACACCCCTCACTTTGAATCAAAAAACGTTCAAGATAAATACATTCAACATATGGATTATTTATATGGCGAGTATCAAGCCTTTTTAGATGCTGGAATACCCAAAGAAGATGCGCGTTTCCTGCTCCCCTATTCACTTTACAGTAATTTTTACTGCACCTTAAATGCCCGTGAGCTCATAAATATGCTTTATGCAATGATTTACGGCAGAGGCTCACAATACAAAGAGCTTAGAGCCCTTGGCGAATCACTTTTGGAGCAAGCTCGCAGAATGACTCCCGGTATTTTCGCGGATTTTGAAGGCAGACGTCCCGCAATTCAAGACATTCCCACATATTCTTATAAGCCCGATAAAAAGCTTGTTAATGAGGAGCCTGCAGTTGAACTTCTAAGCTATACACCCGATGCTTCAAAAGCAGTTGCAAGAGCAGCACTTATTGAGGGTTGCAACCTCCCCACAGCACAAATTGAAGAAATTATCAACGATGATAACGAGTGCAGTTCAATTATAGAAAAGGTCATTAACTCTAAACGCCAAAGACCTTTGGAGGCTGCTACCTTTACATTCAGAATCAATAACGTTTCACTTTCTTGTTTAACACATTTCGCTCGTCACAGAATGCATTCAATCGGTATTCCGTCACTTTCATTGACGGACAGAACTCGACACATTCTCCCCGAAACTATCGCTGTTAACGAAGAATTAAAAGAGAGATATTGTCAAGCATTCACTAAAACTGCTGCAATTTATGAGGAATTAAAAGCTCTCGGTGTTGATGAAGAAACTCTTGCTTATGTTCAGTTAAGTGGTAACACTATTGATATTGTTACAACAATCAACGCTCGCGAATTACTTTTATTTATGAAGCTTCGTTCCTGCAACAGAGCCCAGTGGGAAATCCGCGATTTTGCCGTAGAAATGCTCAAAAAGCTTCGTGAGGCTGATAAAACAATCTTCAAATTCTATGGTCCGAGTTGCTATGTTCTCAAATGCCCCGAGGGTCCTATGACCTGCGGAAAAGCAAGTGAAATTAAAGAATATTTCAGTAATTTATAATCAATAAAAACAAGCAGGATTCGTCAAAGAACCCTGCTTGTTTTTTATTCTATTACAATATCAGTCTCCAGGCCATTTGTTATAATTTTCAGCATTGCTAAATCAATAACATCAAGATAACCGTCGCAATTAACATCTGATGCCATATCATAAGCTGTAGCAACAGCAGTATCTGACATAACCTTATTAACTGCTTCGGAATAATCCAAAGCGTCGGAAGATCCATCGCCATTGCTATCACCGATTAAAACTAAGGTCCACATTTCAATAGCGTTATTTTCACCGCTTTGAACAGTAAATATACCGTTTGTAACAACATTTTCAGCTTCAACATAAATTCCGTTATAATAAATATTACTTGTACTTGCATCAAACAAAGAGCGGATTAAATAGTTACCGTCATTTTTTGCTAAAGAATTATAGGTTGCCTTAAAACCAGTATTATGATTAGTTTCATCATAAGCTTCAGAAGCGTAACAAAGAATCGGTAAATAAGCTGAACCGTCGGAAATATGACTTTCGGAAAAAATTTCACCGCCAAAGTAAGTATCAACGGAGTTTAAACCCACCAAAAAGAAATCATAGTATATGCCATAATTATTCTGGTCATCCCACGTTATATCAAGCAAATACCACATTCCGTCATCCATCTGAACAGCATTCCACATATGACCGCCACCGTTTGCAGTTCCTGTTATACAAACACAAGGTATTTTATAATAATCGCAAACCAGTTTAAAAGCTTCAGAATAACCTTCGCAAACCGTTCTACCTTCAACCAAAGCACCATAAGCATCGTGAGCATTACCAACATAATCGGTGCTATTCAAGTCAGGGTAATAAGCATTATTGCAAAGATAATCATGAATTGATTTTACAAAATTATAGCGGTTTGACAAATCTACTGTAACATTCTTAACTGAATTTTCCAGTGCTACGTAATATTCGGGCAAAACTTCTTCGGTATATGTACTGGTTGATTTTATTGAAATATAATAGTACAAAACTGCAATGCAAGTACCGTCATTATAATAGTAACCACCCGTAACACTATAACCATCAAAATAGAATATTTCCGGATGATCCCGTATAACAGCGTACATAATTTCAGTCAAATAATCTTGAGTAAAGTTCTCAACAAGAAATTCACCGTAATCAAAGTTGATTGTTAAATTCAAAGTTCCCGGATCGGCATTAACAATAGTATTATAAAATTTCTTTTGACAATCGTCCAAAAGCGAATACGCAGAATAAATCGGTTTTCCTTTTGAAGAGTTATAATAATATGTTTGAGCATTATCAAAAATCAGGGGTAATTCCCCTTCTCCGAAAGTATCGTAATCACTTATAAAATCTTTTATTTCAAGGCGTGAAGTGTGATATGCAGAAGAAACAACTGCAAGATTTGAAGCAAATAAAACAAAAACCACTAAAAGACAAATAAATTTTTTCATACGCTCATCCCCTTTTAATAATTATAACATTAAGCTATTAAACATTCAACAAAACGCGTGCAAAATATTGAATAAACTATGCAAAATATACCAATTTATGTAAAAAAATACGATTATTTTCTATTTATTATGATTGATTAGATATTGAAAGAGGAAAACAAAACAGTTATAATGTATATTAGATTTTTCTTTATTTCGTGAGGTTAACTATATGTTAGGCAAATTAGTTAGAGTTTGCATAACCGACCCTGTCGGTTCACCTCTGCCCAACGGAAATACTTTCAAACTCAATTTTGGAAAGCCTATCGGCAAATTTAAGGCTTCCTCTCCTGTTAGCGGTGTTTTGATTTTGGGGATTGATAATCCCGTTAAGCATTTTGACGGCAGAGTTGTTGCAATCATTAAGTTCAGAGATAACGGTGAGCAAATCCTCGTTGCTTCACCTAAATCGAAACGGTACATCAATTGGGAAATTGATAATTCTGTTAAGTTTTACACTGAGGGTCGTCCATACTCCCTCGAATGCTTCTATGAGCGTTCCTGCGGTGCTGTTGTTTACAGAAAAATAAATGATGATTACAGATATCTGCTTATCCGTAACAGGCGCAGTTCAAACTGGAGCTTTCCAAAGGGTCACGTTGAAAATGGTGAAACTTTAGAGGAAACCGCAATGCGTGAGGTTTTGGAAGAAACCGGATTGCACATCGATATCATTCCGGGATTTATCAGTAAGTCTCAATATTCAATTCAGAACCGTATTCAAAAAACAGTTCAGATTTACGTTGCCTCCACTAAAGATACCCAAACAAGAATTCAAGTGGAAGAAATTGAAGATTATGTCTGGTTAACGTATGAAAATGCGCTGAAAAACCTTAAGTTTGAAAACGATAAAACAATTCTTACAGATGCGCGCGAGTTTTTATTAAAAAACAATTTTATCAGCGAGGTATAAAATGGTTGAAAATATTGTTACATCCATTGTAGATTTTTTCAAAAATGACTTTCCGCCACAGCTTGTTGCTTTTTTGATTTCACTTTGTCCGATTCTTGAACTTCGTGGCGGTATGATTGCAGCAAAGCTCCTTGATTTGCCTTTTCTTCAGGCTTTTTTGATTTGCTATGTTGGTAATATGATACCAATTCCTTTTATTCTCTTGTTTATAAGGAAAATCTTCAAATGGATGAGAAAATACAAATTTTTTGCAAAAATTGTGGACAAGCTTGAAGCACGTTCGGAAAAGAAAAAAGACACCATTGTTAAATATAAAGAATGGGGGCTTCTTGCTTTTGTTGCAATTCCCTTACCCGGAACAGGTGGCTGGACAGGTTCACTTGTTGCGGCGCTTATGGATTTAAGAATTAAAAAATGCTTACCTATAATAGCATTGGGTGTTTTCATTGCAGGGCTTATAATGTCTTTAATAACCTACGGAATATTTTAAAATAAAAGCACCGTCTTTGACGACGGTGTTTAATTATATAAGGAGAGAAGCTTTTGTACTGCTATATTTTCGGAGCAATGTCCGTTGACAAATTCCCCTTTACAATCAACGATGATGATTTAGTTATTGCAGCAGATGCAGGAATAAAAAATCTTGAAAGATTGAAAATTAAACCCCATTATATTATCGGTGATTTCGATTCTTTGGGTTATAAGCCTACTTATAAAAATGTTATAACTCACCCTGTTGAAAAAGACGACACTGACACTATTCTGGCGGTGAAGCATGCATTTAGTTTAGGTTATAAAAGCTTTCGCATATTCGGTTGCATCGGTGGCAGACTTGACCACACAATAGGAAATATTCAGACCGCTTCCTACATTGCAGAAAATGATGGGTTCTGTGTTTTTATGGGCAACAACGAAAATTTCACTGTTATAAAAAATAATGAAATTTTATATGACGATAATTGCATAGGTAATATTTCCGTTTTTGCTCTTGATAAATCAGATGACGTTACCATAAAAAATCTATATTATGAGTTGAAAAACGGGGATTTAAGCCCTGATTTCCCATTAGGTGTCAGCAATAAGTTTATAAATAAGCAAGCGAAGATTTCTGTAACCAACGGCAAACTGCTTATAATATGGGAAAATCAAAACGGTTCTTTTAGCATAGGAGGAGAAAAATGAAACAGATAAATTCATTAAAAAATATTAAAGGTGCAATTTTTGACCTTGACGGAACCATTCTTGATTCAATGCATATATGGAGTGAAATCGGTTTGTTGTTCTTAAAAAACAAGGGTGTTACTCCGCCTCCCGGGGTTGAAGACGAATTTGTTAAAATGAGTATGGTTCAGGCTGCTGAATATTACATAAAAAACATTGATCAAACTGCAACAGTAATGGACATTGTTAATGAGGTTAATTCGTTAGTTCAAGACTTCTATTTCAATGAGGTTGTAAAAAAAGACGGCATTAAGGAATTTTTAGATTTTCTTAAGAGCCACAACGTTAAAATGTGTATCGCAACCGCTACTGACAAGCATCTTGTTGAAAAAGCACTTGAAAGAAATGGCATAAGAGAATATTTTTCAGAAATTTTCACCTGTTCAAGTGTTGGCGCAGGAAAAGATACACCCGTTATTTATGACGTTGCTTTAGATTTTCTCGGAACCCAAAAGGAAAGGACTTTTATATTTGAGGATGCTTTGTATGCCATACAAACCGCCAATAAAGCAGGTTATAATATCGTCGGTATAAATGACGTCTCTGAAAAAGAGTCCCCCGAAATTGTTAAAACATTTTGTAATTACTATATAAACAGCTATTCTGAAATTTATAAATACTTTGAATAATTTTTAAAGTGCGGTGTTAATATGATAGATATAAAAGGCTATATCCTTGCAGCTTTTGGTGGTTTTTTGGGTGTTTGCGAACACACTAAGCTTGCGATTTATTCAAGAAGAGCTTGGAAAATGCAAGAAAAAAACATAAAACGTCTTATGAGAGTAAACAAATCAACCGTTTACGGAAAGAAAAACAATTTCAAAGATGTTAAGTCTGTTGTGGATTATCAGAAAATAGTTCCCCTTTCCGTCTATGCAGATTATGACGAATATGTTTGGCAGATGGCGGAGGGCAAACGTGGTCTAATTACCAATTTCCCCGTAAGAAGATTTACTGAAAGCTCCGGCAGTACAGGTAAGCAAAAGCTGGTTCCGCTTTCATTCTGGGCAGAATGGGTTGCTCAATGCTTTGGTTTTTCTGCGCCTGTTGGTTGCGCTGTCAAATGGTTTCTGAAAAAAGGCAGAGCATTACCACCGCAAAAAGGTCTTTTGACCGCTGAAACAGGAAGGAGAAAAGTTAAGGGTGGTACTATCAGTTGCCTTTCATCAATTCCCCTTTTAAATCTTCGTCCTCTTGTTCCTTTTATTGCCACATCACCTAAAGAAGTACTTTTTCCTGCTCCCGAAACTGATATGGATATGCATTATCTTAAATTGCGTTTTGCTTTACCCAACAAAAAAGTCAGCTATCTCGGTACAATATTCATTACAACACTGGAATCAATGTTTTTTTATATGGAAGAAAACTGGGAAATGCTTTGTGATGATATAGAAAAAGGTATTATAAACCCCAGCGTTAAAATTCCCGATGATTTAAGAATAAAATATAATAAAAAACTCAAGCCCGATCCCAAAAGAGCGGAAGAATTGAGAAAAGAGTTCTGCAAAGGTTTTGACGTTTCACCCATCATTCCTCGAATATGGCCCAATGTTGGTTGGATGTATGGTATGGGTACCGGTGCGCTTTCTCTATATGCCAAAAAACTTCGTCGTTATATTGGCGAAGATATACCCATACATTATCTCGGTTACACTGCAACAGAAGCCTTTATGGCAGTGCCCATTGAATTCAATTCATTTGAATACGTTATGCTTCCCCAAAACGGATTCTATGAGTTCAGACCTGTTGACTGCGACAGTTACGACAATCTTCTCACTATAAAAGACCTTGAGATTGGTAAGGAATACGAAATAATCCTTACAAATATGAGCGGTTTTTACCGTTATAGAATTGAAGATGTTATTAAAGTTACAGGCTATTATCATCAATCGCCAAAAGTAACCTTCTGTTACAGACTTAATCAGATTGCAAATATCAGTGGTGAAAAAATCAGTCAGATGGCATTTGATGAAATCGTGCAAAATCTTTCGGAAGAAACCGGCGATTTATATATCGGTTACAGCATTTATCCGGACAGAACAACATCCCCGGGTCACTATGTTCTTTTTGTGGAAACTGCTACCCCCATAAGCGAAGAAAAGAGGGCTTCATATAATCAGCTATTTGAAAAAATGCTTTGTAAGGGTAATGTTTCGGTTGAACCCCTTATTAAAAGCGGTGCTTTGGGTCACTGTGAGGTGAAATTTTTGTGTCACGGAACGTATGATGATTACCGTGAGGTATTAAGGAAACGCGGTGCAAATCTTAACCAAGTTAAACCGATTAAGGTTATTGACAACGAAGAGAAAAAAGAATTTTTCTTCTCTCACATTATTATAGATTAAAGTAAAGGTTTTTATGGAAATAAATTACGAATTTGAAGCGAAGTCTTTAAGGGAAAAGGGCTTGACTGACGAAAATATTATTAAAGATTTAATTAAATTCAAAGATGACAACCCAAAGCTTATAAAAAAGAAATTACCCTGCGAAATGTATGATAAGGTTAATCTTATGTGCCGAAAATATATGGACAGAATGGCAAGATTTGAGGTTGACTATGACTTTATTGTTGATGAAAAGGCTTTTAAAAATGTTGCAGTATGTGCCCTTGAAAGTGCCCCATTTTTACATTCTCAAGTAATAAAAAGCTATATATCACCTTACTGGAGGATTACAGATTACAACGTTAATGAATTTGTAATTACAAAAGAGGTTGACGATATAGAAGCAACTAAAAAAGATTTCTTTTCACAAGAAATCCCTCTTTTGAGCAATATACAGATGAAAATTGGTTTATTTTACCACAAAGGCAGGACCTTCATACTTTTTATATGGAATCATATGTGTATGGATGGTGGCGGTTTTAAAGCATTTTGGAGCGACTTCTGTAAAAATTACTCTGATTATGTTTTAAAAGGTAACTCCCCTCTTTCGTTTTCTACGGGTTCAAGAAAATACACTGATGTGTATAAAGATATGGATAAATCATTAAAAAGAAAAGCGAAGCTTCAATTCGCTAATGTTTCTCATCGCGATAAGCACCGCTTTCCCTTTAACGATGATAAAATTGAAAATAATGTAATTATAGTTTCAAGAAAAATTGAAAGAGAATACTTTGATAAAGCAATAAGCTTTGCTAAATCTCAAGATGCAACAGTTAACGATTTGCTTGTAGCCTCTTATATTGATGCTCTAAAAAAAGTTGCAGGCTTCAATAATGATGAAAGCATAAATGTTTCCTGCGCAACGGATTTAAGGCGCCATATCAAAGACGCTTCGTCTATCGGCTATACAAATCACGTTTCTTTCAGTCATTGTGCTATTGAAAAAATAGGTAATAATTTAAAAGATACACTTTCACTTGTCAGTGAAAAAACGAAAGAACTAAAAGCGGATGAATTTATGGGACTTCACGGACTACCGCTTCTGAACATTGCTTACAAAACAATGATTTATTTACAAGCAGAGCCGGTCATAAAGCTGTTTTACCGCAACCCGGTTCTTTCGGTCAGTAATGTTGGTGCAATAGATACTGATGCTTTTTCTCTGGCTGACAACAAGCCGGTTTCCGCATTCGTTGCAGGTGCAGCCAAAAACAAGCCTTGTGCGGTTATGACTGCATTGAGTATAAACGGAGATTTAAGCGTTTCAATTTGTTTACGAGGTAATGACAACGACCGTGAAATTTTAGAAAATTTCTTTACGGAATATGAAAAAAACATAAAAAGCTTTTAAAAAGCCATAAGGGGATGTAAAAAAACCTATCGTTTTTTTACATCCCCTTATTTTATCAGTAGTTATTATTTTTTAAGAACTCATAAATACGCTTACTGTTATTATTATCTCGGTATTCAAAATACTTTGAAGCATCAATTCTGTCCTTTTCGTTTTCAACGAAACCATTATTGACAAAATATTCTATGTCTTTTAGCAAATCCGCTTCTTCAACGGAACGGTTACCGAAAAGACTTGTTTCCATATTTATATATGAGCCATGTGCAACTGAATACTTATCATAGTCAAACTGATAGAACAGAACGGGCTTGTCCAGGTAATAAACATCCCAGCAAACACTTGAATAGTCTGTTATAAGCATTGAGCATTTCATCATAAGCTCATTAAGAGGCTCTTGACCAAACGGAACATAAGAAATGTTATCGCATACCAAATCCTTAAAGTTTTCAATATAACCTGCAAATTTTGGGTGGATATAGAAAACAACTCTTGTGTTACCCTTTTTAAGAATATCGGCAAGCTCAGGACTTTTAAGAAGAGAAGTGTAACGATTATAATAATCGCTTTCCATAAACTCTTCATCAGAAACATCCTCTAACCAGGAACGCCAAGTTGGCATAACAAGAATAAATCTGTCATTCTTGTCTTCCTTGTTTTCGAGAGCATCCCAACGCGCAAAGCCTGTTATGGGGGCAGTTTCTTCGGTATATAAAAGCTCATTAACTGCTATTTCCTGCTCTATTTTACCGGTAGTGACAAAATAGTTCATAGGAGAAGTTCCCTTTTTACCAAAAAGAGTATGAACCTTTTTCAAAGCGGTAACACCATGCTGCAGGAAAAGAATTTCTTTTCTGTTGATTCCGTTTACTATGAAGCTTGGCGTTGAGCGCCATTTATAAAGATGGGGCTTTGAATCAGATGCAATACAAATTTTCATCGCAACGCTATACATCATATGCTTCATACTCATAAACTGAATTACGTTTTTATCGTATTTCTGCACATTTTTGTAGTCAGGAGAGCGTTTGTCAATAACATAATAAATATTTTTCTTTTGAGCAGGAGTCAGGTTTTCCATACAATATTTAAAGAAGAAATAACCATTATCCTGGGCATAGTTAGAGAACTTCTCATAAACAAGCCAAATATTTTTTCTTCTCCAGAAATAACCGAAGAAATAATATGTCAGGTAAACAAGCACTTCTTTTAGCTTAATTAAAGCTGTATCATAACCGCTGTTTTCCTTATAGCAGAAGCATAATACACCATTTTTACCAAGATACGGAAAGATAATGTTAGTTTTATTGATTTTACAAATGCAGTTAAACACAATAAACTTATATTTTAAGAATATTTTATTTTTATATTCAAGCTTAATAAGCTGTTCTGTACCATACTTTTCAATAACTGCTCTCAAATCCCAATAAATAGGCTTCAAGGGCATATTTTCATTAAATTCAATATCAATAGTCAGCCTTAACTTATCTTTTACAATTTTTGAAGTATATCTGACGGGAATCGAAACATCTTCAACCTTTGAACGATATTTAAGCACAACACCCTTAATCACTGCTGATGAATCAACAGGGAAATCTGCTACAATTCTGCACTTGTTACCATTGATTTTAACAGTTTTTATATCACCGCTATCATAGGAAAATTCAAGATAATCCTCTTCAGAAGAAAAGCATACTGTGAGAGCGCCATTATCATAGTAAGGCAAAACTGCAACCTTTACATCGGTTTCAGTTAAATCATAAAGCTGAGAAATTTCCTTTGCTCTTTCATTATCATTACTGAAAAGCTTTTTGAAATTTTCTTTATAATAATCTGTAACAAGGTTATAATCCTCAAGAATCGGTTGTTCATATTTCTGCGCGTTATCAGCAGAAGCAATATTCTTTGAAAGCAAAAGAATACATTTTTTACCTGTTTTTTCAGAAACGGCAACAATACCGATTTTACGTTTTTCCTTGTAATAAACCTCATAGCTTTCAATAAGCTCTTGTAAAGGAACTACAACAAAATCAGCTTTACTCAAATTTTCAGGGATTTCCACAGAATTTGTTACAGTTCTGTTATTTAAAAGCACAACTGAAGAAAGCTTATAGCCGTTATTTTGAAAGTGTATTTTCAAATCCTTATGATATTTCTCAACAGATTTAACATCTGTATAAACAAAATCAGAAAGGCTGACAACACAATCCTTTTCAAAGGCTGAATAATCAATAATAAAGTCGGGATCAATATTCAAGTTGGGAAATGTTCTTTTAACCTCACGAAGCTGAACCTTTTTTAATGTTGATTTAACACCTAATTTACAAAGAGCTTCTTCTATATATGTTCTTGGTGTTGTTCGGGTAACAATAACGTATTTAAAATCATTATTGAAATTATCGTGCAAAGTGGGGCCAACCGCATTTTTAAACCATCGTCTTTCAAAATAAACAACGGTATTGTCATCGGCAACCTTAGAAATTGTGTTAAGGTCCGCATAGCTTCGCAAAACCTGTGGATGAATTACCTTTAAAGGTTTTTTTGTATTATGAGAATAATCTGTAACACAAAGGTCACCTTCATCACCATCAAACAAAAGCTTTAGAAGCTTCTTGCTCACATCAGGCGAATCATATTTAAAGAATTTTTCGAAATATTCTGTATCTTCATAGGACGCAGACATAAAGCTTTCAGCAGAAAGAGTCTGTATAAACTCGTCCACATCATATATTTTAGTGAAAGGTAATGTTGCCACATCCATATACATACCACGCTCGCTCATATAGTCGTCGTAGTCGTACATAAAGAGAATTATAGGCTTTTTAGTAAGAGAATAATCAAAGAAGACAGATGAATAATCCGTTATAAGTGCATCGCAACAATTAAGGAAGGAATAGTTGTCCACACCCTGTGGAAAGGGCTTGATATGCTTATATTTATCAAGAGAAACGGCATTTTTGAGAATCGGATGGAAATTCACAAAAAGCACTTGATTCTCATTCAATTTTTTATCAAGCTTCTTGAAAATAGCAGCAATATTTTTCCTGTAAACCTCGGTACTGATGTCAGCATTACTCTTGCCACGCCAAGTAGGCATATAGCCATACACGGTTTTATTTTCAAGACCTAATTTTTTCTTTAAATCAATTCCGCTTTGAGCATCAAAGAATATTTCATTTCTTGGATAGCCTGCCATAACCACCTTACCCGTATAAAGCGGATTAAGGTTATAGCAATCCATCATTACATCTCTGGTAAAATCATTCGGGAAAGTAATAAAGTCAGCCTGTAAAAAGTTATGCTGAACATTATACATTGACTCAATACCCAAGCGCATATCCTTACCCAAGGTTTTTAAAGGTGTACCGTGCCAGGTCTGAATATATTTCTGCTCATTTCGCTTTACAAAATACACAGGAAAAGAGCTATTGTTGATTAGATATTCGCTTGTTGCAAGAATTTTTGTGTAGTAAAAAGAATTAACATCAACTAACTCTACCTTCAAGCCTATATCATCAATGAATTTTTGGTGGCGATTTTTATCTATTGAACCATAGTAAATCTTGTATTTACCCGGATATGACTTTAATATTTCACGAACAAGTGCAAGACTTGAATCGGAAATATTGGAACCGTGAAAAGATTCCACCAATATAGTATCCTTTTTTACACTGAAATATTTAAAGAAAAATGCATAAATAAATTTCATTTTAGGTTGTTTGGGCAAAATCATTGTTCTGATTTTACCTAATTGAAATTTAATCTTTCTGAAAAGAAGCAATATATTCATAAAAAACTCCCAAAAATATGATACATTTGCGATTAGCGTAGTTTATAAAACATCAGTCATTAGTAAGGGCTTTAATGTATTTTTTAAAGAAAATGACTCCGTCTTTAAGCGACGAAACAGGAATCCTTTCGTTAGTTCCGTGGGTTGTAAGGAGAAGTGCAGTATCCATAAGGAATGGAGAATAACGATAAATATTATCGCAAACATCCTCATACTGACGGGCATCCGTTCCGCCCATAACAAGATAAGGTGCAACAATTGCCTTGGGATCCATTTCCTTGCAGATTTTGCTGATAGCATTAAAGGCTCTTGAATCAGTGGGAGAAATCTTTGAAGGATTTTTACCGCTTACCATTTTAACTTCCGCTTTAGGACCTGCATATTTTCTTATATGCTTTTCAACATCCTCAATAGTCTGACCGGGCATAATACGGAAATTCACATTAACGGTTGCCTTCTGTGGTAAAACGTTAGGAGCGGGGCTACCGTTTGCCATTGTAACCGCAGTTGTTGTTCTCATCATTGATGCAACGGGAGGAATTTCAGAGCAAACCTTTGTAATGAGAGGTTTAAGAACAGGAAGATTAGACATAACACATCTTACAGGATAAGTTGTGTTTTTACCGATTTCATTAAAAAGTGAATAAAGCTGAGGTGTAAGCTCTGCTTTAAACTGATTTTTCTCCAATTTACAAACAATTCTTGAAAGCTCACCTAAAGCGCTGTGCTTGGGTGGTTGAGAGGAGTGACCACCCTTTGCATTAACGGAGATTTCAAAATCAACGTGACCTTTTTCTGCAATACCAACACCTGCAAGGTGACCGTCAATAACCTTATCAACCTTCGCTTCAAGGATTGCACCACCTTCGTCAAGAACGCTGTCAAGTCTGATTCCTCTCTCCTTGAACCAGCGCATCATACAGTCAGCACCGCAGATTTCACCCTCTGCCATAACCTCTTCATTATGACCGAAGCAAAGATATACATCTCTTTCGGGAACATAGCCTTCTTCAAGAAGAGTTTCGACTGCTTCGCAAACACCGATAAGGTGGTTTTTCATATCAATTGCGCCTCTGCCCCAAAGGAAACCCTCTGCAACCTCACCACTGTATGCCGGATATTTCCAATCATCCTCTGTGCCGGGAGTTACAGGAACAACGTCCTGATGCGAAAGAAGAGCAATAGGCTCTTTTTCCGGATGCTCGCTCTTCCAATGATACATAAGACTACGGGTTGAAATTATCTGTTTTTCAAGCTTTTGGTGCATAAGAGGATATGATTTCTCCAAAAATGCGTGAAACTCATCAAAAGGAGCCCAATCAACAAGACTTTCATCACGATTTGCAATTGTGGGGATTTTAATTGCATCAGAAAGATTTCTTATAAATCTTTCCACATCAACCTTTTCTTCTTCAATAGTAGTTGTGTTATCAATAGGTTTAGCCTTATAGGTTGTAGCAGCGCGAACCATACTGACACCAACACCTGTTAAAGCAGCAACACCTAATCCTGTTTTAATAATTTTTGATTTCTTCATAATAGTATCTCCTGTTAAAACTCAAATAATGATATCTGGTCGCTATCGGGTAAATCACCAAAAGCACCGCAAGCTTTTAAAAGTGCAACAGTTGATTTACCTGCACCGGAACGAATTTCAAAATCTTCAATGGACGAGAAAGCTGCGCCGCCGTCATCCCTTGCCTTTGCCAACTGCTCTGCCGCAGCATCACCAACACCTGCAAGAGCGGAGAAAGGCATTCTGATTTTTCCGTCTTCAGGTTCATAAGAATGTGCAGTTGATTTATAAATATCAATGGGCAAAAACTCAATTCCGCGAACCATTGCTTCGAAAACTATCATCATAATTGTTTCTTTGTCTTTTTCCGCGTTGGAAGCCTCTTTACCCTTGTTTTTTATTATCTGCAAAAGCGTTTTAACCGCTTCCTTACCCTTTGACATTGACTCGGCATCAACGTCACCACCACGAACGGTAAGATAAGCACAGTAATATTCAAGAGGCTTATAAACCTTGAACCAAGCGAGACGCAAAGATGCAATAATATATGCGGCAGCGTGAGCTTTCGGGAACATATATTGAATTTTCTTACAGGAATCAATATACCATTCGGGAACGTCGTGCTCTCTCATAAGAGCTTCCTGTTCCGGCTTCAGCTGTTTATTTTTCTTACGGACATCCTCCATAATATCAAAAGCCTGTTTAGGCTCAAGACCTTTATGAAGAAGGTATACCATAATGCTGTCACGAGTACCGATAACCTCGGAAATAGTACAAATGCCGTCACGAATTAAATCCTGCGCATTACCAAGCCACACGGCAGTACCGTGAGAAAGTCCTGCAATCTGAATAAGGTCTGCAAAGGTCTGAGGCTTAGCTTCAAGAAGCATTCCCTTTGTGAAATCAGTACCCATTTCGGGAATTGAAAGTGTACCCGTTGGCCAACCTAACTCCTCTGCGGTAATACCGAGAGGTTCAGGTGAAGTACAAAGCTCATAAAGCTTTCTGTCACTGATATCAATATCAAGAACATCAATACCCGTTAAGTCTGTCAAATGCTTATAAATTGTGGGAACATCGTGTCCGAGCTCGTCAAGCTTCAACAATGTATCGTGCATTGAGTTGAAATCAAAGTGAGTTGTAATAATGTCTTTGGTTGCATCATCAGCAGGTCTTTGAACAGGAGTAAAGTCCTCAACCTCATAGGTATTGGGAACAACAACCATACCGCCCGGGTGCTGACCGGTTGTCCTCTTAACACCTGTGCAACCAAGTGTAAGGCGGTCAATTTCCGCTTTTGTAACATTAAGACCGCGTTCTTCAATATATTTTTTAACAAAACCGTAAGCGGTTTTTTCAGCAACACCTGAAATTGTCCCTGCTTTAAAAACATACGCCTTACCGAAAAGCTCCTCTGTATATCTGTGTGACTGGCTCTGATATTCACCTGCAAAGTTAAGGTCAATATCGGGAGATTTATCACCAAAGAAGCCGAGGAAGGTTTCAAAGGGAATTTCGTGACCGTCACGAACTAACGGTGTATTACATTCAGGACAATTTTTTGCAGGAAGATCGAAGCCTGAACCAACCTCATTATGCAAGAAAAATTCTGAATATTTACAATTAGGACATCGGTAATGAGGTTGCAAGGGGTTAACCTCGGAAATACCTGCCATAATAGCGACAAATGATGAGCCAACCGAACCTCGGGAACCAACGTAATAGCCACATTCTTCAGAATGCTTAACAAGAAGTCGGGCAATCATATAAAGTCCTGCGAAACCGTTTTCTATAATAGATTTAAGCTCTTTTTCAAGCCTGTCTGCAACCACTTTAGGAACAGGGTCACCATACCATTCCTTCGCTCTGTCCCAGCAATGCTTTGTTAAATCCTCCTCCGCACCGGGGATAACAGGGTTAAAGGTACCATCGGGAATGGGTAGAATACCGGGATCAATCATATCTGCAATATAATTGGTATTGGTAATAACAACCTCTTTCGCGGTTTCCTCGCCTAAATAAGCAAAATCCTCAAGCATTTCGTCAGTGGTTTTTAAATAAAGAGGAGCCTGATTGTCCGCATCGGAGAAGCCTTGTCCCGCTTGCAGAATTGCTCTGAATTTTGCATCGTTTTTATCAAGAAAATGCACGTCACCTGTGGCAACAGTCTTTTTGCCCAGCTCGTCGCCTATATTTATTATCTGTTTATTGATATTTTCAATATCGGAATAAGAATTGATTTTATCATAACCCGCATCGTTTTTTGATATCATAAACTCATTATTACCGGTTGGCTGAATTTCAAGATAATCATAAAACGAGGCAATTTCAAGAAGCTTTTCGTGGCTTTCCCCCGCCAAAATTGCACGGTAGAGTTCACCGGCTTCACAAGCGCTGCCGATAATAAGTCCTTCTCGTCTTTCTTCAATAAGACTTTTCGGCATTCTGGGTTTTTTGTGGAAATATTCGATATTAGAAGCCGAAACAAGCTTATAAAGATTTTTAAGTCCAACCTTATTTTTAACCAAGAGAATGCAATGATAATATTTATCCGCCTTAATTTCTTCATCTGTTTTCTTTGAGCCATCCTCGTTATAATCATTAACCAGGTAGCATTCACAGCCGTAAATGATTTTAAAATCACTTCCGCGCGCAGTATTACAAGCCTCCGGAAACGCCTGAACACAGCCGTGATCAGTAATGGCTATTGCTTTGTGTCCCCATTTCATAGCCCTTTTAACAATGGATTTAGCACTGCTCATAGCGTCCATTGCAGACATATTTGTATGAAGATGAAGCTCAACTCGTTTTTCCTCTGCCTCGTCAACAAAATCAACCTTGGAAATTGTTGCAACACAGTTGGGGCGGATTACAAAATCTTTTTTATAATCATCGTAACCGAGAACGCCTCGGACGAGCACGGTTACACCGTCTTTTATCTGAGAATCAAGGTATTCGAGCTGATCTTTTGTATCAAAGAACTTGCAACCGAATGAGCCTGTATTATCTGTAATATTGAACTCGATAATATACCGTTTTCCGTCTTTAGTTTCTCTTTTTTCATATTTGAAAACATCGCCCCAAACAAAAACCTGTCCGTCCTCATAGGTAACATCTTCCATCGCTTTTGGCTTTTGATATTTAAAATTACCAATAATTGTTTTTACAGTATTAAAATCAAGAGGCACATCAGGGAAGTTTTCGTACTGCGCCTGGGGACGAAGAGTTTTATTTGAAGAATCTATCTCCTGCTGTTTACGAAGAAACTCTTCCTCATTTGAATCCTTACCGACAAACTCAACCTTAATTTCACGATTAAAATGAGTTTTTATGTATTCCTCTAAAAACTTATCTGCACCTGCATTTGCACAGATATCTCTTCCGCTTCTGAGAAAGTTAACGGTAAAAGTATCCTCTGTAAAGCTTGTATCAATACTGTCAAGAAATCCGTTTGTCTGAGGAACATTTACTTTCATTACTTTTAAAAGCATAGGGAAACAGCTTTCTGTCAATGCTTCGGGCGGTAAAATATATTCAAATTCAACGGTTTTAAATTTTAATGCTGCTTTTATTTCATTGGCAACAGCTTTAAGACACATTATGTTAGAAAAAGCATCAACATAGAGAAGTGCTTTCATAGACATTGAGTCTCTGTTTATTTCTAAATCGGTGAAGCTTGTATTACCCAGCATATCACGATATTTGGGAGTAGCAATATATTCACCGAATATTTCCAAAAAATTATTCTTCATATTTTATCTATTTCCTCAAGAAGCTCCTTGAGGACATTTTCTTCTGAAACCTTTCTGAGTATTTCGCCTTTTTTAAAGAGAACGGCGCACCCGTCTCCCCCTGCAATGCCGATATCGGCTTCTTTAGCCTCACCGGGTCCGTTTACTACGCAACCCATAACGGCAATTTTAATAGGCTTTTTAATATCTCTGACCGCGTTTTCCACTTGATTTGCAAGAGAAACAAGGTCAATTTTTGTTCGTCCGCAAGTGGGACAGGAAACTATCTGAGGAGTTTCAACTCTGACATTTACCGCTTTAAGAATATCTTTTGCGGCATAGATTTCTTTAACCGGCTCATCTGTAATGGAAACTCTGATTGTGTCACCAATACCTTTAAGCAAAAGCGAACCAATACCGATTGATGATTTAATAAGAGAGCTTCTTTCAGTTCCTGCCTCGGTTACACCTAAATGCAAAGGATAATCGCATCTTTCAGCAACAAGAGAATAAGCCTGAACCATATTTCCGACATCTGAGGATTTTATAGAGATAACGGTGTCATAAAAACCGCAATCTTCAAGAAGTTTCACATGGCGGAATGCACTTTCAACCATTGCAGTGGGTGTTGCACCGCCGAATTTTTCTAATAAATCTTTTTCAACAGAACCCGAATTAACACCAATTCTTATGGGTACTTTTTTAAGCGCACAGGCATCGGCAACAGCAGCAACACGCTCTGCAGAGCCAATATTACCGGGGTTGATTCGTATTTTGTCAACACCAGCATTAAGACTTTCAAGAGCAAGCTTATAGTCAAAATGAATATCTGCAACAAGAGGAATATTACTGTGTTCTTTAAGCTTACCCAGAACCTTAACAGCTTCCATATCAGGTACAGCCATTCTGACAATTTCGCATCCTGCGGCTTCAAGGTCTTTAATTTGCTTTAAATTACCCTCAAAATCACTTGCAGGAGCATTTAGCATAGACTGAATTGCAATAGGCGCATCTCCGCCTATTTTAACATTACCCACATTAACTTGTCTTGAAACTCTTCTAATCATAATTATTTCACCTAAAACTGTTTTATAACATCGTTTATTGATATCACAACCATAAGCAAAAGCAAAAGAACAAGGCCAACTGTATGAACAATGCCTTCTTTTTTTGCAGGAATGGGTTTTCTTCTTATAATCTCAATAAAAATAAAGAATAATCTGCCACCGTCAAGAGCAGGAAACGGGAGTAAATTCATAACACCCACATTTATTGTTATCATTGAAAGAAAATTAAGGGCAGTAAGAAGCTTATCAGAAAGTGCTTCCGGTTCAGCGGTAGATTCAGCAATAGCAGAAATCGTTCCAATAGGTCCGGAAAGGTCTTTCATACCATATTTTCCTGTAACCATATCAACAAGACTCAATCTGACCATCTGCACAATTGACGCAGAATCAAGAACAGCATTTTTTACAACATTCCAAGCATTGGGTTCTTCACCAACAATATAAAAATCCTGCTGGATATACATTCTTCCATCAAATTCAAACTGCTTGAATTCAACATTTTCAATGAGAACCTTTTCACCGTCACGAATAACCGTAATATCAAGCTTGTTATCTGTATCGCGCACCATATTAAATGAAACGCCTTGTGAAGAATAAACACGGGTATTATTAATTTTTATAATCTCATCCCCTGCTTTAAGACCGCTTTTGTCACTTACAGATTCTTCCATAAAGCTATGAATCTGACGAGTACCGACAAGGTCACTGCAGGAAAGACAAATACCCACAACAACCATACCTAAAATAAGATTGAGAGTTGCACCTGCGGCAACTATTATAAATCTCTGCCAAGCAGGCTTATTATTGAAAGCACGTGGATTTTCGCTATCCTCGTCCTCTCCCTCCATACTAACAAAGCCACCTATTGGAAAAAGGCGCAAAGCATATGTGGTTTCCCCTTTTTTCTTTTTTAATAGTCTGGGCCCCATACCGAGAGAGAACTCATTGACTTGAACATCAAAAAGTTTTGCAAAAGAAAAATGACCAAATTCGTGAATGGCTATTATTACACCAAAAAGGAAGATTGCAAGTAAAAAGGGCCAAGCACTGCTCCAAAGCGCACCAATATCAAAATTTTCTATGAAAAACACCTCTTTGAATAAATTAAACCTTAGCTAATTCTCTGACCTTGTCTCTCATTAAAGCATCTGTATCAAGAACATCCTGCAAAGAGAAATCCTGTTTATCAGAAGCATATTCAGATGCAAGAGAAATAAGCTCGGGAATTTCATTAAATGATATTTTACCCTGCCTGAAAAGAAGATTTGCCTCTTCATTTGCACAGTTTACTGCAGCAGGATAGAGCCCGCCTTTTGTAATAGCATCACGGCAGATATTCATACAGGGGAAATTTTCGTAATCAGGTTTATAGAAAGTGAGCTTACCAATCTCCCACAAATCAAGTTGTTTTTCAGGAGACGGGAAGCGTTCGGGGTAAGTTATTGCAAATTGAATGGGTAATCTCATATCCGGATGACCAAGCTGAGCAATAACAGAATTGTCATCATACTCAATAAGAGAATGAACAATACTCTCTCTGTGAACGACAATGTCAATCATATCCGGACACACATCAAAGAGCCACACCGCCTCAATAAGCTCAAGACCTTTATTGAACATTGTAGCACTGTCTATGGTTATTTTTTGTCCCATACTCCAGCTGGGATGTTTCAATGCATCCGCCAATGTGACATTCTGTAGTTCTTCTTTGGTTTTGCCAAAAAACGGACCACCGGAAGCAGTGAGTATAATTCTCTTGAGTGCTTTGTTTGAAGGCGCTCCTAAAAGGCATTGGAATATTGCGGAATGTTCACTGTCAACGGGCAAAATGGAAACATTATTCTTTTTTGCCGCTTCTGTTACAAGATGACCGCCTGCAACAAGTGTTTCTTTATTTGCAAGAGCAATCGTTTTACCTGCATTAACTGCATCAAGAGTTGGTTTAAGACCTGCCATACCAACAACAGAGTTAAGAGTTATTTCACCCTTTCCCTCCGCACCGCAAAAGCAAACACCATCCATACCGCTTAAAACAGTAACATCTAAATCCCTGACCCTTGCTTTTAGGTCTTTAGCGGCTTTTTCATCAACGAGAGCCGCATATTTTGGCTTAAATTCACGAATTTGCGCTTCAATACCTTCAACATCAGAAAATGCGGCAAGAGCCTCGATTTTATAACCGCGGGCCCTTGCTACGTCTAATGTTTGAACACCTATTGAACCTGTTGAACCTAATAAATTGATAGTTTTCATAATAATTTAAAATGCATTTATAAAATATATTGCGGAATAAAGAACAGGCATTACAAATAAAGCACTGTCAAAACGGTCCATAATACCACCGTGACCGGGAAGTAGCTTACCGAAATCTTTAATACCGAAATTGCGTTTAATGGTGGATGCGGCAAGGTCGCCAAACATACTTACAATTGAAAGCACAACGCTCAAAACTGCAACAGTTATGTAAGACAGTATCGACTCGCCTTCAAAGAAAAATTTCTTGAATACGAAAAGGAGAAGCAGATTGAGCAAAATTGCACCAATAACACCGCCGATTGCACCCTCAACGGATTTTTTGGGACTGATTTTGGGACAAAGCTTGTGCTTACCTAACTTACTGCCGACAAAATAAGCGAATATATCTGTCATCCAGCTTGCAAACAATGCAAAAAGAAGAAGATAAACGCCGTCGACCTTTGTGTAACCCTCAAAATACTTATGAATATCGCGGAAAACAATCATAAGAGAAAAAGAATAAGGAACACAAACAGAAGAGAATATTGCCGTAACCGCTTGTTCAAATTTTGTTATTTCAAATCTCAATAACATAAATATGAAAATAAGAATTACATAAACTCCGCCAAAGGCTGCAACGGGTAGTTTTAAATTGAAATGAACTATAAACGGAATTGCAACCGAAAGCACAAGACTAACCGCCATAATCATTTTATTTTTCAGACCAACTGCTTTTTCAATTTCGTAAACTGCCATACCACTTAAGAAAGCAACAAATATGGGAAATACGATTGTGTTCATCAGAAAAAGCGCGCCTATAAATATTATACCGGACAAAACACCGGTTATTACTCTCTGTTTCACTGTTTTCTCCCCAAACAAAAATAATTACACTCCGCCAAAACGACGGTTTCGTTTTTGATAATCAAAAAGCATTTTGTTAACATCTTCCTCGGTGAAATCGGGCCAAAGAATATCAGAATACCAAAATTCAGAATATGCCGACTGCCAGGTCATAAAGTTAGAAAGTCGGTATTCTCCGCTTGGTCTTACGATAATATCGGGGTCAGGTTGTCCAGCGGTATAGATATTGTTACCAAGAAGATCTTCTGTTATTTCATCAACAGACATTTCACCCGCATTAACCTTTTTAGCAATTTCCTTTACGGCGTGAGTTATCTCTGCCCTGCCACCATAATTGAGAGCAATATTAACGGTAACCTTATCGTATTTTGCAGTTTCGCGTTCCGCCTTTTCAATAAGCTTTAACAAATCTTTTGGAAGGGCTTCACGCTCGCCGATGAACCTGAGTTTCATCTGACGAATGTCATTCTCTGCGATACGCTCTTCGCCATCATTAAGATAATCTTTAAAAAGCTTCATAAGTGCCTTGACCTCGGATTTGGGTCTGTTCCAGTTTTCTGTTGAAAAGGCATAAAAGGTCATATATTTTATACCTATATCAGCACAGTATTCACCGATTTTTTTAAAAGTTTTTGCACCCTCGCGATGCCCTGCACTTCTTTCAAGGCCACGCATTTTTGCCCATCTGCCATTACCGTCCATTATAAAGCCGATATGCTGTGGCAAAATTTCAAATTCAGGAATATTTTTGTACATAGCTTATATTTCCATTATTTCTTTAGTTTTTGCTTCTGCGATTTCGTCAATTTTCTTAACAAATTCGTCAGTAATTTTCTGGAGCTTTTCTTCGGCGTATTTCTGATCGTCCTCGGTAATTTCAGAGTTCTTTTTCATAGTTTTTATTTTATCGATGCAGTCACGTCTGATCTGGCGAACTGCAACCTTGGCTTCTTCGCCGTATTTAGAAACATCCTTGGAAAGCTGTTTTCTTCTTTCCTCTGTGAGAGCAGGGAAAACAAGACGAATAATTCTGCCGTCGTTAGAAGGATTGATGCCGATATCAGAAGCAAGAATTGCTTTTTCGATAAGGCTTAAGGCAGACATATCCCATGGCTGAATTGCAAGAATACGAGCTTCGGGAACCGAAATTGCAGCCATCTGATTGATAGGTGTGGGGGTGCCGTAATAATCAACAGTAATTCTGTCAAGAATAGCGGCATTAGCTCTGCCTGCTCTGATTGAGTTATACTCATATTTGAGAGAGTTGATTGATTTTTCCATTTTTTCATTTGCCAAGTTAAATACTGATTCCATAAATAGTACCTCCAAAAATATGTTAATCAAATTTATTATGAGTTTGTAACAACAGTTCCTGCATTTTCACCGCAAACCGCTTTGAGAATATTGCTTGTATCATTAAGATTAAAAACAAGAATCGGAATATTGTTTTCCTGGCATATAGCAGCTGCCGCTGTATCCATAACTGCAAGATGCCTTTCGAGAAGCTCGTTATGAGTTATTTTGTCAAACTTAATTGCATCACTGAACTTGTTGGGGTCCTTGTCATAGATTCCGTCAACATTTGTAGCTTTAAGAAGAACATCTGCGTTTATCTGTGCTGCTCTTAATGCTGCACCGGAATCGGTTGAAAAGAAGGGATTACCTGTTCCCCCCGCAAAAATAACTACTCTGCCCTTTTCAAGATGTCTGACAGCCTCATCACGAATAAAAGTTTCAACAACACCGGTAATCTGAACTGCTGACTGAACGCGAGCTTCAACACCGATATCAAGAAAGCCCTGCTGAAGAGCGAGAGAGTTCATAACAGTTGCAAGCATTCCGATAGAATCAGCTCTTGTTCTGTCCATAGCACCGCTTGAACGGCCTCTCCAGAAATTCCCACCACCAACAACGATACCAACCTGAACACCTTTATCAGTAACCTCTTTAATAGCGTTACAAACATTTTCAATAACGTTAAAATCAAAACCGTGACCGGCTTCACCTGCGAGAACCTCACCACTTAATTTTAATAACAATCTGTTGTAAACAGGTTTCATAAAATATCCCCTTTCACCGCAAAAGTGCGTTTAATTCCTAATTGTACCATTATATTTTACAACAAACTGCAATTATTGTAAAGTGTTTAAATGCTCAAAAAAATAGTATATTTTTATTTATATTATATAATATATAAAGAGACTGCCACGTTTGACGTGACAGCCGAAATTTAAGATACTCTTCTTTTAAGCCTGATATCATCAGCAATCATTGCAATAAACTCGGAATTTGTCGGTTTACCACGCTGATTTTGAATTGTATAGCCGAAATACGAGTTAAGGACATCAACATCCCCTCTGTCCCAAGCAGTTTCAATTCCGTGGCGAATTGCTCTTTCAACTCGCGAAGAGGTGCTTTTAAAATTCTTTGCAACTGTTGGATAAAGAATTTTTGTAACTGAATTAAGCATTTCCGGATTTTCAACTGTTAAGCGGATAGCTTCCCTGACATATCTGTATCCCTTGATATGTGCAGGAACACCAATTTGATGAAGAATTTCTGTTATTATAACCGTTAAATCCTGTGGTTCTTCATAGCGAGCAGTTATACCAACATCCTTCCAGCTTGTAAGCTGAACAATACGTTGTGCCACCACTTGAGCATCAATGGGCTTGAGAAAATAATAATCAACGCCGCTTCTTAAAATTTCTTTCTCAAAATTCACGTTATCTATACCTGACATCACAATAATGAGAGGTCTTTTTGCAGGATCCTTCATATTGATTCTGGAAACTACACCAACTGCGTCAATATGCTGTAAAAATGCATCCATCACCACAACATCCGGATTTGTTTCTTCAATTAAATTCAAAAGCTCTGCGCCATTTTTCGGACAAAGCTTAACTTCCATTCTGTTTGCGCGTAGAGCAGCAGAAAGCTGCAAAGTTGCTTCATCCTTTTCATCAGTTAACAAAACTCTTATGTTGCCAACCATTTGAACACCTCCTAAAGTATGCTTAAATTATAAGCCCCAAAACAACTTAAATCAAGAGGGTTCAACAAATATCGTTAGATTAAACAAATTACCACTTTTTTCTTAATAAGAAAAAACTATAAATCTATTTTAAAATATCGATATTTGTCGAATGGTTTGTGCAATTTGACATTATTATATTAAAAAAGCGTAATTTTATTGATATTTTAAATCTATTTTCTCATTCTTTAATATTGTTGACCTTTTCAAGCATAGTTTGAGCGAATATCCCGAAGCCACCTGTCGGGTCATTCAAAAAAACATGTGTAACAGCTCCTACAAGCTTACCGTTCTGAATTATGGGTGAACCGCTCATACCTTGAATAATTCCACCGGTTTTTTCAATTAAAGCCCTGTCAGTAACTCTTATAACCAGATTTTTATTATCAGTTGAATTTTCGTCAATTTTATCAATAACTATGGAATATCTTTCAATCAACCCGTTTTCCACTGTTGTAAGAATTTCCGCTTCACCTGCTTCAACCTCATCCTTTGAGGCAATCTGAAGCTTTTCAAAACCTTGGGGAACTGAATTGAACAAGCCGTAAACACCTAAATCATCATTACTGTAAACTATACCTGTCTTGTTACTGTCAAGATACCCGCAAAGCTCCCCGGCAGTTCCGTTTTCACCCTTAATATAGCCTGTTATTTTTGCTTCAGTGCATTCACCTTGAGATATCGGTATAGTTGATTTTGTATCAATATCGCATACCGCGTGACCCAAAGAAGCAAAAAAACCGTCCTCAGTGCAAAAGGTTACTGTACCGATACCGGCAGAGCTGTCTCTTATCCAAATCCCCGCCTTGTATTTTCCTTCGCTGACTGAATACTCCGCTTTAAATGAAACAGTAAAAACCTTATCATCACGCTCAGCTTCAAAAATCAACGTTTCGCCTGCACTTTTTTCAATAATTTCAGAAACCTGCGAATTATTGTTAACCTTTGTACCATTAACTTTTTTTATAATATCACCAAGCTTTAGACCTGCCTTCTGAGCAGTATTTACAGGCCCGTTTTCCGTATCAACTGCCTCTGTGCCAACAATTACAACACCATCAGCATAAAGCTTTAAGCCGATAGGATACCCACCAACATAAACATACGGAAGTAGCTGTGAAGCAATGTTTTTTTCTTCCTTGTTAATACTATCATCATTAAATATATTTAAAAAATCATCTTTTATTTCTGATATTCTTCCGCTTACGCCATTGAGCTTAACATCGGCAGCAGCATCAATTCTAAATATTTCGGAAGAAAAAATCGAAAACATTAAAATTGATGATAAAACTACAGATAAAAGTGAAATAAAAATTTTGCTTTTTCTCAAAAAATCACCTCGCCAACTTTACTTTGTGTAAAAACTCGGTGAATATAAAGAAAAATTATTAACAAAAAAGAAAACAGCCTCGATTTCTCGAGACTGCTAAAATGGTAAATTTTGTAATATCAGATAGAAATTTCGTTTGCGATTCTGTAAAGGTCAAGGTCAATTGTTTTCTTCATATTGAGCGCCTCAATAATATCGTAATCAACAATTTTATCTTTACAGGAAGCAACAACTCTGTTACCGATATCATTTTTAAGAAGCTGAACCGCATAGTTACCCATCTGACTTGCAAGAACTCTGTCACGAACGGAAGGAGAACCGCCACGCTGAACGTGACCGAGAATTGTTGCACGGCTCTCAACACCTGTTTTCTGCTCAATATATTTTGCAAGAGAGTTTGCATCAATACCCTTAACGCCTTCTGCAACAACAATTACAAAATGTTCTTTACCGGTTTTCTGGGTACGTTTCATTCTTTCGATGATATATGAATCGATATCATAATCCACCTCGGGAATAAGAATACAGGTTGCACCGATAGCAAGACCTGCATTAAGAGCAAGGTAGCCTGCATTTCTGCCCATTACCTCAACAACGGAGCATCTGTCGTGAGATTCAGTTGTATCACGAATGCGGTCAACCATTGCCATAACAGTATTAAGAGCAGTATCGTAACCAATTGTATAGTCGCAGGAAGCGATATCGTTATCGATTGTGCCGGGAATACCGATACAAGGAACCCCTTTAAGAGTAAGAGCGCGAGCACCTCTGAAAGTACCGTCACCACCGATGGTAACAATACCCTCAAGACCGAACTCCTTACAAACCTCAACAGCTTTGTCCTGAACTTCGGATTCTGCAAATTCGGGGCAACGAGCGGAATAAAGCATTGTACCGCCACGATGAATAATATCGGAAACGGAACGAAGATTCATTTCATACATATCGCCCTCAATAAGACCTTTATAACCACGACGGATACCCATAACTCTCATACCGCTTTCGCAGGCTGTTCTGACAACTGCACGAATGGCAGCATTCATTCCGGGTGCGTCACCGCCGCTTGTAAGTACACCGATTGTTTTCACTTCAACGACCTCCATCACACATTTAGGGCAATATGAATTTTACCCTTTTTTTCAAATCCAATGAATTATAACACAGTTTTAAATATCTATCAAGAGTAAAAAGTGAAATTCTGTTAAATTTGTAAAAAATTGACTGTTTCAATTTTATTTGCCATTTAAATATAATTGTGTTATACTTTTGGGGGTGATAATATGACAAATAAAACCATTAAATTTTCTGCACTATTTATGTCGCTTGTTCTTTTGTGTTCCTGCACAAATACAAAGGTTTTGAAAACAAAGGAAATAACAGATAAAATCACGCAAACTGCAGTTGTTACTGAAACCGATATAACCGAAATTGAAGAATATAAAGGTTTTTTCAAAGAGTTTAAAGCAGATTTTAGAATACCCGGTCTTTTTGAAGGTATTATCCCCCAAGGTATTTGCTATATAGGCAAATTGGACTTATATGCTGTAAGCGGTTATTACGAGGATGAGCTTTACCCCTCAATGCTGACACTTGTTGATGCTAAAACGGGAAAATTCACCAAAGCTTTTCCTTTAGAAAATGTTGACGGCAGTAAATATTATGGTCATGCGGGCGGTCTTGCTTGCTCGGAAGATTATATTTACATAACAAGCGAGAACACTTGTTATATTTTCGAAGTTGATAAATTAAAAGAATTAAAAAACGGCGAAAATTTACAATTCGAAAGCAATTTTAAATTAAACACCTACGGCTCTTTTGCTTGCTACAATGACGGCATTCTCTGGACAGGTGATTTCGTTGAAAGCGACGACTCCGCGAGAGAAAATGCAAGAAAAATTACAACGCTGGGTAACGGTGAAACCTTTTATGCCTATTGCGAGGGTTACATTTTAAAAGACGGTTTGCCGGATGTTAAAAAAATAAATTCCGATACTAACGGCTACATTCCCGATTACTTTATGGCAATTCCCGAGCAGGTTCAGGGTATGGCATTCACAAATAGCGGTAAAATTATTTTTTCCACAAGCTATGGCAGGAAAAATAACTCATACATATATGTTTATGATGATGTACTTTTATCAGAGAGAGTTGGTATTTATACCATTGACAACGCAGAAATTGATATTTTAGCCTGTAGCTCCGATTTATTGAAAGAAACAATAACTGCACCCCCAATGGCAGAGGGTATTGTTCAAGGTGAAAAGGGACAATACATCATATTCGAATCCGGTGCCGAAAAATACAGAAGTCACAGAGGTAAATATCCAACAGATACAGCATTTAAAGGAAATATAGAATAAAAAGAGGGAATGTAAAAAAAGCGCAGACCGCATAAAACAATATAAATCAAGGGGTTCAATAGGTTAATTTTTCCTATAGAACCCCATAAATTTATCCAAAAATACAAAAAGTTGAAAAACAATGTTTTATGCTACAAACAAACTTCGCCACTCGACGTACCTTTGTACGCCTTCGGGCAAAAAAATCAAGTCTGAAGCCTTGATTTTTCTCAGTTTGTCCGTTCTTCATCTTTTTTTCCTATCCCCTTAAAAGAAGGCTGTAAAAAAACAAAAGTTTTTTTACAACCCCTTTTTTCGTTTTTTGCAACAAAAATTTTCTCAAAATCAGCCACAAATGCAAGTTCATAACAATTGACTTTTAATTTTCTTTTTGGTAAAATGTTCTTGAAATTTCAAGCCCCCGTAGTTAAATGGATATAACAAGATCCTCCTAAGATTTAGTTATCGGTCCGATTCCGGTCGGGGGTGCCACAAAGTCAGTGGTGTAATCGTTTGGTTGCACCGCTTTTCCATACACAAAATGCAAAAAAGGTAAATATTGAGAAAGGATAAAAACTATGGATGTATTCAATGCCTTATCGATGATAGGCGGACTTTG
>JAZOAO010000022.1:0-76198 GCA_045595505.1 Acutalibacteraceae bacterium | reverse complement strand
TTTCGATACTCTAGCGTATCGCTTTCTCAAACTTCTTTCGAAGCCCGAATTCTACTGTCGCAAAATCTCTTTTACGCTCAAATAAATCTCAAGGGTTTCTTTTCTCTCGTTGTTTAATTTTCAAGGTTCGTTCGCTACTCTCAAGGTTCGGAAGTTTGTCCTCAACTCGCGAGTGCCTGAATATAATATCATCTTCGATATTATTTGTCAACAACTTTTTTACGATTTTTTAGCGTTTTTTCAACCCACCCGGGTGTTTCGCTTTTTCTCGCTTTAAGGAGCAATTTTTCGGTTATTTCCGACGAGCTCTTTTTGTCGCCAACGAGTCAAAATTATATCACTACAATATCGAAAAGTCAATACCAAATTTTAAATTTTTCCAACTTTTTTTGCTGTTGATTTTTCTGCTGTATTTTCATACTGTTTCATATATGAAAAACCTAATACATTCATATCTTCATACAATTCTTTTAAGGGGATGAGAACAAAATCTCTCTCCCCTATATGAGAATGAGGGACAGTAATATCAGAAGAATTGTTTTTATAATCCTCGCACACCAACAAATCTAAATCTATTACCCTGGGACCGTTTTTAAATTCTCTGATTCTTCCCATACCCGCTTCAATACCTAAACAAGCACCTAAAAGCATTTCAGGGGCAACGCTCGTTTCCACTTCAACCACTGTATTATAAAATTCACGTTGCTCAGTATACCCCCATGGGTCAGTTTTATAAATCGAGGCGCACCTTAATACTTTAACATTTGGCAACAAATCCAAAGCTTCAACTGCGGTTCTTATATTTTCAGTTCTGTCCCCTATATTAGTACCAATTCCGATTACCGCTTTCATTTGCCCACTACCGCCTCATATTCTTCTCTTGTTATAGTTTCTTCAACTGCAACATAATCAAAATCCGCATTTATTGGGGCTTCAGGCTTTTTGAGAAGCACGGTGATGCTTTTAAGTTTAGGATATGTTTTCAAAATTTCCATACCAACTTTATTAGCTGCATATTCAATAAGGTTATAGCTTTCAGCAGTAAACACCGCCCTTACGGTTTTAATAATCTTTGCATAGCTGACAGTATCATCAAGTTCATCACTTGAATATGCACTTTTAGCATCAATAAGAGCTGTTATATCAAGTTCAAACATCTGTCCGTCTATCTTTTCCTCGGGATTCACACCATGGTATGCTTTTAATCTTAACCCTTTAATAATTATCTTTTCCATTTTTTCTCCTATGTTATAATAGTATATTAACAATTTTTAGTGCATCAACTGTTTCTTTAACATCGTGAACACGTAAAACATCTGCACCGTTTACAGCGCAACACACCGTCGCAGCAACACTGCCTGCCACTCTCTCCTTTGGGTTTTCTTCTCCTGTTATTTCGCCGATAACGCGTTTTCTTGAAGCACCTATAAGCAACGGTGAATATTCCGAAAGAGTTTTGCAATTCTGTAAAAGCTCAATATCGTCACTTCGACTTTTCCCAAAACCTATACCGCAGTCATAACAAAGACATTCCTCTTTAATTCCGTAATTGACAGCTTCACTTTTCATTTCACAAAAAAAGTCCTTAACAGCTTTTACCACACCGTCTTTATATTCATTTGTTTCTTTAGACGACTTTCCACCGGTATGCATAAAAATCCAACCCGCATTAAATTCTTCAACAATCTCTGCCATATCAGAATTAAAAATACCACTTTCATCATTGATTATGCTGACACCGGCTTTGAGAGCAAACCTTGCAACCTCAGGCCTGAAGGTATCAATCGACAAAGGTACTTTTGCATTTTTTACAAGTTCGGAGAGAATTTCAAGACGGTTCAATTCTTCTTCGATAGATATTATTGTATTCTTGGGTGCTGTTGAACAAGCACCCACATCAATAATATCAGCGCCTTCTTCATAAAGCTTATTAAGCCTTTCGAGAGCACTCGAAAGGCTGTTTGCTTCTCCGCCGTCAGAAAAAGAATCGGGAGTAATATTAAGAATTCCCATTACAATAGGTCTTTTTTCCTTTTCAATTAGCTTTTTGAATGAAAACATTATTTCCCACCTGTTAAAAGCGCCATAACCTCTGCACGTGTTCTGGCATCACTTCTTGCAGTTCCGCGAAGAGCAGATGTCTGTGTTACTGCACCTGCCGCTTTAGCTCCCCGCATTGTCATACAAAGATGCTCAGCTTCAATAATAACGGCAACACTTTTTGCACCCAGCTCATCATAAAGAAAATCTGCAATTTGCGTTGTAAGGCGTTCCTGGACCTGCGGGCGTTTTGCATATACATTTACTATACGAGCAAGCTTCGAAAGACCGATAATTCTGCCGTCAGCAGGAATATATGCAATATGAGCCTTGCCAACAAAGGGTAAAAGGTGATGCTCGCACATTGAATATAATGGTATATCGCGAACAACCACCATTTCATCATTTCCGGACTCGCTAAATAATTTCAAGTGGGTATGAGCATCCTCGGAAAGCCCGGAGAAAACCTCCTCATACATTCTTGCAACCCTGTTTGGTGTTTCTTTGAGGCCCTCTCTGTTCGGGTCCTCCCCTATTGCCTCAAGAATATCACGCACCGCTTTTTCAATTTTTTCTCTATCCATTACGTCACCTCAAAAGAAAAGACAAAGCGCATTCATTTTTTCATCTGTACTGTAATAAACCTTTGCGCCAACCAAATCTTCAATTAAACCTAAATCGTGATAAATTGTATAAATAACGCCAGTATTGAATAGTGTATCCTTTGCGGAATTAAGTGACTCACCATCATTAAATCTTAGCTCTACACATTTATAGCCTCTGCGACTTGAATTATAAACCGCATTTTCAACAGCAACCTCAAGCTGTTCTGTTGCAATATTATTTATAAAAGCATTTTCATAAACAAAATAATTATATTTTTTTGCTGTGCACAAGGGTAAGGTTTGCTCTATATTGCGATGTTCTAAAAGAATATCGTTCGTTGTTACATTAAAAAATGTGTGGCGAAGAACCTGTGTAGCGGTTTTCGGATCATCCCAGGTTACGTCAACAAAATAACCTTCGCCATCAAGAACCACATAGTTCCACATATGACCTATATAGGCTTCACCATCTTCAGTTGATTCACCTGTTACAAGCCGATTATTGATATTGAGCTTATTTAAAAGATACTGGAAGGCTCTTGCATAACCCTCACAAGATGCTTTTCCGTTAACAAGGCAACCATAAACGGAATTTGCACTTGTGCTTGTTTCCGGGTCAACATAAACACAGTTTGTTACAAGATAATCGTGTATATAGAGCTCTTTTTCATACACGGATGTGTATTGCTCTGCACCTTTTAAAACTACCGAAGTCACAGTTTCCACTTCATTTTTTTGCTTGGTATATGTTTCGTAATCTAAAGCATATGTAGGCTCAAAAAAAGTTTTCAGTCCCTCTTTATACACCTTGCAATCGGTTCCTAAACAAAAAAGGTCGGGATTATCATAAGAAAGTGCAGTAAAAATTCCGGTAAGATTTCCGGTGCCCATTGCAGGAATCTCAATTCTTTCGGGCATTTCGTAAATACTGTCAATTATAACTGTATAAATCCCTTGCTCTTCAGCCGAAAGTTCATAATAGCAGTGCCTGTAATAGCCTGTATTATCACCTGATGGAGGTGCATTAAGATTTGAAAATTCCGTGGGTTTAAGACTGGTATCATATATCGCATAAAGAAGCGTACCGCTAACAACAATAGCTACCAAGAAAACTGCAATCAGTGCTGTAAGTATTTTAGTCTTTTTATCAATTTTCTTCATTATTAAACTCCTTTTCAGAAACATAAACTTTAAGTTTTTCTTTTGATGTTTTCGGAATCAAATATTCTATCTTATCTTTATTTTCTGTATAATCCACAATTGAAATATCACTTTTACAATAGTTTATCAGCTTTGAAAAAAGCGAATCGGCAGAGTTGAATTTCTCAATATTATAGAAAGATTCAAAAGCAGAAACAACAACCTCTGCATTAAGCCTTGAGCATTCATAGCCTTTTTCAGTTTCACAGATATATTTCATATATTTAAAAACCTTTTCAGGAGCTATGGTATTCTCGCCACGTTTAAGCTCCAAAAACATATCAGGCGTGTCATATTCGATATCTTTATTAACATTAACAGTAACATCGCCCAATGCTCTGAAAACAGATTTATAACCTGTATCAGTAAGCAAAACATATCTGTTAACATCAATATTCATATCAGCTTCTACACAAGAAACCACAGCTTTTATACCCCTATCAACCAAAACCTTTTCGTAGGTAAGTTTTTCGTTTTTGCTTTTTTGGGTATGGTCGAAAGGTATAACTCTGATATTTTTTTCACCTAAATCCACATCAACAAGGTTAATAAAGCGAAGTTCCTTTTGATCATCGGAGGTTACGGCAACAAGAAAAATTGCTTTATCCTCATAAACAATACTATCTGTCTTTACGGTTGTCGCAGGAGAAGTGGTGCTCTCCTCATTCGTTTTATTAAAAATATTATTAAAATCATAATTTAAAGAACGCCACAACAAAAATGTTGAAGCCGACCCTAAAAGGATTACAAAGCATATGAATAAGCTTATTAAAGCAGTGGTTTTTCTTTTTTTATTTTTTCGTTGTAAGTCAAAGCCATATTTAGCCAAACTAACACCCCGTTAAATCATTTCATAAACATACATCATAAGTATAATAAATAATAGCGAAAATTACAAGACAAAAAAGGAAAAATCGCCTAAGGACGATTTTTCCTTTTTTGTATCTACTTTTGTTTGCCGTAATGAGTCGGATTTAAAATTTTGCCCACTCTCGGAACAAGGAAATCAATCCACCAGTGAAACCATTTTCCTATAAGTATGCATTTAAGCTTCTCCCCTACCTTTTTAGCTTTTTCATCAGTTCCCGGAATATAACTGGGGTACATTTTAATTTTTTTACCATTAAATTCAAATTTTAAAACTCTTTCTGCTACGGTTGCTAACGGACGAATCCTCATAACAATGGTATTTTCATTCTCCCAATATGCATAGCAACGAACTGTCATTTTAAGTTCACCTAAACAGATTTCATCAATGCTTGCTTCACCGTTCATTGAAAGGAATATACTGTTTTTAAAGTCGCCATCCTCTTCCCAAGAAAAAGTACACCCTTTTTCCTCAAAGGCAAAATTAAGATTTGTCATATTTCCGCCCCTGTCCTTTGCAAAAAAGACAACGGGCATAGGTAAAGCGCTTATGGGAAAGCCGATAAAGTTTATAAATTTACATTTACGTAGCTTATAAGTTTTATTATTGATTTGCTCCTCGGCTTTTTGCCTTTCTTTTACAATGATTGCTGACTTATCCGGTAATATAATTTCATTACCTGGTTTTTCATAATCCGGCTCGATAAAGGCTTTTGGAATATATTTCCAAATAACATCAAGAGTTTCCTGTAAATCACTATGCTCCGAGGTTATTATCAGAGAAGCTCCGTAATCCTCAAAAGAAATTCCGTATTGGCAGAACATACCTTCACATCTGTAAGTATTAGGCATCCCTGCACAACGCCAAAAGCCACAACCATAGCCCGCGCTTGCATCAGCAGCTTTTTCACTTACAGAATTATCACTGATGTATGAGGTTGCCTCCTCTGTCCACCATCTCGGAACAACCTGTGCACCTTCATAAACACCCTTTTGCTGATAGCAAAGAATGAATTTTGCTATATCCTCGGTTTTTAGCATCAATCCCCAACCGCCTGCTTCAACACCTTCGGGAGAATGCTCCCAAAAAGGAGCTTCTATTCCGAGTGGCTCATAAAGACGGGGGGTAAGATATTCTGTTATTGACATTCCGAGAACCCTGCAAAGCATTTTTGATGCAACATAGTAGTTGTCATTAACATAACGCCAGCTTGTCCCGGGCTCAAAAATCCATTTCGCGTTAATAAATAAATTCAGCCAATCATCACTTTTACTTCCGCGAATTGAGGTCTGTTTTCCTGCAGTCATACACAACAGTTGATGTATGGTTAATTTTTCAAGATATTCATCCTTCTTTTTAGGTCGAAGTTCAGGGAAAACATCAACAAATCTTGTATCACGCGTAATTTTCCCTTCTTCTAATGCAAAACCATATGCGGTAGCGAGAAAACTTTTACTGACAGAATATGCCATATGGGGCATATCGGATGTAAGAGGATTGCTCCACGCCTCACAAGCAACCTTACCTTGTCGCAAAATCATTAAGCTGTGAATATTTATGCCTCGATATGACATTTCCTCGGTCATCTTTGAGATAACCGAGGAGTCTATGCCTACCGATTCGGGAGTTTTCGCTCTTTCAATTGATTTATTCAAAATCTTCATAGTCCTTTATATGCTCTGCTTCGTATTCTTTGTATATATCAACGCTACGAATATGCCATTGAACAAAGCCGTGCTCTTCTGCCATCTTATCAGCAGTATCTTTCCATTTGCGAGCAACATCGATCGTTTTACCGATTAAATCTTCAACCTTTTCTGGTGACTGAAGATCTGTGGACTTGGCTCCTGATTCTTCAACAATCTTTTTGATTGCACCGGGATTGTCCACAATAGGACAAGCACGAAGCATATTGTCCGAGAATGGTTGACGTGCTTTATATGCCATAAATATCGGACTCTTAAGCGCATCTATAAAGTGTGTATCCGGATCTTTAATGTTAACATTAGAGTAATGGGCAAATACGCAAGGCTCACAATCACCATTTGCACTAATATGGAAATACTGTTTACCACCTGCAACACAACCGCCAACATATTCACCATCGTTAAAGAAGTCAATCATAACAAGGGGTTTAACCTCTTTGAAACGCCATTTACGAACCTGGTCATACATTCTTTTTCTTTGCTCAGCTGTTGCCATAAGCTCAGCTGTAGCACCGCAACCTACCGGAACAAATGAAAACAACCAAGCAAAAACCGCACCTTGTTCGATAAGAAAGTCAACATATTCATCAGAAGAAATTATATCGGCATTTTCCTTGGTATAACATAAGGATGTACCGAAAGGAATACCGTTTGCTTTCAAACGAGCCATCGCTTCAATTGTAGCTTTATATGTACCCTTTCCTCTACGGGAATCAGTCGTTTCTTCGTTGCCTTCAATGGAAATTGTTACGAGCATATTTCCAACTTCTTTTATACTTTCAACAAATGCATCATCACAAAGAGTACCGTTTGTGAAAGCGTGGAAAAGGCAATCGGGATTTTCTTTACAAATACGGATAAGGTCATTTTTGCGAACAAGCGGTTCACCACCTGTGTAAAGATACACATAAGTACCGACAGCCTTACCCTCCTGAATAATTTTATTCAAATCATCATAGCTCATATTGAGCTTATCACCGTATTCTGCTGCCCAGCAACCTTTACACTTAAGATTACACGCGGTAGTGACATCAATAAGTACTGCCCACGGAATATTGCAATTATGCTCTTCCATTGCCTTTTTTCTTATATCATAGCTCTTTATAACTGCGTTCACAAAGGGAGGTATGAGCTTAAGAATAATATTTGTATCGGTATTCATTATAACCCTTTTAACATAGTCCGCATAAACATTTGTAGGATCACTCAATCTTTCTTCTAATTTTGTCAGAACTTTAAGATGAAGTTCATCCTTAACCATTTTCTTGCCCCATGAGATAAGTTTAAAAAGATTTGTGTCATAATCCTTTTTTACATATTCAATCCCTTGTTTGATAGCTACATTAAGTGCTGTTTCTTTTAAACTCATAGTTAATACATCCTTTTTTACCAATTTAATCTCCACTCTTCTGTCTGTTCGCCCTCAAAGGTAGCTGAACCGCTTATAGAACCTTTATGTGCAGAACCATCAATATGAAGAGGGATTTTATAATTTGCATAAGTTACATAACCATCTGCATTTATTTTAAGCTCAATACTTGAACCTTTATAAACGATGTCAGCAGAATCCACTTCCATAAAGCTTATATCAAAATTTGCAACATCAAGATAACCGATTGACGAAGCATTATGCTTGGGAACATCGTACATTCCGACACTTTCTTCAACAAGATTGATTTTTATTATATATTCGTTACCCGATCGTTGCACGGAAGCTGATTTCACACCATTTTCAGTCAAATTGAAATTGTTACGCTTGGGAAGAAGAACAGGAACCGTTTCGCCCTCGGAATTCACCGTTTTTCCGTTTTGGTAAACAAGCGTTTCTTCAACAGGCTTAACCACCCACCCTATCATTAAATTAACTACGGATTTTACTATTTCTCCCCCTGTACATTCCGTAACATCAGCAGAAAAACCTTCTGTATGGCTTACTGTTAAATTTCCGGTATATGCCTTTGTTTGGTTTACAGCTTCCCTTGCTTTGGCAATTATTTGCGCTTTACTCCAGTCTGACGGATCAGGAAGCACTACTTTATTATTGTTGCTTTGAACATCGGGACTTTCAATATTAACAGCACCATCCGGGTTATTCGCTACGGTTGTGTTTTTATCCTCGTTATCTTTTTCATTTTTTTCTGTTGGAGCAAATGTTAAGCCTTCTTTGTAAACAATACCGCTTTCAGTTGTATCGTTTATAATATATTTAGTTGTTTCAGGAGATTTAAGTGAAATATCGCCTTTAACTACAAGGCATATAAGAATGACCACTGTCACCAAAAGCGCAATTTCACATACGATCAAAACATTTTTCTTGAAATTAAACTCATAAATGTCATTCTTTTTAATTCCGCTCACCACCGAACAAAAAAATCTTAACAGCTGTATTCTAAAATACTATTGTTAAGATTATGTTAAAATCATATTATTACTGTAAATTCTGTCCCTTTACCTAATATACTTTCTGCTTTAATTTCACCACCAAGCATATTTACAACTTGCTTCACCAATGCAAGCCCCAAACCATTACCCTCTTGAGAATGGGAAGAATCGCCTTGATAAAACTTTTCAAAGCAATGTTCCAGAATTTCTTCAGACATTCCGCAACCGTTATCGGAAATACTGACGAAGGTTTTTCCGCTTTCTTTTTTCAATCCGACGGAAATTGCACCCCCTTGCTGTGTATATTTAATTGCATTTGAAATCAGATTGTTCCACACTATTTCCAGAAGTGATTTATCACTTTTAATGAAAACCTCCTCCAAATCAACATCAATTGTCAATTTTTTCTCATCAATTTTATCTTCAAAAGAAAGAATACAACAACGAATCTGTTCATCCAAAGAAAATTTCTCCTTTTGAACAATTCCTTGATTTTCGATTTTATTCAGCTTCAATATGTTTGTTACAAGATTGGTAAGAGAACCTATTGCCTGAGAAAGTCTGTGGGTATATTCCGCTCTTTTTTCATCACTTAAATCTTTATTCTGCAATAAATCTGCATAACCCTGAATAACACTCAACGGAGTTTTGATTTCGTGGGAAACATCAGCAACGAAATTATTCCGCATATTTTCAAGGGATGATATTTCTGTAAGCATTTTATTAAAGTTTACTGCAAGGTAATCCATTTCGCTTTTAGGCTTATCAAAATACATAGGAATACGGATGTCAAAATCCCCTTTTGCCACTTTATTTGCCGCATCGCAAACCGTTTTAATTTTGTTATAATACACCCTACCTTTCACAAAATATATCAAGCATGTGGAAATAGTGCAACTAAACACAAGATACAATGCCCCGAAAAGGGCAATAGCAGATTTGTCAAAACCTTTATCAATAACATTAACCAAAATCAATACAAGAAAAGTACCATTTGCTGCGACAATTGAAAAAACCGAAAGAAATTCAACAATAAAATTACGAAATCTGCTTGCGAAAACCTTTTCTCTTACTCCTTTGTTCATCCAAGAATCACCGCCTTGTAGCCCAAGCCGTGAACAGTTACAATTTCTATATCTTTACATTTAGAAATTTTTCCTCGGAGCTTTGTTATACAAACATCAACCGTTCGGGGAGCACTTTCACTATCATACCCCCAGAACTCATTCATAAGCTGTGTTCTTGTAAAAGTTCTTTTGGGGTAAGACAAAAACTTGAAGAGAATATTAAATTCTTTAACTGAAAGACCAAGATTTTCCCCGTTATAGTATGCAGCATTTTCTAATGAATCCAACTCCAGACCTCCGACAACAATTTTCTTTTTATTGGCAATCCTTGCTCTCCTTAAAATTGCTTCAATTCTGAAAATCAACTCTTTCATTTCAACGGGTTTAACAATATAATCATCTATACCCATTCTGTAGCCTTTTTCTTTTGATTGCAAATCATCTCTTGCAGTTAAAAACAAAAAGGGAATCTCTCTGTTAATAGCACGAACTTGATCAGCGAACTCAAAGCCATTGACATCCTTCATCATAATATCAGAAATTATCATATCAAAAGATAACTTGTCCATTTGCTCGAGTGCTTCCGAAGCACCGTGACACCCCACAACACTGTAACCGTTATCAGTAAGATATGAACAGACAATTCTGTTGAACTGAGCATCATCTTCTACAAGCAAAATACAAACCATATTTATTACCTCCGAAAATTCTGTTTTCAGTTTACACTAACAATGTTAACATTTTATTAAACTATATTCAATTAAGCAAATAAAAAACCTCAAAGAACGGTTAAACATTCCTTGAAGTTTTATTGGTTTTTATTAACTTTTCCACAGGAAGCTGCGCGAGTATAATTGCGGCAAAAACAAGCGCACAACCGAAAATTTCATTTCCCGTAAGTCTTTCGCCGAAAAAGGCTCCTGCCAACGCAGCAAAAACCGATTCAAGACTCATCAGAAGACTTGCAACCGTAGGATTAAGATTTTTTTGTGCAACAATCTGGAGTGTGAAAGCTATACCCGATGACATAACACCCGCATAAAACACCGAAAACCAAGCTCTTGAGATCGCTTGGGGGTCGGGCTGTTCAAAAGCAAACATTCCTATTGCGGAAATAACCGCCGAAACAAAAAACTGAACAAGAGAAAGACGAACACCATCAACAGTCTGAACATAGTGGTCAACTATCATAATCTGCACTGCAAAAAGAAAAGCGCAAAGTATAAGAAGAATATCACCAATACTTATTCTTCCTGCCTCGGTAACACAGAGAAAATACATACCGCAGGTTGCAATAACTATGCAAACCCAAAGAATAGGTTTAACTTTTCTTTTAAAAAGCAACCCCAAAAGCGGAACAATAAGAATATAGAGAGTTGTTAAAAACCCTGCTTTACCAACGCTTGAATACATAATCCCATACTGTTGCACCAAGGACGCAAGACAAACTGAACTACCGCAGAGTAAACCGCCTATGATAAGCTTTTTTGAGAAAAATGTTTTATTTTCATTATGAGGTCCGTTACCTATAACTTTTTTGTTTCTTTTCATTATTGCTAAAGAAACCGGAGTGAGCACAACTACCGCAAGGCAGGACCTTAAACACAGAAACGTAAAATTTCCTATTTCCTTTAAGCCCTCGCTTTGAGCTACAAAAGCAGTACCCCAAATAAACGCAGCAATGGTTAAAAGCAAAGAGGAAATCAACGCTTTAGACTTTTTAACTTTTTCCGACATAAATACCTCTTCAGAACAAATTCTGTCTTACAAGCCGAGCTCGTAATTTATCTCTTTCTATTCTGTCCAAAGGTCTGTCAACAGAAAGTGAAATGGTAGCAGGTTGCATTTGAATCATCAGGGCTTCAATCTGTGCGCAATCCATATTGATTATCCCCTTAACTGCACCAAGACGAACAAGTGAAATAAGCTCCATAAATTCACTTGTGTCAATCATTCTTGCATATTTTAGAACACCGTATGCTCTGAAAATTCTGTCCTCTGTAACAGGAGCTTTAAAAATTTCCTCTCTTGCAACGCGTTCCTGCGCCGCAATTTGCAAAGCAATAGATTTAAGATTTTCGATAGCGGCTTTTTCCGAAATACCGAGAGTGATAGTATTACTCAAGCGGAATAAATCACCCTTTGCAGCCGCACCCTCGCCGTAGGAACCTCTGAGGGAAAGACCCAATTTTGAAACGGTTGTAATCAGTTTTGTTATTTGTGAAGAAGTAACAAGAGCCGGAAGATGAAGAACAACGGAGGCTTTCATCCCCGTTCCCAAAGCGGTTGGGTCTTGAGTTAAATAACCCAATCTGTCATCAAAAGCGAACTGCAGTTTCTCGCTTAACTGACTGTCTATTTTGTCGGCAGTTCTGTAGGCTTCATCGAGAGCAAAGCCTGCATACATAACCTGTAATCGTATGTGGTCCTCTTCGTTGAGCATAATGCTGACAGCTTCATCATCTGTAAGAAGAAGTGCTCTGCCATCTCGGGAAGAAGCAAATTCGGGGCTTACAAGATGCCTCTCTGCCAAAGAAACAACCTCTGCCTGCGAAAGAGTTTTCATTTCATAGTAATTAAATGAATAATCATTTATATCTTCCGAGGCATTTTTTATAACTGAGTTAACCTTCAATTTATCTTGCATTGAAAGACTTGCAGGAAAAGGAAATTGTTTTATATTTCGGGCAAGATGAATACTTGTGCTGATAACAACATCATTTTGAGCACCTGTGCCTAAATACCATTTTGCACTCATCAAACTTCCCCTCCTGCCATCAGTATTGCATTTATTTCATCACGAATTTTAACAGCAGATTCAAAATCCTGCTGATGCACTGCATTTTCTAACTGTTCTTTCAGTGTCTCCAATCTGTTTGTGTTGTTTTCAGAATCCGTAGGTTTTTTCCCAACGTGGTTGCTCTTGCCGTGAATACGCTGCAAAGACGGAAGAAGCTTATCATAAAATGCAGTATAGCATTCAGCACAACCCATTTTTCCGTCCTTGGCTATTTCTTCAAAGCTTTTATTACAAAATGGACAACGAATAGAATTGGAAGAATGTTCCCCTTTTAAAAGGAAATCACTCAAGAAATCCGAAAAACCTAATCCGAAGCCTGAGAAAGCCTCACCGTATCCTAATGAACGGGCACAGTCGGAGCAAAGATGAACCTCTGCCGCTCTTCCGTTTATTATACGCTTCATATGCATATTCGCTTCATTTTTATTGCAATGTTGACAAAGCATAACACTCACCTCGTTACTTACCATTATACGACAAATTTTTTAACAATTCAATAACAGTATGCAAACTATTTTACATATCAAACTCATCTTCTTCAAAATAATCAAAATCCTCATCGAACACATAATCAAATTCGTCAGCATACTCATAATCGTATTCATCGGAAATCAAATCACGTATGTCAGCAGGATTATGCTTTTTATATTTATCATAATCGAAACCGAAACCCATATTTACCCACCTTTCAATAATATTTCGCTCTTATTCTTATCATTAAATAAATATATATTCCGTTTGTAACAAAAAAATCCGAATATCATATTATGCATTGAAAGGGGGTTAAGAGAATGGGTTGCTTCTTCAATAACAACAACAGCTGCTCTTGGATTATCATCCTTATAATCCTCGTTTTGTTCTGCGGTAACGGTAACGGCTGCGGCAGCAATTACAACAACGGTAATGACTGTGGCTGTAACAACAACTGCGGTTGCTGCTAAAAATTTAAACAGTAATCCCTCGCTCGAAAATTTCGAGTGAGGGATTGCTATATATTATTCAATACCAAGAAGAGCTTTAACACTTTCTGAAATAACAGAAAGCTTATTCTCTGCTTCCTCTCTTGAAGATGCTTTAGCGGTAATGTAAATCTTGATTTTAGGCTCTGTGCCTGAAGGTCTTACAATTACTGTGTCACCGCTTTCCATTCTGTAGGAAAGAACATTTGATTTAGGAAGACCTGTTTCGCCGTCTGTTGTAACGCCTGTTTTATAGTCGCCTATCCAGATAACCTTACTGCCGTTAATTTCTTTCGGGGGCTCATTACGAAGAGACTCCATCATATCTGCCATTTTCTGCATACCTGAGGCACCCTCAAAAGCATAGTTATCAAGCTGATTGAAGAAATAACCGTATTTCTCATAAACACTGTTCATAAACTGCCACAAGGTAATGCCCTGTGCTTTATAGAATGCTGCCATTTCGCAGATAATCATTGCAGCATTAACACCGTCTTTGTCACGGGCGTGAGCGCCTGTAAGATAGCCATAGCTCTCCTCAAGGCCAAGCACATAGCGGTCAGCCTCGCCTTTTTCGTCAAGCTCTGTGATAAGCTCACCGATATATTTGAAGCCTGTGAGAAGGTCTGCCATTTCCGCACCGTATTCTTTACATATTGCAGAAATAAGAGGAGTGGTAACAATAGTTTTAACTATAACGGGATTTTCGGGAAGCTTACCCTTTTCTTTAAGCTGTGAAAGAAGGTATTCGCAAAGCATTGCGCCAACCTCGTTACCCGTCATAAGCTTATATTCACCGTTATCACGAACGGCAATACCAACTCTGTCGCAGTCGGGGTCAGTTGCAAGCATAAGGTCTGCCGGGAACTCATCTGTCATTTTTAGACCTTCTTCAAATACCTGACGGATTTCGGGATTCGGGTAAGGACAAGTCGGGAAATTTCCGTCGGGCTTTTCCTGGGCCTTAACAACTCTTAAATCTTCAACACCCAATTTTTTGAGGACACGGCGAACAGGCTTATTACCTGTACCGTTAAGAGGAGTGTAAAGAACCTTAAGTCCTGATTTTTTCACAATATCTCTGTTTACCGAACAAGCAAGAACGTGCTCAATAAATTCATCTTTAAGCCAGTCTTCGATATAGTCAACCATATCTTCTGCCAAGGCTTCTTCAAAGTCCATACGTTTAACGCCGTCAAACATATCAACCTTTTTCATATACTCATAAGTTTTTGCAGCACCCTCATCAGTCATCTGAAAGCCTCTCGGGTCATAGCACTTAAAACCGTTGTATTTTGAGGGGTTGTGACTTGCAGTAAGCACAATACCCGAAGAACAACCCAGTCTTCTTACAGCAAAAGAAAGCATGGGTGTGGGCATAAGCTCGGGGTAAATGTAAACCTTGATGCCGTTTGCGGCAAGAACACCTGCGGCACACTCCGCAAAAACATCTGATTTAATACGGGAGTCGTAAGCAATTGCAACGCTGGGCTCGTCAAACTCTTCGTTAAGATAATCCGCAAGACCCTGAGTTGCCTGACCTACGGTATAAACATTCATTCTGTTTGTACCTGCGCCGATAACACCGCGAAGTCCTCCTGTACCGAATTCAAGATTTTTATAAAAGCGGTCAAGAATTGCTTCCTCGTCACCCTCGATTGATTTGAGTTCATCCTGCAAATCGCTGTCAAGAACTGCTTTTTCTTTCCAAAGGGAGTAAAGAGTGTTTATATCATTCATCGGAATCTCTCCTTAATTAAAATCTTTTACTTTTTAAGTATATCACCAATATTATATAAAATCAATCATCTGATAAAATTGGTGCGAATTTTCTGCTCTCCGGCAGGTCTTTCTATGCTGTTTTCTTTTCCGAGTTCAATACATTTAAGAAGCCACGCCATATTTTTGCCGAGAGTTCTCATAATCTGCAAGCCCTCTAAATCCTGCAAAACATCCTCAGGCTTTGAACCGTGAACCATATTCCAATAGCCTGAAGAAACGATAGGCATATTGTTAATGGTGAAATATTTATTGAGAACGTCAAAAGCGGCAGTTGAACCCGCACGGCGACAGCTTAAAATCGCAGCGGCAGGTTTATATTTAAACTTCCTGCCACCTGCATAAAATGCTCTGTCGAGAACCGCACAAATTGTTCCTGAGGGTGCGGCATAGTGAACGGGCGAACCCAAAATAATTCCGTCTGCTTCTGATGCTTTATCAATAAGAGTATTGGCAATATCATCGTTAAATACACAATAACCGTCATTTTTAGCACAACCGCCACAACCTATGCAACCTCTTACAGGCTTATTTCCGAGCCAGAAAATTTCTGCATCGATACCTTGTAAATTAAGCTCTTTTTCTATTTCGCAAAGTGCGGTATAGGTGCAACCCTTTTCGTGAGGTCCACCATTTACAAGTAAAACTTTCATTTATATACCTCTTTCAATAATATTCAATATATCACTCGGACTATCTACAATATATTCGGGACAAAGGCTTTCTAAAACCTCTTTATCACGAAAACCCCAGGTTACTGCTATGCAAGGAAGCTTTGCATTTTTTGCAGTGTCAACATCCACCTCAGAATCACCTATGTAAACAGTATTTTCTATTTCCGCACCCATTTCGGAAATTGCACCGAGAACACCATCGGGTGCAGGCTTTCTCTCCACCCCTGCCCTTTCACCGTAAGCACAATCATAAATACCGCTGAAATAATCCTCCATAAGTGTTTTAACAGCAAAATCTGCTTTATTTGAAACAACGGCAATTTTAACACCTCTTGATTTTAAAGCTTTCATCAACTCAATAATACCATCGTAAGGCTTAGTTAAAATTGCGGAATGGTCTTTATAGTATTCCTTAAAATCCAAAAAGCATTTATCAGTAACTTCTATAGCTGTATTTTCAGGAACGGAACGTTCAATCAAAAGACGGATTCCGTTACCTACAAAAGAACGGATTTCTTCCGTTGTGCGCTTTGGTAAATTATTCTTTTCTAAAGCATAATTCACACTATCCCGCAAATCGCCCAAAGTATCAAGAAGTGTTCCGTCAAGGTCAAAAACAACTGAATTAAACTTCATCCTCAGGACACTCCAAATCAACAACCGTATATGTTCTGTTAAGAGCAGGTAAAACCTTTTCTTTTAAATCTGCAGTTGAAAATTTCACCGTTGCGGTGTTAACACAAGGATGACAAGCGAAATACTCGTCCTTAAATACATTTTTCTCAATGAGAAGTTCAACGTTTTCTTCCTTATCAAATATCAAAGAAAGAACGGTTAATGAACCGGGAGAAACATTGAGAAGCTCTTCCATTTTCTCCCCACTTGCAAAGGAAAGTCGGGAAGAATTTATCTGAGCAGAAAGATATTTTGTTTTAAAGGGCATATCACCGGGAATAAGAAGCATATAGAACTTCGTCTGCTGGCGGTTGCAAAGAAGAAGATTTTTGCAAATTTTAGCATCAATAATCTTCTCAACACCCTCGCAAAGCTCAATTGTTGCAGCTTCGTCGTGCTCGGCTCTTATATATTCCACTCCGTTTTCTTCAAGAAAAAGATAGCTCTGCATTTCTTTTTCCGTTGCGGTTGTTTCGGGGTGGGTTGTAAATGTTTTTTCGTTGATATACATAGTTTTCTCCATCCAATTAATCATCTATAAAAGTTTTTACGCAGCAACCCCAAGAATAAGCACTTGCTGTCTGTTAAAATATGCTATTCCGTCGGTTGGTTTGAAATATGTTCTTATCATTCCGTCGGGAGAAACAAAAACAATCTCATTTGTTGACTGTAAATAGTAAACATAATCACCATCCTCAGTTTCGGTTTTCTTCAATGAAGACGGATTTCCAATTACGCTTATAGCACCTTGTAAGTATTGTTCAGCAGTTGTATAACCAAACTCATGACCATGCTTCTGGAAATGACTATTCAAGTCTTCCTGACTTGAAAAATTATAAGAATATTGTTGGTTGTTTATACTGTCTGAACTTTTATCATTTGAAGAACCACCTGATGAAAAAAGCACCCCAAGCCCAATAACTAAAACAACAATCAATGCAATTATACAGAAAAATGAATTATTCTTTTTGTTTTGGGATTTACGATTTTTAACCGTCTTTGTATCAACAGTTATATCTTTACTGTAATTTTTCTGTGGCTTCTCAATATTCATCCCCGCCTTGGTTTTGCGGTTTGCATCTCTGCATTCTTTGCATCTTTTTGGCAACGAAAGACCTTTCCCTCTATAGAATGCAATTTCAGAATCTGTAAGCACAAATTCTTTTTTGCATTGCACACAAGTTTTTTTCATATAATTCCCCTTCCGTCCTACCTCTCTTCGAAGAGAGGTACCACATACATCAACTTTATTCTTCTATTGTTACGCCTTGCGAAGCTAACTGGCATCTGGCATCTGGCAACCGGTATCTGACAACTAATTCAATACAAATTCAAAGTTTTCTCCGCTGCTTCTCTTAAACAGAAGCCTGTTAAAACTGTTCCGTCGGAATTATATTTTTCTGTCAGGTCTTTGAGAATTGCAAAATTCTCTTTTGTGGGGTTTTCCCAAGCGTTATATATTGCATCAAGCAAGTCGCAACACATTGAAAATTTCTTTACCCATTTTTGCATTTCCTTGAAAAGCTCAACACTTGTGTCCTCAAGCATAATAAGGCAATTTCTCATATTGATGTTATACTCTTTAAACTCTTTAAGTGCACCATCTTTATCACCGCTTGAAAGAAGAAAATTGATATGCGCGAGAGTATCGCTCATTAAAGCGGAGCTGTATTTATTAAGGCAGGAAACGCCGAGATGGTCTGCAAAATAATTGAACAAATCCGCCTTTTCACCCAAAAGCTCTTTGTGAGCATTTTTGAGTGAGTCATCGGGGTTATAGCAAACGGGATTCCAAAGATAATCCGCAATTGTCATAAGCGGAATTTTCGAACACTCCGCATATTCCATAACATTGGAAATGAGACCTTCACAGTGTTTGTAAAGCTCCTTATCTCTTCCCATAAGTGCACCAAGGTGCATTTCCTGATACATTTCGCAATCGTTAACAGGAAAATTATCCCAGAAAAGAGGTTTATGGTTTGTTGAACGGAAAAGCTCGTCGGATTCTCTTACAGTTAAAACTCTTGAACAGATTTCTGCCCCTGTCCAGAACATTTTAACATCTGTCGGAATACCCTGACCAAACTTTGAAATGTAATAGCCCTTTTCGTCACCACTGTATTGAGTGGGACAAACAGTAAGTTGAATTTCGTTATCAAATTCTTTAAGTGCCTTGTAGGTTTTATTTACAAGATAGATATGGGCATCAACTATGCTGTCAAATCTTTCCTTGTCTTCATCATATTGAAACTCCCAAGGAATATCATCAAGAAGAAGTCCGAAGGTTTTAACACCTATTTTATAAATACTCTTAATTTTCTCAATAAGTAAATTAAAATCCTCTTCCGAGGTATATTTATATGTAAGCCCGGGCCCTATGCACCAAGCAAAGCTGAGCTGATTTTCTTTTGCAAAATCATAGAGATTTTGAAGTGCCTGAAGTTCTTTTTCGGGATATAATTCACGCCATTTTTCACGGTGGTAGATATCGTCTTTCGGGGCATAGTAAAAGGTGTTCATTCCGTATTTTGACATTAATTTCATAACGGAAAGTCGCTTTTCATTACTCCAGGTTTTACCGTAAAATCCCTCAATATAACCGCGAGTTTCAAAAAGAGGGTAATCTTCAAGCTCACCGGTTTTCAATTCATTATTTACAATAAGTTTGCAAAGGGTGTTTACGGCTCTGAAAACCCCGCGCTTTGAAGCGGCTTCAATAAAAACATTGTCATCGGAAACGGTTATAAAATATTTTTCATCGCTAAGGCGGGAAAGCTGGTCAATATATGTAGTTCTTTTACTGTCGGTTACTTTAATTACAACGTTAAAACCACCATCTGCAGTTATCTCAAAAGAATGAAATACACTTTTGGCTATATTAGTAAAATCACCTGAAAGTGCAACTGATTTTATACTTATTTTTTCACCGTTAAGATTATTTTTTTGAGGTACGGGGTAAATCATAAATGCTTTATCTCCTCTTTATATTTCTGAACAAATTTGTTGTTGATTTCGTCACCACCATCGACATTTGAGCTGGCAAAATGCTCGGGTACAAAACCTTTTTTTGCACAAATATCAACTGCTTGCGCCACAACTGCATTAAGTATAAGCGCTCCGCTCACGGTAGAAGTAGGGCAGATTTTTCCCTCAACACCCTCAACCTCAACGCAGGCATCACCAACGCAACCGAAGTTATCTAAAACAACATCTGCAATTTCGCAAAGTCTTTTACCGCTTTTGTGACGGGAGTCACCCGAATATGTATGATTGAGATTAGTAAGCGCAACTGTTTTCACACCATTTTCTTTGCAGAGAAGTGCCATATCAACAATTACACCGTTTCTGCCTGAATTGGAAATAATAACGATAACATCATTTTCTTTAATTGCGTATTCATTAAAAAGGTTCTGCGCAACACCCTCTACCCTCTCCGCAACCGTACTTTCCGATGCAGAAATATGGAGCATTAACGGAGGTTCTAAAATCGGTTGAATTTTAACAAGTCCCCCTGCTCTGTAGAAAAGTTCTTCCGAGAGCATATGGGAATGACCCGTGCCGAATAAAAATATTTTCCTGTTATTTATAATAGCATCACTGAAAAGCTGTGCAGTTTTTTCTATATTTTCCGCACCCTCAGTTGCGATTTTCTCAATTATCTGCTGATTGATTTTTATATATTCAAGATACTTTTTCATTGCATTTCCCTCGCAATTTTCAAAGCACCCTCTTCGGGTGGTAAAGTAAGCATTTCGATTTTCAAATACGAATGAAACTCTTTTATATCATCAATAAAAATTTTTCTGAAAAGCTCGTTGTTCTGAAAAACTCCCCCATAAAGAGAAAGCAAGGTGCAATTTTTCATTTCATTAAGAAGAGCAAGAACAGTTTTTGAAAAGTAATGTGCTTGATTTACGATAATACTGTAAGCAACAAAATCTGCCCTGGTAATCTCGCCAACCTTGGCTGAAAAGGACGCAAGAACATCTTTGGTTGTTTCGGGGGAATAGATTTTACCAATTGCATCTCTGAAATCTTCAACACCGAAAAACTCTGAAGCCTTTTTCACCAATGGTGTTTTCTTACCCTCGTCATACAGCATTGCAGATGCTTTAAGGGCATTAACTGCAATTGAATAAGCAGAACCCTCGTCACCGATAATATGACCCCAACCGCCTTTAGTTTTTACTGTGCCGTTTTCGTCAATTCCCGTAGCTATTGACCCTGTTCCGCATATTGCAACCACACGGCATTTGTCCTCCCCCGAAGAAGCAAGCGCAACGTAAACATCACTGTTCATACCGATTTTTTTTGAATTTATTATACCGTCACAAAGAGATTGGATTGTCTCTTCATCTGCAACATCATCTAAAGCAGAACAACCAATAAAAGCGGAATCAAATTCAATTTTTCCGAGAGATTTATAAATCTCATTCAAAACATCAGCAAGGTTTTCCCGTGCCTTTTCCATACCAACAGAATAAAAGTTAATGCTTTTACCAACAATTTTGAGAACAATGTTACCCTGTTCATCGGAAACTGCCGCAGTTGTCCGTGTTCCGCCACCGTCAATACCGAGATAATATTTCACAAGAAAACCTCCTTTTTTAATTATTCGTTTATATTAAGATCCCTTGCCATTTCAACAAAGCCGTTCATAACCGAAGAGCCTGTTTTGCAACCGAGAGAAATAAGCTCGTGATAATGATTCATTGGGTCGCCCATTGTATAGTCATTATCGGGAACAATATAACCGATAGCATCATTGGCAAGTCCGAAAACTATAGTAGCTTCGCCGAAAATCTCACGAAGCGGAGGAATACCGAAATCCGTATGAGAAACTGCACCATCTGCATAAAGAGATGCACCGCCTGTTAACAAATCGCAACAGAATTCACCGGGTACCATACAAATTTTAAGCTCTTTGCCCAATTCAATATATCCGATTTCGGAATATACTGCATATTCCTGCTTACCCTCTACAAGCACCTTGTAATTTGCAAGCTTAAGCTTGCCTGCCGCCGCCATAAGAGGATTTTTAATAGGTATTTTAACCTCACTAAGTCTTATATTGAGAATAGGTTTTACTTTTTTTTCGCTAACAGGCTCCCAATCCTTGCACCAAAGTGTGTATTCACCACCGTTCTGAGCGGAAATCGCAGATTCTTCCGCAATTTCTTTTTCGTCATAAAGGAGCTTGTCTTTCTTTATTTCATCTAAAGTTTTGGTAAGAGCAAGGGTAATTCTGCCGATTTCTCTACCGAAACGAACAGACTGCTCATATCTGTGTTTAAGATTCAAGCCGTCATTTGTAACACCGCAGGACATATAAATAGCACAAATAGCACCGTTAAAGAACATAAAGTTATAGCCCGCTTTATTTATTATTTCACCCATATAGTGAACATATTCACCGCAAAGACGACGACCCGAACCCTCTTCACCCTTAATGGGCAAGCCGGCAACATCGGGATGAGCAGGAAGATTTACTATAATTGTAGGTGTTTTACTCTTATCGTCGGGAGTAAAGGTAAGTCTCGTAATATCTGTTACAATGCTTGGTGCGGAAGGTCTGTTTTTATTTTTGAAATAATCCTCTGTTATATCTTTCTGAGCAACGGTCATTTCACCCTCGCACATATCTGCAACTGCTCTTATAAGAGCATCGCTGACTCCATCGCAAAGAAAACGCATATACTGCTCGTCCGCACCGCGCTCAAGAACGCCTTTACCCGTATATTTTCTTTTAAGGTTTCTCAGAAGCTTACCGGGAAACTCAGTCCATATACCCTCTGTATCAACGCAACTGTGAGCGTGGGTTGAGAAAACATTTATTGATGCAATTTTCTTTTCGGGGAAAAGCTTTTCAAATTTCTCCTTGAATTTTTTCCTTATTACTCTGATATCGCCGTTTGTTGTACCGATACAGTCGATTGTGCAGAAAACGGAAACACCTCTCCCCGAACCGTCGTCAAGAGCAATTGCTCTGCCCTGCATATCGTCAACAACCTCTTCAATAAGGTTTTTGAATTTATTTTCGGGAGCGATATAACCGCCCATATAATAGGCTCTTTTGGCATAGTCAACGGGAGTTAAATTTACATTTGCATAGCCTAAACTCCATTTCCCGTTTTTAGAGGGGTTTTTGAGAAACTTTTTTGTACCCTCATAAAAATCTTCGGGTACATAAGCATCAATAGGAATATAATCACTACCGTCTTTTATTGAGTTTGCAAAGGCTTTTAAAACACCGTTTATAGTTTTGTGGAGCAATTCCACCTGTTTTTCTTTTTCCATAAAAAACACCGAAAAGGGAGATAAAATCTCCCTTCTCCTTTCATATTTACTTATTTCACTCTCTTCATAATGTCTGCAACATTTTCTGCCATTGTTTCGTTTGTTAAATAACCGAGAGAGTTGGTTTCGTGGTAATGTCTTCTGTCAAAAACGTCCTTACCCTGTTCAATATAGGGCTGAGTATTGTGAAGAACATAGTCGTTGGGAGTTACACAGTAGCCTGTCATATCGTTGGTAACGCAGAATACAAGAAGTTCTTTATCACCAACAATATCAATAAGGGGTGTGGGGTTAATGTCAGTACCCTTACCTGTTGCAGAAAGCTCTGCAGGAGCGGCACCGCCGTAAACAACCTCTGGGAAGGGCTCACCGGGAAGCATAAGAATCTGCTGTGTGCCGAGCTTTATGTAAACCATCTCTGTTAAAAGAGCAAGTCCAAGGTCACCCTTTTCGCAAGGATAACGCTGTGATGAGCAAGCGTTGATTGTTGCCATAAGAGCAAGAAGTCCGTTATCAACGGGTGAATAATATTTTTGCTGAAGAACGCTGATTTCAACAGGCATTTCTTTTTCGTTATCAATACCGAGAGCAGCTTTGCCGAGAGTTTCGCCCTGAATACGGGTTCTTTCGGGTTTATCTTCGCAGAAGTCACCGGGATCAACCGCACCGATAGCACCAACGCCAAAAAGCACGTGAACTCTTTTTTCGTCTTTAATGGTTTTTCTGAGCCAATAGGGATAGTCTGCACTACACTCCCTGTTATCACCGCCAAGTGTATTAGGATGAGCGGCATAATTCAAGAACCACATTTCAGCACTGCCGTTATCGGGTACGAAACGAATTCTTGTGAGAACATCGTGCATTGCATTTGGTTCGCGTTTGCAGAACTGTGCTTCGGGAACTTTAACAGTACCAACATAGAGCTTACCTGCTTTACGCTTCTGATAAGCCTCCCTTGCAACCTCTTCAAGCGACTTCAAAAGCAAATCCATATATTCAGGGTCTTTACCACTTTGGAGCTTATAAAGCTGACCCCAATAGCCAACTGTATCAAAGCCCGCGTGATTATGAGTACACGAAACAAAAACACCTGCACATTTGCTTTCTTCCATTAAATCCTTGAGATTTGCACGAACAAGGTTCAGCTCAAAGTTTGTAAGACCGATAATATCTGCGCTGATATGAATATAGCCACCGTTATCATCCGCACCGATCCACATTGCGCTGACAGTAATATTGTCGTGGATTTTTTCAATCACATGACCCATACCGTGACCCGCAATCCAGTATTTTTTAGCGTGAATATCTTTGGGCATAACAACCCTTGATGCATAACCGCAAACATAGCTTTCGCCCTTAATAACAGTGGGTTCGGGACGGGGTAGCGCCTCCGCCTTAACACCTTTTCTTATAAGTTTTTTTGAACTTCTTCTGCCGATAACTCTAACGGCTTTAGCAGCAAATTCATTAACACCCATTCAGAACACTCCTTTGTGTGAAGATATAAATATACATATATATTGTATCAAATAACACAATATAAAGTCAACGAAATTACTTACTAAATAGATAGCAAATAAATTGTGTAAAAACACAAAAAAGGCTGTTAAATCAAGCGTTTTGCTAAACTTAACAGCCTTTTATTGTTTAAAAATTAATAATTTTCTTTTCTTACTTCAAAATAGCTCTGAGGATGAGCGCAAACAGGGCAAACCTCGGGAGCTTTTTTACCCATTACGAGATGACCGCAGTTACGGCATTCCCACATTGTTTCCTCGCTCTTTTCGAATACCTGCTGCATTTCAACATTTGAAAGGAGCTTTCTGTATCTCTCTTCGTGAGACTTTTCAATTTTTGCTACTGCACGGAATTTTGCAGCAAGCTCTGTGAAGCCTTCTTCCTCTGCTTCATCAGCAAAAGTCGCATACATATCTGTCCATTCATAGTTTTCTCCTGCTGCCGCTGCTTCAAGGTTTTCTGCTGTTGTGCCGATACCTTTAAGCTCTTTGAACCACATTTTAGCGTGTTCTTTTTCATTATTAGCAGTTTCTTCAAAAATTGCCGCTATCTGCTGGAAGCCTTCCTTTTTTGCAACTGATGCAAAATATGTGTATTTGTTTCTTGCTTCGCTTTCGCCCGAAAATGCTGCGCGAAGATTCATTTCGGTTTTTGAACCTTTAAGTTCCATTGAAACCACCCTTTCTGTTTTTCTGTTAGTAATATTTCCCAACAGGAATTAATTATACTATAAAACATAGTTAAATATTTGTCAACAAACAAATTGTTAAAAATATACCAAACTCTTTTTGTTCTTTTCGACAAAGAAAAAGTTTATTTGTTGACTTATTTTTTAAAATATGGTAGTATTTCTTCAAACTCATATAAAAGGAGATAAATGTTATGGCAAAATTAAAAGATATCGACAAAGCTGCTGAAAACAAGGGTTCCGTCCTTGTTACAATTTGGCAGTTTGTTAAATTCATCGTTGTAAGCCTTCTTGCAATGATTGTTCAGTTCGTGCTTCTCAACACACTTCAGCTCATTCCCGCAATTCAGGAGCTTTACACCGAACCTTTCAGCTGGTGGGTTTTCGTTTACCCCGTTGCAGTTGGCGGTTTAGGTTATTTTATTGTAAGTAATGTTGCAAACATTATTGCTCAGATTGTTGCTTTCTTTGTAAACAAAGAAAAAACCTTTAACTCCGGCGCAAATGTTGCAGTTGCTCTTCCTATTTACATAATTTTCACAATCGGTCTTATTCTTTTTTCTGCTTGGCTTAACCCTACGCTTAAAGATGTTTTCCTTGGCTTTGAGTGGTGTAACGAAACTGCAGCAAAGAACATTGCAACAATGATTTGCTCCGCTCTTCAGTTCTTCCTCTACTTCCCTGTTGATAAAATTCTTTTCCACAAAAAGAAAGAAGAGAAATAATTAAAGCATTAAAGGGGATGTAAAAAAAGCGCAGACCGCATAAAACAATATAAATCAAGGGGTTCAATAGGTTAATTTTTCCTGTAGAACCCCATAAATTTATCCAAAAATACAAAAAGTTGAAAAACAATGTTTTATGCTACAAACAAACTTCGCCACTCGACGTACCTTTGTACGCCTTCGGGCAAGGCAAAACAAGTCTGAAGCCTTATTTTGCCTCAGTTTGTTCGTTCTGCATCTTTTTTCCTCTCCCCAACAAGGGGCTGTAAAAAAACGTATCGTTTTTTTACAGCCCCTTGTTTTATTTAAAAGTTACTTCCGTTCCAGCCCCAGTCATTATAGCCGGTGTATTTAACATAAATTCTATCGGGCGAAATACCAAGCTCACGCTCTAAAATATCACAAATAACAGACGTCATTTTTTCGCTTGCCGAGGAATTAACCTGCCCCAATAAATCCACATCCACTATTGCAGAATCACTTGAGGCATCGCCCTTGAACCAGAGCTTTGCACCATCTTCAATGCTTACCATAAGCCAGGCTTCTGTTTTGCCCGGAAAACTCTCGATGGCTTTCCCGAAAGCTATCTTTAAGTTTTCGCATTTTTCCGAAGATACTTTTTTTGTTGTTTTCAAATTGATATAAGGCATATCTATTCCTCCCAAAAATCATATTACAAATTTATAAATCACAAAAAAGTGAAATGTACTTCCAATAAGAACAAATATATGAAAAACGGTATGTAACACTTCCTTTTTCTTGCCCAAGCCACAAAAAATCAGACCCACGAGATAGAATATGCAACCAAACACAAGCTTCGAAAAAGCACCGCCGTCAAATGAATCAATTAACGGTACCACACTTATAAGCATTACAGCGCAAGAAACAATATACACTACCAAAGTAACATTTTTCAGTTTTTCAAAAAAGAAAATTTTTGAAAATATTCCGAAAAGTGTACATAACCAAGCCAATGAAAACACAAGTATACTATGCGGAATACTAACATCGTACAGAGTTATAAGCGCGCACGGAGTAGCTGTTCCCGCTATAAGAACAGGTACCGTTGAATGGTCTGCAAGCCTCGCCTTTCGCTTTGCTTCGTCATTTCTCAATCCGTGGTAAAGCGCAGATACGGAGTAAACGGCAATCAAAGAAACTCCATAAATTGTAGCCGAAACAAAATCTCTGAAGCCCTCAGCCTTAAGAAGCATCAAAACAAGAGCAAACAAGCTGAAAAAAGCTCCTGCTGCATGAGTCAGACAGTTCCAAAAATCGACCTTACGAGAATATTTAATCAATTCAACGTTTTTGTTCATCACACAATCGCCTTCCTCCTCTTCAATAATATCATATATAAAAAAGAATTAAAAGGGTTTTAATGATTTTTTAACCACTCAAATGCACTGTGCGCCAAAACTGCACTTCCGATAGGCAGTACCTTTTCATCAAACATAACTTTAGGGTGATGTTGAGGATATTTGTAGCCTTCCTCGGAATTACCTGATGCAAGTGCCAGCATCAACGTCGGCACCTGCTGACTTATATACGAAAAATCCTCGCTACCACCGCTTTTGTTGGTTCTTCCGCCCATTTTTTCTGTATTCAAAACAATTTCTTTTCCTAAAGAAGAAGTTAAATATTCTTCAATTTCCTCAGAGAGCTTTCCGTCGTTTTTAAGCGGAGGACAGCCGTTGCCAAAATGGGCAACCCCTTTTCCGCGAAAAGTATTCGCAACCCCCTCCGTGATTTCAGAAACACGCTTTTTAATAAATCCTCGTATTTCTTCGTCATAGGCGCGTAACGTACCCTCCATAGTAACTTTATCTGCAATAACATTTCCTGTTGTTCCGCCCTTCATTTTCCCTATTGTTAAAGTAGCCTCATCGGAAACCCCTAATTCCCTCGCAGAAATCTCCTGCAACGCAATAAGAGTATGTGCCCCTATTGTTAGAGAATCAACACCTTGTTGAGGCGTTGAGCCGTGACACCCTTTCCCCTGTATATTTATTGTAAAATAATCCGCCGCAGGTGCACTTACACCCTTTGCAACAATAACAGTTCCTGTTTTCAAAGGCAAACCGGCCATTACGTGAATCATCAAAGCGGCATCCACACGGGGATTTTCCAGCACACCGTTTTCAATCATATTTTTAGCACCCGAAAGAATCTCTTCCGCCGGTTGAAACATCAGCTTAATGTTTCCGTTGATTTCGTTTTCGTGTTTTTTCAGAAGTTTTGCCGCACCCATTAGCATTGCCGTGTGAAAATCGTGACCGCAGGCATGCATATTGCCTGTTTCGCACGCAAAATCCATATCTGCTTCCTCATTTATGGGCAAAGCATCCATATCCGCTCTTAAAAGAAAGGTCTTACCACTACCCTTTCCTATAGTGGTAACCAAACCGCATTTACCGCAAGAGGTAACCTTGCATCCTAACTCTTCCAACCCATCTTTTACAAACCCAACAGTTTTCGGAAGCTCAAAGCCTACCTCGGCATTTTTGTGTAAATATCTTCGGTTTTCAATTATTTCTTTTTCAATTTCTTTTGCTTCTGTGAGAAAGTTTATATTATTCATTTCTGCTCCGTTATTTCGCTTTCGGTTTTGTTATACAAGACATAATAAGTCCTGCTAAAACTGCTGCCATAATACCGCCTGCACCCGAAGTCAAAGGGCCTGTAAAAATACCAATCCAACCATCCTGGTCAATAACATCTTTAGTTCCCTTAACAAGAGATGCACCAAAGCCCAAAAGTGGTACAGTTGCACCTGCGCCTGCAAATTTTTCCAAAGGCTCGAACCATCCCAAAGCACCGATAATAACACCCGCTATCACAAAGCCCACTAACACGCGTCCTGCGGTCAATTTTGTTTTGTCAATAAGAATCTGTCCTATTACGCATATTAAGCCGCCAACAATAAAGGCTTTAAAATACATCATACAAATGCACCTCAAAAGATAAATTACAATTCTATAATTTGTAGTTTGTGCGATAATATGCAAAAATGGACTGATTTGTTCAACCCAGAGATTGAATAAATCAGTCCAAAAAAGGGGATGTAAAAAAACGTATCGTTTTTTACATCCCCTAAGCTTTTTTATTCTGCAACTGTTTCGCTAACGAAGTCTTCGTCAAGGCAAGAGCAAGAAACATAATTATCTTCATCATAGCCGTGAGGAGCGTTTTTAGCTTTGATTTTTTCAATTATAACATAAACTGCTGCTGCAGCCGCTGCGATTGTTGCAATGATACCTACGATTTTTAAAACCTTTTTCATATTAAAAATCCTCCTTAAACAATATAAAATTTGTTAATTTAATTATATCATAGTAATTTGGAATGTCAAGTAAAACAAAAATATCAAATATTAAATTTTGGTAAACAAAAAAGTGATTACCGTAAGTTTTTTCGGCAATACTCTTTTTATAAGTTTTTCCGCTTTTGATACATAAAAACAAAAGGAGTGCCTATATGTATTTTAATAAAGTGGAAATATGCGGAATTGATACTTCAACCTTGAAAGTTTTATCCGAAAAAGAGAAAAATATATTACTCGAAAAAGCAAAAAACGGCGATAAAATTGCGCGTGAAAAGCTTGTTACAGGCAACCTTAGACTTGTTCTCAGCGTTATTCAGCGTTTTTCAAATCGAGGTGAAAATCTCGATGACCTTTTTCAGGTTGGCTGTATCGGTTTGTTGAAGGCGATAGACAATTTCGATACAAGCCATGAAGTGCGCTTTTCAACCTATGCAGTGCCGATGATCATTGGAGAAGTACGGCGCTATCTGCGCGACAATAATCCGGTCCGAGTAAGTCGCTCAATGAGAGATACTGCATATCATGCCATGCAGGCAAGAGAAAAATTAAGTAACGAGCTTAACAGAGAGCCCACAGTTGAAGAAATAGCAAAAGAGCTGGGTAAAGAAAAAAGCGAAGTCGTAATTGCCCTTGAATCAATAGTTGATCCTGTTTCGTTTTATGAGCCTGTATTCTCAAATGGCGGTGACACAATCTTTCTTATGGACCAATTAGGCTCTGATGAAAGTGACGGCGACTGGATTGATGAAATTTCAATAAAAGAATCAATTAAAAATCTTCCCCAAAGAGAAAAGAAAATTCTTTCAATGCGCTTTATGAGGGGTATGACCCAAACAGAAGTTGCGGAAGAAATAGGCATATCACAGGCACAGGTTTCAAGACTTGAAAAAAGTGCTATAAACACTATAAAAAACGGAAAATAATTTCAAAAATGCCTCCTGCGGTACAAACCACAGAAGGCATTTAAAGCTTAAATTACATTTCACTAAAACCTGCTCCACCGAAGAACATATAGAGAATTTCACTTAACATTTGAAAAATCTGTTTAAATGCATCGCTGAAATCCATATACGCATTGTTTTCTTTTTCTCCGGACTCTGTTTCCGGAGCAGTTATTTTATCATATATTGAATAGAAACGGTCATTAGCTTCATCTACTTCTTCTAAATCAATAACAGTATTATCAAGCATTTTCTCCGCTTGAACAATTGCGGCAAGAAGCTCCGCTTTATCTTCATTAGAAAGAGTGCTTGTATCTATTTTTTTTGCTTCTTCGAGGTCTGCCATTAAATCCTTCGTGTTACGGGAATTGTTAAACTGAGGGAACCTATCGGGGTATGTGTGAACATCCTTGAAGCTACTGTCAAACATAAGAGTTGAAGCCAATTTCATAATAACATCGTTTGAAGCTGAGGATTCGTGACTCTGTCCGTAGAAATAGAATGTTGTTTCCGGAAGTAGACCCGTACAAGCATCAACAATACCGTAAGGGTCGGTATGGTCATGTGTAGAATCGGTACAATTACTGTGAGTTGGTACATAATCCTCGGGGAGCTTAACATCAACGCCCATACTGTATGCTCCCATAGAAGTTGAATCGAGCTGAATAATACCGTCTGCGTTCATATCGTCCCAGGAATCAACAATGTGGAAAAGAGGAACATTATAATCTACAATATTGAAAACTTCAACACCGTCTGCCTGTGCATTAAGAATATTATCATAGCGGTTAAGCTGAGCTCCATAGAACCATTCCGTTTGAGCGAGAATATTTTGCATAGAATCGTCAGCAAGATATTTATCACGGCTACCCGGGTAGTTAGCTGTGGGGCAAAGTCCCCATAAAAGTGTTGAATAACGAGTGTAATCCATAATAAGGGTATTTGCCGCTTGGTCGAGAATGTTGTTTAAATCTGCATTGGGCATTATTCTTAAAATAACATTAATGAGATAACTTACAAGATTTTCCTCACCTAAAAGTGCAGGAATCATATCACAGTAAACCTCATTGTCATCGTCAAGAAGGCCGTATTCATAAACCTCACCAACAAGGGTTGAACCGTCAAGAGCAGGAACAACATAAACAATTCTGTTGATATCTCTTGAAAGAGAAATGCCTTTATCAGCATACATCTGTAAAAGTGCATTGGCAATGGAACCGCCCTGACTTACAGGCACAATATTAACCTTGTCATAACCGCTTACGGTTTTAACGTGCTGAATAAAGTCATAAAGCTCGTTAGCTGTATCAATCATATTGCCCGTTGATACATATGAGAACACATAAAGCTTATCCTCCCCTGCTTTTTCAACATAATACTGCAATGGGAAATGGTCAAATATCTGCTCTTGGTCGTGTTCAGAGAGTTCGCCAAAGTTCACATTATATTTTGTTGCACGTACATCGTTAACAAATTTTCCGTTTTCGTCGCATCTGTGCTTTTCCATTAAGGTACTGCCGAGAACATCAGCTACTGCCTGTGCCGCCATTCCGTCTTTGTCTTCCTGATTTATTAACAAGGATGCAATAGGAATAAGGGCCTCACTGAGAGCATCACCAATTACTTCGGTTGTGTCAATAAAGAAGGGCCCTGCTGTTGAAACAACTTTGCCATCCTCATAGTATTTCATTTCACTCTGGAAAAGTCCGGGAACAACTATTGTGGGAATACAATCATCATCAACATTGATTGCCGCAAAAGCCCCTACATAAAAATTCGTAGCAAGCATTGCTACACAAAGAATGATTGCCAACAATTTCTTTGTTTTCTTCATAAAAACATCCTCCTAAAAATTTTGTTATATATATTGACACCAGTATACCATAATTTACCTGAATTTGTAAATACAATAAAAATATTTCTTCACATAAAAAAACATTTAAAAACATTACAGGAAAAAACTCTCCGTCAACAGTAACCCAAAACCGAAAAATTCATACTATATAGCGAGCGAACATACGCTCTTATTCACCCTAAAAGGAGAATTACAATGGACAAATATAACAACTTTAATATGGTTGATACGGCAATGCGCGTTGCTTCAAAGAATTGCCCTTGCAACTGTGTTACAACAGAGTTTCCGAACGACACAGTTGTTGCAATGGCTTATGTGCCGTTTCAACTCGACAAAACAAGTTATTCTGCTGAGAAAGCTTTGTGCGAAGGCACACTCTTCCCTGTGCTTAACAAACCGTTTTGCGGAAGAAGTGTTTTGAATGGCTGAAAGAAATAAGCTTCTTCTTAAGCTCCAGGCTGCAAAATTTGCCGCTTGGGAATTGCATTTATATCTTGACACACACCCTTGTGACAAGGCAGCAAATGAAATGTTCAGAAAATACACAAACGAAACCAAAATGCTCAAAAAAGAATTTGAAGATAGGTTTGGTCCACTTACCGTTACAAGTTCAAACGAAGCTGATTGGCTCTGCGACCCATGGCCATGGGAAAATCAAGGGAGTTGTGACTGATTTATGTTTATGTACGAAAAAAAATTACAGTATCCTGTAAACATTAAAAACCCAAATCCAAAGCTCGCTCAAATCATTATTACCCAATATGGCGGTCCGGACGGAGAACTGGGAGCATCTCTCCGCTATCTCTCCCAACGCTTCGCTATGCCCTACCCTGAATTAAAGGGGTTATTAACGGATATCGGTACATCAGTAACGGAAGTGTCAAAAACTTCCATTTCGGCCTGATTTTTGCATTTTTTTGCTGATTCGATAACAAATTTCCATTTTTGCGGTATCAGATTGAGCTTTACCTCGATTTCTTTGTTTTTATGTATAACCATTTCTTCAAGAATTTCTTTTATGAAGTTTTCGGTTATTTCGCTTGCGTTCATCCAATCCTTAGCATATTCAATGCACTCATTAATAACTCTTGTCATTTCTTGTTTTTCAAATGTGTACTTGCAGCTCTCACCCAGCTCTTCCTCTTTCCTCTGAATTTCCATATCCATACTTGCGGCTTTATCTTTAAATTCTGCCTTAGATATGCAGTTGTCAAGGTACAAATCAACCAATGATTTCCGCCTTTCCTTCAGCTTATCAAGGGCGGATTTTTTCATTTCATAATCTTCAATCTCACCCATACTCAAGGCTTCGGAAAGCTGATTTCTCATAGTTTTGAGAATAGATTCAGTGTTAATATCAAGCATCTCAATTATGCTCTGCATAATCAGCTTCAGGTCTTTATCTGAAATAGGTTTGCAGTTGCAACCTACCTCTTTACCGCTATAAACATCGATGCGTTTTTTTGTACCGTGCTTCTTTTTGTTGTAGCATTCCCAGAATTTATATCGGCCTCCGCTCTCCAATTTCTTATCGTGGAATACAAAATTATGACCGCACTCGGCACATTTAATTTTACCTGAGAAGCAATATCTTCTGCCAAGCTTTGCAAGTCTTTCCTTGGATGGAGAACGCTTTGCCATTTCAATTTGAGCCATTTCAAAAAGCTCACGGGTTACAATAGGCTCGTGGTGGTCTCTTATAATTACCAGCTCTTCCTGACCTTTGTTCGGCACTTTTTCGTGAGTAAGGTAGTTTGGTGTAATGGTTTTCTTCTGAATCAGGTCTCCGCAATATTTTTCGTTTCTGAGTATGCGGAGTATGGAGTTATTCGTCCATCCCATATTATTGAAGCTGGGTATTCCCTCTTCATTAAGCTCTCTTACAATTGTGCTTGTACCTTTATGCTCAACTACATATTTGTGGAATATCTTCTGCACAATTTTTGCTCCTGCATAGTTAACAGAAATCTGACCATCGTTTACATCATAGCCTAACAAATCAGAGCCGAACACAACGCCCTGTTCCATTCGTCTTCTCTGCCCCCACTTAACTCGTTCAGAAGTTTTTCTGCTTTCCTCCTGTGCAATTGAAGCCATAATTGTAAGACGTAATTCTGCATCAGGGTCAAGGGTGAACAGGTTATCGTTTGCGAACATAACCCCTACACCAAAGTCTTTCAGCTGACGGGTATAGTAGATACTATCCAACGTATTTCTTGCAAAACGGCTTATCTCTTTTGTGATGATAAGGTCAAACTTTTTCATCTGAGCATCTACCATCATTCTGTTAAAAGCCTTTCGCTTTTTAGTGTTTGTTCCCGAAATTCCTTCGTCAACATATACATCATAAAGCTCCCACATAGGATTCCTTTCAATGTATTCCTTGAAATATCTTTGCTGACTTTCAAGGGAGTTTGCCTGGTCATCCTTGTCGGTTGACACTCGGCAATACACTGCAACACTCAAAATTCTATCAGTTCTTAAATTCATTTTTTCATCTCCTTGTTATATACATAGTTGGCGATGATTTTCACCATCGCCAACCCAACAATACCACAGGAATCTTCACATATCCATTCACCACAATCACCAATATTTCCGGTTCAGATTTTCCAAATATTTTAACTGTTCGAAAGATATTTTTCCTGTATCGAAGAGGGATTGATAAACCGAATAAAGCAAAGCCTTTTCGTAATCTTTTTTTCCCTCAGCACTTAACGTGTGTTCTGTTTGCTCTGTGCAAACAATCTTGGTCTTACTCAATCCCTCTCACCTGCCTTAAATTTATATGTTTTTAATTATGAAATAAGTAGTTACCAAAATACATTAAGCTTTTAATACTCATCATCGAATATGAAATCGTCATCATCAAAATAATCATCTTCATACGATTTCTTTTTGTATTCGTAATCTTTAAGTATTTCTTCCATGTTTACTCTGCCTTTGGTATGGTAAACATTTCTGATTGAGTCTTTACGAATCTTTTCAATATCAACCTCATCCTCGCCAAGAATTCTTGCAACAACTCTCATTAACATTTCAAGCTGAACTGCATATCTGAAGAATCCCTGTGAAATTCTTTTTGAATTTTCTTTACCATTCTTGTTGATTTCATAAGCTAATCTTCTCGAAATAGCTGTTGCATTTTCCTGAAGAGCTCTGTCTGCAGCAAGATTTTCAGCTGCTATTTTAAAGAAATCGCTTCTTGAAGAATAATTGTATTTCTTAATTATTCCATCAATATACTTAATGAAATCCTTATCAAGGTACAGGCTGATTCTGTCTTTGTCTTTACCAATCATAGCTACACCTCCTTTCTGTTTTATTGATTACACAATTCACGGCGCCGATTTAACACTTTGTAAATCCCATAACATCGGCATTTACAGCCTTTTTCTCAGTTTTTATGCTCCTTATGGTGACACAATCGCTACTGTCAAAGACGCCAATGTCTGTAGTGACACAAAATGCCCACAACCCTCGTAGAATCGGGCTTTTTCGGTCGGCGTCGCCGTCCGAAGTGGTCGCAAAGTGGCAAATTTGCCACCATGCTTATTCCTGCTACTTTTATCCTACCAAAACCCATCTCAAAAAGTCTGAAGTCACACAAAAACCACCTCCTCGCTGACCTCAGTTTTAGGCTTTACTTCTATGTAGGAAATACCTAAAAGTCTGCAACCGCTTGTCCGACGATTTTGGAAATACACATTTGCTTTCTCAAGCTCGTGACGGTATTTATTCATCATCTGCTTGAGAGTTTTTGCAGTTATCTCTCGTCCCGAATGCTTACAGAACTCTTCACAAAACACAGTGTTCGTTCCGTTAAAGCTTCCTATGGCTTTCATGAAATCGACCAAGTCAAACATAATTTTCGGCAAAGAATATTCGGGTTGTTGAAGGCTATCTCCCACCAACTCCCACTTGCATTCTTCTTTGTTAAACCTCAACTCCAGGTCACGGGTTTCAATATCTCTCCCCGTACATTTCAGCTTTGCACTGCCTTCACCTCTGTCACTTCTGTCGAGAATATACATATTATCCGCTGCACCGATGATGCCTGTTGTTCCTGAAATTCTGTTGAACGGATCGCTGTCACCTTGCTTACGAAGATGCATGACAAGAAGAATTGACACGCAGTGATTGTCAGCAAACTGTTTTAAAAGAGACACATCCCTGTAATCATTTCCGTAAGACATATCAGAATTTTCATCACGAACAAGTTGAAAAGTATCAATTACAATCAGCTTTGTTTCAGGATAATCAATCAAGAAATCCTCCAGCTGTGCAATCAAACCTGTTCCCAAGGTGCGTGATTCAGTAACGAGAAACATCTCTTCCGAACCCTCATCGCTGATGTTAATCAGTCGTGTCTGAAGTCTTCTGGCAGTATCTTCAAGTGAAATATAAAGCACAGGAGACTTGTTGGTTTTGAGTCCGAGAAAATCATTTCCTTTTGAAATACAATCACACAAATAGAGCACCAACATGCTTTTTCCGATCTTAGGTGCACCTCCAAGAATGTTTAATCCCTGAGGCAAAAGTGTTTCGACACAGTAATTCAATTTCGGAATATACTCGTCAATTAATGTCTCGGCATCTATAACCGAAAGCTTTTCATTTAAAGTTAACATGGGCATACGCCTCCTTTTTTAAATATTTTTTCTTTTATGTTTATTGTTTTTTGAAGCAAAAGCCATTCATCAGAAAGAGAAAGTTTTCAGACTATCCTCTTCTGCTTCGTTTGCCTGGCGACCTGACAGCGATCCTGTTACGGCTTGTGTCAGGCAGTAGGCTCACCAATTCTCTTGCGAGAGTGCTTGCGCACCTTTCTCCATCAGCACGGAAATCTTTCCGCTGTCATCGCTCAATCCACCTATCCACACATCTCTGTCGGCAGGCTATTAAATTTTCAAGGTTCACGTGATGAGTTAACCCCTCACCTCCTTATTGGTGAAATTTTTTCCAATTTGAGTAACAAAACTCTCGTCAATTTACAAATTATTTACATTTACCTCTCATCCCCTTACTAGTAGAATTTTTTTCAATTTGAGTAACAAACCTATCATCAATTTACAAATTATTTACATTTACATCTCACTTATCCCTTAGCGACTTTTTTCCGATTTGCACCAAAAAAGTTTTAGTTTTCCTTTGCCTCTCATTCCTTTACTAGCGACTTTTTTTAGATTTGATAGAAAACTTTTTTGAGAATTTTCGAATTTTCTTTCCCCTCTCACTCCCCCTATAGCGACTTTTTCTTGGTTTGAACAAAAAAATTTTTAATTTTGTTTTATCCTCTCACCCTCTATTTGTGACTTTTCTCTGATTTGCTACAAAGAAATTTTAGTTTTCTTTTGCCTCTCATCCCTTTACTAGCGACTTTTTTCTGATTTGATAGAAACTTTTTTGAGATTTTTCGAATTTTCTTTCCCCTCTCACTCCCCCTATAGCGACTTTTTTTCGATTTGAACAAAAAATTTTTAAAATTCACAGTAAATAAAGTTTCTCTCTCACTCCCTATTTGTGACTTTTTTCCGATTTAAGAACCAGTAATTTTGAAAAAATGAATATAGAAAACAAAAAAGCCGGACATCAGATACCAAAAACATCTACAAATTTGTAGATATTCTCAATATCTAATGCCCGGCCATTTGCAATCACGATTATACGGATGCGTTGCACGGAGCGCGCCTCATGCACCATTCAATTTTCTTTTGACTGATACTTTTCTATCAGCCAATCACCAGAACATTTGTTCTTCGTGTTTTGATTATAACACATCATCCAAAAATGTCAACACATTTTAAGAAGTTTTTTCAAAAAATTTTAAAATGACGCAAATGACGCATATGACGAATAATTTAACACCCATAAATCTTGCGTCATTAGCGTCACTTGCGTCATTACTCAAACCACAAACACTGTTTCTCCTTTTCTTTGACTTATGCAGTAAAGGTTTTGAACATTGAAATAATAAAACGCTTTTGTTCAAGAAAATTACATTTGTTAAAGCTATAATCAACTTGTAAAGGTCGATGTTTACAACTATAATAACTACATAGGAGTGTTAGCATGGAAAACAATTTATTGATTGCAAAGGCTGTTGAATATGCAAAAGGTAACGCTTTGAACTCTGGAATAACAGCAAGTGATATAGCAACAAACGCAGGATTTTCTATTGATTATTTTTATAAAATATTCTTGTCACATACAGGTTTTACTGTTATGGCATACGTGAATTATATCCGTTTGAAAAAAGCAACACACCTTCTTCGCTGCACAGATAAATCTATTTTAGATATCGCATTAGAAATCGGATATGATTCTCACGAAGGATTCATTAAATCATTCAAGAAGAATTATGAAATGTCACCAAGCGAATATAGGAACAAAAATAAAAATCAGATAATGTACTTAGGTGAGCTTGCAGATAAATCAGTTGTTGAGCGTTTTGTACATAGTAATCCTGATTTTAAAATTGTTGATGAACATTTAGTAATTGATTATCTGCTTGAAAAAGATTTTAAGCGATACGGATACTTTTGCACCACTATTAAATACTGTGGCTTGAAAATTGTAGCACCTAACGGTGATTTTGAAAAAGGATTTATCGGTATTGGTGATGCAGGAAATGGCAAGCACTATTTTGAATTTCAGACAGATGATTTTAATTTATTATCTGATTGGCTCAGAAAATTTACCGGACGAAAAACATTTTATTCAAATCTTGATGAGCATATAGTCAGAAGTCATATTGAAAAGATTACCACTAATGTTGAATTGTCTGTAACACCACAGGCATTATTTCTTGGCGATGAAATCAATAATGAGTTGCCCGAAGGTGTTTTTATTAGAAAACTTTGTCCGACAGATAAAGGTTTTATAACCAAATGGGCAAACGGCAAAAGAGATAGTTACATTGAACATCTTCTCAATGAACAACATTATCTTGATGAGACCAATCTTGAATATGGTGTGTTTGAAAACAATGAACTTATAGCAGTTGCCGGTTGTGGTATTGATGAAGTTCACGGTTTGAGATTGAATAATTGTTGTAGTATCCGCTTTGCTCAAAGGAAAGAAAATAATAAACTTTATCGTTCAATTTTTACTTGGGTAACTAGTGATGTTATCAAAAATGGAGCCATCCCATTTGACGATTTACAGCATGGTGACTACGCAAAAAGTCATGGTAACTTCACATCAACCGATGTTGGATACCAAATCACAAATTATAGATATGATGTTATATAAAAAGCAAGTGGTAGGGATAGTATATCTCTGCCACTTGCTATATAACTATGAGTTTTATTTTGGTACAACACTAAAAAGGTTAGTTCTCTAATTTACTTTTACAATCCTTAATCATATCATTATAATCATTAGTTCTTTTGTGCTTATTAAATGGGTTCCTAAAGAATTTTTTCGTCAAAAAAACTATAATGCCGAAAATAGCGACATCAATACAGTATACGAAATCGCCCACCATTTGACCAAAAGTTGTTGTTTTTACCCAAGAGAAGAAATCAGTAACGATATTCCACGACTCATCGCAAAGCCAAAACTGTAACCCAATAAATATAAAAACTAACAACCAACTTATAATGACTGCTCCAGGAACAATATACCATTTTACTAAATACTTTGGTTTAACTTTTTTCTCACAAATTTCTAATAAAAGTGATTCTGTTTTCTTCTTTTCGTCGGCCAATTTACTTTCAACATCTTTTAGTGCTGTTTCTGTGTCGGTATATTTTGTATGGGACTGTTTTGTTTCTTCCTGTAGTCTTTCAATCTCCAAGTTTTTTTCTTGCAACAAAACATAGCTGTTTTCAATTGTTTTAGTTTTTTCTACAAGTTCGCCTTCAAGATATTTTTGGCTAAATTCTTGAACTTGTTGATATAACTCTTCGCCTTTATTTGTGCTTTGAATAATATCCTGAAACTCACCTTCACAAATTGCAGATACCAATATTTTTTGCGATTCTATATCTTCAGTTATAGAACTTATACCAGATAATATTATATTAGCTTTTTCGGCTGAAAGTTGGTATGAACATGGTTGGATATTAATAAAATTGATGAAACCGCTAAAATCATCTTCTGATCTACCACACAATTTAATTAAAATTAAAAATAACTGACTAGGGTATATTACTACAGGAAAACTCCTGTTTTGTCTCGTGGAATCCCAGTATCTTAATAATTTATCTAATGAGATTAAAAAGATATCAACGGAATGTGCCACATTTTCACGTAATACTTCAATGTGTCTGACAATAGTAGCATCGTGGCTATCTTTGGCAGTGTAGCGATCATATGATTTAGCTTCATTTTTTTTATTATTTATGGAAACTGAATATTCACCACGAATTCTTTTAAACTCTTCTGATTTATATTCATCATCAGGTATGAAATCATCGTCGATAATATTAAATTCTTCGATTAGTTTTGTATATATTGTCTTTATGTGCAAGGTAAAATACTTAATAGACTTTGAAGGATTTTCTTTGTGCCAATCCTCATAAAATGAAAACAATTTATAGTCAGTTATCTGTTCGTATGCACCTTGGTATATTTTCCCTCTTGGATATTCAACTATTTGAGCTATATAATAATCAATTGTATCGAAAAACTCTTTTTTAGTATTATGTAAAATTTTCACCTCAACTTTTGCTTGTTTGCACTTTTTCAAAAAGGAACTTATCATTCTTTGCGGTGATTTACCATTAATTCCTAACGCTAAAAATATAATATTGGTATCTAAATATACTTGTCGTTTTCTTATACTTTTAAGTAACATGGTATTTGGTTTATCCCCATTAACCAACAAGCAATATTCTAAGCAACTTAAAACCAAGTTGCTTAATGCTATGTTTTTTTCGTCATTTTCCCACTGTAGGAAATCATGAATATATTTCTTTTCTTCAACAGTGAAGTTATTTTCATTTACAGAAAGATCTTTTTCTGACAAATCAAATCCTTTTTTATCATCTATCATTATCTGGTACGACAAAAGGTTCGTTGTGGTTAGTTCATATAAATATCTATGAATTGCTGATTTACAATTAGTTGCATCATCAATTCCATTTTCTTTAACAAATTGTTCAATAAAGGTATCTATGTTTTTGTCTTGCAACGAAACAGTTTTAACATATGCTTCTTCTTTTAAGCAAAACTTTCGTTCTCCATTATTATTGAATATGTCAAAGGTTTTTTTGGAAAGATTTACTAGTTTATCTACCTCTTCTGGAGTAATGTGATATTTATATAAATCTAACAAACCGTTCACTATATCGTTTGTTGATAAAAGTGCATTATTATATTCAACAAAAATACATTTTATCATTTGAACTTGTGCTTCTGTTGTCGAATACACATCAGAAGTCTCGGTATAGAGTGTTGCAGCAAAACGGAATAACTCTTTTTGTGTTGGCGTTACCATAAGAGAATTTGTAAAGCCGTATGACTCCTTTGTAAAATCTACTTCAATTATTTCAGATCCTATATTTTCATCCTTTTCTTTTGTAATCAAAATAAACACCCCTTAGTTTTGTTTTCACTTATATATGACACCAAATGCTAAATACTTCACATTTATTTTCAGATTTTTCAAACTTCTCCCTTTTGCACTATTTTTCGACAATGGTTTTAGTGAAAAAGACAATAAAATTTCAAATTTTTCCTTGACAAATCGTTTTCGTGGTGTTATAGTGACAAAAAAACAAATGAGGTAAAGGTTATGAACACATATCGTTTTACAAAACATGATATGCAGAATTCCTGGCTTGTAAAGTATGATTATGATACTTGCAGGTCTATGCCTTTATACTCATTTCGCAAAAAGTAAACTATTTTTAACGATATGATTATACCGGTGTAGGCTTACTGCAGGAGCTTACACCGGTTATTTTTATACATAATTCTATTTTAGGAGTGAAGGATATGAAACTATTTGATTTACTAAAAAAGAAACTATTAAAAAAGCGACCCGAAGTAACAGGGAATTTTCTTGTTGATTACTACAACACCCACGACGAAGATGTACGTCTTTTGTCCAAGCACGGCAGAGTTGAATTTCTCACAACTGTTAAATACATTGAGCAATATTTAAAAGACGGAATGAAGATTATGGAAATCGGAGCCGCAACAGGAAGATACTCTCATTATTTTGCTCAAAAAGGTTTCGAGGTTGATGCAGTTGAACTTATTGAACACAACATTGAGGTTTTCAAAACCAAAACTTTGCCCGGTGAAAATGTCAGAATCAAACAAGGCAATGCTCTTGATTTATCAGAATATCCCGATAACATGTACGATGCAACCCTATTACTTGGACCTATGTATCATCTATACACAGCCGAAGAACAACAGAAAGCTCTTTCAGAGGCAATCAGAATCACAAAGCCTGACGGATACATCTTTATTGCTTACTGTATGCTTGAACCATCAATATTCTGCTGTTTTAAAAATAACAGAATTGACAAATTGATTGAGGAGGGTGAATTTGACCCTGTTACACTCGAAGCATATTTTCCACCACACGGGATTTTTAAGGTATATACAAAGGATGAGATTTTTGATTTGACAAAGATTTTTGATGTGGAAAGGTTGCATTTTGTTGCTACTGACGGTTATACTTGCCATATGAAAGAGTCTGTTGACCAAATGGATGATGAAACTTATGATTTATATCTCAGATACCATTTCAAGACCTGCGAAAGACAGGATTTAGTCGGCATATCACACCACACACTTGATGTGCTGAGAAAGGAGTAGAAACTATGATTAAATATCCAAACTACGACAGAAGCATACTTTCAATTGCTTCATCAGTTTTAAACCATTTTGGCGTTAAAGACTGTCAACATAAAACCTTACCCGAATTTGATAAATTACTTGAAAAAGACTACAAGAACGTTATAGTAATTCTTTTTGACGGATTGGGAACTTCTACACTTAACTACCATCTTACTGAAAATGATTTTTTGAGAAAGCACTATGTAACCGATATTGCTTCCGTTTTTCCATCAACAACTGTTGCTGCAACCACATCCATTTTGAGTGGCTACTCCCCTTTGGAATGCGGATGGCTCGGCTGGGACTTGTACTTTGAAGAAATCGGAGAAAACGTTGCAGTTTTCAAAAACACTTTGCAGAGGAATGGTGAGCCTGCTGCAAAATACAATGTGGCTCACAAATATATTCCTTACAAAAATGTTATGCAAAGAATTGAAAAAGTTAGAGGCAGAAAATCGGCTTACTGTGTAGCATTCTTTTCAAAATTCCGTATCAGAAGTGTTGAGGATATTTGCAAGACCATTTATAAGCTTTCCAAAAAGAGAAAGAAGAAATACATATACGCTTATTGGAATCAGCCTGACCATGCAATGCACGGTCACGGAGTAACAAGTCCTGAAGCACATAAAGAGATTCTGCATATTAACCGCGAGGTTGAAAAGCTTTGCGGTAAATTGAAGGATTCGCTTGTAATCATAACTGCCGACCACGGACTTTGTGACGGGAAAACAGAATATTTAGAGGACTATCCCCAAATAACAGAGCTCCTAAAAAGACCACCATCTATTGAACCGAGAGCATTAAGCTTCTTTGTTAAATACGGAAAAACAGAAGAATTTAAGACAGAGTTCAACAAAGTTTTTGGTGATAGTTTCAGGTTAATGACAAAGGAAGAAGTGTTTTCAGAAAACATTCTTGGCTATGGTAAAGCTCATCCGAAAACTGCAGACTTTATAGGTGACTTTTTCGCAGTTGCTCTTGGTGAAATCAATATTGACTATAAACGAGGCGATTTTGAAATGGTTGGTGTTCACGCAGGGCTTACCGAGGAAGAAATGACTGTTCCTTTTATAGCTATTGAAACAGAAAAGAGGAAACGATGATGAATATAATACAAAAAATTAAACAGATAAAATACATAAAAACCACGCCTGTGCTTGAAACAGAAAGGCTAATTTTACGTCCTATTACACCAAAGGATGCAGATGCTGCTTTCGTATGGTTAAGTGATGAAAAGGTTAATAAATTTATGCCTTATAACCTTTACAAAAACACAGACGAGGTATTGCATTGGATAAATGCAATAATCCCCAAGGACAAGAACTGCCATTGGGGAATTGTGGTTAAAGAAAACAACCTTTTAATTGGTAGCTGTAGCATCGGTCCTGATAAGAAACAGCCTGATGCCTGGGGCTTCGGTTACAATATCCGTTCTGACTATTGGAACAAAGGTATAACCACAGAAGCCACCAAAAAGATGATTGAATTTGCCAATAAAAAATACGGACAAAAATTCTTTGTTGCAAGCCACGCAGTTGATAACCCTGCTTCGGGCAAGGTTATGGAAAAGTGTGGTTTAGTATTTGACCACTACGGAGAATACAGCACCTTTGACGGCACTCAAACCTTCAAAGCAAAGTTCTATAAAATGCGTTTGGATTAAAAAGTTAGGAGCTGATTTTTATCAGCTCCTATTCTTTGATTTATGCAGTAAAGTTTTTTAACATATGCAACCACTTCTCTTTGATTATTGAGAATACATTCTAACACACGCTCAAAGGAAAGAAAAAATGAGAGCAGGGATTAGTTTCCCTGCTCTCACTATAACTCGTCTTATTCGGCTTTTAGTGGCTGACTAATGGCACATTTGCACCTTGATTATATATCTCCTGACTTATCGTAAACTGCTTCAGCAATAAGCTTAACGCCTAACCTGAAGCCATCGATGAAAGCTTCTTTTTCAAGAATATTATTCATATCGGTCATACATTCTTTTACTTTTTCATATACTTCTTTTTGTTGTGGAGATAATAGTACATAAAGCTTCTCCTCATTCTTAACTGCCTTGTCCAATAACTGTGAATACTCACTACCACGGGTCAGGTGCTTCTCGCAAGGGCATATGTTACCGTAGAATAAATCTTCAATCATTCTCATGTGTCGCACTCCTTTCATGCAACACAAACACATACCACAAAGCCTTTCATAAGTCCAGAGAAAATATGCTATTTGGCATCAGAGCGAGCCTCAATCAGACCAAGTTTCTTCAATCTTGCCCTAACGCCTCGATTGGTGCGTTGTAACACCTTTGCCATTTCAGCTACAGAAGAGCCACTCGAATACATATCTCTTAATTTTTTGTCATCTGTATCTGTCCAAAAATCATACTGTTTTTCTGCTTTTTCGGTATTTTCTCGGACAAACTCTACAAGATCGTTTATATTCTCTATAACAAACTCTTGGGCTTCTCTAGTATATAAGATCACTTCTCTTGAGCCATATGCATTTTTCCTTTGTTCTGTAATTATACCTATAAATTTGCCTTCATTTGTAACAGTTTTTATACGTTGTCCGGATATACTTTCAACAATTTTCAACATTCCAAGTTCTACGAGCCATTCAAGAAGCTTGCTTTGACTCACTCTCTTTATTTTGTCTAAATCTATTAAAGAATTGATATTGTTAGTTAATTCTTTAATATTCAAAGGAATATCAGAAAAAGCAAAGTTAGCTAATTGTTTCTCTGTAATGTTAAAAAACTCCTTCTTTGGTTTGGATACATAGCCAATACTACCATCATTATCTATGATTTTTTGTAATATAGAAGACACATATCGCATACATCCTGATACATGTTCATCATATATTACATCACTTTCTGGAATTTTTGAATTGTTATTCGGATTTACACCTTTTGCTAATTTATCTACAAAGGATTTTGTATATTTAATTTTTTCCAAATCAGTCACAATACATTCCTCCAATGTTAATTATTTTTGCAAAAAAATATCCATAAGCAATACTGGCGTCTCCTCATTATCAGTTTCGCCTTTCCAAGCGACAATAAAACGCACCTCAACCGTTTTTATCGTGTAGCCTTTAGAACTTAAGCTTTCAAGCGTTTCCATAAATGCTTTTGAGAACTTAGCTAACCTAACATCTCTTCCGTTTAATTCAGCAAAAAGATATGATTTATCAGTTTTAAGAACCTGTCCGCTACGCAGACCCAGAATAACTTCCTTTTTATCTTTGAAGAAATCAAGTACCACATCTTTGTGAGTTGTTTGTAACATAACCTCTGTCGGTTCATCATACCGTTTGTCGTCGTGTAAATGTTCAACACCATCCATATAGTATTTATCAAACAACTCGGTATTTGTATGGATATAAAGATTATTCTTAGCTCTCGTCATTCCAACGTACATTGCTCTTCGTTCTTCATCTGTTTTTCCATTTGAATTCTTCAACATCATATATACACTGTCAAATTCGCGACCTTTAGACTTATGTATAGTAGAAACATATATGGCTTCTTGCTCTTGTTCGTCATAAAAATCTTCAAATTTTGATTCATTAAGAAACTCCTCTAAATCTGAGCGATATTTAACAGAATGAGTGCCTTCAAAATCCAAAAGGAGTCGTTTAACGTTATCAATACATCTACTATCGTGATAATTGTTAAACAATTCTTTTTTTGCATTATTCCATATCTCATCAGAGATAACCGGTGAACGCAGCTTTTTATCAATTGTCTTCAAAAATGCTCTGATTTCTAAAAGATTATATAAATTGAATCCGTCAAGAGATTGAATCAGTTTGGCTCTCTTTCCATTTTTTAAAAGCATCCCTAATATGCGGAGTGCTTCATCATTAGTGTTTGTGAGCACACAAGCCTTACCACTATTGTATGTTGAAATCAGATTATCAACAATTGCTTCTTCCATGTTTGAACATGTATGATGAGTAATTTTAACGACACCGTTATTACCACTCACATCCTCTACAGGTGCAGACTTCATTCTATCTGTAATTGACTCAGCAAATGCATTAGCAAGTGAAATTATATTCTTCTTGCTTCTGTAATTCTCGGTCATCTCATATTTTGTTGCACCATAATGTTCAATAAGCGTTTTAAGATGTTTTGAGTTTGAACCACGAAATTCATAAATATTCTGATCATCGTCACCTACTGCAATTACGCGCATATCATCGTTTATGTTCATCAATGAACGAATCAATTCAAATTCATGTTCATCCATATCCTGAGCTTCATCTATAACAAGAACGCTTTTTGTAATTTTTCCCGCTTCAACTTCGCCGTTACGAATCATTATTGCAGCATCTTTAACAACATTTTCAGAACCTTCAAGAGTGCCTATCTTCCCCAAAAGATCAAAACAATAAGAATGAAACGTTTTTATATCGACAAAATTTGCAGCATTACCAATCAACTTAATTAGACGTTTTTTGAATTCAGTTGCCGCAGCGCGTGAGAAAGTCACCATAAGAAGTTGCTCATGCTTCACATCCTCGAGCAACAATAAAGAGGCAAGTTTATGGACAAGCACCCTGGTCTTGCCGCTTCCAGGACCGGCAGCAACCACAATATACTTGGAATCAGAATCATTAATTATTTGTGATTGGATATCAGATAACTCACCGAATAACTGATGATACTTTTCGGGTGTGATATTTCGCTCAATTTCTCTTGCTCGCTCCCCCTTAAAATATGTTGTAATAAATTTTTTGAAATCCATATTAAAGTAATCCTGAACAAATTGAAGTGCCGCTTTATAATCACGCACCATCAAATTTGCGTATTCTCCGACAATATGAATTTGGCGAATCTTTTGCTTGTAAAATTCATCAAGCAATCGATAATCATCGATCTTGTACTTAATGCGATTATCCTTAACAATACGCTTAATCTCCATGCCATTATACAGAACAAGGAATCCGCCTTCAAGCTTTAACGCACCAATTTTAGAAAGATACAAAAGAGCATCCTCTACGTCAGATAATGTTATTTGCTCTGACCCCAACGTCATTTTAGGAATTTGCTTGTATGCCTTATAAAGCCCTACTAATGAGAATTCAACCGGTTTCTTTTCACCATCATCCTCTTCGACAGACGATGCTTTGCAGTATAATTCTTCAAGAATAAACCTACAAATCTCCACCCTTCTCTCGAACTTATTTATAAGCAGTTCAAGATCAAAAGCTGGAACAAGCCGAACAGAGAAATTTTCTCTATTTTCATCTTTAATTATATAATTTTTAATAGTCAAATAATGAAGAATTGTTCGGATATTTTTAACACTTGAGGTTGTGATCCCCTCATTTTGCGCTTCCTCATTAACTTCCTTAAAACCAAAAGAAGCGCCTTCTTCACTAATCTTAGAAAGAATAAATCGTTCAAGTTTAGCAAATCTATCAAGAACAAGTGTGGATTTATGCTGACTGTCGGATTCGTAAATATAGGCAGACATATCGCTATAATCCTCAAGCAATCCTTCCTGACGCATAAGATTAATAGATTCTATAACAGATTCTTTCTCTATTCCGAGAATGTCTGCAAGATAATCCACTCGAGATTCGGCATCTGAATTTCCTGCAGTTGCAATACTGCGACTTGATATAAGTGATTTCACAATACGTAACGCGGTATTCTTCTGCTCATCTGTAAAGAGCTCCGAATTACGAATCCTATAAGATGCCTCTGTCATATTCTTAGCTCGAATACTGGTAGCATATACTTTTGGAACATTCCTTCCTCGTACTATATACCCTGCTGTTTCTAGAGCCGAAATTGCAGTTCTTACTCTTGTTTCCATCTCTGCACCAGCTGAATCATCCCATCCGGCTTGTCTTGCAATTTCAAGTGCAGAACAACAAATATTCGGACGATTCTTAGTTAAATCTTTGATCGCTTTCCAAACCTGTTGAATCTCACTTATGCTTAATTTAGTTTGATTAAGAAGGATGAAATGCTTATCGAGATCTTTGTCATTAAATAATACATAACAATCCGCCTGCAAAGAAGGATCTCTTCCGGCACGACCTGCCTCCTGAACATAATTTTCAAGCGAATCAGAAATATCATAGTGAACCACAAGCTTTACATCACTCTTGTCAACGCCCATACCAAAAGCAGAGGTAGCTACAATTATAGACACCTCATTATTCATAAAAGCCTCTTGATTAGCGATTTTTTCATTAGAGTCCATTTTCCCGTTATATGGCAAAGCTTTAAAACCGTCACTTGTCAATTTTTGTGCAAGTGCAAAAGTTCGTTTCGTTCTTGAAACGTAAACTATAGTCGGACAGTTTTTCTGTGAAATCAAAGAACGAAGAGCATTGTATTTTTCGTCATCAGTTTCTTTATGTAAAACTGTATAGTGCAAATTCTCTCTTGTTGCAGTAGATGCAAATATTTCGAGATTAAGATCAAGCTTTTTCTTGAAATAATCGCAAATATCCATAATGACTTTTTGTTTTGCTGTCGCTGTAAAACACGACACAGGAATAGGTTTTTTATCGGTTTTCTTTTCTTTTTGTAGTTTTCTGATAAAATCACCTATATAGAGATAATCAACTCTAAAATCCTGACCCCAAGCAGAAAAACAGTGTGCTTCGTCAATAACAAATCTTACAATATTGCGCGACATTAAAAGGCGCTCTATAGTTTTAGAACGCAACTGCTCGGGAGATATATACAACAAAGAAGCTTTGCCACTGCCAACACGTTCCAACGCTTCTGCTCGCTCAATAGGATTGAGCATACCATTAACTGTTACGGCATCTTCTATACCCTTTCCTGCAAGATTATCCACCTGATCCTTCATAAGTGACTGCAATGGAGAAATAACGACTGTCAAGCCATGCGTTGCTTTGCCTGCCATAAGTGCCGGAAGCTGGAACGTAATGGATTTGCCGCCTCCGGTCGGGAACACAGCAAGTAAAGATTTACCTTCAATCGCTGCTTTTGCTGCCATTTCTTGAAGCGGTTCCCCATTATATGTACGAAAATTATCAAAGCCGAATATCTTTTTCAATCCCTTGTGTACATCAAGTGAATTTTTACAATAATCACATCCAGCTTCACAAGGTGCATTACACAAAAACTTTATTACATTTTCAATTTTCGGGAAATTATAAAGCAACCAAGGTGGCGTCATAGAGCGATAATCATCACACCCTATCAATGCGAGCGCATACGCAAGTTCCTTGGGATAATGCTTCACAAGAATTTCAACATCCGCGTTTGCACATATCTTATCCCTATACTCGTCTAGTATCATTTGAGATAGCTTATACGAATAAGGCTTAAAATCGAGGTAATCAAAAAAACCTTTAAATTCCTCAAATTTATATAACAGTCCGCAAAATATTTTCTTTTTTTCATTAGGAAGTTGCCAAAAAGCATTTACCTCATCAAAAAACAAAGTTTTAGCTTTTTGACTATCATTTACTGGGTTGTTAAGTTCTTCAATTTGAAGTTTGTCGTCCTTCAATAATCTATGGTAAGGCCTTTTAGGGAACAATAACGGAGACAAATACAGCGTATCAATAATCTTCTTTGGTTTCATCCGGGAAACAAATGGTGCAAGATATTTCATATCATGATGCATCACATTATGACCGCACAAAAACTCTGCATCATCAACGAAGGCACAAAAATCCGATACGGATGCTGTGTGTAAGATACCTTTATCACTGCGAACCGCGCCTATATCGTGTATTTTTTTATCTTCGACACCGATTTCGGTATCAAAAAACACTAAGTTTTTAGCCATATCTGTTCTCCAATTTCTCACCTATTAAGAATGAGTGTCAATATATCCTTATCAGCCGGACAAAAATTATAACTCGGGATTTCGGATGGGGGTATCCATTTTAGGTCATTGTGTTCTAAAAGTTCGGGAACACCTTCGGATATTTCTGCATTGAACAATGTTAAATGCACGGTGATATCGGGGTACTCGTGAACAACCTCGGTGAAAACATCACCAACAGAAACAGTTATATTTAACTCTTCCTGGCACTCACGTATGAGTGCTTGTTCTTTTGTCTCCCCTGGCTCAACCTTGCCACCAACAAACTCCCACAACAAAGCACACGACTTTGTCGCAGGTCGCTGGCATATCATAAATTTATCTTTATCCCATATTAAAGCTGCTACAACTTCGGTTATGTTCATATTTCTTCAATTCCTAAACTCTTCAAATACTGATAAGTACCATCATAAAATTCAGTCAGGCGCGTACTATCTTCCCAAAAGCCGCTAACTGTTTTATTTGGATTGCCTGTAGGAACACAAATAACCATTCCGGCTCTTGCTCGGGTAAGCAACACACGATATGCATTGAGCATATATTTCTGTAATTCCTGTTTACTTTCAGTGTTGGCTATTTGTTCGGTCCATTTTGACTGACCGTTAAATCTATAGAAATGCCATTCGCCATTTTCATAACGCATATCGGCATCCCAAAGCAAACAAGTATAATCGAGTTCCAAGCCTTGTACCTGAATTTCTGTTGCGGCATCTTCAAGGTAATTTGACGACCGTACATCAGTTTTATCATCAAGGAACCAATGAACTGCGTTTTCATCGCCTGAAGGCAACACATGAACGGCTAAAGGCTTAAACCTTGCAGATTCTTTGGTTACCAATACGCCTGTACGCTCTGTACCTCTAACTTTACTATGAAGCCATTTTCTTGCTTTTGACATATCGCGTGTTAATACAATTGGATATTTATCTTTGATTTCATCATATAATCTTGCAGCGTTTTCATCGAAAGACAATAACGCGTGAACAAATGCAGACAATTTTTCTGCTCTATATGAACGCAATGAAACACTAAGGTGCAAGTCCTCAGAATACGTAACTTTTGAATTGTCTTTCAAAAGTTCATTAACTTTTCCCTCAGCATACTCCGCATCAGTCAGTTTTGGAGATATGTAAACATTCCAATGAGGGAATTGCTCGTTTAATGCTTTTATCCATTCGGAGATACCGGCTTCACCTGTGTTAATTTCTTGTCCACCGCCGACGAGACAAACTATTGTCGCCCAATCTTCTCTTTGGTCAAGTGACCAAATCAGGAAGGCTGCTTCAGATAAAGGGAAATTGGGAACCTTAAGCTTGTTACCGTATGTTCCGCCTCTTTTCAAATAGTCTGCAAGTCTTTTATGAGTCCAAGAACGCTGAGCCTCATCAAAAATAGCCACATGCTCAACTTCACCAAAACCGGATTTTGCCATTTTAACAGCTTTTGCAGGGTCGATTTCAAGAACTCCATTTTCAACGGGGTTCTTTATTTTTGCAAGCATATTATCACGGTATCTATGAATTATCTGAATTGATTTACTTACTTCGCGACGAGAATCTGTTATTTTCTTCTTTTCGCCATTATCTCTGCATTTCTTATAGTTATCCTGTGCAAGAGCCTCAGTCAAAACTGCAACCAACGGGCCGTTACCTGATAAATATACAGCCTGCTCTTCTTCAACAGGCTCGTCCTGACCTTGATAAGTTTGTTTCACGGCTACATCAAGACCTACAAGGGTTTTACCCGCGCCGGGTACGCCGGTTACAAAGCAAATGCTTTTTTCTTGAGCATCTTTACTTTTCTTAATAACGTCAAGAATATATGCTATAGTTCTGTCGGTTGAAACCTTGTCAGCTTCGTGACGTGTGATATCTTCAACGGTATGATTTTCGTATAATGATTTAGCTGCTTCAATTATTGTTGGAGTAGGAGCATAGGGGCTGATAATCCAATCAGGGTTAACAGGTGTTTCATTCGGAAAGTACTTTAACACCTCGGTGATTAATGTATTAATGCCTGACTTGCCTGTCACAAGCGGATTAACAACTCTATCATCATAAACAGACATTTGAATATCGGTAGATGAATTGCGATGATTGGTAGCAATAAGAATTGGAGCGATGATTCTATCTTCACTAAATTTATGGAAGTTTTTAAGGTCGAGAGCATAATCAAGAACTTGGTCTACGTCAGCTTCTAATATTCTTGTTTCTCCAACCTTAAACTCAAGACAGAAAACAATTCCTTCAAGAAGCAACACAACGTCAACTCTCTTGCCAAGACGAGGAATATCATATTCAAATATGATTTGTCCTTGTTTGTCAGCAAAGTTGTTAAGGACATCTTTCATAATAGCAATCTCGGATTTCCATGCTTCTCGTGTTGTAGTGAGAGCTTCACCATGATACCTTTCACACAACAAACCGAATATTGAATTGTCATCTGTGTTTAAGAATTCTTTAAAACTACTGTTATATAAACATCGGCTCATAAAACGTACTCCTAAAAATTATTTATTTGCTGGCACTATCTCTACAATATCGTCCATTGTGCAATCAAGAGCTGTGCAGATTTTGACGAGGACGTCGCTGGAAACCACTGCACCGTCTTTCCCCATTTTGGTAATGGTGGCGATGCTGATGCCTGCTTTTTCAGCGAGTTCCTTTTTCTTCATATCGCGGTCGATTAATAGCTTAAATAATTTTTTATAACTTGCTGCCATTTTTACACCTCTAAATATATTTTGCATTACAGAGGTATTATAGCATTTTAAGTTACAATACTCAATAAAAATCGTGAGATTTCAGCATTTTTCTTTCAAACGAAACATTTCGCACAACAAGATCAATGTATAGTTGTACACTTATATATGACAAAAAGCGGCAAATATTTCACAGAAATTTTCTTTTTTTCAAAAATTCAGCGAAACATACAAATAGGAGTATTTATTTTTGAACAAAAGCACAAAACAAAGGCTAAGATTTTGTCTTAACCTTTGTTTTTTCCCTTTAAAAATCGTCATTATCTGAATCGTCAGATTCATCTTTTGTTAATTCGTCGAGGAACATAAACTCCAGGCCTTGTTCGAAGGCGTCGAGGTTACCGTCGTTGTTGAGGTCAAACATATCGCCGAAAATGCCATTTGCCATAATTATTCTCCTAATTTTATAAATTCTCTTTTATCACCTGACAACAAATATTCATTGTTTGTCTGGGTGTTAATTTAAAGTTGTTTTCTTCCATTTTATCTAGCATTTCAATCAACATATTCTCTGATTTAATAGCCGAAACAATACCACATACTTCATTTTCATTGAGACCTAATTTTATCAAAACACTCATAAAATTCATCGTTTGATTTTCTGTTGGTTCTATCATTAATCTTATACTCCTATACGAAACTCAACTTGCGCCCATTGCTTCAAGGATAGCGTACACAAACGACACAACAATTACTATAAGCAAGAATTTCAAACTGCCGTCTATGCCTGTATTGATTGATGAATTATTACTTGAGCTTTTGTTGGATGATTCGGTTGTCATTTTATAGTTAGCATAGTCCACTGCATCAAATCTACCATTGTTGTTCCAGTCCATAAACGAATCCCCTTTACTCTAAAAACAAATTATCACTTCGTCTTGGTGTCCAATTTCACTTAAACCTTAAAACACCCACATTATACCACACACTTCAGACCATTAATGGTACTTTATAAAATGATACTACCGCCTACCGTTTTATCACCCTTTCCAACACCAAACGCATTCCACCCTTTTCTTTGACTTATGCAGTTAAATTTTTTACGCTTGGGCATAGGGAAAAGAAAACGAGAGCAAGGATTAGTTTCCCTGCTCTCACTTTATTTCTTCTTATTTTAGTTTTTTACTCAAACACCACTCAGCCCAATTTTCAGTTTTGTAAAACTTGTTTGACATTGAGTGACCGTATTTTTCCCAACGAGTGTATTTTATATCTGCTCCAAGCTTTTTGAGTTCAGCAACACAATGGTCATCATTATCAATGGGCACATTAGTATCATCTGAAGAATGAGCTACCCATAAAGGTGTTTTGGCTAACCTTTCCATATCGTAACTTTCCCAATTGCAATTGTCGTACATCAACCCATCCATAACAGGCACTGCCGCCGCAAAATATTCAGGAAAAAGATACGATATATGCCATACGCAGAAGCCACCGAAGGATGTACCAACAATATAAATTCTCTGCCTATAAAAATCAATCGTCAGTTCATCTACCAGCTTTTTTACAGATTTTATATAGTTAGGTATCGCCTCTCTGCCTCTGTTTGAACCAACAGGTGCCTATGGAGAAAGTATATTGCAATGAAGCTTCAACACTTTTTATAAAGCCTCTTGTTTTCAATATGCTGCTTTATGTTGTCATTCCCCAATGCACCTGCACCGTGAAAAATAATAAACAAAGGTTGATTTTTCTTTCGGCTTTCGTGGAGACGGAACGGGAAACACATATTATTCTCTTTATCTATGTACTTACAAGCTGAAAACTTACCCTTTAAGGAACATATTAAACCACTATCATATTTTTCAAGATTTTTTTGAATCCACCGCTTACCTTAAAGCTTATAAGCACCAATCCAACATCATCATTACATTTTATTGCATAAGGCTTAAATGGCTTAATATCGCATAAAACCTCGTCAATAACACAACGGAATCTCAATTCGCTCAAGCAATCACCCCACAAACAAATATAAGTCGTTGTAATATTTTATCAGAGTGTTATCCAGAATCTTTTCAGAATTTCATACTCTATGACTCAAAACACAAACATAAATCTTCCGCCGGGTGCAACATCACCATTTTTATAAAAATCGAGAATATCACCGTCAACCTGCATATTATCGGACAATTTAAAGTTGAAATTAACTTCTTTTTCTGTTTTGAGCCCTAATGCAGAGCGGGGAATTTCTAAACACATGACATTCTTCTCAGTTTTGTATTTTGCTGTGCCTGTTTTCTCAAAATTCCAGTCACCTGTTGATTTTTCAACAATCACTTCATTCTCGGTTGCATTCTCTCTGTTTATAACATACTCAAACCCTTCCCATGAAGGCGTTTTACCACTACCGTCTGTATCAATAAACAATCGCATCCAGGCATTATCTTTGTAAGAAGTTATATCTTCAACAGTTTCAATGCGGAAATAAATATTGGTTTCATCATAAGCAACCTTAACATTTTTAAAATCATTACGCATGGTGTTGCTTTCGTAATGAGTGCCTTCCCAGCTATCTGCATTGCGCTTTCTGGTACTGTTCACATAGTGGTTATATTCATTTTCAACACTATCCCATTGGGAATCGCTACCGAAAATATCAATAGTTGTTCCTCCGGTTGTTTTCACAGTACTTGTATCCATGCCCTTGAATTTTCTGATGTTAGCAACCAACTGATAATAATAGTGGTCCTTGAGGATACCGTTTGCAGGTTCAATATCTCTGCTGTATTCATCGCTGAATTGGTCAGGAAAAGCATTTTCCGTCCCCTGCCATTCACTCCACCTGCCTGCCAACCACTCATTCCAACCGGTTACAAATATAAACTCAGGGTCACATTCAATAGCATAGTCCCACTGTTGTTGGAAGTTGAGGCCATAAAGCAATGAATTCTCGGTTGAAGAATCAACTGTAATTATTTCATCACCTTTTTTGTAAGAGTATGAATAGCCGTCTTTTGTGAAGCTTCTGCCCTGAACATTATCTCCACTATTCATTGCAACCAACTGACCGTCTGCGGCATTCTGTGCAACAGAAACGCACATCTGCTCAACATCACCTGTCAAGGTCTTACCATATTTTGTCTGTGGGTAGTCACTACACCACCCCCAATTCTTTTCACTGATATATGTATCATCCGCAAAATAAGCCGGTTCGTTTCTGCGGAAGGTGAAGAAATCGAGAATTTCTTTTTCGTCTTCCTTCTTCTCGTCAAGAGCATCGGGGTCTGCCATAATCAAGGGTTTTCCGTCCCATAAGAACCATAAATCCTCATATCTTCCTTTTGAATAAATGTTATTATAAAGGTTATGAAGAGAGGTATTTGGATCCTGGTCTGCGTTAAAATTCAACATAAACGCAATTTGAGGAACATTTACACCCTCATCAATTGCTTCGCTGAATATTTTGAAAAGAATCTCATAACCCTCTTCCCATATCTGAGTGCCGTTTGTGCAGTCGAAAATTATAACATCCACACCCGCATCTGCAATCAGCTCTGCGTGTTTTCTTACAACATATTCATCCAAATTAGTATAATAGCCAAAAAGAGGCTCGTTCCAATAATACGGAACTCCATCGCCACCATCAGTCCATATAGGATGGTCAAAATCTCTGACTGCCTCAGGATTTAAAAGCAATAATTCTGTTGCATTCCTTGCAGGACGATTTTGTGCATGGTGGTAGTGCCATGTCCAATAGAACATACCAACAAATTTTTCTTGTCTCTTTTCTCCTACCTCTTCGAAAGTTGGAAGAGTTCTGCCTAAACCATCAACTGCAGTCCATGTGTCAGGATTAACCTTACCATAAGAGTTCCTATTCACATTATCAACTCCGTTGCCCCAGATATCTGTTTTATAAACTAATGAAAGTACAAGTATGATAATCACCAATACTACACAGATAACGGAAATTATAATTTTCACATATCTCTTCATAATCATACCACCTCAAAATCAGCGTTACTTTTTTCAATTCTACAATTGAATCCAGAATCTCTTCAAATTTCTTTTTCTATCCGGCTCACATACGGTGGATTCATAAATACCACCGTTATTGAGTATTGCTTTCTCACTGCCTATGTTGCCGTCAATACAGGTTATGAGTATTTTATCAAGACCGAGGTCTTTGCAATACGGGAGAATAGCTTTGAGCATTGATGTTGCATAGCCTTTTCTTCTTTCACAGGGTTTTATTGAATACCCGATATGACCGCCAAACTTTGAAAGCCAATCATTGAAATAATGGCGGACCTGTATCATACCCACAAGTCTATTGTCAGATTTACGGATGTAGAAAAACTGCGTTGTTAAAACCCAACCTTCAGGTAGTGTTTCGGGTGATGTGTATTTTCTGCACTCTGCAATATATGTAAGTGGGTCCTCGCATCTGCGAAGCGGACCACAACCATCCATTGAGGAGTCTGCATCCAGAAAAGCCTGCTTATATTCAGCAATCTGCTCTGCATATTCTTCGCTAGGCTCAACCAGGAAGAACTCCCCTGCATCTATCTTAATCATTATTCGTCACCTTGTTTTATACTTTGTAATATATTCCTTTATTGCCGGTAAATTTGGCTTAAAAATGTTATCAGGTAAAGCAGAAATATCAAAGAACTTTAGGTTCTCTACCTCGCCTGTCTGACATTTCAATTCACCCTCGTAGCTTTTGCAGATATAAACAATATCAACATTTGATACTTCATCGCCATTGGGATAAATGTTGTGCATATCTTTGCCTGAAAACACACCTAAAAGAGTTAATTCTTTAGCAATTAAGCCTGTTTCTTCATACAACTCTCTCTTGGCTGCATCTTCAACTTTTTCATCTATTTCTACCGAACCACCGGCATAACCCCACGTGTTATTATCACTGCGTAATTGAAGCAAAATGCGACCATTTTTATCAACTACAATTACACTTGCACCAACTTGTAATAAAGGTCTGTGCCCGACCACTTTTCTCAAATCCATTATGTAGCTCATAATAGAACTCCTGTCACTTTATTAATTTATTTTTCAACCTTTGAAACGCACTTTGCTTGGGTGGATTCTTATCCCACGCCCATTCCATTTCATCAATGGTAAAGCTACCATTTTCCAATGCCTTAATTTCTTCAAGGCATTTTTCTGTTGCCATTTTTATATATTCATCCGCCATTTTTTGAGTAAAGAAGAACGCTTCACCGTCATTATAAAGCTCAAAATCCGTTTTAAAATCTGCTGACAACTGTTCAACATCAAAGGGATAAATTTCAAAAATCGGCTCTTCGTTTATATCTTCGGGAATCACCAGAGAATAACTAATGTTGTATTCATTAACCACATAATTGTTCAGTAGCTTATAGTCATTATGTAAACGCTCGATATTGCCCTTTGGGTACGGGTCCCAATTATGCAAGGAATAAACGAAATAACGGAAAATGGTATCCTGAATCAAATGCAGATAATAACCAAGATACAGTTCATCCGTTTTCATTTTTTCGCCATAAGTATCACGGTACCAAGCTAATTTATAAGTCTTTTTAGTACCGTCCTCGGTGGTGTATTTCAAATGACTGTCGGTAGCTGACTGAATATTGTGCTTATAGGCATCAGGCAGAATAACACCAAGACGGAAACGCTCAACATCGTTAATCTTCACTTGTTTCATTATCTCGTTAGCAATCGCTAAATGCATAACTCTTGATGCCATATAATCACCTCGAAAATTATTTTTTAACTTTCAATTTTTTCATTTCTTTTTTTAGCCTGTTATTGCATAGGATTTCCCATAAAGGCATTATTAAACCACCACTCAAACGGCAAGAGGCTTCATTCATTGCACCATAATATGCAACTCGGAAGTCCGTATATTCTGAAAGCTTGTACTTGCTTTTATATGTATCGTAAAGACCAAATATATCGCCCCACATATTACGGAGCTGGAATAAATCATATTCTCTGTCGGTATAGATTGAACCACTTGGGTCTATTATCCCGATAAGGTCGAAGCTTTTGGGGTCTGCCATTATGTTCATAATGTTCAAATCACCATGAATCAAAACAGGTTTCCCTGATTCGTCAGGAAGATTATTATAAATCTCCGTTGCTTCTTTTAGAAATTCAAGTGTCTTTTTGCTGAATTTTCCATTGTCAGCAAGCTTTGAAAGACCTTCAAGAAATGGCTTTTGCTTTTCTGTAATATAGTAATCACGCCAATTATCGTATGCAGGATTTTCCATATCACCGAATTTGTCAACTGTTACCGAATGCCACTCTAACATAGTATCAATAACATCGTTGGCAAATTTTTGCTTCTGTGCCTTGCTTTTGAAAACAAACAAGGGATTTAAAACATTTTTACCTTCTATGAAAGTCATACCCATTAACGCTGTTTCGTTATCTTCATAAAGGAAAAGCACCTCAGGCATTTTAGTTTTGGTATGTTTGGAGAGTTCAATCATCTGTTTGGACTCTTTCTGCATAGCACCCTTTATTCTGAATGCCTTAACTGCAAATTTTCTGTTATCATTGGTTTCAACGCAATAAACCTTACCATTACTGCCACCACCGATAAAATTGAGCTTTACTACAGATGTACCAAGCTTTTCAGCAACAACAGTTTTTATAAGGTTGTTAAGATGGTTATCACTTACATTTAGGTTCATAGTTCTACCTCCAATTTCCGGTACATCATTTAAATATCATCTGTTTCTTACAAACGAAAAAATTTGCAAGTTATGTTTCACAATGTTCTCCTGTCAGCTTTTTGTTTTACTCTTCATCAGATAATTTCTTTTGTTTATATTTAGGAAGTTTGCCAACTACAGTAGCATAACTGTGGTCTGTCATTTCAATAATAAGTTCATCAGGAACACTTTCAAGCGGAAAAGTATTAAAATATGGTTGTTGAACAGGAGGACAATGATATCCTCTTACGATAACCCCCGGGTACATCTGCCTGTAAAAATCTCCTGTCATACACTCGCATTTCAGAGTTACAGTTTCTTTACCTTTAAGAACGAACAACTGTGCAAAGATTTTACCTTCAACTTTAACTATATCACTTTCAGGACCAAAGGGATGGTCAATATACGCGCCTTTTTTCGAAAGGCAATATTCGAGCAATTCTGAATATTTCATTAGAAAACACCTCAAAATCGACGATAGTTATAACATCTTTCGCATAATAGCCTGTCCATTTTCCCTAGCCACTTCAACAAAGCCGGCTTTTTTGTAAAGATGAACAGGACCTTGAAAATCAAAATCATCTCTTTCCTCGGAAAGTTTGGCATAACCCTCGACAGCTACATAACCTTTTTCTTTTGAATCGTTGCATACTCTTTCAATAAAAGCTGAGGCGATTCCCTTGCCTCTGTACTCGGGTGCTATTTCAAAGCAAACAATAGAAACTGTCTTTCCGCATTTGTTTTCTTTTGCAAATTGAGGAACAAAGCCTGAATAACTTTCAATATCTGCTGCATTGCACCAACCGATAGATATATCTCCATCAAAAGCTAAATAACCTTGAATTTTGTTTTCTTCAAGCATTTTCACTGCATACTTACGAAGTGTTTTCTTAACACCAAATATTTTAAATTTCTTAACCATCTTTTTGATAGTTTCTTCATCCTGATTCGGAGATGTACAATAACAAGGTCCATTAGGATTGCCGTCAGTAAAGGCACGATTATCAAAAAAGTCAAGATAATCCTTATTAAATTCAGGAGTTAAAGGTTTTATTATAATACTGCTCATTAAGAAATTCTCCTATGTGTAGAACGCTAAATTATCTTCCTTCTTCGAATTCAACCTTGGTCGGATATCTGCTTTCATTCATTTCAGATTTATTTTTAATTACCTGTTCAATATCGATATCATATACATTTGCAATAGCTAAAGCGTAATAAATGACATCCCATAATTCTTCATCTATTGTTTCATTTAATTCGTTAGGTGTATTAGCTTTAGCACCTTTTCTTATAGCTCGTGAAAGCTCACCAACCTCTTCTGACAATTTCAGAAAATAGTCTTTTACCAATTCAGGGTGATAATCATTTTCTTTAATATATGTTTGCAAGTATTTAATAGTTGTTTTGCCGTCCATAAGTTTATGACCTCACTAATTTATTAATCATCTTTCCGATTTCAACAATGCATAATAAGACGCATCGCAGATGCCCTGATTATTCCAATCAGAACTGCGTAAAGTTCCTTCGTATTTCATACCGCATTTCTGCATTACTTTGCCTGAATTCGGATTTCTTGGGTCGTGTCTTGCTTCAATGCGGTTTACTTCTACTACATCAAATAAAAAATCCATGACCGCCTTTAGTGCCTCTGACATTATTCCTTGATGCCACCAGTTTCTGCCTATACAGTAACTGATTTGCATTGAGGAAACTTCCTCATTCATAAACCCTACGGCTATAGCGCCAATCGGTTCATCACCGTTTTCTTTCAAAACAATGCCCCAATGATAATATTTTTCGTCAGAATATTGCTTTACCCAATCATTTATAATACTTTGACTTTCTTCTTGATTTGAATGAGTTTTCCACATTAAAAACTTCGTTACCTCTGAATCAGAAGCCCAATTCTTATACATTGCAGGAGCATCTTCGCTCACATATCTTCTTAAAATTAATCTGTCTGTTTCTAACCTTTGTGTTCCACAATGTTTCATAGTTTCTGTTCCATTTCAAATTATAATATCTTTGTTTTTAGCACTAAATTGGATGCATCTTTGTAGCCGAGTTTTCCGTAAAAATGGTTATGTAAATCATAATTTACTGCCTGTAATTGAATGAGCATAGCACCTTCATTTTTTACACAAGATTCCAATTCTTTCATAAATCTTGAACCGTAACCTTTATTTTGTAACTGTGTTGTAACAACAATTTCAACCAAGTCATAAGCAAAACAATCATCATATTGCTCAAAATAACCAATCGCAAATGCAACAATATCATTCTTGTTTTCCCAAACTAAACAATACGAATCCTCACGACTCCATACCTGATGAATGCGTTTATATGTAGTTTCCGTTGTCCATTCAGCATCTTCATTATTGTTATAGTATTCAATATAAAGCGGAACAATTTTTTCAATATCTTCCTCATTCATTTTTCTGAATACTGTTTTTATTTTTCCAAACATAATTAAGCCTCATAAATTTTTGTTATTTGATGGTACCATATTATCAATTAATATCTTAATGGTATATTGGAATGTGAAATTGAACATTGTGGAAATGTATACGCAAGCGAGTTCATATACAGTTTAAGACCCAGCTCTTTTTGTTGCTTATCGTTAGTTGGTCCTATTTTTATTGAATTGATAACCCAACAATCATCTTTATTCCAATTATTAAATGGCATGTTAAGAAAAGGTGTTAATACTCCATTAACAAGACGAAAATCATATATCCCTAATTCAGATAACTTTTTGAGGTTACTCATTGGCGTTGTTGCAACAAATCTATATTCATACTCATCTTGAAAATGTATTTGTTTAAAAAACAACGAGGACACTTCAAGCCAGGATTTAAAATCATTTTTAATTTTTTCATTATAATCTTCCGAAACTTTATATTTGCACCAATAACTATACAAATTATCAACAGCTTCACGTATCTTCATTTGTTTCGTTTCTGTATCATAAATCACACACCCATTGACAACAGCGATATCATTTTCACGGTCAATCCACTCGTCAGATAAAGCGTAGTTAGCCAAACCCACACAATAGCCATTATAATCGTTATTTTTTGAATAATATTTCCACAAATTCAAACAGTCTGGATGTCGCGAGCAAGATAGAACATAGTATCTTGTCGTTTCCCCCTTCATTCCATACGGAAGATGTTTTTCTGAATAAATAAAACCATTATCTTCATATTTCATTACTTGAACATCTTTTAAAATCTCAACAAAATTTTTATCGTAGTTATCACTGTTATAAGTCCAAAATTTATTAAGTTCTGTATTAATTGATAATCTTTCTTGGCTATCATTCAAAAACTGACAATCAGTAAAATATATCGAACGATTTTTTAAAATGCTTTTCAACCCTTCTGGCGAAGTATAATGAAAAAACGGACCTGTGTATGATTCAGTGCAAAAACGACCATTAATGATAGGAGTTGTCATAGTGTATTTTCCGTATCTCTTTTTATGTAATGAATCAGCATCAATGGGGTTAGTTTCGTTATTCATAATCTTTCTCTCTTTTTCTTTTTATAGTCTCACAACGAATTATGTGTCTTATTTTCTCTTGATTTCCAATATCCTTAACTGAACCATATTTTTCAAGAATGGTAAGTCTTTTTTATTTGCGTTATCAATACGGAAAGTGCAACCACAAACATCATCAAACGTTTTACCAAATATGTTTTTCTTTTTTCCACCACCGCAAGAACCACAATTACCACAATGGTCAACATATTTCCATGCTGCATTTTTCACATTATCATCAGCAGTTGCATCTTCATAGGCATTGCTATCTTCAGACCATATTGTCCAATCATTTTCAGGTTCGTCAGGGTCTTTGATGGCAATAAAGCAAACATATTCACCATTAAACTTACATAAATAATAAATCTTATTTTTCCAATAGCCATTATCTTTAATAAGTTCAACATTACTTGAGTACAAGAACTCGGCAAATCCTAAAGCAGTCTGCTTCGTTTCATCACACAAATTTTCTTCTATGTAATCAAAAATATTTTTGCTCACAAAATCACCTTAATCTTTTTTATCTTTATAAGCGTAACCAAAATCTATAGGTGGTGAAGTAACAGAAATATATATAAATTCAGTATCACCATCATTCAGCAATCCGTGAATATCATTATCAGCAAATCTGACAACATCTCCAGCTTTGAAAATCATTTCCTTTTCATCTGCAAGAAGTAATTTTCCACTACCCTGAACAGCATACCAAATCTGTTCTGATGTATCATGTTTATGTCTTGGCTGACTTGCACCAATATCAAGATGAACTTCTGTTATTGTAACTCTTTCACTTTCTGAATTTTCAGTATTTATAAGTTGCCTTGAAATAACACCGGGATTTGAAAGTTCTTTTATATTTTCGCTATTTACAAATTCCATATTACACCTTCAACAATCATCAATATCAAAACAACAAATAAACATCGCCGTTGATTTTACTGTCAAAATACTCTTTTAACTCTAATATAGCCTTCCATTTATTTGCGGTAGTATCTTTAAAGCCGAATTTTAGAACACTGTTTACCATTTTCTTTTCAGCATAACAATAGCCATTTGCTAATGATAAAGCATCACACAACTGAATTAGGTTATCATAGTCATCGTATGTAACATTATCAAGATAGTTTCTTATAAACTGTTTTTCATCTGTAGAGCAATCCCATGAATCGTAAATAGCATCAACATCCTTATATTGGAAAGTATGTGTCATACAAATTCTTGCACCATCTTCAAATCCGATACTTGTTAAATAATTAAATCCTTCCAAAGCATGACGTGCTTGCATTGTGCCGTTTCTTCTTCCTATATCGTGTAGCAATCCGAAAATGTAAGCCTTTTCACTATCCATATTTGCTTTGCTTGCAATCTTTTCTGCTAAGTTAGCAACATTATATGAATGATTAATCCACACACCATTGTTTAACTCTTTTGCTTCTGTAATCAGTTTTTCAGCATACTGTCTGTTCATATTAAACCTCTTTTTCTAATGTGCCGGCATAAGCGACTGTCTGATTTTCGATTTTCACAATACCGTCGATTTCAAACTCATCAAAAATCTTTTCTATTTCTTCTATGTATAAGTCAAAATTGCTGTCGTCTTTTTTCAAAGAATATGACCCTGAAAGACTACGGTTTATAAACTTTTCCCTATCAAAATATAAAGGATTGTCAAAAGTTATATATTCATAATTGTTATTAAAGAAATCTTTAATACGATCATCATGTGGTTTCGTGCCCCCGCTGAAGCCTTTGAATTCAGGGCAATATTTAGAATAAACTCTATGTAATTCCTGATTTATCAAAGCTTCATTATTTCTGGTGTTCCAAATTAGAAATGCTTTTCCGTTCGGCTTGATTATACGAGAACATTCTGCTTTAAAACTTTTTGTATCAAACCAATGAAATGCTTGCGCTGTGGTTATAAAATCAACAGAATTATCAGGGAGCATTGTGTTCTCGGCACTACCTGAAACAGAATTGAAATTAGGATATTCACATAATTCCTTTTCAGCCACAAGTCGCATATCAGTGTTCGGCTCAACACAAATAACATTGCTACCTTTATCAAGAAGCTGTTTTGCAAACTTGCCTGTACCTGAACCAATATCGGCAACAACAGATGAAGCAGAAAAGCCGTATTTACCAAATAAGCACTCAATAAATTCTGCCGCATAACTTGGTCTGCTTTGTGTGTATTCATTTGCAATGCCGTCGAATTTTTTAGTATTATCCATAACTTCACCTATGTTTTACTGTAACGGAATTAATATAATATGTTTTTCGCCTTTGAAATCACCGATTATCTTTCCGCCGTTTTTCATCATTATTTCTATAGTTGCTTCGTTTGTTTTTAACGGAAATAATTTAATCTCTTTATATCCGTGTTCTTTGCATTTCTTCAACAATTCTTTAAACAGGATATTTCCATAACCTTTACCACGGTATTCTTTTGAAATACCGTATCCGAGGTTTCCTGCACCAACTACATTTTCTAAATATTCAGAGGATGAATGTCGTACTCTTCCATATCCTACAGGAATATCATCAATATACAAAAAATATGTAGTATAGGGTATCCAATCATCAGGCAGATTTAGTCCTTTGGAATGATTATCTGCATCTTGTAGCCAGTTCTTATATTCTTTATAAGACAAGTTATACGCAGGATTCGTAAAACCGTTTTCTATATCAAGAATATCCTGTAACATCGCATATTCTCGTTCTGCCATATTAACATTTGCTTGTTTTAATTCTACTTTCATAAGAGTTTTTCCAATTCTGCAAGAAGTTTTGTTTTCATATCTTCTAATTCGTCAGGAGAAGGCTTATTATCTTCTGCCCACATTAGTTCCTTGGGTAACCACCAAACGGGACCCTTGCCTTTATTTCCATAATCCAATAGGTCACCGGATTTTCTCGGGAAGATATGCCAATGCAAATGAATATCACCATTACCAAGACATTCATAATTCATCTTTTCTGCACCGAAAGCATTTTTAACAGCTTCAGCAACAATAGTCATTTCAAGCAAATATTTTGTTCTAAACTCAATATCCAAATCGAACAGCTCAACTACGTGCTGTTTGCAGATGAACAACGAATAACCGTAAAAATGCTGATTCCAGCCTAATATAACATAGCCTGTTTCAAGTTCTTTCACAAACCAAGGATTCTCATCGTTTTTGATTTGCTCAATAACCTTGCACATATCACAGTTCATTTTTACTCACCTTTATATCTCTCAATAGCTCTTCGTGTTGCTTACAAAACAGTTTGGGCATATCGTCTAAGGAGAAGTATTTGAGATCCAATGTTTCGTCCTTATCGCAGACCAAACTGCCACCGACAACAGTCATTTCATATCCGATACAGATACTCTGAACTTGGTCACCATTTGCACAAACAACATCACAATCAGTATAAATACCTATGAGTTTGCCAACTTCAACATCTAAGCCTGTTTCCTCTTTTACCTCGCGTTTGGCTGCCATTTCAGGTGTTTCACCAAGCTCAAGAGCACCACCGGGAAATCCCCACTTATTACAATCGGCTCGTTTTTGAAGAAGCACCTCACCTTTTTCGTTGAAAATGCAACCGCCTGCATAAACAATAATAATTTTCTCGTGACCAACCTTGCCACGAATCCATTTTATGTAATCCTTCTTCTCCAAACGAATCACCACCAAATCGTACTATCCCAATTTTACCATTGATATAAAAGAAATGCAACCCGAGAACTTGTATCTCAAGTTGAATTATAATTCATTCTTTTCTTTGTTTAGTGCAGTAAAATTTTTTTGCACTCGACTTCCGGGTATTTTCAAGTTAATATCCGAAGATATTCTTGGATGTTTTTGTTATCGGTTTCAATTCATTTTGAAAACAATTTGTTTTATTTTGCGATTTTTTTAACTACCACATCTTTTAAGAGCACCGATAGAATTATAAAAGTGTACGGAGTATAAAAAACATGTTCACAGACTCTTCATTGCAACAGTATTTTCACTGTTGCTTTTTGTCTATCATAGTGATACAATATTGCGGACATTGATAAAGAGGTATGTTTATGAAAATTTTAAAGTTATTTCCCGGAGTTATATTATCAGCTCTGATTGCTGTTTTTGCAATGTGGGTTGAAAGCTTGCTCCCCGTTCATTTAATAGGTTCTGCAGTTATTGCCATGTTTGTTGGTATGTTTTTGAACCATTTCATTAAATCAACTGACATTTTTGCCGGTGGTATTAAATTCACCTCAAAAAAGCTCCTCAAATTCGCTATTATACTTTTAGGATTATCACTTAATATTACAACTGTTTTACAGGTTGGAAAAATGTCACTCACCGTTATGATTTTCACCTTGTTGACTTGCTTTGGTGGTGGATATTTTGTAGGCAGAGCATTGGGCCTTAACTGGAAGCTTTCAAACCTTATTTCAGCAGGAACAGGAATTTGCGGAGGCTCAGCAATAGCTGCTATTTCGTCTGTAATTGATGCCGATGACGATGATGTTGCTTATGCTATGTCTGCCACATTCCTTTTTGATATGGCAATGATTGTCCTTTTCCCTATTATGGGCAGAGCAATCGGAATGACTGACGAAGCCTTTGGCATATGGGCAGGCACAGCTGTTAACGATACTTCATCTGTTGTTGCAACAGGTTATGCTTTTTCAGAGGCTGCCGGTGATTTTTCAACAATGGTAAAACTCACAAGAACGCTTTCCATTATTCCTACGGTTATAGCTTTCGCCTTAATTCAGCTTCGGCTTAAAAAGAAAGATGCCGAAAAAAACAGTAAAAATGCAGATAGCTTAAAAGCGAATTTCAGCATCAAAAAAATCTTTCCTTGGTTTATACTTGGGTTTGTTGCAATGTCAGTTGTTGCAAGTATTTTTGAAATTCCCGCAGAGCTTGTTTCAGGCACAAAAGCTGTAAGCAAATTCTTTATGGTCAGCGCTCTTGCAGCAATAGGACTCAACACTTCATTTTCGAGCTTCAAGAAATCCGGAATACGCCCTATGATTCACGGATTTATAATTTCAGTACTCGTTGTCATCGTTGCCTTGCTTGTTGAAATTGCAATGGGTATTGTATAAAATACAATAAAGCACTTATAAGCAACAGTACATCGAACCACCAATTTTACAGTGGTAAAAAATAATAAACCAATAAAAAGAGCAACGCCTATGAAGTTAGCATTTAACATCATAGGCGTGTTTTTATTATAAACTTATTGTCATTTCAGCTACATACTATTCAAGGCACGAAAGCAACGCCTTCAGAAAATCTGCATCGTTTTGGTCGGTGCGCTTTTTAGGGCCTTTTGTTCTGTTGCCTTGCATACGCTCCTTTTTGCCTATAAAACGGGTGAAAAGGAGATTTTCTATATTGCTGTCGGTGTAAATAAGTCCGTTCTGATTAAGTGCCTTACCGCCCTTACCAAGCACGAGAGCTGCAAGACCGTAGTCCTGAGTGATAATCACATCACCCTTTTCGGTAAGATTTGCAATACGGCAATCGGCAGAATCCGCACCCTTATCAACAACAATAGTTTTTGCACCGTCTTTTTCAATAGTGTGGGTATTGTCGCAGACGATAATGCACTCTATCCCCCGCTCTTTTGCTACATTGACGGTAATATCTACAACGGGACAGGCATCGGCATCAATTATTATTTTCATAGCATACCTCAAATCAATATTCCATCGCAATGGTCGATTTCGTGTTGGATTATTTGTGCCGTCCATCCGGTAAATGTTTTGATTCGGGTCTGGAATTCAGCTGTTTGCCACTGCACTTTTATGCTCTTGTAACGCTTACACTTACGAGGACCACCGAGGAGAGAAAGGCATCCTTCTTCTGTTTGATACGGGTCTGATTTCTTAATAATTTCAGGGTTGAACATCGTCATATATGTACCCTCATTATCAAAACAGATAATGCGCTTATGCACACCAATCATATTGGCAGCCATACCTACACAGCCCGCCGCATTAGCGGTAAGCGTGTCCAACAAATCCTCTGCCACCTGCAAATCTTCAATTGTAGCCTTCTCCGACTTCATTGCCAACAAAATCGGGTCGTGTATAACTTCTTTAACCATATTATTTCACCTTAGTTCCGCAATCAATTGAGTTAATTATACCACCCTGACAAACAAAAAAGCAACAGTGAAAAATACTGTTGCTCCGTTCGTTAAATTGGAATTTGAACAAGAGCAGCGCACCATCAATGGCACGCTGCTCCGTTTGTTCGTTTAGTCAAAAAGTTGTCCTGGGAGTTTTAATTTTTCTTTGTAGGGAAATGCTGTGTCAAATTCTGCGGCTTCTTCTTCGCTAACGAGGTATCCTTGTGGTGGTTCATATTCCCCAGTTATACCGTCAAGGTATCCAGGAATTAATTCTTTGCACAGAAAGAATGATGTATCCGCGTCATCGGGCAAACCATGATAACGAATACCAAAGTTCTTTGCAAAGGTAAAGCCGCTTTTCCCATAGAAATTAATATTACCCTCAAAGCATAAAGCGCCACAACCGAATTCTGTCGCTTTACTCAAAGAATACTCCAATAGAATTTTACCATAACCTTGTCGTTTTAATTCGGGAGTAATACAGATTGGCCCCATTGTCATAATGGGGATATCTCTGCTGTCGTCTGCTTTAATGGTTGCTTTCATAAATATATTTTGTCCAATCAATTTTCCGTCCTTCTCCATAACAAAATCAAGTTCTGGAACAAAGGCAGCGTCATTTCTTAATTGATTGAGTACATAATGTTCTAAACAACCTGGGCGATAAACATTCCAAAATGCTTCTCTAACAAGGTTTTCAACTTCTCTGTATTCTTCTTTTCTTTCTAAACGAATGATGTAGTCATTTTTGTTCATTGTTTTTCCTCCTGATGATTGTTGACTCCAATGCTGGGAGGTTTGTGCGAGATTGTATTTGCACTAACCTCCCAGTTAGAATACAATCTCCAGTGTTTTGATTGTTTTCTTCAAAAAGCAATCTCCTTTAAAATATTTATAATCAAGCCTTTCGGCAGGATTATCTGTCTAAAAATTTAAGTTTGCTGACAAAACAATACAGCATTACAAGTCCACAACTGAGTATTGCACCGCCAATTATATCAGTAATCCAATGTACACCTGAAAGAATTCTGCCGATAACCATAAAAAGAATAAAAACAATGATTGATAATGAAATAAGCTTTTTCAGAGTTTCATTTTTGATACGATTATTAAATTGCATAATTGTTGTCGGCATAATACACATTACAAGCATAGTGGTTGTCGACGGATAAGATGCTTCCAAAATACCGTTTATCAGTGTTGGTCTGTAGTTTACAACAAACAGTTCAAAGAAAATGTACATTGCAATTACAAGAACATAAAAACCACCGAGAACAAGAAGGCTGTAATCAACTTTCAAAATTCGCTTTCTCTTAATCCACTGTATAAATCCAAGCAAAGCAAATCCCATAGCGAAACCGAGCGGAACCAGACCTAACCAATCGGTAATCGTATAAAGCGACATATTAACACCTGTAAGATTATGAACAAACTGATTAAGTGTTGCAAATCCGACAGCGGAGTTTTGAGGACCGATTGCTTTAACATCAATAAATTGAATTGCTATCGTCCACAACGCAAATCCAACAAGCATGCTGATTGCGATATAAAGAGTCTTTTGATTGTTTTTTGTCATTTTTATCAACCTACCTTTTAAATATTTGGCTTTCGCCTGAATTAAGTTTAAAGGAAGGCTGGAACAACCACAAGAAACGGGATGTCACACGAACGACACTTTCCGTATCATTACCATTTTATAAGCAACAACGCCTTAATAATGAGCAATACGAACATAAAAGCTGCTGCATAAGGTTGTGTACTGATAATAAAAATCAGTATTCCCACAGTGTTTAATATTAAAGAAATTTTACTTTTATTTTTAATCCAAAATGTATTCTGACATTTTTGCAAAGCAAGTGTTAAGATTCCCATCGTAATAATTGAAATTACAATAGCAAAATAAACAATTCGCAAATAGGAAGATATTTCAACAAATGACAACAGTGATACCGCTTGTACATTTTCACTTGTAGCCTGACCGAAGAACGGGACAAAAAAGAACATCGCTATACAAATGTCAAGCAATCCGAATACTAAATCACGAAAATAATTTCGCTTTTGATTTGTATCTTCTTCAGCTATTATAAGTAACTCCTCACCTGACAGAAGTTCATCAATCGTTACTCCGAAAAATTTAGATAATGCCTTCAATGAATCAATGCTTGGATAACCTCTGCCTGATTCCCATTTTGAAATTGCAGTTCGTGAAACATAAATAGCAACTGCGAGTTCTTCTTGAGTAATTTCTTTTTGTTTTCGAAGCTGTTGTAATTTTTCATTAAATTCCATAACAAACTCACTTTAATAATATTGGTTATAAAAATTATAACATAACCCTATCAAACAAATCAACTTGAATCCATCTTCTCCTGCTTATTCAAAAGGAAGCCTAACAAAAAAACTGCCCTCACAAAGTGAGAGCAGTTAAAAAATTAGTTAATCAAAGTGAATTTCTTTATCTTTTTTTGTATAACACAAGCTCCGGATTTTCTCCATTTTCTTCGTAAGTGCAAACGAGTAAAAAATCCATATTAGCGGCAATACCGAAACAACGCTCACCACCAAACTCACATTCAAGCTGATTGCCGAGATAAGTTGCGTTATCATCAAGGAATTTTACAGTCTGACCGTTGGGAAGATGGTATTCGAGATTAATATATCCGCCTACAAGTGCATTAAGCTTTTCAACCTTAGGCATTCCCTCAATATGCAAATCATTAAACTCGCAGATGAGTTGTTGCTTGAATTCTTCGAATTTTTCTGCACCGCCGAGGTATTTATACTTCTTCCAATAATCAAGTTTCGGAAGCATATCCTTCATATATGCCCGTACCTGCTCGGATGTAAACTGCTCATTTGCCATATGTCCGACACAGACATCAATTAAATCGTCCATATCGTGATACATATATTCACCGTCAGCGTAACACCATTTGCAATATTCTTCATTGAAAATACCGTCTTTCTCTTTGCTGATGGTTGAATCCTCAAGTGGCATACCGCAACATTGACAGATAAGCTGTCTTGGAGAGCCTAAAAGTGTATTGATAGATACATCAAATAGTTTTGACAACAGCTTCAAGGTTTCTGTATTAGGTGTGGTTTCACCATTTTCCCAACGGGATACTGCCTGACGGGTAACGAAAACCTTTTCAGCAAGTTCATCCTGAGATAAACCTTTCTTAGTTCTCAATTCAAGAATAATATCTTTAGTTTCCATATTGTTATCACCTCAAGAATATTGTAACACCGAATGGTAAAATGAAAAAGCAACTCGCTGTTGCTGTTAAACTAAATCCGGATAACCTATTCTTTTATAAAAGCCTTATCATTTTCAGGAATTCCCTTTTCATCGGTAATATATCTTTCAACCCTCATAGTCAGATTATATTTTTCACGCAATTCAATAATTTTCTGCATCATTGGTGAGGCATGGTGATTGTCAAGAGCATCCTGATTTTTCCAACTGTCAATCAGGAGCAGGGCTTCGTTATCATCCATTGGAAAAAAGTATTCATATTTAAGGTTGCCTTCTTTAGCTCGGATTTTATCAACAACACCGCTTGAAAGCATCTCTTCTGCAAATTTTCTCGCATTACCGTTTATGCCTGAATAGTAAATATTTATTGTTATCGCCATATTAAACCTCGTCAAATTCTTGTTTTCTATAATCAATCCCTGCAAGCCTTGCCTGCTTACAAAGGTCTTTGGTCTGTAATTTATACTTCTTTCCGTCTTTGATGAAATGTGTTCCGCATTGTCTGAATTCAAAGCTGACATTTTTTCTGATGCACTGCTCACGGATGTCAAGCACCCAGGCATAATCAAGAGGTCTTGCAAATTCATCCGACTCTCCACCGACAACTACAAGTTCAATATTATCAAGATACGGTTCAATATTTATTCTTTCAAGCAACGGTTGTGCAGTAATGCATTTGTGCTTTATCGGAAGCGATTCAAATAACGCCAATCTTTCATCTGCATTTTTTTGATTTTCAACAGTACAGCACACAACAACATTCTCATATCCATCGCCCCAATCGTCAGGGATACAATCCACAAATCTTTCAATGCGTTTTGTGAGAAAAAGAAAGGTGCAGTCCTGTCGCTCTTTTATCATAGACCAACATTCATTTCGCCATTCGTCTGCTTCTTCTATCAGAAAATCTGTTGAAAAGCACATATAAACCGTTCCGCTTTTCATCTTATAGTTGCCATTTTTCAGCTTCTCGGTAGGTTTATAAAAATCTTTTGTTTTAACAATGTCGTTTGTATTAACACCACGTTTTGCATCGCCCTTGTGTATATAGCAATGCAGACACCCTTCACTGCATTTTTTACAACCTCGCCATGGATTCCACATAGCCATAATAAATACTTCTCCAAATTAGAATTTGTCGCACCGACAAACTGAAATTTACTTGCGGCAATATACGGTAATTGCTTCACAGATAAACGCAGCAGTACCATCAGCGTGCTTGTCGATGTTGTTCTTGAAGCGCTCATCTTCAACATACATTTGACCGAGGCCTGCCAAAATCTCGTTTGTACAAAGATAGTAGTTCTCGGTGATATAGCTCTGCAGCATTTTCACAAGGTTCTGTACCTCTTCGGAATCAGGCGTTTCGCTCTTTTTCATGCATATCGCAAACTCCGCCATAATGTGGTCCATTCCCACGGCAAGGTCACTCCACTTTTGCTTGGAGTAATTCTTGGTCCGCTCTGCATGTTCCTTGTATGCGTCCGTGCTACCCCATTTTTCTTTGGCTTCTGCCTTATGTTTTTCAAATTCGCTGTTGTCAAATGCTTTCATAACATTTTCTCCTTTCACGGCACTGTCAATGGCGGAAATCAGCCGCTCTAATCGTTCTTTTTTGAGTATGAGCAGTTGTTTTTGCTCTTTCAGTGCCTTGCTTTTGTCATAATTCGGGGATGACAAAATTTCTCCTATGCTTTTTAAAGAAAAGTCAAGTTCACGGTAAAAAAGAATCTCCTGCATACGAAGAAGGGAGTTTTCGTCGTAAAAACGATAGCCTGTATACCTGTCAACAACGGCTGGTAACAACAACCCAATTTCATCGTAGTAATGCAGTGTGCGCACACTGACTCCCGTAAATTCGGCAAATTCCTTAATCTGCATTTTCAATTTTAACACCTCCCGAAACAGAGCATACACTATGACGGAGCGTAAAAGTCAATACTTTTTTGAAAAAATATTGGTGTACGATAAATTCAAGTTTGTCTCTCTCACTTAAGCTCTGCAATTTTTTCTTCAAGCTTCTGAACGAACTGACCGACAAAATATCCGTCAATAAAACGATGGTTCACATCAAGTGTCATATTGATGATATATTTACCGTTTCGCTCGGTGTATTTTCCCCAAACGAGAATGGGTGCGGTATCGTCTTTGAGCTTCGGGTCTGTGTAATCACGCTCGTTTGAGCACATTGTAATATCCGCCCAAGGAATACAGGAAAATACAATCTGCGACTCTCTCAAGCCACCAAGAGAATGTACTGACAAAGGATTGTTTTCACTTTCCTTACGGGCGTTAGTTGCAAATTCTATAATATTACCATCACAAGGAAGTGACACCATATGAAAGCTTGTTGCACCTTTTTTCAAATCCGTAAAGCAAGGCACACGGCGCTCAATCTTATAAACCTTGTTATCCTCAGTTTCAAGTAAAAACTCATCAATTTCATTGATAGACTGAGTGCATAAATATATGAGCGAATAATAGAAAGATATTTTGTTCTTTCTTGTAAACCTAAGAAGGTTTGTTATATCAATATTGAATGCAACGCAGTAATGGGGTGTTGCAATATCAGAATAAAATTCAAAGTGTTCTTTTCTGTCCCAAGTGTTTATATCAATTTCTTTTCTCATAAAGCACCTCTGCAAATTCTTATTTGTTTAGTTGTTTTCAGTAATCATTTCTTTGACCAAGCAACAAAAGAATAACCGATAAATTGTACACGAGGATTATTAAAAACAATTTTATTCAGGTTGTGCGAACTCGTGTGGAATATTCTGCTTGACAGCAGAAAGCAATTCATCTATACCTATAATTTCAATATTATCATCTAATTGACTTATAAAATACTGTAAATCATCAGTACCGATTGTCCAAGGGTGAATGTTTATTACTGTGTAGCCGTTGATTGATGACAAATCTGCTTTTTTTGCATTGATTATATCAGCTTGCTCCTTTAGCCATTCTTTAGTTACATCATCAGGATTTCCGCTTGGATACCACAAACTGAAACCAACAGTAACAAAAGGTTTATCGTTTGAGAAGAAAACCTTTCCTTTACCTGATGAATATCTGTCAGGGTCAAGCTGAATAATACCA
>JAZOAO010000021.1:0-65807 GCA_045595505.1 Acutalibacteraceae bacterium | reverse complement strand
CAGAACGACATGGCTACGATCCGACTTAACAAGGTGAATATAACCGTTCTCTGCCCCGAATCGCTTGATTCGGCTGTACGCCGTCAGCTTCAGATATGGCAACAGGTTACGGGCGTCAGTCTTGCAATAACCATAGAGAATGCAACACCGGATGAAATAACTTCGGCAGTTTCAAAGGGCAATTTCCAGATTGCTCTCTCCGGCGTTGAATCCGAATACGAAAGCGCCGTCGACTTTTTCGCATCGCTCGAAAACGGAGGCGTTTTCCGCTTCAAATCTGAAGAATTCGGCATGATCATTGACCGTCTGCTTCAGGTTGAAGGAGACAGTGAGCTCCTCGGCGGCTGCTTTACCGCTGAAAACTTCATTCTTCAGCAGGGAATATGCTATCCCCTCTGTTCGCGTTCAAGCCGTTTTGTAACTTCCGAAGAAGTTGAAGGAATAACCATCAACGGTTCCGAAAGCACAGTTTCATTCATCGGCGCAAAGAGGTATGACTGATGAAACCCGATAAAAAAGTCATATTTTCATGGATTGCAGTTTTCCTTTGCATGGCAGTTATCTTTGCTTTATCCGCCCAGAAAGGCGATGATTCACAGAATCTGAGCGACAGCCTGATAATAATATTCGGCTTGGAATTCAGCAGTGATTTCATCAGAACCTGCGCTCATTTTCTCGAATATGCAGGTCTTGCCGTGCTCATTTACAATGCGCTTTATCAGTCACTCGGCAGCGTAAAGCCCTTTCTTACGGTCGTTATATCGGCAATCTATGCCGTCACCGATGAAATTCATCAGCTTTTCGTTGAGGGTCGTGCGTGTCAGATTACGGACATCATAACCGACACCGCAGGCGCAATAACGGGAGTTGCTGTACTCAGTGCAATTATATTTGTTTTCAAGAAAATAAGCAGGAGGAAGCAGGTATGACAGACAGCGAAAAAATCCTTGCGGCAGGCTGTGCGGCAGGTGTTGCGGCGGCAGCTATACCGACCGTTTACGGCTATATCAAGGCAACTGCTCCCAGACCGCTGACTGAGGAAGATTTTCTTCACACCGAAAACGGTGACTTTGTTTCGCAGAACGGTGCGCATCATACCCTCAGAGGAATCAACCTCAGCGATGACCTCTTTTATTTCACCAAGGACAACCTTGATAAAAACTCCAAAAACTACGATGTTTTCGCCGCTCTCGAATGCCGCTTCGGGCGTTACGGCGCAAGACAGCTTATGAAAAAATACAGCGAAGGCTTAATCACCCCATCCGATTTGAAATATATCAGAAAACTCGGCGCAAACTGCGTGAGAATCCCTCTGCGGTACAGATATCTTTACCGCAAGGAAAACTGCAAGGGCGATATCGACTTTGAAAGACTCGATTTTCTGGTTGAAAAATGCAAGAAGCTTGGAATTTATGTTATTTTTGACCTGCATTCCGCACCCGGCTTCCAGAATGCAGGTTCATCCTGCGGCACGGGTGATGAAAGCATTCTTTTCAATCAGGGCAAAGACGGGTTTGAAGCAAGAAACGCCGTTATAAGACTCTGGACTCAGATTGCGGCGCATTATAAAGATGAGCCTGCGGTTGCGGCATATGACCTGCTTAACCGTCCCCTGCATTTTGCATCGGACTGGGATAAAAAGCTTGATACTCTCCATAAATTCTACAGAAGAATTTACAAGGCAATCAGAAACATCGGCGATAATCATATCGTTATCATGCAGGCACCCTTTGACCCCGACACTCTTCCGCCCGAAAATGATTTTCACTCCGATAATGTTGCCTACGGTCTTTATTCTCATTTCCGCACAACATTTGAAACCGATGCACTTGTCAGCAGCATCCGTTCATTGAAAAACCGGAATGTACCGTTTGTCATCTGTAAAATCCGTTCCGAGGAGAATCTTGATTATTCACTGACGGCGCTCAACGATGCAGGCACATCATGGCTTTTCGGCGACTTCAAGGGCTGCGGTGACACATTCGCATATCTGTTTAACGGTAACATCTCACCAGCCGACCTTGATGCAGACAGCTATGACACCATCGGCGAAAAATGGTCAAAACCGATTGCAACGAAGAATTTTACGGAAAATAAAGAAACATCAAAAATTCTCAAACGGGCTTTTAAATACGGTGAAATTTTCACCGACATCCCCAAACCCGAGGATAAGAACAAATTCAGAGTCAAAGTAAAATTCGGCTTCAATGTTGTTAAGGGTATGAACAAAACGGCAGAAACTTAATAAAAATTATTGCAAAATGAATTTATATGTTGTAAAATAAAATAACATCCCAATCAAGGAGGGTTTTTATGCCGACAACAAATTTCACAAAAATCAAAACAAAGAGAAACAACCTTTTCCTCCGTGTTGCTCAGGGTCACTTTGCAACAAGCCATTCCCACAGCAACTACTATATCGATGTTGCTGCCCAGAAGTCGCGTCTTTCAGAGGCAAAAGCTGTTGCTCAGGAGCTTTGCGCACATAACTATAAGGTTAAAATTGTTGACACAATCCTCTGCCTTGACGGCACAGAGGTTATCGGTACCTGCCTTGCAAACGAGCTTACTAAAAACTCATTTGCAAACATTAACGCTCATCAGACAATTTACGTTGTTACTCCCGAAATCGTTAACGGCTCTCAAATGATGTTCAGAGATAACATTGTTCATATGATTCAGGGTAAGCACGTGCTTGTTCTTGCAGTTTCCGTTGCATCAGGCGCAACAGCAAAAGCGGCTATTGAAGCTGTTAAATATTACGGTGGCGAAGTTTCAGGTGTTGCCTCGATTTTCGCAACTGTTGCTAATTGCGGTGGCTATACCGTAAACTCTGTTTTCAATCCCAATGATTTGGAAGGCTATTTCGCAGTTTCTGCTCACGAATGTCCCCTTTGCAAAGAGGGCAAGAAGCTTGATGCGCTTATAAATTGTCACGGATACTCAAAACTTTAATTTGCGAGGAAATTAAAGTTTAGTGAGGAGTTAGGAATGAGGAGTGAGTAGTGTAGGGGAAACTTCGCTTCCGAACATCAGATTAATCATTCTGACAAAATACAATGTAGGGGCGGGTCTTGACCCGCCCGTTTTTACTGTGTCGATATGTTTTGCGGGACGGTCAAGACCGTCCCCTACGTTTGCTCAGCCTTTTCTTTATATAAAATATTTATAATGCTGACCGCAGGTCCCGACACTCCTCACTCCTCACTCCTCACTCCTAACTTTTTGAATTTTGCATTTTTTATATTTATTTGTTTATCATATTGAAGAGCGGAAAAATGTGTGATAAAATGATATTTGTAAGAATTTGGATTTTGGGGGTATATTATGACCTTTTTTGATGTTTTAAGCCTTCTTGCAGGTCTTGTTTTCTTTCTTTTCGGTATGAATACTATGTCCGACGGTCTTGAAAAGGCGGCAGGAAGTAAGCTTGAGGTTATTCTCAAAAAAATGACTTCAAATGTGTTTATAAGCATTATTATGGGCGCGCTCATTACTGCGGTGATTCAATCCTCCTCTGCAACTACTGTTATGCTTGTTGGTCTTGTAAACTCGGGACTTATGGCTTTTGAAAGCTCCATAGGAGTTATTTTCGGCGCAAATATAGGTACAACTATTACCGCGTGGTTTTTGTCCCTTGTGGGAGTGGAAAGCAATTCTTTCCTTATGCAGATGGTGAAGCCTCAGAACTTTGCCCCCATTCTTGCGGTTATCGGTATTGCATTTATAATGATGTCAAAAAGTGACAAAAAGAAAAATCTCGGCACTATATTTGTTGGATTTACGCTTCTTATCTACGGTATGGACATTATGTCCGATTCTGTTTCGGGGCTTGCGGATTCACCCCAATTCCAAGAAGTGCTTTTGAAATTCAATAACCCTTTTATAGGTATTCTTATCGGTGCGGTGGTTACTGCGGTTATTCAGTCTTCATCTGCTTCCGTTGGTATTCTTCAAGCTCTTTCTCTTACGGGTTCAATAACTTATAGTATGGCAGTCCCCATTATTCTCGGTCAGAATATCGGTACTTGCGTTACAGGTCTTATTTCCTGTATCGGTGCAGGCTCTAATGCAAAAAGAGTTTCCTTTACTCACACCATAGTTAATATTCTCGGTGCTTTGATTTTTATGCCCGTATTCCTTATTGTGAATTCGGCTATGAATAATTACTTTGATGAGAATTTTGTGAACCCTGCAAGCATTGCCGTTGTTCATACCGTATTTAATGTTGCAACGGTTGTTCTTCTTGCACCCTTTACAAAGCTTCTCGGCAAATTGGCTCATAAAGTTATCAAAGATAAAAAGACCGAAGAAGAACAGGAAAAAGCAGTTGTTTACCTTGACGAAAGACTTTTCCGTTCTCCCACGGTTGCGGTTATGGAATGTGATAACTACACATCTCAGATGGCGGTGCTTTCTAAAGGCACCATTCTCAAGGCACTTAATCTTGTTTTTTCATACAATGAAAAGGATGCAGAGAAAATCAAGAAATACGAGAATATTCTTGATACCTATGAGGATGAATTGGGAACATATCTTGTTAAGCTTTCGGCGGAAGCTCTTTCGGGAAACGATGCTCGAACTGTTTCGAGAATGCTCCATACAATAGGCGATTTTGAGCGACTTGGCGACCACGCCTTAAATCTCCAAAAGGTTGCCCGAGAAATTTATGAAAAGAAAATCACTTTCTCCGAAAATGCACAAAAGGAAATCACAACTCTTATTGAAGCTATTACGGAAATTGTTGTTATGACAACAAGAGTTTATGAGAAAAACGACATTGAGCTTGCTTCAAGGGTTGAACCTCTTGAGCAGGTTATCGACGGTCTTGCTTCCGAAATCAAATCTCATCATATTAACCGACTTCAAAGTGGTGATTGCACTATTGAAATGGGCTTCGTGCTTTCAGATTTGCTTACAAACTGCGAGAGAATTTCCGACCACTGCTCCAATATTGCAGTTGCGGTAATTGAAGCCCAGAATAATACCTTTGATACGCATAATTATCTGAATAAAATCAAATACGGAAACGAGGAATTCAAAGAAATTTTCGAGGAATACAATGGAAAATACGATTTGCACAAATGATATAGAAATCCTTTTTGAAGATGAGGATATTCTTGTAATAAACAAGCCTGTGGGCGTTTTGAGCGAGGATTCACAAAAAGGGGAAAAGGGAATAATCTCTTTACTCAAAGAAGAAAATCGAAATGACATATACCTATTGCACCGTCTTGACCGAGAGGTAGGCGGTGTGATGGTTTTTTCTAAAAATAAAAAAAGCGCATCGGCTCTTTCAACCGATATCGCTAATGGGAAATTTCAGAAATCATATCTTGCCGTTACTGACGGTATTCCCGAAAATGACGAAGGCGTTTATAAGGATTTGCTTTTTAAGGACTCGAAGAAAAATCGTTCTTTTGTTGTGAACAGAATGAGAAAGGGTGTAAGAGAGGCAAGCCTTGAATATGCTGTTTTGAAAAAAACTGATAAAAATGCGCTTGTGAGGGTGCTTTTACATACGGGAAGAACTCACCAGATAAGAGTTCAGTTTTCATCAAGAAAAACTCCTCTTACAGGGGACAGCAGATATGGAAGCAGGGTGCGTGATTGCAGTATTGCTCTTTATTCTCATAAAATAAGCTTTAATCATCCGAGGACAAAGGAAGCTGTGACTTTTATAAGTGAGCCCGATTTTAATATTTACCCTTGGAATTTAGGAAGTGTAGAAAAATGATTGATTTATTACATAGTTTCAGCGGTGTGCTTGTAAATGTGCTGACGGTTTTAATCGGCAGTACCGTTGGTCTTTTACTGAAAAAACAAATACCCGAAAGGCTTACAAATGCAGTTATGACTGCAATAGGTCTTTGCACTGTTGCTATCGGTGTTACGGGTGTTATTAAGGGACAAAATCAGCTTGTTATGATTATTTCTCTTGTTCTCGGCACAATTATCGGTACACTTATTGATATTGACGGAAAGCTTACTAAAATAGGAGACAAGCTTCAGAAAAAAAGCAAAAAAGGCGAAAATGAAAAAAGCACCTTTTCCGAAGGCTTTGTTACTGCTTCGCTTCTTTTCTGCGTTGGTGCTATGACCATTGTCGGCTCAATGAATGCAGGAATTTCGGGAGATAATCAGATGCTTTACACAAAATCTGTTTTAGATTTGATTTCATCAACAATGCTTGGTGCAAGTCTTGGTATCGGAGTTCTTTGCTCTTCTGCTTTTGTTCTCGTTTTCCAAGGCGGACTTGTGGCTCTTTCAATGGCTCTCGGCTCATTCCTTAATGATTTTGCCGTTGCAGAGCTTATCTGCGCAGGGTCTGTTATGATTACCGCTTTAGGACTTAATCTTATCGGAGTTACGAAAATCAAGGTTGCGAATCTGCTTCCCGGACTTGTGCTTGTGCCGTTTGTGTGTAAAATAATGGAATTGTTTTAGATGCCAGGTGCCAGATGCCAGATGCCAGATGCCAGATGCCAGATGCCAGGTGCCAGATGCCAGATGCCAGATGCCAGATGCCAGATGCCAGTGTTGGTCTGGGATGCGGATTTAAAACAGGAGTTTTATTATGAAAGATTTGTTTATTCCTATATTATTGAATGTTCCTTGGGTATATTTATTGGTGGAATTTTTGCATTATAACAAAAAGGATAATCAATCACTCAAACGTCCTGCAATTGAAGCTATAGCTTTTCTTCTGATATATGTTTTGGTTTACATACTCACAGATTACAAAACCGACGTAATATTTGATGCGGTTTTTGTAGGGGTGTTGTTTGTTGGTTTTGTTGTGATAAAAAGAGTGAAAAAGTGTTAATTACATTGATTTAATTGGATTATTATGTTATAATATAAGTGCAAAGAGGTAGGTATATGGAGCTTCAGTTTATAGGAAAATTGAATACAAAACCATTAGAGGATGAGTTCGGTTCTCTTATAACTGATGAGCTTGTTTTGACAGATGAACGTGATGAACATATAAAAGACCATCATGCTAATGATTACAATTTGTTTCATAAATGTGTTTTTGATGTTATTAACATACCGGATATGATATTGAAGGATGCAAAAAACACTAATACTGTAATGTACATAAAATACATAGAAGAAACAAATTTAAACATTGTTATCAGACTTTCTTTGCAAATAGAAAACACAGGTTATAAAAATTCGATTATTACAGCTTATAGAGTTGGTGCGAAAAATTTAAAAAGATTTATAAAAAATAATAAAACTCTTTACAAAAAGGAATAATTGTTGTAAAATAACATTACAATAAATTAAATGGTTTCAGAAGTAGAGAATGTGCTTCTACACACCCTTTGGGTCAAAAGAAATGTGGGATTGGCACACCACCATAAACCGTTTGGTAGGAGATGATGGTTTCCGTCGTCTCCTATTTTTTACATAAAGAAATAATCCCCGTTGAATTATTACAACGAATAATTCAACGAGGATAATTTTTTTATCAAAGCAATGCTCTGTAAAGCTCTGCGATTTCTTCAACGCTTGTGTCCTTGGGGTTACCGGGACGGCAAGCATCTGCGAATGCGCTTTCTGAAAGGAACTGAATGTCCTCTTCCTTAAGAATTCCCTTAAGGTCTTTCGGGATACCAACCTTTTCGTTGAGCGCATAAACTGCATCAACTGCTGCTTTTCTTGCTTCATCAAGAGTCATAGAATCTGTACCTTCAACGCCCATTGCCTTTGCAATATCACGGTATTTATCACCTGTGCAGTCTGCATTGTAAGCCATAACTGACGGGAGAAGAATTGCGTTTGCAACGCCGTGGGGTGTGTCATAAAGAGCACCGAGACCGTGTGCCATACTGTGAACAATACCAAGACCAACGTTTGAGAAGCCCTGACCTGCGATATACTGTGCAAGAGCCATACCTTCTCTGCCTTCGGGAGTGTTTTCACAAGCACCGGGAAGATGCTTTGCAATAAGCTCAATTGCTTTAAGGTGGAACATATCTGTCATTTCCCAAGCGGCTTTGGTGATGTAGCCTTCAATAGCGTGAGTGAGAGCGTCCATACCTGTTGCGGCGGTAAGGCCTTTTGGCATTGTGGACATCATATCGGGGTCAACAACTGCAACCTCGGGAATATCGTGAACATCAACACAAACGAATTTACGTTTCTTCTGAACATCTGTGATAACATAGTTGATTGTTACCTCTGCGGCAGTACCTGCAGTTGTGGGAACTGCGATGGTGAAAACTGCGTGGTTCTTTGTATCTGCAACACCTTCAAGGCTTCTTACATCTGCGAATTCGGGGTTTTCGATAATGATACCAACTGCTTTTGCTGTATCCATAGCTGAACCGCCACCGATAGCTACGATACAGTCTGCACCGCTTGCTTTGAAAGCATCAACACCTGCCAAAACATTTTCAATTGTGGGATTAGCTTTGATTTCGCTGAATATACTGTAAGGGAAGCCTGCTTTATCAAGAAGGTCTGTTACCTTGCCTGTAACGCCGAACTTAATAAGGTCGGGGTCGGAGCATACGAAAGCTTTTTTAAATCCACGGCTTTGAAGCTCTGTGGTGATGTTTTCAATTGCTCCTTTTCCGTGATAGGAAACTGTGTTTAATACAATACGATTTGCCATTTTTATACCTCCAAAGTTTTTTTATGGAATAATTATACTACAAGCGGATTGGTAAATCATTAACAATTTACGAATATTTTGGTATTTTTAAAAATTCGGTAAGTTTTACAAATTTGAGAATAAAAACCCTTGCAACATTACCATTGTTTTAAAAATTTGGTCGTGATATACTGAGAAAAATGTAATTTGTAAAAATATGTCATAGGAGAATATTATGGAAATTCCAAAGATTCTTTTTAAAAAAGCAGATGAAATTACAGAAAAGCTTAAAATTAAGTACCCCGAGCTTGCACCGTTTTTCAAGGGTTGCTTTTTAAATACCATTGAAACAACAGTTACAAAGCTTGATGACGGTGGTTATTTTGTTATAACAGGCGATATTCCTGCAATGTGGTTAAGAGACAGTGCTTCTCAGCTTACTCATTACATTCGTTATGCTAACGAGGATGAGGATTTAAAGGAAATCATAAGAAGCGTTATTGCCCGCCACGCCCAATTTATTTGCCTTGACCCTTATGCAAATGCTTTTAATGCGGTTCCCAACTCAAAAAGCCACAAGGATGATACGGATTTTCAGCACGAGCTTATCTGGGAGAGAAAGTATGAGGTTGACTCTCTTTGTGCATCCCTTTATCTTGCTCATCAATATTATAACGAAACCTTGGACGGCTCTATATTTACTGAACAATTCCACGAAATGATGTGGAAAATTGTTGAGGTTTTCAAGAAAGAACAAAACCATTTTAAAAATTCTACATATTATTTTAACAGAACGGATTGCCCCACTATTGACACACTTCCAAACGAGGGCAGGGGTAACGATGTTTTGTATACGGGTATGACCTGGTCGGGCTTCCGCCCCTCTGATGACAGATGCCTTTACGGTTATCTTGTTCCCTCAAATATGATGGCGGTTTGCGCTCTTAAAAAGGCGGCTCAAATGGCTAACGAGGGCTATGAAGATACGAAGCTTGAAAGCGAATGCCGTTCTCTTGCCTTTGATATTGACGAGGGTATTAAAGAGCACGGTGTTTATGACCACGACCATTACGGCAAAATTTTTGTTTACGAAACAGACGGTATCGGAAATATGCTCCTTATGGACGATGCAAATTCCCCCAGCCTTTTGTCTGCGCCGTATCTTGGTTATGTGAAACCTGATAACGAGGTTTATAAAAATACAAGAAAATTTATTCTTTCCCACAGTAATCCTTGGTATTTTGAGGGTGCAGCTGCAAAGGGAATTGGCAGTCCCCATACAGGAACTGATAAAATTTGGCATATTTCTCTTACTATGCAGGCGCTTACCTCAACTGACGAAGAAGAAATTAAAGAATGCATAAGAATGCTTACCACAACTCATGCAGGCGCATACCTTATGCACGAAGCCTTCCACAAAAACGATGCTGAAGATTTCACTCGTCCTTGGTTTGCCTGGGCAAACAGTCTTTTTGCAGAGCTTATGATAAGGCTGGCGGATTAAATTCGGAATGCAGAGTGCGGAATGAGCTTCGCGGAAAAGTAAAATTAAAATGGAAAAGTTTGTGGCAGTCCTGCCTCTCTTCGAAGAGAGGGGGACCGCCTTTTTGTTTGTAGTTGTTTTTAAAAAAAGTTTCAAGCGTGGATACAATAAAGAATAAAATCAAGTTGGTCGGGTGGTGGAGAGTTCTTGACGCGAACTTTTGAGCGTCTTTTCACCGCAGGTGAAACTGTAATACAATAGTTGTTTGATGTAACTTTATTACAATTGAAGCTTTCGCTTCAACTACGCTCGATGGCTTGCGTAGAGAACCTTCCACCATCGCAAGCGATGGTCCCCCTTCCTTCAAAGGAAGGTACCCATATACATTAACTTTATTCTCTTAAATTTAATTTTTGGAATTTTAATTATTTATTCTACAATCTGTGTATTATTCTCTGACAGTTTTTATAATTTTTATTAAAGTGTAGCCTACAAAGAATACGGTTAAAATTGTTTTTATCTGTGATATTCTCAGATAGGTTTTTGTAACATTTGAAAGACTTTGTATTGTTTGTTGTTTATTCATAATACCTCCGTTTATTTGCGTTAATTTTACGAAGGGGTAGGGTAGGGGGCAACCCACCACCGCTGACGCGGTCCCCCTCCCTATTAGCCTAAAGGCTAACAGGGATGATAGTTTTTCGCAATACTTTTACTTATTCTTTTGGCGCATTTTGCGCCCCGAAACTCTTACCTTTTCACTCTTCACTGCTTACGCAGTAAGCACTACCCCATGAGCTATTCCCGGGATTGATTCCTTTTGCATTGATGAGGTAGGGGAGAGTAGTGCGCCAGTTCCTACGAAAAGCACCTTGTTAATTTCTTTGTTTTTTAATTTGTTCAGAATATATGAGCATACAACACTTGCCGAGCAACCGCAGCCCGAGCCTCCCGAGTGCATATCCTGCTTTTCTAAATCAAAAATCATTGTTCCGCAGTCATTATGAACTGCACTTATATCGGTGCAATATTCTTTTCGCATCAATTCCTTTAAAAGTGAGGAGCCCGTTGCGCCTAAATCGCCGGTTAAAATCAAGTCATAGTCATCGGGTTTTGTGTTGGTATCTTTCAGAAAATCACCAATTGTCTGTGCCGCTGCCGGTGCCATTGCCGCGCCCATATTATTAACGTCGGTTATTCCCAAATCACGCACTGAGCCTATTACAGCTTTTTCAATATGAGGTGCATTATCTTGATTTTCGGAAACTACTGCCGCGCCTGCTCCCGTAACGGTCCATTGGCTTGCGGGGGTTCTCTGACCGCCGTATTCAAGAGGATAGCGATACTGCCTTTCTGCCGAGCAGAAATGTGATGAGGCGGCTGCAAGGGCGGTTTTGGTTGCGCCTGAATCCACAAAAATTCCTGCAAGGGCAAGCGCAAGCGCCATAGTTGAACAAGCACCGTAAAGCCCTGCAAAGGGAAAGCCCAAGTCCCTCATATCAAATGAAGAACCGATACATTGATTAAGAAGGTCACCTGCAAAGGCAAGCTGAATATCATTTTTTGAAAGACCCGATTTCTTGACTGCGGTTTCGATTGTGATTTTCTGCATTTTCGTTTCCGCTTTTTCAAAGGTTTTTTCTCCGAAAAATTCATCCTTACAGGTTTTATCAAAGCATTTACCTAAAGGTCCCTCCGCCTCTTTTTTGCCTGCTACGGCGGCATAGCCGATAATTGACGGTGTGTTTGTTAATTCAATTGTATATTTTCCTATTCTCTGTGGCATAAAATCGTTCCTAATAAGTTTTGAATATATTGTTTGCAAAAAAAGTAAAAAAATACGCAACCCATTGAAATGCTTCGGCATTTCAATGGGTTGCAGAGCTTTAACTGTTAAAGTATATCATCAAAAAGTCTGATGTTTTTCTTTTCGGCTTTTAATTCACCGTTCTGGATTTTCTTGATGATCTCAACGATTCTGTCGTTGATTGGAGTGGGAATGTTGTGTTTTTTCCCGAACTCGCAAACAACACCGTTTATTGCATCAACCTCGCAGGGCTTACCTTTTTTCAAGTCCTGCAGCATAGAGGGTTCAATAAGTCTGTGTTTTTTCATAGCAACGGGGAGGAGCTTGCAGCCTAAAGCGCGTTTGAGAGCACCCTTGTAATAGAAAAGTCCGACAATGTTTTTACCCTGAACGGGAGCAAATTCTGTACCTGTTGCATGACCTACGTCAATACATTCCTTCATACAGCGGATAGCAACCTTCTGAGCATCCTTATCCTCGGAAACATCACCGAAAACACCGCCAACAACTGTTCCGAGACCTGAAAAGGTTGCGTTTATGAGAAGCTTTGACCAACGGGCACCCATAAGATTTTCTTCCTCGTGAACAGGGCACATAAGCTCTAAAAGCTCTTTAACCATTTTTACCTGTTTGTCTGTGATGCCGTCTAATTTGCCCATATGGAATGAGAGACTGTCGGGTGCGCTTGTAAGCTCACAAACACCGGGTTCTATAAGTGCTGCGCCCCATTCAACTGCACACCCCATTGTATGATTTGCACCAACGATTTCTGCAATACCCGGCTCGGGGATACCGTTCTGAAGAGTTACAATAACGCCTTCTTCGCTGAGGAAATCCTTAAGCATTGTAACAACCTCTTTGTTATGTAGCTGTTTTGTAAGAAGGACAATAACATCGTATTTACCTTCCATTTCCTCGGGGGTGATAGCCTTAACGGGAACGGTCATATCAACAGTACCTGTGATTTTTGCGCCTTTGGTGTTGAGGATTTCAACGTGCGCCTTGTTTCTGTTAATAAGGTCAACCTGACCGCCGTTTTTAGTGATATATGCACCAAGAACAGTACCAAGTGAACCTGCGCCATAGATTGCATTTCTGCTCATACTAATTACCTCTTTGTTAAAAATTTAATTATCTGTAGTGATAATATCACATACAGATAATTAAATCAATAATATTATTTTAAAAACAGATAATAAATAAGCCCGTAAAGACTGGCAGCAGAGCAACCATAGACAATTACAGGTCCTGCAAGGTTGAACATTTTAGCCCCCGTGCCGAGAATTTTGCCCTCTGCACTGAATTCAACCGCAGGGGAAACAACGGAGTTTGCAAAGCCTGTAATTGGGACGGCTGTACCTGCGCCTGCGTGCTTTGCAATATTATCAAATACACCTGCACCGGTGAGAATGGCGGTGATTACTATCAGGGTTACGGGGACTGCAAGCTTCACCTCGTCCTCGTTCAATCCCACATTGGTATAAAGAGTGCGAAGCACCTGACCGAAGCAACAGATTGACCCACCGAAAACAAAGGCTAAAATGCAGTCCTTTAAAAGAGGGGATTTGGGGGTGGTATTGTGGACGAGGGTTTGGTATTGTTTTGAATCCATAAAAATGCTCCTGAATAATATTAGTTAGGAGTGAGGAGTTAGGAGTGAGGAATGTTGGGGAAGCGTTGCTTCCAAACATTATAAATTGCTTCGTTAACCGACACTCTTTTTCCTTTATTAAAATTTGTCTTTGAATATATAATATTAAGAAAGATAAGGCTTCGGTTTGATTTTTATAATGCTGACCGCAGGTCCCGACACTCCTCACTCCTCATTCCTAACTCCTCACTTTATTTGGTTATATTTTTCTCTTGTGTTTATTAAATATTCATTGATTATTTTAAAAATATATTGTATAATAAAGCTACAAAATGTACCTGACAAGAAGGTTGTTCATTTAGAATCTCCTGAAAATAAGGGACGGAAAATAAAGTGAATAGTTAAGAGTGAAGAGTGAAGAGTTAGCAAAGCTAATCCCGCACTCCGCATTACAAATTATGCATTTTTACCGTACCTTGGTTCAGGTATGGTATTTTTATTTTTGTGAAATAAAGTAAATGGATGTTGCGATACTTTTACAAAGGGGTATCTTTACGGGGCTACCCACCACCGCTGGCGCGGTCAACCGGTTGCAATATAGTCGTCTTGCTCGCTATTCACTTCGCAATACTCCTTATTGCGCCCAGAGCTTTTTGTTCCCTTCATCGTCCACAGGACGCGGTCACAAACGCTCACCCTCCCTATTCCATCAAAGATGGAACAGGGATGATAGGGTTGCGATACTTTTATAAATCAATGAGGAGAATTTTATGGCATATAGAGTTGGTGTTATAAGCATTATTGTTGAAAGTGGCGAGAGCGTTTCGGAGCTTAATACAATTTTGCATAACTACGGAGAATATATTATCGGCAGAATGGGGATTCCTTATCGGCAAAGGGAAATAAACATTATAAGTGTGGCTATTGATGCGCCACAGGACGTGATTTCCGCTTTGAGCGGTAAAATCGGAAATCTTAAAGGAATAAGCGCGAAAACCGTGCTTTCAAATGTGATTAGTAATGAATAACTCTCTTTACACTATTGCCGATAAGCTTATAAAAAATCATTTCCTTACTCTCGCGGAATATGAAGAATTGGTTTCGGACTACTCCAAAGGCTTGGCAGAATATTTGAGAGCCAATGCAGAAAAAGCACGAAAGGATGTTTACTCTGATAAGGTTTTTGTCAGGGGGCTTATTGAAATAAGCAATATCTGTAAAAACAACTGCTTTTACTGCGGTATTCGTGGCGGTAACAGAAATTGCCAAAGATACCGCCTTACTCCGAAAGAGATTATGGAATGCTGTGTTGAGGGGTATGAATTAGGCTTTCGTACCTTTGTTTTGCAAGGTGGAGAGGACGGGTTTTATACCGATGAAATTCTTTGCCATTTAATTGAAAATATTAAAAAGGTTTTTCCTGATTGCGCGGTGACACTTTCTCTCGGAGAAAGGAGCAGAGAAAGCTATCAAAGACTTTACGATGCAGGGGCGGACAGATATCTTCTGCGCCACGAAGCCGCCGACAAGGAGCTTTATGAAAAGCTGCACCCTGCAGAGATGTCCTTTGAAAACCGAATGGAATGTCTTAAAAATCTCAAAGAAATCGGTTTTCAGACAGGCTGCGGTTTTATGGTGGGTGCGCCTTATCAAACCTCAAAGCATATTGCAAAGGATTTGAAATTTATTGAAGAATTCAAGCCTGATATGTGCGGAATCGGTCCGTTTATTCCTCACAAGGATACAATTTATGCAAAAGAAAATGCAGGCTCGGCGGATTTGACCTGCTACCTGCTTTCAATAGTTCGGCTTATTCACCCTAATATTCTGTTACCTGCCACAACGGCTCTGGGTACAGTTAAGGACAACGGAAGAGAAAGAGGTATTCTCTCGGGAGCAAATGTTGTTATGCCGAATTTGTCGCCATTGTCTGTCCGCAAAAAATATGCTCTGTATGACAACAAAATCTCAACAGGTGCAGAGGGAGCACAACAACGAAAAGAACTTGAAAAGCGAATGGAAGCAATTGGTTATGAGGTTGTGACTGCACGTGGAGATGTTGTGCGAGTGCGGAATGCGGAATGAGCTTTGCGAGGAGTAAAAGTATCGCAAACCTCTATCCCTCTTTTTTGCTTCAGCAAAAAGGAGGGGGGACCACCTAAGGTGGTGGGTGGTACAAAAAGGGAGTTACTATATGCAAGATAAAAAGTGTTGGTAGAGCGCGCTCACAAAATGCGCAAAGAACCTACCGAAGAAGAAAATAAGCTATGGCACATTATACTCAAAAAAATATGTCCGCGATTTCTTCGTCAAAGAGTAATCGGGAACTATATTGTTGATTTTTGCTGTCCGAAATTAAAATTGATTATCGAGGTTGATGGCGAGCAACACTATATGCCTGAAAACGAAAGATATGAAAATGCAAGAACTGCTTTTCTTGAGCAGAAAGGCTATAAAATTTTAAGGTTTTATAACAGTGATATAAATAAATCAATAAAAAATATTGCGGTTTCAATTACAGATATTTGTAAAGAACGAGCAGAAGAATTGGAAAAAGATATTGTGGTAGAGTTTATTAAATAGTACCACCCACCGCTTACGCGGTCCCCCCTCCTTTTTTACATGCGTAAAAAAAGAGGGATAGAGTTTCGCGGTGATTTTACGTATTATAATTTGGCGCATTTTTGCGCCCCGAAACTTGCCACTATATGTCTGGCATCTGGTATCTAATTTGATTTTAGTGAAAGGAAAAATATATTATGTCAATTTACAATCCAAAATCTTTAAAAGCAGAAGAATTTATCAATGACGGTGAAATTCTTGAAACAATAAAATATGCAGAGGAAAATAAGAATAATATAGAGCTTATTGACAGTATTCTTGAAAAGGCAAGGCCAAAAAAAGAGGGGAACGGTTTTCACTGTACAGGTCTTAATCACAGGGATGCGGCGGTGCTTCTCGCTTGTGACATTCCCGAAAAGGTTGAAGAAATGTATAAGCTTGCTAATGAAATTAAGCAGGATTTTTACGGCAACAGAATTGTTATGTTTGCGCCTCTTTATCTTTCAAACTACTGTGTGAACGGTTGTGTGTATTGTCCCTATCACCTGAAAAACAAGCATATTGCCCGTAAGAAATTAACACAGGAAGAGGTTAAAGCAGAGGTTATTGCTCTTCAGGATATGGGTCACAAGCGCCTTGCAATTGAAGCGGGTGAGGACCCGAAAAACAATCCTATCGAATATATTCTTGAATGTATCAAAACTATTTACAGCGTTAACCACAAAAACGGCGCCATAAGACGAGTTAATGTAAATATTGCAGCTACTACTGTTGAAAATTACAGAAAGCTCAAGGATGCAGGTATCGGTACATATATTCTCTTCCAGGAAACCTACCACAAAGAAAGCTATCTTAAGCTTCATCCAACAGGACCAAAGCACGATTATGATTACCATACCGAAGCTATGGACAGAGCTATGGAGGGTGGTATTGATGACGTTGGTCTGGGTGTGCTTTTCGGTTTGGAGCTGTATATGTATGAATTTGTCGGTCTTCTTATGCACGCTGAACACCTTGAAGCAGTTCACGGTGTAGGTCCTCATACCATAAGCGTTCCCAGACTTAAAAGAGCTGATGATATTGACCCCGATGCATTTGATAACGGCATCAGTGACGAAATGTTCAAGAAAATCATTGCTTGTATCAGAATTGCCGTTCCTTACACAGGTATGATTATTTCTACCCGTGAAAGCGAAAAGGTGAGGGGTGAGGCACTCCACCTCGGTATTTCACAGATAAGCGGTGCTTCCCGTACATCCGTTGGTGGTTACACCGAAGAAGAACGCCCCCACGATTCCGAGCAGTTTGATGTTTCCGACCAGAGAACTCTGGACGAGGTTGTTCGTTGGCTTATGGAAAACGGACATATTCCCTCATTCTGCACCGCTTGCTACCGCGAGGGCAGAACGGGTGACCGCTTTATGAGCCTTTGCAAAACAGGTCAGATTCTTAACTGTTGCCATCCCAATGCTCTTATGACGCTTACAGAATATCTTGAAGATTACGCTTCGCCTGAAACAAAAGAAATCGGCTACAAGCTCATTGAAGAGGAATTAAAGAAAATTCCCAAAGACAAGGTAAGAGAAATTGCAGAGAGCAATATTTGTGACATTAAAAATTCCAACAGACGTGATTTCAGATTTTAAGGTGATTTATAATGAGTTTGAATGAAACTGTTTCCGCCGAAAGAGTGCATTTGGGCTTTTTCGGTATGAGAAATGCAGGTAAATCAAGCCTTGTAAATGCAGTTACGGGGCAAAGTCTTTCGGTTGTTTCCGAGATAAAGGGAACAACCACTGACCCTGTTAAAAAGGCTATGGAGCTGTTGCCCTTGGGTCCCGTTGTTATAATTGACACTCCCGGCTTTGATGATGAAGGCTACCTTGGTGAAAAGCGAGTTGAAAAAACTAACGAAATTCTCGCTAAAACCGATATTGCAATACTTGTTGTTGATGCTCAAAAAGGGCTTTCAAAGGGTGACGAAGAGCTGATTGAGGCTTTTAAAAAGAGAAACATTCCGTATATTATTGCTTTCAATAAATGCGAATTGCTGACAGAAAAAGCAACTTTAAATGACAATGAAATCTATGTGAGTGCAGTTGAAAACAAGTATATTTTTGAATTGAAAGAGAAAATCGGCAGTCTCGCGAAGACTACCGAAAAGAAAAAATATGTGGTTTCCGATTTGGTTGAAAAGGGAGACATTGTTGTGCTTGTTATTCCTATTGACGAAGCCGCACCGAAGGGCAGGCTTATTCTTCCCCAGCAAATGACAATCCGCGATTTATTGGACGGAAACTGCACTGTTATGGCTTGTCAGGATACAGAATTGGAAAGCACCTTGAATGCTCTCGCTAAAAAGCCGAAATTGGTTATAACAGATTCTCAGATATTCGGCAAGGCTTCAAAAATTGTGCCCGATGATATTCTGCTTACCTCTTTTTCAATTCTTATGGCAAGGTATAAAGGTGAATTGGATTTACTTGTAAATGGGGCAGAAAGGCTTTCACAAATCAAAGACGGTGACAAAATTCTCATCAGTGAGGGTTGCACCCATCACAGACAATGCAATGATATCGGCACAGTTAAAATTCCAAATATGATTAGGAAATTCACAAATGCAGAGCCTGAATTTTCTTTTACCTCGGGCGGTGAATTTCCGCAGGATTTAAAGGAGTTTTCTCTTGTTGTTCATTGTGGCGGCTGTACCCTTAACGAAAAGGAAATGAAGCACAGAATGAACCTTGCAAGAGAGCAGGGCGTTCCGATGGTTAATTATGGAGTGGCGATTGCGAAGATGAACGGAATACTTGAAAAAAGTTTGGAGATTTTTTAATGAACATAATTGTTTGTATAGATAAAAATTGCGGAATGGCTTTTATGGGTAAACGGCAGAGTCAGGACAGAGCTTTGCGTGAGAAAATTCTTGAAATTTCAAGCGGTGCAAGGCTTCTGATGAACTCTTATTCTGCAAAGCAGTTTGAAAATACCGAAGGCATTATTGTTGACGGGGATTTTCTCAATAATGCAAATGAGGGAGATTTCTGCTTCGTTGAAGATAGGGGCGTTACAACGGAAAAGGTTGAGAATTTTTATGTTTTTAACTGGAACAGAAAGTACCCGGGTGATTTGTTTTTTACTGTTGACCTTAAAGCAGAGGGCTTTAAGAAAATAAAAAAAGAGGAATTCCAAGGGAGCTCCCACGATAAAATTACATTAGAAATTTATTCAAGGTGATAAAAAATGAGATTGAATAATAAATTTAAGTCACTTTTATCAATTCTTTGCTTGATTGCGGTGCTTTTTTCTGCAGTTAGTCTTGCAGGCTGCGGTTCCGAAAACTCCTATGAGGGAACAACGGAAGAGACTGATATTATTGTAGAGGCATTTTCGGAAAATGATGAGGAAACCGAAGATGACCAATGGATTGACGGTGAAACCGAAAAGGCAGAAGAAAAAACTACCGAAGAAGAAACGGAAAAAGCAAACAAAACCGAAAGCGTCGGCGATAACAGCAGTAAAGCGGTATTGTCGGAAATTCCCGAATATTCGGGTAGTCCTTATGTTGTTATAAACGGAAATGTTCCGTCCTTTAATAAGTATGAGTTGACCGTAAAGGGCTATGAAACCTACGCTTCACTTGATTCTCTGGGTCGTTGCGGTGGTGCGGTTGCTTCTTGCGGTAAAGAAATTATGCCAAAGGAAAATGAAGAACGCGGAAGCATAAGCTCTATTAAGCCAAGCGGTTGGGTTCAGGCGCAATATGATTGGGTTTCAGGTAAATATCTTTACAACCGTTGCCATTTAATCGGTTGGCAGTTATCTGCCGAGAATGCAAACAAGAGAAATCTTATAACAGGCACAAGATATATGAATACAGAGGGTATGTTGCCCTTTGAAAATATGGTGGCCGACTATATTCGTGAAACAAATAACCACGTTGCATACAGAGTTACGCCCATTTACAACGGTAGTGACCTTGTTGCAAGCGGAGTGCAAATGGAAGCATATTCTGTTGAGGATGACGGAGAGGGTATCTGCTTCAATGTTTTCTGCTACAATGTTCAGCCGGATGTTACCATTGACTATTCCACGGGCAGAAGCCGGGCGGCAGATGGCAGTGAACCGACCACTAAAAAACAAAGTTCCGTTGCTGTGCAGACTACAAAAGAATATGTTGAAACTACAAAACAACAAAATGTTGTTACGGGGCAATATGTTTTAAATATTAACACAAAGAAGATTCACAAAACTCATTGCCACCATATAAACCGAATGAACGAAAGCAATAAGAAAAGCTACAGTGGTTCTCTTGATGATTTGTATTCACAAGGTTATACCACCTGCGGAACGTGTTTTTAATATAAAAATAAAACGATATTCGACTTCAGAAGAATCCGAATATCGTTGTTTTTAAGTTTATGTTGTTTTTTGCGAAGCTTAATTCCGAATTCCGAATTCTCAATACAACTCTTCAGGTGCATTGAGAAGATACGTCGCTCCCGATTCGGTCAGCTCTTCCGTTGTACCAAAGCCATAAACTGCCCCTGCGCTGTCAAGCTCTACTGCCTTTGCGCCCTCAATGTCATAGCATCGGTCACCCACCATAATTATTTCATTTTTTGGGGGATTGCCGAAGAAATCAAGGCAGGCGGTTATTAAATCCTTTTTGCTTGAATGGTTGTTTTTGAAATCCTCTGCGGAAACAAAATCATAGTATTTATAAATATCGTGATATTTTGAAATTTCTTCAACAAAGTGAACAGGCTTTGAAGATGCCACGGCAATTTTTTTGCCGTCTTTTTTTAATCTTTCGAGCATTTCGGGAATACCCTCATATATTTTGGATTCTTCCGCCGCTTTAACTCTGTAACGCTCGCGGTATTTGTCAATGAGCCACTGTGCATCCTCGTCGGAAACATTATAGATTGTTTTGTAGCTTTCAAAAAGGGGAGGGCCAACGAAAAAATGAAGCTTTTCAATGTCCGTTTCCTTTATGCCGTAGCAGTCGAGAGAATAAATAATTGAATTGAAAATACCCTCGGTTGTATCACAAAGAGTACCGTCAAAGTCGAATAAATAGTAGTTGTAGTCTTTCATTTTTATCTCACCCACATATTATTTTATATTCTTCCAAAAGAAATGTAAAGAGGAAAAAGATGATGATAGGAGTTGCGAACCGGCATCTTTTATAAAATTTTCTATTGAAACATTCAAATCAATGTAGTAGAATGAAACGTAATTATTTTTATTTTTAAATCTGTGAAAAGAGATGGTTTTGTGGCTATTTTGAAAAGCCAAATTGACGAGATACTTGAAAAGTATGAAAATCCCGAAGAAAGCCTTATTGCAGTGCTTCAGGATGTTCAGGCTATTGACGGCTATATTTCAAAAGAAAGCGTTGAATATATAACAGAAAGAAGCGGGATTCCCTCTGCAAGAATTATGGGTGTTGCCTCCTTTTACGCGGGCTTCCGCCTTAAGCCTGTGGGTAAATACAGGATTATGGTTTGTATGGGTACTGCCTGCCACGTTAACGGTGCGGAGCGTGTCGGCGACACGGTCAAGAGGGTTTTAGGCATTGAAGAGGGGGATGTAACCGAGGACGGTCTTTTCTCCTGGGAAGAGGTCGCTTGCCTCGGTTGTTGCAGTATTTCTCCCGCTATGATGATAAATGACACTGCTTACGGAAAGCTTACTCCCGATATGGTAACTGATATTATCAATTCCATCAGAGAGGGGGAGAAGAAATGAGATTTCTTTTAGGCTACGGCTCCTGCGGTATTGCTTCAGGGGCAAATTCTGTTCTCAAGGGACTTGAAGCATCCTTTGAAAATACAAATTTCAAGGTCGAAAAGGTTGGTTGCAACGGACTTTGCTTTGCAGAGCCCATTGTTGAGGTTATAACAGATAACGGTGAGAGCGTTCTTTACGGACGTCTTGATGAAAAAAGTGCAATTGCCCTTGGTGAGTCTGCTAAAAACGGCTCTCTTATGACTGGAAACCGACTTACCGACGATGAATTGAATTTCCTCAACGGTCAAAAAAGAATTGTTCTTTCCTCTTGCGGTAAAATCGACCCCGAAAGCATAGAGTCCTACATAGAAAACGGTGGCTATACTGCTCTTAAAAAGGCTTTGGAGCTTGGCTCTGACGGTATAATTGAAGAAATAAAAAAATCAGGCTTGCGCGGTCGTGGCGGTGCAGGCTTCCCCACTCATATCAAATGGCAGTCTGCCAAAAATTCCGTAGGTGATGAGAAATACATTGTATGCAATGCTGACGAGGGCGACCCCGGTGCATTTATGGACAGAGCAGTTCTTGAAGGCGACCCTCACAGAGTTCTTGAGGGTATGATGATTTCGGGTGTTGCGGTTGGTGCGCAGATGGGTCTTATTTATGTCCGTGCGGAATACCCACTTGCAGTTAAAAGACTTAAAATTGCTATTGAAGAAATGCGGGAGAAGGGTATTTTAGGTGAAAATATTTTCGGTAGCGGATTTAGTTTTGATTTCAGAATTATGATGGGTGCAGGTGCATTTGTTTGCGGTGAGGAAACCGCACTTCTTGCATCTCTCGGCGGTAACAGAGGTATGCCCGTTACTAAACCGCCGTTCCCTGCTCAGAAAGGCTTCCGAGGTAAGCCTACAAATATAAATAATGTTGAAACCTTTGCAAATGTCAGTTGGATTATTGAAAACGGTGGCGAAAAATTTGCTGAAATGGGTACAGACGGCAGTAAGGGTACAAAGGTTTTTGCCCTTGCAGGTCGCGTTAAGCGTGGCGGTCTTGTGGAAGTGCCTATGGGACTTACTATAAACGATATCGTTTTCGGTATTTGCGGCGGCATAAAGGACGATGCAGAAATTAAAGCCGTTCAGATGGGGGGACCTTCGGGAGGTTGTATACCGAAAAAGCTTCTTGATACTCCCGTTGACTACGAAAGTATCGCAAAAACAGGGGCTATTATGGGCTCGGGCGGTATGATTGTTATGGATGAGAAAACCTGTATGGTTGATATGGCAAAATTCTTTATGGATTTTACAAGTAAGGAAAGCTGCGGTAAATGCGTACCTTGCCGTATTGGTACAACCCGTATGCTTGAAATTCTTCAGAGAATTGTAAAAGGTGAGGGCGAAGAAAGCGACCTTGAAGCTCTCGTTGAATTGGGCGAAAGCATAAAAACAGGTGCCCTGTGCGGTCTTGGTAATTCCGCACCGAACCCTGTTTTGACTACTATTAAATATTTCCGTGACGAATACGAGGCACATATAAAAGAGAAAAAATGCCCTGCTGAAAAATGCGCGGATTTAATAAGCTATAAAATTGTTGAAAATAAGTGTAAGGGCTGTTCCCTTTGCAGTAAGAAATGCCCTGTTGGTGCTATCAGCGGTGTTATAAAAATGCCTTTCAAAATTGACAATGATGTTTGTGTTCGTTGCGGTCAATGTATTGAAAATTGCAAATTCGGAGCAATAGAAATTCTTTCAGGGGAGGGTGAATAATGAGTCAGGTTAAAATCATAATAAACGGCAAGGAATGCCTTGCAGACACAGAAAAAACTCTCCTTGATAACATTTTGGAAAACGGAATATATCTTCCACACCTTTGCCATAACAAAGAGCTTGAAAGCTACGGTGGTTGCGGTCTTTGTCTTGTGGAGGTTGAGGGTATCAGAAAGCCTTTGAGAGCTTGTTCTGCAACTGTTACCGAGGGTATGAAAATTACTACAAGCACCGAGGAGCTTGAAAAAAGCAGAAAGGCAACACTTTCTCTTATAATGAGCGACCACGCAGGCGACTGCAAGGCTCCGTGTTATATGGCTTGTCCCACCCATCAGGATATTCAAGGCTACGTTGGTCTTATTGCAAACGGTGAAGAGAAAAAGGCACTTGAAATTATAAAGCAGGACAATCCCTTGCCTGCTTCAATCGGCAGAGTTTGCCCCCATCCTTGTGAGGAAAAATGCCGTCGTGCTCACCTTGAAGGAGCAGTTTCAATCTGTGCATTAAAGCGCTTTGCGGCGGATTCCTTTATGGACTATATTCCCCCTTGTGAAGAGAAAAACGGAAAGAAAATTGCGGTTATCGGTGCAGGTCCTGCAGGTCTTTCCTGTGCCTATTTCCTTGCAATTAAAGGCTATTCTGTTGAGATTTTTGAAAGCGAGGAAAAGGGTGGCGGTATGCTTCGCTACGGTATTCCTGCTTACAGACTGCCTAAAGATATTCTTGATAAAGAGATAGAAAATATTGAGAAAATGGGTGTTCAAATCCATTATACCAAAAGGCTTGGCAGAGATTTTACCATTCAGTCCCTTAAAGGAGATTTTGATGCTGCTTTCGTTGCAATCGGTGCGTGGAGTGCATCCTCTATGAGATGTCCCGGTGAAGATGCAGAGGGCGTTTTCGGCGGTATTGATGTGCTTTATAAGGTCGCCAACGGCGAAAAGGTTGATTTAGGTAAAAAGGTATGCGTTGTCGGTGGCGGTAACACAGCTATCGATGCGGTGCGCACTGCTGTCAGACTTGGTGCAGAGGATGTAACACTTATTTACCGCCGTACTGAAAATGAAATGCCTGCGGAGCCCGATGAAATCCGCGATGCAAGGGCAGAGGGAGTAAATTTCAAATTCCTTTGCGCACCTGTTGAGGTTATAAGCGAAAACGGAAAAGTAAAAGGTATTAAGCTACAAAAAATGGAGCTTGGCGAGCCCGATGCAAGTGGCAGAAGAAGTCCTGTTGCCATTGAGGGCGCAACGGAAATTATAGAGTGCGACTCTGTCATTTCCGCTATTGGTCAGAAAGTAATCGGCAGCGATATTGACAGTGTGGAATTAACCAAAAAATCAACAATTGCAGTTGACGAAACAACCTTTATGACATCTGTGGACGGCGTTTTTGCTGCAGGTGATGTTATCAATAAAGGACCCGATATTGCAATAAGAGCAATTGCAGGGGGTAAATATGCTGCAAGAAGCATTGACTGTTGGTTCAAGGGTGTGGCTGTTCCGCCTAAATTGCCTGATTATTCCGTAAATAAGAATTTTAACCCCGAAATTTTACAGGATATGCCACAAATTGACAGAGCTGAAATAAAGCTTGTTGATGCCCGTATCAGAAACAAAAATTTTGATGAAGCAGCTTTTACATTTACAAAAGAAGAAGCTATGAAGGAGGCTGAAAGATGCCTTGAATGCGGTTGTTCTGCAGTTTATTCCTGTGAATTATTGCCTTATGCAAGAGATTACGATGCTTTCGTAATGAAATTGCAAGGTAAAACAAGGCAGTATGCAAAAGATAAAAGCCACCCCTTTATTGTCCGCGATAATAACAAATGTATTCTTTGCGGTCAGTGTGTAAGGGCTTGCAAGGAAATAAGCGGTACTGAAAATCTGGGTCTTTTCGGCAGAGGCTTCGGAACACTTCCCTTGAGTGCATTTGACTTGCCCTTAGGTGAGAGTAAATGTGTTTCCTGCGGTGCTTGTGTGAATGTTTGCCCCACAGGCGCATTGACAAGCAGAGTTCCCACCCTCAAAAATCCGCCATTACCATTTGAAGATAATGAATATACCTGTGAATTCTGTGACAGAAGCTGTAAATTTACAAGGCGGACAATTAACGGAAAAACTGTTAAAATGATTCCCGAAAAATCAGGGGAGAGCTGTTCAATAGGCGTGTTCCTTCTTCCCGCAAAGGAAAATTCTGAATTCGGAGTGCTGAATGCGGAATGGATTGACAGAATTTTCGGTTCGATAGATTATTTTAGTGGAAAGATAGATGAAGTTCGGAATTCGGAATTCGGAATTCGAAATTAAGCTTCGCAAAGAGTAAAGGAAGAGCGGTTGACTATCATCCCTGTCCGCTTGCGGATAGGGAGGGGGACCATTCTTGAATATAAAAACCGTTTTGGTGAGTACATTTCGGATGGATGTGCTCACCTTTGTTTTATGTTAGTGCGGAATGGTGGCGGGTTGCCACGTTCCCTTTTTACATCGTTGATGAGAGGAGTTATAAATGCTCTTTGTTGCTACTTATCTATTGAGAATAGAGATATAGAACTACATATCATTGTCGATAAATAACGATTAATCAGTAATTTGTTGTGCGATACTTTTATATAATGGTACATTTTCAATGTACAAAAACCAAGTGTTATTTTGTTGAAAATGACGGAACGGCTGAAAATCCTTGACGGGACGAGGGTTTTCGGCTGTTTCTGTTTCTGAAAAACATTGGCTTTTTCATAATATAAATAGAAAAAATCTATTGACTTTACCTGCCGTTTGTAATATAATCAATGCAGGCTATAAGTGATGCTATATCTATGCGCACTTGTGCGGTAGGAGGATTTTTCCTCAATTTCAAGTAAAGGAAGATTTTAATGAAAAAAGTTCTTGCGATTTTTCTTTCTGCATTGCTCATCTGTATCAGTCTTGCGCCGATGAGTTTGGCAGTTGTTGACCCCGGTATCGCAACACGCGTTATGGAGGGTAAATACAACAACACCAGCAAAGGAACAGATGTTGTTACAAAAACAACATTTACTGTTGCGATAACAGTTCCTTCTGTTAAAAAGCTCACCGGTGTGAACCTTTATGTTTCCTTTGACCCTGCAGTTCTTGCAGTTAAGGATGCAGGTCTTGCAGGTGAATATGATGCTGAAGATAACTTTACTGCTTACTTTAGCGGAGTTGCTGTTAACGGCTACAAAACCGGAACTAACAATGAATATTCATTCGGCTGGATTTCTAACGGCGGTGTTACAAAGTCAAGCGCAAGAGATATTTTCTACATAACCTTCAGCGTTCTTGATACAACAAAGACCGAAACCTCTTACAATGTTTATGTTGAAGAGTTCCGTACCGACGACGGTAATGACGAAAATGATGTTATATCAACTCTACTCGTTGAAAACAAAGTGGTTAACTTCCTCTTCCCCGAGGACGTTGTTCCCGAAACAACAGAGGCTACATCCGATGATGCAACAGGTGGCGATACAACCGCAGCCGATATCAACGTTCTTCTCGACCTCATCAGAGATATGCTTAACGGCAACGGTGTAACCTTCGCAGATTTTGCAGACGCTATCGCTAATATGCTCGGTAACGCTGAAATTACAGACATTATCGAACAGCTTGTTGACGGAAATGTTGATATTTCAGATATGTTCCAACAAATTCTTGATGGTCTCGGAATTGATTTCAGCGTTTTGGAAGATATTCTTAATAAAATCATCGAATTCCTTAAAGGCCTCTTCGGTGGCGACGATGAAACAAAAGCTCCTGTTTCAACAACAGCAGCCGCTCCCAACTATGAAACAACTGCTGAAGGCTCTTCACAGGGCTCCGAGGAGACAGGCGATGCAGGTATCGCTCTCGCTGCAACAATTTGCGTAGCAGCTTCCGCGGCATTTGTGCTCACAAGAAAGAAAAAAGAAACAGTTTAATCGCAAGTTAAATAGTTAAAATAAAAACCACCGCAGAACGCGGTGGTTTTTTAGTTGCCAGTCGCCAGTCGCCAGCGTGCAAAAACTTTGCAAAGCTTAATTTCGAATTTCGGATTCCGAATTAAAGAAACGCGCCCTTGCGGACGCGTTTCTTTACATTCCAAGCATTGATGACATCATACCTTTTTTCTTTTCCTTTTTGGGTTTGTAGACGGGTGGGTTAGCTAATCTCATTCTTGCGCTTTTGCTTTTTTGAAGATACTTGATAATTTCAGTTACAGGTTCTTTCATTGTATCACCGAAATATTCCTTTGCATTGTCAATAAGCTCGGGATTTTCTGCAAGTGAGCAACCGATAATAGTAACTGCCACAATGCTCTGAGTATCGTTTGTGCCGTCCTCGTAAATTTCGTTGAAAAGCTTAAATAGCTTTTTCATTTTTGCGGCATCATTCTGACGGATTGTTTCAATAACAGTTTTGTTTCCGTGGTTTACGAAAAAGTCTTCTGCTAAAAACTCGCCGTATTGGTCCAGGTTGTTTTTGTATTCCTCGCGGAGCTCGGGGTAAATTGTTGTAAAGCGGCTGCCGAGAGTGTTGGCGTCATAAGCGAGAACGCCACTTTTTGCCTGGGTTCGCGAAACAGGTGTGGGAGCTTTTTTGCCACTGTGGGCGGGCTTGTGTGAAAAAAGCTTGTCAAAGGTTTCGCAGTATTCCTGGCAGATATATTTAATATCTTTTTCATTAAAGCTTTCTAAATCAAGAAGGCTCAAGGATGCACGCTTCATATCGTCGTCAGGAGCATCTTCTTCATCAGCCTTTGCGCAGAAAAGACCCAATTTTCCGTTGTCATATTCAATACGGATTCTGCCGTTTTCACCGCGGAACATAATAATTGATTTGCCGTTTACCTCTTCAACAGGGAGCTTGGGAGGGAAAACACCATTGGGGTATTCGGGACGGAAGCCGTATTCTGTAGTTTTTTCACTTATACCTTTTATAATAAGTTCAAGTGCATTGTTAAGTTCAAGCATTTAAAATACCTCGCTAAAATAATATACCTATACAATATAACACATTATTTTGGTTTTGTCACTATTATTTTAGTTAATTCCTTTCATAGTCAAAGAAATTCTCTTTTTTTGCGGTTCAACGGAGAGAATCTTAACCTTTACAACCTCGCCGACCTTGAGGACCTCCGAGGGATGCTTGATAAATTTGTCGCAAATCTGTGAAATGTGAACAAGTCCGTCCTGATGAACGCCGATGTCAACGAACACGCCGAAATCAATAACATTTCTTACGGTACCTGTTAATTCCATACCTTCGCGCAAATCATTCATATCCATAATATCTGTTCTTAACATCGGTTTCGGAAGCTCGTCACGAATATCGCGACCGGGCTTTTCAAGCTCGCCCATAATATCAACAAGGGTGGGTGTGCCTATGCCACATTCTTCTGCAGCTTTTTGGAGTCCGTATTCCTGCACCTTACCACTGATGCCTGCGGCACCTTTATCGGCAACGTCCTTTTGAGAATAACCGAAAAGGTCAAGGAGCTTTTTGGCGGCATCATAGCTTTCGGGGTGAACTCCCGTGTTATCAAGGGAGGTTTTACCGCCGGGGATACGAAGGAAGCCTGCACACTGCTGATATGCTTTCGGTCCCAAGCCTTTAACTTTTTTCAGGTCTGTTCTTGCATTGAAGCCACCGTTTTCCTCGCGATAGGCTACAATGTTTTTAGCAGTTGCACTTGTAACACCCGAAATGTATTTCAAAAGTGAAACGGAAGCGGTGTTAAGGTCCACACCAACGGAGTTTACACAGTCCTCAACAACACCCGACAGAGATTCTTCAAGTCTTGCAGGGGGAACGTCGTGCTGATACTGACCAACACCTATACTCTTCGGTTCGATTTTAACAAGCTCTGAAAGAGGGTCTTGAAGACGTCTTGCAATTGAAACTGCGGAACGGACGGAAACATCAAAATCGGGAAATTCCTCTGCGCCTAATTTAGATGCGGAATAAACGGAAGCACCTGCTTCGTTGACCACCATATAGGAAACAGGGCGGGGAGATTTTTTGATTGTGTCCGCAATAAAAATTTCGCTTTCCTTACTTGCAGTACCGTTACCGATTGAAATGCAGTCGATATGGAATTTATTTATTAGCTCAAGGACCTTTGCTTCGGACTCTGCAATTTTTGATTGCGGAGGAGTGGGGTAAATAACACCCGTATAGAGAACTTTAGAATTTCCGTCAACAACTGCTAATTTACAGCCTGTTCTGTAAGCAGGGTCAACTGCAAGAACAGTTTTATTTTTAATGGGGGGTTGCATAAGAAGTGGCTTTAAGTTACTGCCGAACATTTTGATTGCCTGTTCATCCGCTTTTTCTGTAAGAGTTGAACGGGTTTCTCTTTCAAGAGAGGGGAATATAAGGCGGGTGTAGCTGTCCTTCGCGGCTTCTCGGCAGAATTCAGTTGATGAACTGCCTTCTTTAATGAAAAGCTTGTCAAGGAGCATTAGAGCAGTTTCTTCCTCAACCGTGACGCTTACCTTCAAAAATCCTTCCTTTTCACCGCGGTTGATAGCGAGAATTCTGTGAGAAGGGATTTTAGAAACAGGCTCGGAGTATTCGTAATACATACTGTAAACGCTGTCTTCCTCAGTCTTTGCAACGGATTCTATAACACCGCGTTTGTTGATTAAATCCTTTAACACCTTGCGTCCCTCGGGGGCATCGGAAATGATTTCAGCAATAATATCTGATGCGCCCTGAAGAGCTTCTTCAACAGTTTCAACGCCCTTTTGGGCATCAACGTATTCGGCGGCGATTTCATTCAAATCAACGCCTTTAAGAGTAAAGGAGAAAAGAAGCTCTGCTAAAGGTTCGAGACCTTTTTCCTTTGCAACGCTTGCTCTGGTTTTTCTCTTTTGCTTATAAGGGCGGTAAATGTCCTCAACCTCTGCAAGCGTTACTGCATTTGCAACGGCTTCGCTTATTTCCGCGGTGAGCTTTCCTTGCTCTTCAATTGAGGAAATAACCTCTTCCTTGCGCTTTTCAAGGTTGCGCAAGTATGTGAGGCGGTCGTTGATGTCACGGAGCTTCTGGTCGTCGCAGGAGCCTGTCATCTCTTTACGATAACGGGCGATAAAAGGGATGGTGTTACCGTCATCGATAAGCTCAACTATGTTTTTGATGTGGAGCTCGCTGACTGAAAACTCCTGTTGTAAGGTTTTTAAAATGTCCATAAAATCTTCCTTGCGTGTATATAATATAATGGTATATATAATACCATAATTATATGGTGAGTTGCAAGTGGGAAGTTGTCGGGTGAAGAATAAAATCAGCAAAACAAAATTGGCACTCCCTTTATTAGAGTGCCAGTTTTAATATATTGTTCATATTTTATTCACAATAAATATAAAAGAAGGGTATATACTTTCTATTGTAATTTAAACAGGTGTTTTTGTATAAATACTGAAAGTCGGAGGTTTAAAAATGAGAAAAAAACAGTTTAAAGCAGAATCAAAGAAATTGATGGATTTAATGATAAATTCCATCTACACTAACAAGGAAATATTTTTGAGAGAGCTTGTTTCTAATGCCAGCGATGCTTTGGATAAGCTCTATTTCCGTTCTTTAACCGATTCTTCCGTCGGACTTAACAGAGATGATTTTGTTATAAAACTTGAAGCCGATTCGCAGAACCGAACTCTTAAAATTACAGATAACGGTTGCGGTATGACCGAAGATGAGCTTGAAAACAATCTTGGTACAATTGCAAAAAGCGGTTCATTGGCTTTTAAAACGGAAAACGAAAAAACAGAAGATGTTGATATCATCGGTCAATTCGGAGTTGGCTTTTATTCCGCTTTTATGGTCAGCGAAAAGGTTGTTGTTGAAAGCAAGCCCTACGGTGCTGAAAAGGCTTTCAGATGGGTTTCCGAGGGTGCTGACGGTTACACTGTTGAAGAATGTGACAAGGCTTCTTTCGGTACAGAGATAACTCTTTATCTCAAGCCCGACACGGATGAAGAAAAATACAGCGATTATCTTGAACAGTATAAAATCGAGTCTCTTATTAAAAAATATTCCGATTACATCCGTCATCCCATTAAAATGGAAATGCAGACAAGCCGTCTTAAAGAGGGAACAGAGGATGAATACGAAACTGTTGCGGAGGAGAGAACTCTTAACAGCAGAATCCCTGTTTGGAAAAAGAATAAAAATGAAGTAACCGACGAGGAGTATAACGCCTTTTATGCCGAAAAGTTCTACGATTTTGAGCCTCCGGCAAAGGTCATCCACTCTAAAACAGAAGGTAATGCAACATACAGTGCGTTGCTGTTTATTCCTAAACGTGCACCTTACGATTATTATTCAAAAGAATTTGAAAAGGGTCTTCAGCTTTATTCACGCGGAGTTTTAATAATGGACAAATGCAGTGACCTTTTACCCGATTATTACAGCTTTGTAAGAGGTATTGTTGACAGCGAGGATTTGTCGTTGAATATTTCCCGCGAAACACTGCAACAGGATAGTCAATTAAAGCTTATAGCAAAAACAATCGAAAAGAAAATTAAGAGCGAATTGACAAAGATGCTTAACAATGAACGGGAAAAATATGAAGAATTTTTCTCAACCTTTGGTATGCAGTTGAAGTTTGGTATTTATAACAGCTACGGTATGCGAAAAGATGAGCTTAAAGATTTGATTATGTTTAAATCATCTTTTGAAAAGAAATATACTACACTTTCTGAATACGTTTCAAGGCTCAAAGACGGTCAGGATAAAATTTATTACGCTTGCGGTGAAACTGTTGAGAAAATTGAGATGCTTCCTCAGCTTGATGCAGTCAGGGAAAAGGGAATAGAGGTTCTTTACCTCACCGAATATGTTGACGAGTTCTGCATTAAGATGCTTAGTGAATATGACGGCAAAATATTCCAGAACATCTGTGATGAGAAGCTTGACCTTGATACAGAAGAAGAAAAAACAGAGCTTAACGAGAAAAATGAAACATCTAAAGATGTGTTGGAGTTTATTAAAGAGTCTGTCGGTAATGATGTTTCTTCCGTTCGCTTTACAAACAAGCTGAAAAATTACGCAGTTTGCCTTACAAGTGAGGGTGGAATATCTCTTGAAATGGAAAAAGTGCTTAACTCAATGCCCAATGATAATAAGGTTAAAGCCGAGGTTGTTATGGAGATAAATGCAAATCATCCCATAGCCGAAAAGGTAAAGGTGCTCTACGAAACAGACAAGGATGAGCTTGTGGCTTACAGTAAACTGCTTTATGCTCAAGCTTGCCTTATCAGTGGTATTTCTGTTAAAGACCCTGCGGAATTGAGTAAGCTTATAAGTGATTTAATGGTAAAATAATTTTATTTACAATTTATTCATAAAGTTGTGAAAGTGTTGCAATAATGATATGGTATATAACAACCATAGACATTAAATGCTAAATATTTCATTTTCTCTTTCCAAAAAGTCCAGCCTCTCACGTTGCGTGGGAGGTTGAGCTTTTTTAATTCGAAATTCGTAATTCGGAATTCGAAATTAAGCTTCGCGGGAGTGTACTGATGTAGGGGTGGGTCTTGATGTCCCCTATTGGCGACCGGCATCTGAAAATGCATTTTCCGCTTTGCGATTTTTTACAAAAAACAGTTGACATATTTATACAAGTATGCTATAATCCCTTTACCTCTCAAAGAGGGTTCTTTTTTTGCGTCCTGATTTTAGGATGTGTAATAATTTTTTTATTGCATATTTTGACGCGTCAAGGCTTTCTCGGCAAGGAAAGGGATTCGCCCTTTTCACCGGCGAGAGGGAGGCTAATCAAAAATTGGAGGTGCCGTTATGAGAGTAAAAATCACACTTTCCTGCACAGAATGTAAGCAACGTAATTACAACACTATGAAGGAAAAGAAAAACAACCCCGACAGGTTGGAGATGAAAAAGTACTGCAGATTCTGCAAGAAACACACTCTCCACAGAGAAACAAAGTAAGGAGGTAATACCATGGCAGACGAAAAGAAAACCGTCAAAAAGGAAGATACCTCTAAAGCTGAAAAGAAAACTAACCCCTTAAAGAAGATTGGCCATTTCTTTGTTAAAATCGGCAAAGCAATAGCTAAATTCTTTAAAGACCTCAGAGGCGAAACTAAAAAAATTGTTTGGCCCGGTCGCCAGATGGTTATCAAGAGCACAGGTATTGTTCTTGCTGTAATCATTGTTATCGGCGCAGGTATCTGGATTCTTGACTTTGCAGTTTCAGGTGCTGTAACAGGTCTTGGCAAGCTTGCTGATAAGTCTGAAGTTACAGAAACAGTTGAGGACGAAGAAGAGTCCGAGGAGCACGACCACGAGGACGAGGAATCAACAGAAGAAACGACTGAAAAGGAATAATCCGATTCATTACTTAAAATCAGTATTTTTCGGAGGTATACTATGTCAGGCGAAGCAAGATGGTTTATAATCCACACTTATTCAGGTTATGAGAATAAGGTTGCCGAAAATATCGGTAAAATCGTTGAAAACCGCAAAATGCACGATAAAATCCTTGGTGTTAATATTCCGCTCGAAAAGGTTGTTGAAGTCAAAAACGACAAAACAGTTGAAGTTGAGCGCAAAATTTTTCCCGGATATGTTGTTGTTAAGCTTGCAGTTGAATACAGCGATAAAGAGGGCGAGGAAAACGTTCTCAAGGTGCCCGATGAAACATGGCATGCAATTCGTTATACAAGAGGCGTTACAGGCTTTGTAGGCCCTGACGGAAGACCCGTTCCCCTTACTAAAGAAGAGGTTGAAAAGTTAGGCGTTGAAAAGGCCGAAGACGGCGAGGAAAACATCATCAGTACAGTTACTGAAGTGGCTTACAGCGTAGGTGACCTTGTTACTATCACTGAAGGTCTTATGGAAGGTAATTCAGGTGTTGTTGACAGCATTGACGTTGCTAACAATATTGTTAACGTTATGGTTTCATTTATGGGTAGAGAAACATCTGTTGAGCTTCCGCTCAATCAGGTTAAAAAGGCGATTGACTAATTAACAATAATATTGTCAATCTTTAACATCGGTAATCGGAGGCAATGTCCTCTGTTATATGCGACATAAGGGTATGTCGCGTGTGGGAGGAGTAAGGCGAGCTCTTATTCCGCCATACCACGAATTTTGGAGGTGCAAAAAATGGCTCAAAAGGTTGTAGGTTTCATCAAATTGCAAATTCCCGCCGGTAAAGCAACCCCGGCACCCCCTGTTGGTCCTGCTTTAGGTCAACACGGTGTAAACATTATGGCATTCACAAAGGAATTCAATGAGAGAACAAAAAATGATATGGGTCTCATTATTCCTGTTGTAATCACAGTTTACGCTGACCGTTCTTTCACATTTGTTACTAAAACTCCCCCCGCAGCAGTTCTTATTAAGAAGGCTTGCGGTATCGAAAGCGGTTCAGGCGTTCCTAACAAAACTAAGGTTGCAACAATTACCAAAGAGCAAGTAAGAAAAATCGCAGAGCAGAAAATGCCCGATCTTAATGCTGCTGATATTGATTCTGCTATCTCTATGATTGCAGGTACAGCACGTAGCATGGGCGTGACTGTTGTTGATTGATTACGGAGGAATTGTAATTATGAAACATGGTAAAAAATATGTTGAGAGCGCAAAGCTCGTAGACAAAACAAAGCTCTACGAAGTTAACGAGGCTCTCGAGCTTGCAACAAAAACTGCAAGCGCTAAATTTGACGAAACTGTTGAAATGCATATTCGTCTTGGTGTTGACTCCCGTCACGCTGACCAGCAGGTTAGAGGTGCGGTTGTTCTCCCCAACGGTACAGGTAAAAATGTTCGCGTAGCTGTTTTCGCAAAGGGCGATGCTGCTAAAGCTGCAGAAGCTGCAGGTGCAGACATCGTTGGCGATATGGATCTTCTTGAAAAGATTCAAGGTGGCTTTATGGACTTTGACGTTTGTATCGCAACTCCCGATATGATGGGTGTTGTTGGTCGTCTCGGTAAGGTTCTTGGTCCCAGAGGTCTTATGCCCTCTCCCAAGGCAGGTACTGTTACTCCCGATGCAGCAAAGGCTGTTGAAGAAGCTAAAGCAGGTAAAATCGAATACCGTCTTGACAAAACAAACATCATTCACTGCCCCATCGGTAAGGCTTCATTCGGTGGCGAAAAGCTCACAGAGAATGCTATGGCTCTTCTTGATGCAGTTATTAAAGCAAAACCCGCAGCAACTAAAGGTACTTACATCCGTTCATGTGTTGTAGCAACAACAATGGGCCCCGGTGTTCGTGTTAACGCTGCAAAGCTTGCTACAGGCGCAACTGTAGAAGAATAATTAAAAAATACTTGACATACCGAAAAAGGTGTGTTATATTACTTGTGCTGTTCTAAAGACAGCAGGTGCAAATTTTGTTTAATGGTCCACGGTTTCAACCGACCGCCTGCCGAGGAATGCATTGATTCTTGATATTTTTATTGAGTTTTTGTGCCCTTCTCGTGCTATGCGGGAAGGGCATTATTATTTAACAAAAAGCAAAAAGGCAATAATTTATTTATTCGGAGGTGAATTAGTTTGCCAAGTGCTAAAATCTTAGAAGCAAAAAAAGCAGAAGTTGCTGCAATCGCTGAGAGACTTCAGGGTGCATGTGCAGGTGTTCTCGTTGATTACAAAGGTATCAACGTTGCTGATGACACAGCTCTCCGTAAGGAACTCCGTGAAGCAGGTGTTGAGTACACTGTTACAAAGAATACAATGATTGAGCTTGCTATTAAGGACACAGAGCTCGCAGGTCTTTCAGACTGCCTCGCAGGTACAACAGCTCTCGCAACATCCAAGGATGATTACGTTGCTGCTGCAAGAATCCTTTGCAAATTTGCTAACACTCACAAAGACTTCAACGTTAAGAGCGGTTTCCTCGATGGTGAGGTTATTTCTCTTGAAAAAATCGACAGTCTTGCAAAGCTTCCTTCAAGAGAAGTATTGCTCGCTACTGTATGCAATGCGTTCAACGCTCCTATTTCTGCGTTCGCACGTGCAGTTCAGGCTATTGTTGACAAAAATGGCGAAGCCACAGCAGAAGCAGCAGCTGAATAATTGCTGTAACTAATTAAGTAAATAAAAAACTAAAATCTAAAGCCTAACGGCTAATAATTGGAGGAAATTAAAATGGCATCTGAAAAGATTACTGCTATTATTGAAGAATTAAAAGTACTTACAGTTCTCGAGCTCTCCGAACTCGTTCACGCTGTAGAAGAAGAATTCGGCGTATCCGCTGCAGCTGCAGTAGCAGTAGCAGCTCCCGCAGAAGCAGCAGCTGCTGCAGAAGAGAAAACAGAATTTGATGTTGTTCTCGCAGAAGTTGGCGCAAACAAAATCGCTGTTATCAAAGCTGTTCGTGAGCTTACAGGTCTTGGCCTTGCAGAAGCAAAAGCTAAGGTTGACGGCGCTCCCACAACTCTTAAAGAAGCTGTATCAAAAGATGATGCAGAAGCAGCAAAAGCTAAGCTCGAAGAAGCAGGCGCAAAGGTTGAAATTAAATAATTTAATTTTCAATGATTTTGAGGACGGAGAAATCCGTCCTCTTTTTGTTTGATGAGGAATTAAAGCCACCAGTCGCCAGTCGCCAGATGCAAGTCGACAGTAGGGGACGGTCTTGTGTCCCGCCAAGTTATCGTTTATCTTTCGGGCGGGTCAAGACCCGCCCCTACATTATTACACTCCCGCGAAGCCTAATGCCGTCAGGAAAATCATGACAAAGTCAAATCATGTTGAAAACAATTCATGCAAAGCAAAATGATTTGGCTATGCCGTGAATTGAACATAAATATGTTTATGATTTCTCGTTATACTCCATGATTTGAATTGCTTTGCAATTCATTAGTGCTTCCGCATTTGCCACTTGCAACTTGCCACTTAATTATGGTATTATATATTCAATGAATTATTCGAGGTGTCGGTATGAGAATTGAATTCAGGACTGTTTATGATAATATTGAAAATGAGAAGATGGGGCAGTTATATGCAAAGCATTGCATTGAAGAACAACTCAAACAGATGAAAATTATTCAGGGTGTTCTGTGCGGTATTTGTCTGGTTGGTGTTGGTATTAGTGCTTATCTTGATTTTGTAAAAAACATTTATTTCCCTGCATTTATTTTTGTTGTTTTTGCTTTTTTAGGGTCACTGTATTACAGCCACACTAAGGAAAAAATTTACCCTAAAGCGTTTTCACGCATTAACGGTATCGGTTGCCCGTATAATGTGACATTCGGGCTTTATGATGAATACTTTTATGAGAAATGGGAAAATAATATGAGCATTCAGGAAAGCTCAATAAGATATGAATTTCTCAAAAAGGTTGTGGAAACACCTGAATATTTTGTGCTCATGACAAAAAAAACACAGATTTTCTTTTTACCTAAAAAGGATATGGGCTATGAGAGTATTTTGGAATTTTCTGCATTTTGTAAGTCGAGACTTCCGTATTTGTATAAAACGGTAACGTAAATGAGAAATTACGAATACGCGTTTTAATTACCTTTCGGTGATTTTACATACAGCCAACTGCTATTTATCGAGAACGGGTTTTCCCGTTCTCTTTTTTTGCTTTTTTATTCTGTGGGGGTGATGGTGTTGATGAGGTTTTCGAAGTTTAAATCAGCGCCTTTTTCATCCTTTTCCTTTTTTTCCTTCTTCGGTTCCTTTTCTGACTTTTTATTTGCACCTTTGGCGGCATTTTCCGCATTTTTTTTGCAACGCTCTTCATATGATGCTTTGTCGCGGTCTATGGCACTTTTTATGAAGCCAAACACCAATTTAAGTGAACGGTGCTCAAAATCTATCAGCTCACCGTATTTTGCATAAGTAAACATTGCTCTGAATAATTCGCCTAATTCATCGTCAGTCAGTTCCCAAAGCGGAGCTTCCCAATCGAAATAGACTAAAAAACTTTTTCTGTTAATAAAAAAACCTCCTTTATAAAAAACGAAATCATAAATTTAAGGGAATTGTCAGTTGTTTTTTGAAACGGGAATGAAAAGGGAAAAAGTATTGTTCAAAAAATGTTCAAAACTAACAAAAAAATGTTCAAAACTACCCCGAAATTCAAGTGCAAAAATGCGCACAGAAACTATTTCGTTCCTATATCTTTACTTATTCCTCTATCGTATCTTTTTTTACTACTATTTTTGTAACTATATATTATTTATTTTTTTATTTATATTTATATTGGTGGCGAATGGGAGCGATTGGGAGCGACTGGTGGCTTAATTAATTCAGAACAGGGAGAGGGAAATGAATTTTAACAAGAACATTTGTTCATAAATTATAATGTATATTTCTTTCAAAATCAATAGAGGCTTACCCTCGGGTGTTATACTTTGTGTAAATAGCACAAAGAAATGCGGAAAATGTCGAAAAACCAAGTAAGACCAAGAAAAAACAAGAAAATGGTTCTTAAATGGTACTTTAAGGTTTTATTGGAAAAAGTAGGGCATAAGTCTATTGATTTTGGATTTTAATGTGATATAATAGCACCAAAATACGAACAAACGTTCAAGAGGTGATTTGATGAGAAAGGCAGTAAATGTATTGATTGAATGTCCGTTTTTTGTAGCCTGCGGAGAACAATATATTTTTTGCGAGGGCTTAATTAACGGAACAAAGGACAAGCATGTTTTTAAAAATGCTTTTGAAAAAAATGGCTACGAAAAGCTCGTCTGTTCAAGCAACTGTGGCAAAAACTGTTTGCATTATAAAAGAATAAATGAGCTGTACGAAAAAGGGCTGAGATGAGTGCGGAATGTGTAATTCGTAATGCATAATTGTCGGGGAAGCTTCGCTTCCAAACATTGTAAATTCGGAATTCGGAATTAAGCTTCGCAAAGTTTTTACACACTGTCGGCAGGCGACTGGCAACCGGCGACTGAATTGAGGTGGAAGGAAAATAGGAACAGATATTAAAAACAACATAAACAATAAAAAGAATGACAAAAAAGGGGACAAGACACTGAAATGCGTTTCCTCTGCAACAGAGAATATGAGTGCACTTATTGACGACATTATAAAAAAGGCACGGAAGAATTTTAAGACTACGGGTAAGCCCGAGGTTGATGCAAAGTTCTTAAAGGAGAGCGTAGGTGCTTTGAAAGAGCTTTATGAGCTTTTAAATGAGTACGATGGCTTCGGTGGATGCGATGAGGGGATTATTATCAGGTTTGAACGTGAGATGGAGAAATATTGCAGATAATGCGGAGCGCGGAATTCGGAATTCGGAATTAAGTTTTGTGGGATGTAGAGGAAGTGCAACAATTATCATCCCTGTTTGCCCTTGGGCAAATAGGGAGGGGGACCATTCTTCGATGTGTAAGTATAATTAAGTGTATATTTCGGGTGAAATGTTTTTTAAAAATATAGTTCGTGCGGAATGGTGGTGGGTTGGCACGCTCCCTCTTTACATCGTTGATGAGGGGAGTTAATAATTCAAAATATTCATTATTGCGATACTTTTAGGAAGGGTAATTTTTATGGGGCTACCCACCACCGCTGGCGCGGTCCCCCTCCCTATGTGGCAGAGCCACACCGGGATGATAGGATTGCAATACTTTTACAAAGGGTAATCTTTACGGGGCGACCCACCACCGCTGACGCGGTCCCCCTCCCTATGTGGCAGAGCCACACAGGGATGATAGGATTGCGATACTTTTACAAAGGGTAATCTTTACGGGGCTACCCACCACCGCTGGCGCGGTCCCCCTCCCTATTCCATCAAAGATGGAACAGGGATGATAGGATTGCAATACTTTTACAAAGGGTAATCTTTACGGGGCGACCCACCACCGCTAACGCGGTCCCCCTCCCTATTCCATCAAAGATGGAACAGGGATGATAGGATTGCAATACTTTTACATATTTAAAGGAGTGACTATGAAAGAACTAATTATTTCTCCGCCGAATGAGAAGCAGAAGCTGTTTTTCGAGAGTCGGAAGCGGTTTATTGGTTATGGCGGAGCTCGCGGTGGGGGAAAGTCATGGGCATTGAGGACGAAATTTATTTTACTTGCTCTCGAATACAGCGGATTAAAATTGTTGCTTTTGAGAAAGACTCTGCCGGAGCTTCGGGAAAACCATCTTTTACCGATGCTTTCTCAATTAAACGGAATAGCCCGATACAAGCGTGATGAAAGAGCATTTATTTTTCCTAACGGCTCACGAATCCGCCTTGGTTATTGTGACACGGAAAACGATATTTATCAATATCAGGGGCAGGAATATGACGTTATCGGTGTTGAAGAATGTACACATTTTACCTTTTCACAGATACAGTTCCTTACTACCTGCAACCGTACCACCCGAGAGGATTTTAAGCCGAGAATGTATTTTACGGGTAACCCGGGCGGTGTTGGGCACAACTGGTTCAAACGGCTTTTTGTTAAGGGCAGATATGAGGAGAACGAAGACCCTGAGGATTATGATTTTATTCCTGCCACCATCGATGACAACACAGTGCTTATGAAATGTAACCCCGAATATGTTAAGGTTCTTGACTCTCTTCCCGAAAAGCTCCGTCAGGCTCACCGCTTTGGTAACTGGGACATTTTCGACGGACAGTTTTTTGAGGAATTCAGAGATTTGCCCTCGCATTATAAGGATGGAGAATTTACCCACGTTATTGAGCCTTTTGAAATACCTCGGGATTGGGTGCTTTACCGTTCCTTTGACTTCGGCTATGCAAAGCCCTTTTCCTGCGCCTGGTGGGCGGTGGATTATGACGGACGGCTTTACAGAATACTCGAGCTTTACGGATGCTCAAAAACTCACAACGAGGGTGTGAAATGGCCACCTGAGAAGATATTTTCGGAGATAGCGAGAATTGAAAGAGAACACCGATGGCTGAAGGGTAAGCAGATTTTAGGGGTGGCTGACCCGTCTATATGGGACGCGTCAAGAGGCGAGGCGATTATTGAGGCGGCTAACAGAAACGGGGTTTACTTTAACAAGGGTGACAACAAGCGTTTGCCCGGCTGGATGCAGGTCCATTACCGCCTTTCCTTTGATGAAAACGGAATACCAATGATGTATGTTTTTAACACCTGCAAGGGCTTTATTCGCACTATACCCGAATTGACATTTAGTGTCAGTAATCCTGAAGATTTGGACACGACAGGCGAGGACCATATTGCCGACGAGGTGCGGTATATGTGTATGGCGAGACCCATAAAGCCGAGGGTGAAGAGGGAGAATCTTGTTTTAGGAGACGACCCCTTAGAAATGCGTAATTCGTAATTAGATTTCGCAGGATGTAGGGGGAGTAGGATTGCGATACTTTTACGAAGGGGAATCTTTATGGGGCTACCCACCACCGCTGACGCGGTCCCCCTCCCTATGTGGCAGAGCCACACAGGGATGATAGGGCTGCGATACTTTTACGAAGGGGAATCTTTATGGGGCTACCCACCACCGCTGACGCCCGAACTAATTTATGATTTTTCGCTTGTAACTGTATTCAATCGGTAAGCAACGATAAGTCCTCTTGCGGTGCCCAAAATTGTTTGCTCGTTATTCACTTCGCAAAATTTTGACCGCTACGCCAACTCACACTCCCTGCATCGCCCACAGGGCGCGGTCGTGTTCCTTGCCCCCTCCCTATGTGGCAGAGCCACACAGGGATGATAGGGCTGCGATACTTTTACATATTTAAGGAGTGGAAAATTGAAAAAAAGAAAAATAACCAATGAAAGCGAAATTAAGCAAAATAAAGGGAATGAAAACAAAAGTGCAAATATAAATAACTTTGGTAAAACCGGTATTATTGGCTCGGAGGATGTTGAGAAAGCGCTTGATGTTTTAAAAAAATACAAAGAGGGGAAGAGTGTTCTTGAGCAAAGGATTGTTGAGAATGAGCAATGGTTCAGAATGAGGCATTGGGACACGTTAAGCGGTAGCAAGGGTAATGAAAATGCTTCTGCCTGGCTATTTAACTCCATTGCCAACAAGCACGCGGATGCTATGGACAATTTCCCCACTGTGACTTGTCTTCCCCGTGAGGAAAGCGACAGAAGCTCTGCTGAAATACTTTCACAGATTTTGCCCGTAATATTCGAGCGAAACGGCTTTGAAAAAATTTACAGTGATGCCTGGTGGTACAAGCTTAAAACAGGCACTGCGGTTTACGGAATATTCTGGAATCCTTTAAAAAGCAACGGCTTGGGTGATATTGAGATTAAGCAGGTTGATATTCTGAATCTCTTCTGGGAGCCGGGCATTAAGGACATTCAGAAAAGTAAAAATATTTTCCACGTTGAGCTTATTGACAACGAAACCCTTATTGCTATGTACCCCGAATTAAGCGGGAAATTAGGCTCTTCAACAGTGGAAATTGCAAAATATGTTTATGACGATAATGTGGACACCAAAGACAAAAGCGCGGTGGTTGACCGATATTATAAAAAAATATTAAACGGTGTTGAAACAGTGCACTACTGCAAATTCTGTAACGGTGAGCTTCTCTATGCTTCGGAAAATGACCCCGAATACAGCCAAAGAGGCTTTTATGACCACGGCAAATATCCATTCGTTTTCGATACTCTTTTTGTTGAAGAGGGTACACCCTGCGGTTTCGGCTACATAGACATTATGAAGGATGCCCAGAAGCAGATTGACATTCTTTCAAATTCTCTTGTGAAGAACGCTGCTATGGCTACAACTCCCCGATATTTTATTAACTCCGCAGGGGCGGTGAATGAAGAAGAGTTTGCGGATTGGTCCAACAGCTTTGTTCACGTTTCAGGCTCTAACTTGGGTGAGGACAGTATCAGAGAAATTAAAATATCGGGTATTCCCGAAATTTATCTTGGTATTCTCAACTCCAAAATTGATGAGCTCAAAGAAACAAGCGGTAACAGAGATTTCTCACAAGGCGGTGTTTCAAGCGGTGTTACGGCGGCTTCTGCTATTGCGGCTCTTCAAGAGGCAGGGGGCAAGCTTACCCGCGATATGGTTAAAGGCGGTTACAGAGCATTTTCGGAAATTAACTCCCTTGCCATTGAGCTTATTCGCCAATTTTACGATGAGCCGAGATTTTTCCGTATTGTTTCTCCCAACGGTCAGCAGGAATTTGTTACTTATGATAATTCAGGAATTATTGCAAGAAATCAGGGGTCTGCTTTCGGTGTGGAAATGGGGATGCGACAGCCGATTTTTGATATAAAGGTTAGCGCAGAAACTGCCACACCATTTACTAAAATCAGTCAGAATGAGCTTGCCTTGCAATTATATAATGCGGGATTTTTTAACCCTGAAATGAGAACGCAGGCACTTTCTGCTCTTTCTATGATGGAGTTTGAGGGGAAAACCAACATTATAAATAAGATAGCAGGGAGTTTTAATTCGTAATTCGAAATTAGGAATTAAGTTTTGCGGGATGTAGGGGATGATAAATATTGCGATACTTTTACGAAGGGGAATCTTTATGGGGCTACCCACCACCGCTGACGCGGTCCCCCTCCCTATTTCACCAAAGGTGAAACAGGGATGATAGGATTGCGATATTTTTACATATCGAGAAAGGAAATTATTATGGCTAATAAAAATAATCAGACAAAGAAAGTAAATGAAGAGCTTGTGAGTGTGTTCATTCCCAAGCAGTCGAGAAATGATACAGAGCGTTTTGTTGCAGTGAACGGCGAGAGAATTCTCGTTCAGACCGGTAAAACTGTTGAAGTTCCCAAACGCTTTGCAGAGGTAATTAAAAATAGTGAAAAAATGGCGGCGGTTTCTGCGGCGTATATTGATGCGAATATTTCGATTTAAGTGAGGATTTAGGAGTGTGTAGTTAGGAGTGTCGGGACCTGCGGTCGGCACTTATAATTCGAAAAGCGAAATGTCGGGTAATGCGCACGGCAATTGTAAAAGTTATAGAAAAATAACTTTATTGTTCTAAATGTTTTTAATTAAAAATCAAGTTATTTAAACAGAATTAGTTTGGGGTACGAATACCTAATATAATGTTTGGAAGCGGAGCTTCCCCGACACTCCTCACTCCTAATTTTTACAACAGAATTTGCAATACTTTTACGAAGGGGAATCTTTACGGGGCTACCCACCACCGCTGACGCGGTCCCCCTCCCTATTTCACCAAAGGTGAAACAGGGATGATAGGATTGCGATACTTTTACATATTGAAAGGAGGAGTTTGGTGACATTAAGTGATGTTATTGAAAATTTTGACAGTGAGAGAACCAACAATGTTTCCATTATTACTAAAAAACGCTGGATTTCACAGCTTGATTTAAAAATATGGGGCGAGATTTTAAAGCCTCGGGGGGATAAAGAATATGTCGGCTACGGAAGGGAAATTTCTCTTGAAGCAGAGGTTAAAGCTCCCGATGAATATGCGGAAATTTACACTCTTTATATGAATATGAAGCTTGACTATATGAACGGTGAAATCGGTCGCAGTAACAATTCCGCGATGCTTTTTAACAGAATGTATAAGGAAATGCACGATTATATAAACCGAACTCAAAAGCTTCCTGAAAATACAGATTTGAAGGTAGGGGATTACAATGTATAGCCCTACTATATATGAACAGGAAAGAACTCAGGAGTTGATTTCTTCATTTGGCGGCTTTGATTGCAACGCGGTTATTCCCGATAACTGCTTTTATGATGAAATGAATATGGGTGGTGGTGAGTTTCCGCTTATTGCACCGAGAAACAAAAGGGCATATTTTAACGTGTGTGGCAGTAGACTTCACGGGCTTTTTTCTAAGTCCGAAATTATGTATATCAATAACGGCATTTTATATTACGGCGGTCAGGCGGTTCCGGGACTTTCATTTCCCGATATAGAGGGGGAAAGGCAGTTTGTTTCTATGGGAGCAAGGGTGCTTATTTTCCCTGATAAAATTTATCTGAATACAGCGGATTTAACTGACTATGGCTCACTTGAGGCGGAGTTTTTTACCGAAGAGGGTACAAACGTTACCTGCTCACTTGCAAGAGGTGACGGAGATTTATATGAAAATTATGTCATATCCTCCGCAGAGCCCGAAGCACAAGAAGGTGCGCTGTGGCTTGACACATCGGTCAGCCCAAATGAGCTCAAGCAATATTCAGAGGCTCTCGGTATGTGGATGGGGTTAGCTGAAACGTATATCAGAATTTCCTGTGAGGGAATTGGCGAGAATTTTAATATCTATGACGGTGTTGAGCTTTCGGGATTTCAAAATGAGGATTTAAACGGCAGTCATATTATTCGGGACAAGGGTGACGGCTTCATAACCGTAACGGGAATAATTTCAAACACTATTACACAGACCGCACCGATTAAGGTGGAACGAAAATTACCCGAAATGGATTTTATCTGTGAAAGCGGTAACAGAATATGGGGCTGCAACTCCGAGAAGAACGAGATTTATGCTTCAAAGCTGGGCGACCCCACAAACTTTAACAGTTACTTAGGAATTTCTACGGACAGCTATGCGGTTTCCGTGGGCACGGATGGTGAGTTTACAGGTGCAACTGCTTTCAGAGGCTACATTATTTTCTTTAAGGAACACTGTGTTCACAAAATCTATGGTCAGAATCCCCCTTACACAGTGAATACTTCATATATAAGAGGTGTGCAAAAGGGTAGCGGAAAGTCTCTTTGTATTGTTAACGAAACCCTTTACTACAAAAGTCCCAACGGAATTTGCGCCTACGAGGGCGGTATACCCGTTGATATTTCAAAAGCCTTGGGTGGAAAATACTACACTCAAGCGGTGGCAGGTGCAAGCGGTGATAAATATTATATTTGTATGTCCGATAAAAACGGTGACAGAGTGCTTTTTACCTTTGATGAGGGTAAGGGTATCTGGCACAAGGAGGACAACATTGATGTAAGCGAATTCGCAAGCCACAACGGTAATTTGTATTTTATAGGTAACATAAAAAACCAAAAGCGCCTTTGCCTTGCAGACGGGGAAAACCTATACGGAAATTTTACAGGTGAGCTTTCGGGCTGGTTTCTTGAGGATGATTTTAACTGGTCCTGCGAAACAGGTCTTTGGGGTCTTGATATTCCCGAAAATAAATATTATTCGGGTATTGTTGTTCGCCTTTTTGGTGAGAAAGGCTCGCGAGCCGATATTGATTTTCAAACAAATTCCGACGGAATATGGAAAAGGCAGATTTCGGTTAAAGCAGAAAATGTGGGCTCTGTTTCTCTGCCCTTTGCAACACCCCGTTGCGACCATTTTAAAATAAGAATAAGCGGAAAGGGTAAGGTTAAATTATTCAGCATTTCGCGGAAAATTGAGGTTGGGAGTGAAATGAATGTATGACCTTAATTTAGCGGTTCCCAATCTCACTTCACCAAAGTATTCTACCGATAACCGCTTTTTGCTTTTAAAAAACTATCTTTATGAGCTTAACGAAGCACTGTGCTACGCCCTTGAGGACAAAAGCGAAACAGAAATTGAAGCTGTTAAAAAGACGGTGGAAAGCTCAAAAGAGGATGAAAAGCAAAATGTTATTCGCCTTAAAAATGACAGTAAAAAAAGGTTTGAAGAATTAAAGGAGCAGATTATAAGAACGGCACAGGAAATTGAAATGGATTATTCCACCGCAATTTCCGAAAGCAACCAGGCACTTTTGCAGACTGCAAGAGGTGAATTTGCAACGCAAACGGAGCTTGGTGAATACAAAAACCAAGTAGAAACTCAATTTTTGCAAACGGCGGACAGTATTTCCGCAGTTGCACAGACTGACGAGGAGCTTTCAAATGATTTAGAGAGCTTTAAAAGCTCAACAAATTCTCAATTTTCTGTTCAAGCCCGTGAAATTATGTCCCAGGTGGAAAATATTTATACTGCAAAAACGGATTTAGGGGATTTGGAGGAGCGGATTTCTTCCCAGATTTCACAGACCGCAGAGGGTATAACAGAAACCTTCTCCGAGAGCCTTACAGGTATAGAGGCGGATTTGAGCTCCGTTGGCGGTGACCTTCGGGAGCTTGTTTCCTCTTTGGATGTTTACATAAGACGAGGAGAGCTTGAGCAGGGTGTTTACGGCATTGAAATCGGCAGAAGCGACAGCAATATAAAAGCCCGTTTCACAAACGACCGTCTTTCATTTTTTCAGGGCCTTTCCGAGGTTGCTTATATTTCGGGCAGTAACCTTTATATTACCAGAGCGGAAATTCTCGATTACCTTAAAATAGGCAATACAGCAGATGGGTATTTTACATTTGATATTACGGAAAACGGCTTGGAGGTGAGTTGGTCCGATGGCAGTTAAATTTTATGGCTCTTGCTCGGGCTCTTCGGGCAGTAAATATGATTTGTGGCTTAATGTGGTTCAAAATTCTCAAAGCGTTGAGGACAACACAAGCAATATAACGGTTAAGCTACTTTTAAAGCGTAACGACGGCTATTCCGCTTCTGCATATAACCTTACGGAAAGCTCCAATACCGCAAGGCTTATTGTTGGTGGCTCCACAAAGGTTAATAAAAATTTAAGTATTGACACAAGAAACGGTGTAACGGTGACCCTCGCTTCCTGGACCGGTGACGTGAACCATAATTCAGACGGCTCGCTTTCTCTTTCTTTAAGCGGTAGCTTTACTATGGGCGGAACAGGTTTATCGGGTGGCTCTGCAAGCGGTACCTTTGACTGCACAGATATTCCCAGAGCATCAACTCTCACTCTTTCCAAATCAAGCGTTAACCCCGAGGGAACCGTTGGGGCAACCATCACCACGGCAAGCTCCTCCTTTAATCATAAAATAAAATGGTCTTTGGGAGCGTCTTCGGTTACTCACACTCTTTCTTCGGGTGTTGCTTCGGATGTGTTTACCGTTCCTGTGTCATGGGTTAATGAAATAACCAACGCTAAAAGCGGTAAAATTTCGGTTGTGCTGACTACCTATAAGGGAACTAAAAAAATAGGTTCAAAAAGCTACACATTAAAGCTTGTTATACCCTCCCAAAGTGCATATCTGCCCGAGTTTTCTCTTGTAACAGAGCGCATTGACAATTCTGTGCCCGCTACTTTTGAGGAATATGTCAAAGGCATAAGTCAGATTAAATTAAATATAGAGAATCTGTCACTTAAATACGGCGCAACTGTTGCTTCCTACAACGCAAGGGTTGATACCTTATCAAAATCTACTCTGCCTGCAACCTTTGACCTTGTGAAATCGGGTGAGATTACCGTTAGTGTTACTTTAAAGGATAGCAGGGGATTTTCCGTGAAAAAAAGCACAACCATTTCAGTTGCGGATTATTCTGTTCCCACAATTACGGTTAAAAGCCTTTCAAGATGCGACGAAACGGGACAAAAAACTACCTCGGGTACATATATTCTGGCGGATTTGGATGCAAAGTACAGCTCCGTAAACGGAAAAAATGTTCCAAGAATAACATATAAGCATAAAAAAGCGGATACTGATATTTTTAGCGGTGAAATTGAGATAACCGACACCACCTGCATTTTGCCCGATGGTGAATTTCTCAATAACAGCTCATACACACTTGCTTTTAAAATTACAGACAGCATCACAACTGATAATGAATTTTTTGAAAGAGAAATTTCAAGCTCTGCAATTCCCTTTAACATAAGAAAGGGCGGAAAGGGTGCTTCCTTCGGGTGCTATGCGGAAAATGATAACGAGCTTACTGTTGCTTGGGATTTGAATGTTAAAGGTAAGCTTTTTTACGAGGATGTTCCTTTGGAAATACCCCAAACTATTTCCGAAAAGTATTCAACAATAAGGTACTATGCGCCCATTGATTTGGTGGTTTTGAGAATACGTTTGACCGCAGCACAGACTCTTGCGGCGAATACAGACCACATTGTCGGAACAATAACTAACAGACCAACTGCTTTGTTTACGCCCCTTAATGTGAGAATAAATTATGAATCAGGCAATCTTGCATCGGGCGGTGTGCGATACGGTAACGGCGATATTATAATAAGGCCGACAGAAGATATAGCGCAGGGGGATTATATTTATATAAGCGGAATGTATTTTGCGGACTATTAAATAATGCGGAATGAGAAATTCCGAATTAAAATCAGTATTTTGTAATTTTAAAGGAGTGAATAAATGGCATACACAACAATTCAATACGGCTCTTCCGGAAGTGATGTTAAAAAGCTTCAGCAGGAGCTTAATAAAAAGGGGTATAATCTGGATGTTGACGGTCAGTTTGGTTCCAAAACACAATCGGCGGTAAAGGATTACCAAAAGAAAAACGGGCTTGCGGTTGATGGAATTGTAGGTAAAAATACCTGGGGAAGTCTCACAGCAAACTCAAGTAATACAAAAACCGCTACCACATCAAAAACTGCCTCTAAAAAAACAACTACAAAGAAAACTACACAAAAAGAAGCTGAAAGACCCCAATATAAAAAAAGCGAAGGGGTAAAAAATGCAGAAAAAAAGCTGACTGATTGGGAGAACAATTCTCCCGATGAATATGAGAGCAAGTATTCTGAAGAAATTGACAGTGTTTTAAATGACATTCTCAACAGAGAAAAATTTTCATACAATCTCAATGCCGACCCGCTTTATGAGCAATACAGAGAGCTTTATACCCAAAACGGCAAAAAGGCTATGATGGATACCGTTGGCGAGGCTTCTGCATTAACGGGCGGTTATTCAAGCTCCTATGCCGTTACGGCAGGCAACCAGGCATACCACGAATATCTTAACGAGCTAAATGATATTGCCCTTGATTTAAGAGACCGCGCTTATGAGCAATATGGTGACGAGGGAGACAAGCTTTTTGAAGATGTTAAGCTTCTTCGTTCACTTGATGGTGACGATTATGAAAAATATCTTGACCAATTGGAGCGCTATTATAAAGACGGTGAGTATCTTTTAGAAAGGCTCACTTCTATGTCCGATGCGGAATATGAACAGTTCCTTCAGACTGTGGAGGCTTGGGAAAAGGACAGGGATTATGCTTTCGAGGAATATCAGGACGCTCTTGACAGAGAAGAGTTCGAGAAAGAAATGGCATTTAAAAAGGCGGAGGCAGAGCGCGACCAGGCAAATGCTGACCGTGATTATCAGCTTTCTCTTCAAAAGCTTTATGCTTCACAAAGCTCAAGCTCCAAAAGCGAAAGTAAAACAAAAAGCGCAAGTGAAACTATCAACTATCCCGAAACATACAAGGAATTCTGCTCTGCCACAGGCTATCCGGGCATTATGACGGAAACTGAATATTATGCTCATGATGTCGTTGCCAAAAAATACGGTACATATAAAAAATATCTTAAAGCTATGTATAAGATATATAAATAAGGAGGGATGAAATGAAGGTTAAGGTTACTGAAAAACAAGTTATGATAACGGAAATAAGCGAGGTTAACGAAGGCGAATACGGTATAAACAGATGTGATTTTAATTTACCGAAGGCTTTCGAAGAGCTTGCCGTGACCGCAATTTTCAATGGCATTCCCGTACCTGTTACTGACGGGAAATGCATCATTCCCTCTCTTCCTAACGGAAACTGCATTTTCGGAGTTTATGCCTATCGTAAAAACGGCGAAGAAATGGAGCTTATGTATTCCCCGAAGCCAACTATGTTTTTTGTGGGCAAAGGTTCTTTTTGTCGGGATATTGATGAAGAGATTATACCTGAGGTTTTTGAGTACGAAACCTATTGTCAGATGCTTCAGGGTTATTGGCGTGAGCTTTTCGGAGAAAATACACTCAGGGAATATAAAGAAGCTGCAAATGAGTATCAGTATTATTCTGCCAAGGTAATCAATGAAATGTATCATAGTCTGAAAGGCGACCTTGAGGAAGTTTCAGTACTTGTAGGGGGTGCAGAAGAATGAGCAGTATTGCAGACTTAAAAGCAAAGATTGAAACTGTAAACTTGATTGGTAAACAAAATCTTGAATTCTTGCATTGCATAGAGCTTGATGAAAATGCTTCTACTTATGATATTATGAACAGTATTTGTAAAATACCACCGTTGCAATATGCAGAAAGTATAAGCGGTTTAATGAAAGGTTCACTAAACGATAATACGTCAAATCGAATAGTATTACCTGAAAACACAGAATACACATTAAATTTACCCAGTTGCACAAAAATGGAAAGTGCATTCAATAACATTGTTAATTTAACAAAAATCACTTTTAGAAATCTTAACGAAAATAAAAGTTTTTCGATTCAACGTGCGTTTTTTGGTTGTAGAGAATTGGAAGAAATTGACTTTGGTATTGAGCATATGTTGTTGAATAGTTTTAATTCTGCGTTTTCGAATTGCTACAAGTTAAAACGTGTTATAGGGTGTCTTGATACATACGACTGCGAAGAAAGTTCAATAACGTTAGTCAATGTTTACGAACTTGAAGAAATACGATTTGTAGACGAGACAATACACGCAAACTTTAATATAAGAAATAGTGCGAAGCTTTCGGCAGAAAGTGTTGATAGTATTATTAACGGACTTGAAATTGTTGGAAAAGCAACCACAATTACATTTAATGTTGCAGTTACTTTAACAGATGAACAGAAAGCTGCTATAAGTGACAAGGGTTGGACACTTGTTTTATATTAAATTTAAAGAGGTGACGAGATTATGTTGATTGAAAAACAAACGGTATTAAAGGCGGAAGACGGTAAAGTACTTACTAACGGTGCGGATTTCGGTAAGGTAGTTTATATAGGAAAGAATGACAGTATAGACAATTGGCACGAAATCACAGACGAGGAAGCGCAGGAGCTTCAAAAACAGGAAGAGGGCGGAGAAGAGTGATTGATAAAATAATTTTAATAGGTTCTGTATTGACCTCTCTCGGAGTCATTGTTGCTACCACCGTAAAAATTTATAAATTTATTCGCAAGTGGGAAAAGTGGGTTGAAGAGCAGAGCGAACACTCTCTTGACAACTATCTTTCAATAAAACGTCTTACAATTATGTCTCACGAAATGCCTCTTTCAGAGCGTATTGCCGCAGGGGAGAAATACATAAAATACGGCGGAAACGGCGAAGTGAAGCATAAATATGAGGAGCTTCTAACATTTCTGCCAAGTGAAAATAAAAATAATAGTGGAGATTGAATATATGAAAATAAATATTAAAGCAAGATTGAAAAATAAAATGTTTGTTTTGTCTGCATCGGCATTGGTTGTTTCATTTGTTTATCAGATGCTCAGCGCATTTGATATTGTACCGAAAATAACCGAAAGCGAAGTTACGGGTTTAATTACAATGGTGGTTAATATTCTTGCTTTTTTCGGAGTGGTTGTTGACCCGACAACCGAGGGTATGAGCGACAGTGAACGTGCTATGACCTATGAAACACAAAACGATGTAAGGAAAAATGAGGTGGCTGAAGGATGAGCAAGAAAATTTATATTTCACCAAGTAATCAAGTGGCAAATACCTATGCCACAGGCAACACAAACGAAAAAGAACAATGCCACAAAATTGCAAAGGCTTGTGTCAGTTATTTGAAAAACAAAGGCTTTTCAGTTAAATGCACATATAATGACGATATGTATGAGCGAGTTAAGGAAAGCAATTCCTTCGGAGCTGATTTGCATGTGGCAATTCACACAAATGCAACTGCAAAACACAATGTTACGGGAGGAACACAGATTCTTCTTTACAGTCTTACGGGTGAGCGCAAAAAAGTGGGTCAGTCTGTTCTCGAGCGCCTTGCACCTATAACTCCCGGTAAAAGCGCGGAAAGGCTTATTGAAAAGCCTGATTTTTATGAAATCAATTCAGCAAACGGCATTACCGTTTACTGCGAATGTGAGTTCCACGATACTAAAGAGGGTTCGGATTTCATAAGAGAAAATACCACCCAAATCGGTGAGGCAATTGCTAAAGGTATTTGCGATTATTACAATGTAAATGTAGCAAACCAAACTGAAACACAAAAAGAAAACAACGCTTCGTCCGAGGACGAAACGTTGTATAGAGTTCAGGTTGGCGCCTTCAAGGTTAAGAAAAATGCGGAAAACTATTTAAAAAGGCTTAAATCCGCAGGCTTCGACGGGTTTATTGTAAAAGGTACAAAGTAAAGCTTAAATACCTGTTGCCCTCTGGAGAATAATATCTGCATCCTCAAGGTCAAAACAACCATTTTGGTTAAGGTCGCCTAAAAGGAGCATATCATCGGTGACGGTGGTGTCCATTCCGGAAGCAAGCCTTAAGGCTTTTCTTGCATCAACGGTTGTAACATCGCTGTCACCGTCGATATCGCCGAAGGAGTCAATTGTTCTGTCAAGCTCAATTATATAAACAGGGGCATTGTTTTTTATGCTATAAGTAACACCTGCGGAACCTAAATGACAGTTGATTTTAACTGTGTGAGTGAATGTTGTGCTGTCTGCCTCGCGGAAAGCGAAAGCATTTCTGCCAATGGAAACAACATTTTCGGGAATTGTTACCTCGGTGAGAAGTGTACAGTTCTCAAAAGCGTACATACCGATTGTAAGCTCACCTGCTCCGAAGGTAACGGTCTCTATGGCAATACAATTACTGAAAGCACTTGTTCCGATGGATTTTAAAGTGTCAGGGAAAACTAAAGAGGGGAGAAGCTCACAGTTTGAAAAAGCATAATCTCCGATTGTTTCAAGAGTGGGGGAAAGCTTTAAATAGTTGAGCTTTTTTGCGTTCCAGAAAGCACGCGCACCTATATGCTTCAATGCAGTTCCGCAGTTGAACCAGTCCAGCTTACTGCAGCCGTAGAAAGCCATATCGCCGATAGTTTCGGTGTTGCGGATATTTACGCTTGTAAGCTCAACGCATCCGTTAAACGCACTCTTTCCGATTGCTTTAACGCCTGTTCCGATTGCAACGGAATAAAGCTTTTTGCAACCGTAAAAAGCCATATCACCGATAACTTCAACAGTTGATGGAATGCTTACATATCTTATGGAATTCTTTTGACGGAAGCCTGTTACCGACACAACCGTTAAATCGTTAATGGTTGAGGGTATAACAACATCCTCTGCATAGAAATCATTGTAGCCTGTGATATTGCAAGTTCCGTCACCATTGTCAACGTAAACAAAACCGTTGTAGTTTAAAGCAGTCGCAACGGGAACACAGGAAATTATTAAGATTAAAGCTAAAATTAAAGAGAGAGATTTTTTCATGGCTTTCTCCTGAAAATAAAAGTAGTGCGAATATTATCATCCCTGTTTCACCTTTGGTGAAATAGAGAGGGGGACCGCGTTAGCGGTAGTGGGTTGCCCCGTAAAGATTCCCCTTTTATATTTCCTAAATTATACACCGTTTCTCACCTTTTGTATATACCCAAAATGAATATTTTTATTTAACAAAACTGTATAATCGCAAAAATATACATAGAAAACTGTATATTGTGAATTATTTTTCAAAAACAGTTGCAATTTCCGTCTATTAGTTGTATAATTCAGTCACAAACGGAAGAGGAGTTATATAAAATCTTCCGAAAAATTAAAATGTGAGGTTTTTAAAATGAAAAAGTTTTTAAAAGTTGCTTCCATAGTTCTTGTTATTGCTATGATTGCTTGCTTTGCAGCTTGCGGCGGAAACGGCGACGAGGATGCTTTCAAAATCGGTGTTCAGACAAACACAACAGGCGACCTTTATTCCACATGGGATTTCGGTGAGGATGCAGTTGTTCGTTATGATAACGGCGCTCTTGCAGTTGAAGCTCTCAAAAACGGTAAGGTTGACATTGTTATTATCGACAACGAGCCTGCAAAAGCTTATGTTGCTGCAAACGAAGGTCTTAAAATCCTTGAAACAGAATATGCAGTTGAAGAATATGCTATCTGCTTCGCAAAAGATAATGAAGACCTTAAAAAAGATGTTGACGATGCTCTTAAAGCACTCATTAAAGATGGTTCTGTTGCAAAAATCGTTGATAAATACATCAACGGTGGCGATGGCGAGAAGGTTGGCGTTCCCGTAACTGCTGAAGATACAGATAAACCCAATCTCGTTATGGCTACAAATGCAGAATTCCCGCCCTATGAATACATAGATGGCGATATGTACTACGGTATCGACGTTGAAGTTGCAAAGATTATTGCTGACAAGCTCGGCTATGACCTTGTTATTGAAAACGTTGCATTCGATTCTATCATTCCCGGTGTTCAGAGCGGAAAGTATGATATGGGTATGGCAGGTATGACTGTTACAGACGAAAGACTTGAAAGCGTTGATTTCTCTTCTTCTTACGCAACAGGTATTCAGGCAGTTATTGTTGCAGAGGATGGCGATATTCAGGCTATCGAGGACCTTGATCCCTATTATCTTCCTGAAGAATAATTAAATTTATTTCGCAAGTTTCAGGGCGGAGATAATCCGCCCTGATTTTTCGGTATTCAGAATTGATTTTGAAAGGGGATTTGCCTGAATGGATTTTTTTCAGCTCAAATCATCAATTTTAGATGAATTTACCATAGAGCGTTTTAAATCTGTAATGATTGATGGTGACCGCTATCAGCTTTTGTTTGATGGTCTTAGGAATACATTTATAATTACATTCGGTGCATTGGCAATAGGTATTCTTATCGGCATCATAGTTGCCGCGGTAAGAACCTCGTTTGATAAAAACAAAGAAGCTATGAAGCTTCGCAAAAGTGTCGGCTATTACGTGCTTTTAGTGTTAAATGCAGTCTGTAAGTTTTATCTTACGGTTACACGCGGAACTCCCGTTGTTGTTCAGCTGATGATTTGTTATTTCCTTGTTTTCCAGGCATCTGATAGTGGCGTTCCTGTTGCAATTTTCGCTTTCGGTGTGAACTCAGGCGCTTATGTTGCGGAAATATTCCGTGCAGGTATTATGTCCGTTGATCAGGGTCAGTTTGAAGCAGGCAGAAGTCTCGGCTTCAACTATTTCCAGACAATGCGCTATATAATCATTCCTCAGATGTTCAAGGCGGTTCTTCCTACACTTTGCAACGAATTTATTGCTCTTATCAAAGAAACCTCCGTTGCAGGTTATGTTGGTGTTATGGACCTTACAAAAGCAGGTAACACAGTTGCAGGCAGGACCTTCTCTTATTACATTCCGCTTCTTATGGTTGCACTCATTTATCTTGTTCTTGTTATGATTCTTACATCCCTTGTAGGAAAGCTTGAGAGGAGGTTAAGGAAGAGTGAGCGATAATGCATTTATTAAAGTAACCGACCTTAAAAAGCACTATAACGGCGGTGAAGTCAAAGCTCTCGACGGTGTTAACTGCGAGATTAAAAAAGGCGAGGTTGTTGTTATTATCGGGCCTTCGGGTAGCGGTAAAAGCACATTTTTACGCTCCTTGAACCTTCTTGAAATTCCCACCAACGGTGAGATTATTTTCAACGGAACAGATATTACTGCTCCCAAAACAAATATCAATAAGCATCGTCAGAAAATGGGAATGGTTTTCCAGCATTTCAACCTTTTCCCCAATATGACCGTTCTTAAAAATATGACAAGTGCTCCTGTTACAATTCTCAAAAAGAGCAAGGAAGAGGCGGATAAAAAGGCGCTTGAACTCCTTGAAAGAGTTGGTCTTAAGGACAGAGCAGATGCCTATCCAAGTCAGCTTTCAGGCGGTCAGAAGCAGAGAGTTGCAATTGTGCGCGCTCTTTGTATGGAGCCCGATGTAATGCTCTTCGACGAGCCCACATCCGCCCTTGACCCCGAAATGGTAGGCGAGGTTCTTGACGTTATGAAGGAGCTTGCCGCAGAGGGTATGACAATGGTTGTTGTTACTCACGAAATGGGCTTTGCAAGAGAGGTTGCAACCCGAGTTATCTTTATGGATGAGGGTGTCATTCAGGAGGACGGCACTCCCGAAGAAATCTTTGACAATCCAAAAGGTGAAAGACTTAAATCTTTCCTTGGGAAAATTTTATAATTGTAGGGGCGGGACTTGACCCGCCCGTTCTTAATTATACAGGCTTGCTTTGCGGGACGGTCAAGACCGTCCCCTACATTTTGATATGTCATTTTGCACAACAAATTCACAGTTATTTTGATATTTATTACAAAGGGTAAAATCGCATAATCGGTTGAAAAATAAAAGTAATTATGTTATACTTTTCGGTATAAGTAGCGTGATTAAGTGCGTTTTTGCGCCTTGTTACGAAAACTACGGAGGTGTATTTTTTGGCAGACGAAAAGACAAATGTTGTTGCCGAAACGCCGGAAATAGATGCTGCTTCCCGTGAGTACGTCTATGAAAACAGAAGATATGTCGGTATGAAAGAGACTGTATGGTACGTTGTTTACGATATGTGCCAGAGCTTTAATATCGACTCCTTCAATGACCGTTTCGTCACCAGCATTCTTCAAATTGACCTTGACTATCAGACAATCGTTAGCGTTTTCAACGGCTTCTGGGATGTTATCAACGATATTTTTACAGCAGCAATCGTTGAAAAAACCCGTACACGTTGGGGTAAATTCAAGCCTTATCTTGTTGGTCTTGGTATTCCCGGTACATTGGGTACTTGCTTCTATTGGCTTCTGCCGATGCTCTTTAAGGGCAAGGGCTCTCGCGATATGGGTAAATTCCTTACATATTTCATACTCGCCGTTGTCCGTGAGGGTGCAGGTACTTTCCGTGCAATTGCCAAAACAGGTATGCTGGCAACCATAACGCCCCATCCCGTTGACCGAACGAGGCTTATTACAATGGCTGAGTTTTTCTCCGGACTTCTTGGAGAAAAACTACCACAACAGATTCTGACTGTCCTTATCGACCTTATCGGTAATAAGGTCATTAACCTTTCTTACACATCGACGTTTATGTTTATGGGTAACTTTACCGCTATTGTCAGCGGTGTTGCATCACTCATATTCTGTGTTATGACCCGTGAACGTGTTCTTCAATCCGTTGAAACACCCAGTATTGTTCAGAGCCTGAAATCCGTTGTAAACAACAAGCCCATCTTGTTGCTTACTCTTTCGGAAACTCTTTCAAACTTCAGTGTCGGCGGTAGCATCAACGACTATTACATAGACGTTCTTAACTTTGCATCAATGACAATGGTTGCAGGTATTCCCGGCGCTATAATTAACCCCTTCTCATTCTCTCTTGTTCCTTGGTTCAGAAGAAAGTTCTCCACAAAAACTCTCTATCTCCTTGGTACAAAGAGCCAGCCGTTACTTGATATTCCCGTGTTCCTTATCGGTATGATAGGCGGTAAGCACAACGGTATTTATAAGAAAGTTTTACCGATGTTCTTTGTTATGGCAATCAAGGAAGCCATTTATATGGTCTTCTGGGGTGTTCGTCGAGTTATTCCCAGCGAAATGTATAACGAATCTATGGACTACTGCGAATGGAAGAACGGTTATCGTACAGAGGCTATGACCTCCGTTGCCCGTGACCTTACAAAGAAGCTTGCAAGCATTGCTAACTCTGCACTTTCCCTCCAGCTTAAGAAGTTTATCGGTTACGATATTTCTTCTTACACCAGAGGCGAGGCACAGACTGATAACACTAAATTCGGTCTTTTCGCAATGGCAACAATCATACCCACAGTTACAGGTCTTTTGGGTATTATTCCCATTCTTTTCTACGACCTTAGCGGTGAAAAGAGAGAGCGTATGTACGCTGAGCTTCTTGCTCGCCGTGAAGAAGCTGCAAAGCTTGCTATGTCGGGTAGTAAAGAAGATATTGAGAAGCTTGCTAAAGAACAGATGGCAGTTGCTTCACAGAACAAAGAGCTTTAAAAATATTTTCGGCGGCACATAGTGTCGCCGATATTCTTTGAAAGGAGCTTTTATGGCAAAGTCAAGTTATTTATCTAATTCAGCAAAAATATTAGCCGTTTTGTCGGGAATGCTCCTTTTGGCTAATACTCTTGTTGCAGTGGGGGCAATAGGGGACATTCCTCGTATTTCGGAAATTGCCACAAGCTTTTCTGATTTGTGCCTTTATGTTGTTCTTGTTATGGGCTATGTTGCTTTTAACGGTGAAGCAATTTGCCACAAGCGCAACCGAGACAGAAAAAAGAAAAAATTGTTGGGTGCCTTTAAGCTTTTACTGCTTTTCTGCTTTGTGCTCCGCTTTATTAAAGGTGCTCCCGAAAGCCTCGTAATGTCGCTTTCGCCCGAAAGCATTCAGGGTATTGCGGCAAGGCTTTGTATGAGCCTTTTGTCCACTGTGGGCTCTTACGGCTTCCTTTTTGGTGCAGTTTCCCTTTGGTATTTTTTAAGGGATAAGGAATACACAAAATTGCTTTTACCCGAATTGGTTTCTCTTATGGTAAGCGTACTGTATAATGCTTTTAAGTTCTTTAACTACGCTGTTGGTAAATATGAAATCAAAGCCTTCGGTGAAAGCTTTTCCGCATTTTTTTCCCAAAACGAGATTTTGCAGATTCTTTGCATTTTCCAATTCCTTTTTAACCTTGTTATGCTGATTTTTGTTGCCGTCTTTTATGGCAAAAAAGGTGCATCAGAGCAAGAAATCCTTGATAAGAACACCCGCGAGCTTGAACGTGCCCGTAATGTTTATAAGCAAGAGGGCTACGGAATAGATACTCTCGAGGACGACTTTTTAAGGTCTGACAACTGAATATAAGAATAAAAAAATCACTCCGTCTGTATAAATTATACAGGCGGATTTTTTAATGCGTAATTCGTAATGCGTAATGCGTAATTACAATTCTGGCATCTGGCGACTGGCATCTGGCATCTGGAGGCTTAAGAAAGTGCGGAGTGCGGCTTCGCGAGTTTTTACTTATTCTTATTAGGTGGTTTGTTTATGAGAAGAGTGGTTGTTTTGTTTGTTTTATTATTGGTTCTTGTTTTTGGCTTTTTATATTTTTTTGATAAAAGTGAAGAAAAATCGGAAGAACCGAAAACTACAACAGTAAATATTACCGCAGAGGTTTCAGAAGCTCCTTTAATTTCTGAAAAAACACAAAAGCATATGTATGCCGTCTGGCTCACTTATTCCGAAATAGGTTCTCTTGTGAAAAATAAAACCGAGGAGGAATACAGAGAAAGTCTCCAAAAGCTTTTTGATAATCTTGAAGAGGGGAAAATCAACACTGTTTTTTACCAATGCAGAGCCTTTTGCGACAGCTTTTATGAATCCGAAATTTTTCCTGTTTCAAAATATATGGGTGAAGAAAAACTTGCTTTTGACCCATTTGAAATTTTTTTGGAGATGGCAAAAAGCAAAAATATAAAGGTTCATTGTTGGGTAAATCCTTACAGAGTGTCCTATAATAATGATTTTTCCCTTCTTCCTGAGAATTCACCTGTCAGAAAGCTTTATAAAGATAATGAAAATTCCCTTTTTATATGCAACGAAGGTATATTTCTTAACCCTGCCGTCAACGAGGGGAGAAAGCTGGTTCTTGACGGCATAAGAGAAATTCTTAATAAATATCAAGTGGACGGAATACATTTTGACGATTATTTTTACCCCGATACAGATGATTTGAATGATAAGACTTTGTATAAGGCTTACCAAAAAAACGGCGGTATATTGTCTTTGGCAGATTGGCGAAGAGAAAATGTTTCTGCTCTTGTAGGCTCGGTGTATTCCTTGGTGAAATCATATAATGAAGCGTTGATTTTCAGTATAAGTCCATCGGCAGATATAGAAAAATGCAAAAACGTATTTTATGCGGACGTGGAAAAATGGTGCTCCGAGGAGGGATTTGCCGATTACATAATTCCCCAGATATATTTCGGCTTTGAAAATGAAAAAATGCCCTTTGAAGCTGTGGTAAAAAAATGGGAAAAGCTGACAGAAGGCAGTAATGTAAAGCTGATTTGCGGTATGGCGGCTTATAAGTGCGGTAAGGCGGATGAAAACGCAGGAACAGGAAAAAATGAGTGGCAGGAAAATGTAAACATTTTATCACGTCAATATGAACAAACCCTAAAAAGTCAAGCGTGGCAAGGGTTTTCGCTGTTTTCATATTCTTATACTTTTAGCGAGAATATGAGCGAAAATTCCAAAAAAGAAATAAAAAATCTTCTATATATGGTAGAATAAAATTAAATAATAGGTAATTATGTCAAAATGTAGTTTGAAATAGAAAGATAATAAAGAGGTTACTATGAAAAGATGTTCAAAGCTTGCAGCAATATTTCTTGTATGCCTTTCTCTCAATTTAATAGTTCCTGTGGTTAGCGCGGAAAGTGTTTTAGGGGATGTAAACGGCGACGGTTACATCACCTCTGCGGATGCCCGCCTTGCATTAAGATTTTCCGCAGCAATGGACAAACCCACCGAAGAGCAGAAAGCTCTTTCCGATATGAACGGTGACGGTAGTGTAACCGTTGCGGATGTTAAGCTTATAATGGCGGATGCACTTGATTTGGAAACCTACGAAGAGGGACTTTTAAGACAGGGCTTTCCTGTTTCTTATACCGAATATCTTGTTGAGCTTCATAAAAAATATCCCGAATGGGAATTTGTTCCGATGATAACGGGTCTTGATTGGCAAGCAACCATTGACGGCGAGCGTGACCCCCACAGCCAACAGCTTATCGAAAATAATGTTCAGTCCTCATATATGTGCTCCTGTAGCTCCTGTAAGGGTGTTATTCAGGAAGCATCCAACTGGGTGAGTGCTTCAGAAGAAGCGGTCAAATATTATATGGACCCAAGAAACTTCCTTAATGAAGAATATATTTTCCAGTTTGAAAGCACCGCTTATGACAGTACCCACACAAAAGCGGGTGTTGAGGCAATTCTCAAAAATACTTGGATGTATAATTCAAGCATTACATATCTCAATGCATTAGGTAATGAAAAAACATATACGGAGAACGGAGTTGCGGTAGAGTATTCCGATGTAATCCTCAAAGCTGCCAAGGACAGTGGAATGAGTGCATATTATCTTGCATCAAAAATCGTGCAGGAGGTTGGCTCAGGCTCTGCTTCAAATGCAGGTGGCTCAAGCGGTAAAAATGCCCCCTTCAACGGTATATATAACTACTATAATATCGGCGCATATACAGGAGTTCGTGACGGACTTGAATGGGCAAACGGCTTTATGAAAACCGTACGCAGTACAGTTATGTATAAAACCGCTTCCACCTCGGGAACGCAGGTTGTTACGGTTCCCTCCAATACAGAGGTTTACTATATCAGCACCTCGGGGGACTTTTACAGAGTAAGCGCAATTGTCAGCGGAAAAACCTATTCGGGTTACATTAAAAAGAGCAATATTTCCGCTTATACCTCTTACGGCAGACCCTGGACAAATCCACAGAAGACCATCTATTACGGTGCACAGTATATTTACGACTCATTCTCCGAAACTCAATACACAGGTTATCTCCAGAAATTCAATGTGAATCCCGAGTCTGAAAATCTTTATAACCACGAATATATGGCGAATGTCAGAGCGGCGGCGGCAGAAGCAAAGAAAACCTATAATGCCTATTCTTCTGCCAATATCCTTGAAACAAAAAAGATTTTCTCCATTCCCGTTTTCAAGAATATGCCCGGCGCAGATATGACAAGAGAGGACTATTTCAAAGCCTCAAAGCCAACTGTTACAGTGCCTGCATATACTGCCACATCTGTTACTCTTTCCTGGACAAGCCTTGATAATGCAGAAAAATATCAGGTCTACAAATACAACACGGAAACCTCAAAGTACGAAAGAATTAAAACTACCACGGAATTAACGTATACTGATTCTACCTTGTCTGCAGGGGATTTTCCTAAATACAAGGTTCGGGCTTATTACGTAAATGACGACGGTGAAACTGTTTATTCCTCTTACAGCTCTGTTTTTGAGGCAACAGTAACGCCCTCAACTCCCACAGGACTCACCCTTGTTTCCAAAAGCGACAGCTCTGTTAAAATTAAATGGACGGGTGTTGATTGCACAAGCTATCTTGTTTACAGATATGATGCTGCTTCAGGCAGCTACAAAAAAATTGCAACAACAGCTTCAACAACTTATACAGATAAGACTGTTGATAGCGGAACGGCTTATAAATACAAAATAAGAGCTATAACCACCACTTCAAGCCGTACTTTCTATTCGGCAAGCTATTCATCAGTCCTTTCAGTTACAACAACCGGCGAGGCAACAACCAAAAAGGGCTACGTTAACATAACTGACGGCTATCTCAATATCAGAGCCTCGGCAAGCACAAGCGGAGATGTTGTAGCTCAGCTTTCCAACGGACATTCTCTTACAATCCTCGGTTCAACGGGGGATTGGTATAAGGTAAGCTTTACCCTTGATGGCTCAACCCTTACGGGCTACGGTCACAAGGACTACATAAAAATCGGTACATATAGCGGAACAACTACTACCGAAGAAGCCGAAAAAGAAAAATGCCCATATACAGAGCCTACCGTGACTATTCGTCAGGGCGATAGCGGAGATTCTGTCAGATGGCTTCAATGGTATCTTTATAAATTGGATTATTTAAAAGAAAGCGATATTGACGGCTCTTTCGGGCCCACAACCCTTTCAGCAGTTGAAAAATTTCAGACAGACAAGAAGCTTGAGGTGGACGGACTTGTAGGTTCAGGAACGAGAAGCGCCTTGAAAACTGCATACGGAGCTTAAATGATGAAAAAAATAATAAAAATCATAATTTCAACGGTGCTTGTGCTATGTGTACTGGCGCCATTCTCCACCTGCTTTTGCGCAGATATTAAAGGCGATATGGATTCTGACGGCAAAGTGGAAATTTCCGATGTAAGAGAAATTATGCGCCTTGCTTCTTCAATGGAAGCTCTTATGCAATCAACTCTTTCAAAAGCAGATATGGATTCCGACGGTTCGGTTACTTTAACGGATGTAAAAGCTGCGCTTTCCAAAGCGGTCGATATAAATCCCGATTGGACGCTTAACAAGGTTACTCAAATCTCTCCAACAACCAAGCATAGCTCTTCAACAAAGATGAAATTCTGCAAGGTTACGCAATATTGTGCAGAAACCTTTCCTTCTTCCCCTGTGAACGACAAATCGAATCCATTGTATTCTCCCTTGCCGAAAGGGACTTACGATTATGTGGAATCGGGGCCCGTAACGGATTCCTCAAGCGGTAAAAAATATTATGTTTTAGGGTCGGGCAGACGGGTTTATGCGGATGAGGTAAAGGTTTTCACAGGCTACAAAATGCCCTATAATTCTGCTCGGCTTCGTGACCCTATAACCTATGCTGCTGACAGTACAAAGCTTTATATAGCTCTTGATTGGCGGGTTCCTTTTAATGTGACAATCAAACCCCAAAGCTATGAAAGCGGTTATGACGGACGCAAGCATAATGTTGAAGACGGTGACTTTACCGGAAAGTATATGGACATTACTTTCCAATATACGAAATCTGCAACGGGTTCGTTAACCTTCCCCGAAAGCGATACAATAAAATCTTGCAAATGGATTGTAAACTCCGATAATAAAACCGCAACCCTGAGGATTTATTTCAGAGAGGAAGGGGAGTTTTACGGCTATTCTGCTACATATAACAGTAATAACCTTTTAGTTATTTCCGTTAAAGAGCCTGTGCAAAAATTAAAGGGCAGAAAAATTGAAATTGACCCCGGTCACGGCGGAAATCAACCGGGAGCAGGCTCGGGGACAGGTGTTTATGAAAGTGATATAACTTACAAAATCGCCTTGCAACTCAAAAACTATCTTGAAAATGCAGGGGCAACGGTTATCTTTTCAAGGGATGACAGCACCTCTGTTCCCGAAATTGAAGAACGAAGAATAAACGCTATGCAGAATGATGCGGATATGTTTATATCTATTCATCTTGATTCTTCAAGTGCAAAATCTGCTCACGGCTCCTCGGTCTATTATTATAAAAATTATTCTGCACCGTTGGCAGAGGCCATTTCAAAAAATCTTCCGAAAACCCTGAAAAATGATGTGGGCTATAATATGACAAACAGAGGCTTCCATTTTTATCCATTCAGAGTAATAAGAATTGAAAACTGCCCTGCGGTGCTGGTGGAATGTGGGTTTATTTCAAACACAACCGCCGTTGTAACCCCATCTTCCGATGCAAAATCACAAGCCAACTGTGACTTTAAGCTTCTCAATTCCGCTTTGGGACAAAAATATGTTGCAAAGGGAATTTATAAAGGCATACTTGAATATTTTGAAATATAAACAAAGGGGATGTAAAAAAAGCGCAGACCGCATAAAACAATATAAATCAAGGGGTTCAATAGGTTAATTTTTCCTGTAGAACCCCATAAATTCATCCAAAAATACAAAAAGTTGAAAAAACAATGTTTTATGCTACAAACAAACTTCGCCACTCGACGTACCTTTGTACGCCTTCGGGCAAGGCAAAACAAGTCTGAAGCCTTATTTTGCCTCAGTTTGTTCGTTCTGCATCTTTTT
>JAZOAO010000020.1:0-124776 GCA_045595505.1 Acutalibacteraceae bacterium | reverse complement strand
ATTTCTACAACAACGAAAGAATCCAACTAAAAACAAAACTGACTCCGATGGAATTTCGAAGTCAGTATGTTGCTTAAATTTTAATTTTATCTACCATTAAGGTCTTTTTTGTACTGTCCGTACAATTTGGGGCAGTTCAATTCGTAACCGTCAGTGAGTTAATTTATTGGGAAAATTATGAGATTTACCACAAAGGTAGGCAGATTAAATCGTAATTTTACTACCTGAAGCGAATGGAAACCGTTCGTAGCCGTTCGGTGCCATTCGGTGCCGTTCGGTACCGTTCGGTGCGAATCGGGCCCGATATAGATATAAATAAAAATATAAATATAGATATAGTTATAGATATAGAAGCAGTAGAAAAAAAATCAATATTGATATAGTTTTTGTGTAAAATTTTTGTTCAAGTTTTGAACAATTTTGGGCGAGTTCTGAACATTTTTTGAACATTTTACCGCTTTTTACTGACAATTTATAAACATTTTTATTCAGCTTCAGATATCTTTATTTTATCCGCAGATAAATCTGTATTTGTTGTTATAACATCAATAATCTGCAAAGCTGCATCTTCGCTTAAAGCATTATTCGAAACAACAACCTGGGCAGATTTTTCATTGATAACTGCAACACATTCGCTTGCAAGCTTGGCAGAAATAAGTGCTTCAACATCGCTTTCGAGCTTGATTTGGGCGGTAAGGGCATCTATGGATTTTGTTATTTCTTTTGCTTCTTCGCTACCGCTTTTTACTTTTTCAAGGGATTCATTAAGCTTTTCTAATGCTTCATCTCTGGATTTTTGACGATTGAGCTTAACCTCGCTGAAATAGTCCGCTTCCTCCCCTGATGCATTAACATACTTTGCCTCACCAAGATTTTGAACATATTCGCTTTCGGTGGTTTCTTCGGGTGACTTAACACTCGAATTATTACCCGTGTAATACCAATTCACAAACACTGCCGCGCCTAATGCTACTACAAGAGCTGCTAATATCAATTGTCGTCTTTTGATTAAAACGTTCATATTATCTCTCCTAATTATTATTCATTTTTCAACCGAGACCTTTGCACTGCTTATGTCAAAAAGCGCGCAAACAGTCTGGGTTATTGCATTTTTCACTTGGGCATTTCCCGCCCCCTCAGCAATTACGGCAACACCTTTAACCGTTGGTTGAAGTACCTTTACAACAAGACACTCCTCGTTATTAGAGCCGTTTTTAACAATTATGTATTCCTCGTTCAGCTCATACTGTTGTGAGCTATCGTCTGCATCCTGTTTTTCGTTATAGCCCTTTGCATAAACGTTTTCATAACAATTTTCAAGGGTAAGCATCACCTTAACATCTCCTGCACCGCTTATATTTTCCAAAAGAGCCTCCAGCTCTTTTTCTGTTTTTTCAATATATTGACGTGAATATTCAGCGGTATTTTCTGTTGAAACCGTTTCTGAAGACTCGGTTATCGCCAGCTCACTTACTAAAAGAAATATCATTATAAAAACCGCAACAATGAGCAAAACGGTATTTTTTTTGCCTAATTTTATTTTTTTTATATTATTGAAAAAGTCACTCATTTTTTACACCGACTTTTAAAATTTCCTTGTATTGTTCTGAAACATTTTCTTCAATGACAGGAATTTTATCTTTAAAATTTTCTGCAACCTCAATTTTTATTTCCTCAAGATATACGGTGTTTTCCTTTTCATCAACTGATGTGCTTATATATATTTCATATTCATTTATGCCTAAATTTATGAGTACTTGCTTCATTTCCTCCCGAAGTTTTTTCTCCGTAAGGTTAGCCGTGTGCATAAGAGTGTCATAGCTTATATTTTCGCTGTTTCCTGTCACGGAAAATATTTCATCGATAGAATTTTCGTTTTTGACAAAGGGCGAAAAAATTCCTAACAAAAGCACCGAAACAACAGCTATTCGAAGCACTTTCTTTGTTTTTTCGGGAGCTATATACTCAAGAATTCCGCCAACAAAGGCACAAACTGCGTAATTTAAAAGAACTGTTTTTATTGTATCTGCCATTTTAAACACCTTTTACAAAAATAACTACACCCACGGACACAATAAATATAACTGCAGAAAAAACTATTGTTGCACCCAAAAGGGTCAAAGCATCCTTAAAAATATTTAGCATTCCCGAGCAACTGTTTGACCCTAAAAGCTCCGAAACAGAAACAACAATACTCAACGCAAACACCCATCCTACAAGCTCCAAAAGCGAGGGCAAAACCGTAAGAATAACCGTTACAATACCAAATATTCCCACAGTGTTTTTTATGAGAGAAAGGCTTGAAACAAGAGCGGAATATGTATCGCTGACCGCACCGCCCACAACGGGAACAGTCCGCCCCACAACAAAACGAATTCCTCGTGATGTAAGGGAATCAGCCCCTGCTCCCATAACTCCCTTTAATGTAACAATACCTGAAAAAAAGGTTCCCACAAAGCCTAAAAAGGAGATGTAAATTTTTTTGACCAATGAGGAAATTTGCCGGCTGAATTTATATATATCAAAGCAAGAAAAGAACCCAAGCGCGCACATAGCATTTACTGAAGGTTGACTCACTCCCGACAAAAGAGCCGAAAACAATGTGTCCGATAAAACTGCAAGTGAAGCATAGGAGGTTCCCATTGCAACCTTACCCGAAGAGGAAACCACCGCACTGAAAACTCCTGCAAAGACGGATGTAAACGCATTAAGAGTTTCAAGAACGGAAAACGCAGTTGTTACCGCATTTGCAACAGGAACTGCCATGCAAAGAGCAAGAACTGAATTTCCTATTACCGAAATCGTTTGAGATGAATTCACAAAAGAAGAGAAAAGGGCAGTTAATATCAAAATTCCGATGGAGGCTACCAAAAATTTTAAAGGCTCATCAAAAGAGCGTTTAGCTAAATCAAAAAGAACATCAAAAACTTTAGTTATATTTACAGAAAAGATTTTTTCAAAGCTTATTTCATCAATTCCTATTTCGCTTAAAATCTCTGCAGTTTCATCATCTATTGCATCCGCCATACTCTGAAAATCAAATTCTTCACTATATGAATCAATATTTTCTTCCAGGGCATTCGCGTTAACAGATAATGCAGAAAGACAAATTAAAATCATTACGAAAAAAAGGAATTTTTTAAAAAATCTTTTCATTTTTTACCTCTTACAGTTAAAAAAAGGTGGTTGCAATTTCAAGTACTGCCGTAAAAACCGGCAATGCTCCTGAAATTGCCAATATTTTCATACTTAACTCCACCACACCTGCCGCAGCACTTTCGCCATTATCTCGGCATATATCGGAAACGACTCCACCCACCGCAAGAATACCGAACACCTTGAACATAATTTTGAGAGAGGTTGCACTAACTGACGAAATATCTTGAAAATTATCAAACAAAGTGAACATTTTTTCAATTTCAGGGGTAATGGCGAGAACTGTTATAGCAACAAGTGTAATCTCACCCAATATCGCAAAAGAAGGCGCGTTTCGTTTAAGCAAAACAAGAAGAACAATTCCTGCTAAAACAAAAACACCTATTTTTAAAAATGTCAAAACTCCATCACCGACGACAATGCATCCTTTAATTCCGTAAGCTCGGGAATAAGCATCATAAATGCAATCAACAAGCCTGCAATTGTCAAAAGCAAGGTATATTCTTCTTTTCCTGCTTTTTGCAGTAGTTGATTTAAAAATGCAATCACAAGTGCAACTGCAACAATTTTTATAATAATTATAAAATCCATAATCCACCTATAAAAAGAATATAAGAACAGTAAGAGCACCCATAATACTCAAAGCAGTATTGACCTGAAGCTTTTCCTTTTCCTTTGTTTTTTTGCTTTTAAGCTGTTCTTCAAAGCGTTCACTGTATTCATCACAAAAATTTATTTGCCCCGCTTCATCCGTTGTCCCTATTTTTTTAATAAAGCTTTTAAATTCTTCAAAGCATTTACTGCCAACAGCTTTATCAACAAATATTTCCCCATCAGAAAAGAAAATGTATTTATAATTTTGCGCCTTTGCTTTTGTATATATATCGTCATATTCCGCGGTTCTGTATCTAACCTCTGATTTAACAAGAGCTATAAAGCGCACAATTTCATCCAAAGCATTGGTATTTTTAATTTGCTTTAATATGTTTAAAGTACCAAAAAACAAAAAAGCTCCTGCCAATGTAATAACAAACAAAATTCTCAAAAGGTTACCATCTCCTTAACCGTACAGGGTGCTTCTTTACCGCACAGAACAACAGCTTTTTTAAATGCACCTGCATTAACAAGCCTTTTAATATTGGGTCTTCTTAACACCTCTTCAAAGCTTGAACCGTGGGCGGTTGCAATAAAGCTGACACCTGTATTCACTGCCGAAAGCATTGCTTTTGCCTCTGCATCTGATCCTATTTCATCAAGCACAACTATATCGGGAGAAAGTGTTCTGACAGCAATTTCCGTTCCCACGGCTTTTGGGTATAGAGTCAAAACATCAGTATGAATACCTACATCCACCCCCTCACCAAAGGAACGTGATGCTATTTCATCACGTTCATCAATGATTGCGGTTTTCAAGGGATTAAGTCTGTTTTTCCCCGAATAATATCGGCACAAATCTCTCAAAAGAGTGGTTTTTCCCGAAAGAGGAGCTCCGATTATTAAAAAAGATGTGCAATCATCACCAATAGCTTCTGTTAACTGCTTTGAGCAACCGTAAAATTCCCTCGCAACACGAATATTCACAGAGTTAAAGGACGAAACGGAATAAACCGAACCGTTTTTCATAACTGCCCTGCCCACTACGCCGGCTTTTGAACCACCGCGCAAGGGTATAAAGCCTTTTGCAATCATATCCTGATATGTATGAAGAGAACGGCGTGAAAGGTGGAATACTATTTCTTGCAGAGCTTTTTCATTTGTAATAATCAAATCCGAACAAAAGGAAACCGTCGGAACACCATTTTTCCTTAAATAAAAAACCTCATCCTTAGTGTTGAGAGTAAGTGGCTCACCATTGCGAAAACGGATTTCCTTTACCGAAGACGCCAGCTTTTCGGGTATTGCCTCTAAAGCAGTTTTAAATTCATCGGGCAACAGTGATATTGCATTTAAAAATTCCTTCATTGTTATCAGTCCTTTCAAAAAATACTATTATCACTTGTCCGAATTTAGAACAGTTTAAAAAAATATTCACAAATATCAAAATAAAAAGCATTGAAAGATACATCCTATTATGGTATTATTTATTATGTATTATTTTATTCTTAAAAGGAAGAACTTGGAAATGATAAAAAACTTGAAAGCAAACGCAAAAACCTCTCCCTTATGCAAGCCGTTTTATAAAACTCGCTATTCCTGGCTCGCTGCGGCTTGTACCGCAGGAATTATGCTTGTAGTGTATTTTTGCTACGATATGATTCCCTTTGGCGATACAACAATTTTAAGAATGGACCTCTATCATCAATATGGTCCGTTGTTCGCGGAGCTTTACGAAAGAATTACTAATTTTGATAGTTTAATTTACTCCTGGACTTCCGGTGGCGGTAGTGCTTTTTTAGGAAACTTCTTTAACTACCTTTCTTCGCCATTCCTTGTTGTGATGCTCCTGCTCGGTCACGAAAATATGCCCGAAGCAATTGCCGTTATGGTGCTTTTAAAAGCCGCTTTAGCCTCCTTTACATTCTCCTATTTCTTATCTAAAAGGCATAATGAGGCATCCCCTCTTACATCTGCATTCGGTGTTCTTTACGCTTGCAGCGGTTACTTTATCGCTTATTATTGGAACATTATGTGGATTGATTCCTTCTACCTGTTTCCCCTCGTTATGCTGGGAATTGAAAAACTAATAAGCGAGCGCAAGTTAAAGCTTTACACAATAACTCTTGCACTCACTCTTATTACAAACTACTATATGGGTTATATGGTTTGTATTTTCTCGGTTCTTTATTTCATTTACTATTACTTCAGTAATCATAATTTCACAGACACATATTTCGGAAAGCTTGCAAAACGTGAAAAAGGTATAAAAGGCTTTTTCTCCTGGGCTTACAACAATTTAAGAAACTCCAAATTCTTTGATAACGGCGTTAAATTTGCATTTTGCTCCATAGGTGCGGCAATGCTTTCGGCATTTATGCTTTTGCCTGTATATTTTATTTTAACAAACTGCTCCGCAACCTCGGGCACTTTCCCCACGGAATTTAAAACCTATTTTTCAATTTTTGATTTCCTCGCAAATCATCTTGCATACCTTGACCCGACCATAAGAAGCAGCGGAACTGATGTTTTACCCAATGTTTATTGCGGTATTCTTACCGTTATGCTTGTTCCGTTGTTCATATTTTCAAACAAAATTTCAATTAAAGAAAAGATTATGAGCATCGGAATTCTTGGGGTTATGTTTGCAAGCTGTTACACAAACTACCTTAACTATATCTGGCACGGCTTCCATTTCCCCAATGACTTACCATACAGATTTTCTTATATGTATTCCTTCCTCTTGCTTATTTTCGCCTATAAAGCAATTAAAAATATCAAAGAATACACAAACCGCCAGATTATCGGCGTTGGTGTTGCAACAATTGCCTTTATAATACTCGTTCAGGAAATCGGCTCAAAGAATTTCAGCGAAACAGGTGTATGGATTTGTGTTGCTTTTATAGGCATCTACTGTCTTGCATTAGGTATTCTCAAAAATGATAAATACCCTGCTATTGCTGCTGCAGCTCTTGTTCTTTGCTCTGTTTGTGCAGAATACACAGTTGCAAATACCAATAACTACAGTATGGACCAGACAAAAACAAACTTTGTTGGTGATTACAATGAATTTCAGGAAATTAAAGATAAAATTGATGAATATGAGGGTAACGACTCTTACAGAATGGAATTAACCGCTTTAAGAGCCAGAATGGACCCATGTTGGTACTACTACAACGGTATGTCTACATTCACATCTATGGCTTATGAAAATGTAGCCAATATGCAGTCAAATCTTGGTATGTTCTCAAACTTTATAAACAGCTACACTTACCACAGGCAAACGCCCGTTTACAACGCCTTCTTTGCTCTTGATTACATTGTTGATAACTTTACAGGCTCAAAGGCAGAAATGAATCCCGAGCTTTACAAGGAGCTTTTTACGGTTGATAAATATACTGCATACGAAAACCTTTATCAGCTCCCCATAGCTTTCAGAGTCAACGAAGCAATTACTCAATGGTCTCATGACAACTCCAATCCCTTTGAAGTACAGAGCGAGCTTTTCGGTTGTGCAACGGGTATTCATACAGTTTATAACGATATTGAGCTTACCGATGTTTCGGGTACGGGTGCTTCCTGCAACAACCTTTCTTTTGATGATTCAGGCTGTTACCCTTATGTTGTTGATGACACTGCCGGTGCGTCTTTAACCTTTAAGCTTACTGTTAAAGAAAGCGGAAACGCTTACGTTTATTTCAAAACAAGCAACAACAATATCGACAACATCACATTCACTCTTGAAGACGGTTCTGTTATTGCACAGGGCATTGATACCAAACCCTATATTATGGATTTAGGCTATCTGAAAAAAGGGGAATCTATAAAAATATATGCACCTATTGCCGAAGGTACGGACGGTTACGTATATCTTTATGCAGTAACTCTTGATGACGAATCCTTCAAGCAAGGTTACGAGCAATTAAAAGCAGACTCTCTTAATGTTACAAAATTTGAAGAAACTGAAATAGAAGGTACAATCAATGTTTCCGAAAGCGGTGTTCTTTACACCTCAATTAACTACGACAGTGGTTGGAACATTTATATTGACGGTCAAAAGGCTTCTCAAAGCCAAATTGTCGGTATTGGTGACGATGCACTTTTAGGCGTATATATAACCGAAGGCGAACACACAGTAACCTTTAAATATGTTCCTGAAGGACTTTTATTGGGTTGTGCAATTTCTGCTGTTACTATTGTTATTTTTCTTTTGCTTATTTCAATTATGAAATCGGGACTTTTCAACTTCAATCCCCCTCTTTATGTTGAGGAAACCGATGAATCGGAGCCAATTTTTGAAGAAACTGAAAACGAAACAAATACTGAAAAAGCGATAAAAGAGTTATCTGTTGATGTTTCGGTTGTGGAAGATTTAACAGAGGAAGGCGACACTGAATAATATGTTCACTAAAATTAAAAGTGTAGGCTTACTGGGTCTTGAATCATATATGATAGATGTTGAGTTAAACATAACAAACGGCAAATTTATTCTTGACATTGTAGGTCTTCCCGACACTTCAGTAAGCGAGGCAAGAGACCGCATAATTGCGGCAATCAACAATTCAGGACTTATAATGCACTTAAGCTCTCATTTCACCTTTAACCTTGCTCCTGCCGACGTAAGAAAAGAGGGTTCTCTTTACGATTTACCCATGGCAATTGCGGTGCTTTCCGCAACAAAGCAGATTATCGGCAACTATAAAGAAGCGGTATTTATCGGTGAACTGTCTCTTTCAGGAGCGGTTAAAGGTGTCAAGGGCGTTTTACCAATGGTAATTGCCGCAAAGGAAAACGGCGTTAAGGATGTTTATGTTCCCTTTGACAACTGTCAGGAAGCTGCTATTGTTGAAGGCGTTAATGTTTATGGTGTTGAAAGCCTGAAACAGCTTGTTGACCATATCAATGATGTTAAGAAGATACAACCCGTTGAGCTGATACCCTTTAAGCACTACGAAATGCCTGAGCATCTTCCCGACTTCAAAGATGTTAAAGGTCAGTTTGAAGTAAAACGTGCTTTAGAGGTTGCCGCCGCAGGAGGTCATAATGTTATGATGATTGGACCACCCGGTTCGGGCAAGAGTATGCTGGCTAAACGTATACCCACGATTCTGCCCGATATAACAGTTGACGAAGCCCTTGAAACAACAAAGATTTATTCCCTTTCTGGCAATCTTTCAAAGGATGAAGCCATTATAAATTACCGTCCGTTCAGAGCACCTCACCATTCTGTTTCCCCTGCAGGTCTTTCCGGTGGCGGAACAATACCAAAACCGGGCGAGCTTTCCCTTGCTCACAACGGAGTACTTTTTCTTGATGAATTACCCGAATTCAACAGAAGCACAATGGAGGTTTTAAGGCAACCCATTGAAAACGGTACAATAACAATTTCCCGTGCGGCTTGTGCATTAACTTATCCTTGCTCGGTTATGCTTATATGCGCAATGAACCCTTGCCCCTGCGGTTATTACGGTCACCCTACAAGGATGTGCAGTTGCCCCAAAGGTGCGCCTGCAAGGTATCTTTCAAAAGTATCAGGTCCCCTTTTAGACAGGCTCGATATACATATTGAGGTTCCGCCCGTTGATTATAATCAGCTTTCCGACAAGGAAGATGGCGAAAGCTCCGCCGCAATCCGTGAAAGAGTTAACAAGGCACGACAAATTCAGATCGAACGTTTCAAGGGTACAGGAATTACCTGCAACGCAAAAATGACATCTTCTCTTACAAGAAAATATTGCGAGCTTTCCCCTGCCGCCGCAAAAACCTTGGAGATTTCTTTTGAAAAATTAGGACTTTCCGCAAGAGCCTATGATAAGGTTTTAAAGGTTGCAAGAACAATTGCAGACCTTGACGAAAGCGAAAATATTGAAAACAGGCATATTCTTGAGGCCATACAATACAGAAGCTTAGACAGGAAATTTTGGAAGGCATAAATGCAAAACTTTTTTAAACTATCAGGCAAATTGACAAATAAATCAAAATAATAGTATTATCTTTTCAAAGGTGAGGCAATATGTTTTTATCGTTTATTATACCTGTTTACAATACTGAAGATTATATTGCAGAGTGTCTTAATTCTTTGTTGAAGCAAGATATTCCCACAGATGAATATGAAATTATCTGTATTAACGATGGTTCTAAAGATTCAAGTCTTGAAATTCTTAATAAATACGCCCTTACACACCCCAACATACATATTATCGACCAACAAAACAGCGGGGTATCTGTCGCAAGAAATGTAGGTTTAGAACATTCTAATGGGGATTATATTTGGTTTATCGATTCAGATGACTTGATAAAAGAAAACTGCTTACAAGAGATCAAAACAATCATCTCGACCAACGAATACGACCGTATTATTATTAACAGCAGGACATTTGAAACTACCGACGATTTATTCTCGAAAGAGGGAACACTGAAAGAATCCTGGAAAGACAGCGTAGTATGGCGCAGTATTTTTAAAAGAAGCTTTTTAAATGATAACAATCTGCATTTTCATCCCGGTTTAGTCTTTGGAGAAGATGCCCTATACGTTTTCGAGTGCTTTCGCTGTAACCCTAAAATTTTCGAAGCAAATTCACTCATATACTACCACAGAATTGTTGTTGGTTCTGCTTCAAATAATAGCACTTCTTCATTTTCAAAAAAACGAACTCAATCCACATTAACCGAAGCGAAAATAGTACAACAATACTACGAACGAAATGATGGCATTTACCCCACTGAAACTGCCAATAGACTTATGCTTTACCTTTGGGGCGGTTTATACGCATTAACGCAAATGCCGTCAAAGCAGTTCAAACCATTTCTAAAAGATTTAAAGCTCTGCGGTCTATACCCTTATAAAACACCACCGGAATGCACACTGACTAAATCTTATCAACATAACCGTACAGATTTTATTGGTAAACTTTTTGACTATGTTTATACACATACACATCGCCCGTGGGGATTTCTGCTAATGCGTATCATAAATCTGTTACTTAAAATAACTAACAAAAGTATATAATTACTTAAATAATAAAATCGACATTTACTTTTCAGTAAACGTCGATTTTTATTTTATTTGTTTATTCTTTCTGCTTCGTGTTTTACATCAACAGCCTTTTTAAAGAGCAGGTAGTCATATTTTGGCCTCCAGTCGTCACCTATTTCAAGGTTACCGAACTCCTCTTCGGAGCAAGCCACATAAATTTCTGTAACACCCTTAAGCTCGCCGTCCTCTTTATATACTGTGTCCCAGAAAGCGTGGTGACCGATATATGTAACACTTTTGGGAATATACACATAAGAAAGAGCCTGGTTATAGCTGAAAGCATCCGAACCGATAAATTGGAGACCCTCGGGCAAGGAATTATATACTTCGCCCAGTGCCTTTTCAGATGTGAAATGAGTGTCTGTCACTTTATCGGATTTATATGAATAAACATTGGTAAGTGATGGAGTTGTGCTCCATTGGTCAGCTCTTTCGTGGAGCTTAAAGACCGCTAATGTTTCAATAGTCTTTAAACCCTCGGGCAAATAAATCACACGAAGATTTGCATAGTTAAAGCACATTTCATCAATTTTTTCAACTGTTGAAGGAACAACATAGGTCTGAATATCTTTTTCGTATTCGGGTGTTACCTCGTCCTTATAAAGCTCTTTTTCGTAGCCGTATTTCTGACGGAGATATTCATCGTGGTCACATGGGTAACAAAGAATTTCTGTTTTATCTTTGTTATAAAGAACACCGTCAACATCGCAGTAGTTGGGATTATTTTCATCAACCTCAATATTCTGCAACGCCCAGCAGGAATAGAAGGACTTGGTATCAACGAACTCAACATTTGCACCGATTCTTACTGTTCTGATTTTATCGTCACAGTTAAGAGTAAATTGTCTTACAGATGTTATAGGCTTTGAGGTATCTTTAACTACCCTAAAGTTTGTGTTTGGGTCATTGTTGCCTGCAATATACTCAATATCCGACACATAATCAATATCAAGCTCATAAAGATAACCGGTGTTACTGAATTTCGAAAATTCAATACCCTGCTCAGTTTCAGTGTACTCAAAAGTATCATTCTGCAAAGCTCTAACGCTGAAATACATTGACAGAGAAACCGCTACAATAATAACAATAACAAATATTGCTTTCTTTAAATTATAGTATTTATAGGGTTTGTTGATATGAGGTGCCGCAAGACCGGGAACCTGATAAGTCCAGATTTCATCCTCGGGAATATCAAGGTGAACATCAGTCTGCCAATCGTTAACTTTGTTTTGTTTCTTTTCTTTTCTACTCATTCAACTCACCCCCTTAGCCTTTATAAGTACCGGCGGTTGAAACGCCTTCCTCTTGGGCTTTCTTTTCCGTAACCTCGGCACGTCTTTTCAGAACCTCCATAACAAGATTCTGCTTTTTATTATCGTAATCCCAGAAAAGATACGGAATTGTCATAAGGAAAAATCCGATGGCATCAATAATAATCGGTACAACAACGATGTTTCTTCTTGAACCGTCAAAGAAAAGGATTTCCCAGTTACTGTTAAAGCCGTATCTGAGTAAGAAAATCGGAATAATAAGACTAACAAATGAGGTAATGGGCCCTGTGAACCAACCGAAGATTCCCGAAAAGCTTTCAAGGCGCTCACCTGACAGATACATCTGATAGTCACCGATACGAACATTCATATCGTGACCTGCAGTTGCGGGAACAGTTTTGGTCATTTCCATAAAGAAGAGAACAACAACGCAGATTGTTCCGCAAAGAGCAAGATTATCACCGAGAGTCCACATTGCAACAGCAATAATTGCATTACCGATTGCACGGCTGAGCTGATAGAAAATCATAATCTGTTTATATGAAAATCTTTTAAGAAAATAGGGTGATAATAAATCAGGCGGAGTACCTGCAAAGGAAATGAGGGCAACCAATAATGAATACGGGAGACCGCTTAAACGGAAGGTATAAAAATAAAGAATTGTTGCAAAGGGAAGCATACCGTTACCGAGAGAGTCTATAAGACCAACAATTGTATTGATACGAAGATATTTGTTTTTCAGAACACCAAGCATACCGTCCCAGAACTTAATCTGAACCTTCTTTTCAATGGGCGGCTGAGGAATTCGCTCCTTAATTCTGCCTGCAAGCCCCATTGTGAAAGCTGCAGAAATGCAGAAGGTTATGGGAATTACGAATCTGTAGAAATTGATATCTGCCCATTCGTGACGGAGGGTGCCCACAATGGCAGGAAGAATGATCGCAAGAATGGAGTTAAAAATATGTGATATTTTTACGGGATAGCTTCTGACAAGGATTCTTTCCTGTAAGTTAGGACTGATAGCTCTTGTGCATTGTTCAAGAACATTACCGAAGCCGAAAACATTATATGTAGCAAAAAGCAGATTAGCAACCCACACACGTGTTGCAACGTCAGCAATATTATAAACGGGAAGCCAACCGATAAGAATAACCATTATAGCCTTTGGTATAACATCGCAGTAAAGGCTGTATTTATATCTGCCGTATTTAGGTATGAGCTTTTTACGCCAGAAAATATTGCGGGCGCCTACCCAACCGGTATACAGAAAATGAGTACCGAAGGTTTTGAAGCACGCCGTGGCATTCATACCCTCAAAGCTGTTGAGCATAGTAATAAACGAGCCCGATTGGTTAAAAAGCATTGAATAGTCAAAAATAAGCGTTGAAATGCCAAACAGCATCATCAAGCCATAGACAAGATAAACCTTTCTCTCCGTCTTTTTAGGTAAGAAGCCTAAGTTATCGCAAACATACCACCAGATAAGAGCCGAAATATAACCCAAGGGCATATTCAGAAGACCGATAACAGAGAATGTAAGATAAGGCAATTTGTAGTGGTGCATAATAAGGAAACAGCTTGACCAGAAACCGATATATTCAAGGGTTTTTGTGCCTGTGTAGTTTGCACCGACACCGATAACAACATCCTTATATTCTTTATAAGGAACATATTTACCCTCTGCAGGAGTATTCCAATGGTCTTTTATTTCTCCTGCAAACCATTTAACCTTATCAACAGCAGAGTTGATGCTACCTTTAGCCATAATAATCCCCCTTTTTGTATGATAAGTTAATTTTAACATAATTACACAAAAATAACAATGGCAAAACCTGTTTTTAATATAAAATGCTAGTTGTTTTTGTTGGTAGAGTTGAACAAATTTTTTATTTCTCTTGAAATGCTTTGATATTATGTTTATAATATTAAAGACATATCTCCGTCCATGGCGCAGTTGGATAACGCAGCAGATTCCGATTCTGAAGAACGGGGGTTCGAATCCCTTTGGGCGGGCCAAAGAAAAGCATCAACCCTTGTGGTTGGTGCTTTTCTCTAATAAGGGATTCAAACCCGTAGTCCATCTTGCACCTGTTCGCCTTGGTGAAAATTCGATAAATAAACCGCTTTGCAATGAAGTACTGCATAATGAAATTACCCTGACAAGCAAACGGATTTCACACCTACTTAGATTGTAATTTTTTTCTATATATGATATAATTACCTCAACAAATTGGAATTTGGGAGTTGAAATTATGCTCAAAGAAATGCTTAAAGAAAGAAATGTTCCCGAACTGAAAACAAGAGAAGAAATGCTTGAATTAGTTTATACTGATTTATACGGCTATATGCCACCAAAACCCGACAAAATAACCTTTGAAGTTGAGGAAGCTGTAATTCCTAATTTCTGTGCAGGAAAAGCAGTTTGCAACAGAGTTACTGCTAACTGCATTATTAACGGAAAGGAATTTTCATTCCCCTTTTTAGCAACTCTTCCGACAGATGATAAAAAACATCCCTTTTTCATTCACGTGAATTTCAGACCCGAAAATCCCGACAGATATATGCCCACTGAGGAGCTTATTGACAACGGCTTTGCGGTATTATCTTTATACTACGATGACATCACAAGTGACGATGGTGATTTCTCAAATAAGCTTGCAGGTGTTTTATACCCTGACGGCAAAAGAGGTGCAACTGACTGCGGTAAAATTGCTATGTGGGCTTGGGGCGCACAGAGGGTGCTTGATTATGCCGAAACTATACCCGAAAAATTAGACCTTGACTGTGCAACAGTATGCGGTCATTCAAGGCTTGGCAAAACTGCACTTTTAGCAGGCGCAACCGATGAAAGATTTGCTTTTTCATATTCAAATGATTCCGGTTGCAGCGGTGCGGCAATTGCAAGAGGTACATCCGAGGGTGGCGAAAGAGTTGCAGATATTTGCCGTAATTTCCCTTTCTGGTTCTGTGAGAATTATAGAAAATACTGCAACAACGAACAAGCTATGCCCTTTGACCAGCATTATCTTGTAGCATCAATTGCACCGAGAAAGGTGCTTATAGGCAGCGCCGCTCTTGATAAATGGGCAGACCCGCTTTCAGAAATGCTTTGTTGCGTTGCATCAAGCGATGCATTTAACAACGGTTTTAAATATGAGGACAGACCGCCACAGGTTGACGATAAATTCTTCCAAGGTGACGTTGGTTACCATATGAGAGACGGCGTTCACTATTTCAGCCGTCTTGATTGGTTAAGACTAATTGAGTTTATTAATTTGCATAGGTGAAAATATGGCAAAGAGATATAAAAAGTCGGAACCAATAAATAAATGGGTTTCTTTAACACTAATTTTTTCAATGGTTTTAACAGGGTCATTATTTCTTTATTTATCGTTTTTATACCAACCGATTGAAAAAGAAAAAGCAATTGATTTAACTTGCATATATGAAGAATTCAGCGGTCATAAGAAACCAGCTGGCACATTTACCGATATCACGCTGTGGTTTAATGATGGATCTTTGGGAATTATTGACAAATACTGCTGTTCTGATGATTTGCTTGATAAACTTGAAAAAACACCAAAGGAAACTGAATTAAAAATATTAAAAAGCCCAAATAATGACCGTGTTATTGAAATAGTTGCAAATAATGAACCCTTGCTTGAATTTGATACTGCACAAGAAGGATTAAGAATCCGTAGTAATGCCTACTTTTTCTTGAGTTTATTAACTTATTCTTTTGCAATTTTTATTATCATTTATACTGTTATTGATTATAAAAAGAAAAACAAGATATTGAAATCAAAGAAGAAAAAAGGGCATTAAGATAGTACTCATCTACGAAGTATAATCTCTACGGGGCAACCCACCACCTGCGGTGGTCCCCCCTCCTTTTTGCTTCGCAAAAAAGAGGGACAAGCTTTGCCCTACTTTTACATACTGGCGGCTGGTAACTGGCGACTGGCGGCTAAAAAACAAAGCACTTTGCTCTCGCAAAGTGCTTTTAGTTTTTTACTTTTTAATTCTGTTAAGTGCTGCGTTGAGCTGGAGAAGCTCTTCTTTTGTGAAGTGGAGGTTTGCAGCGCCCATAAGGTTTGCAAGACGGATAACGGTGAAACCGCCCATCATCTGCATCATAGGTCCTGAAAGCATTTCTGCGCCCATATCACCCATCATTGACTTATCACCGTGGTTCTTCATAGCATTTGCCATAAGACCCATAAAGAGCTGTCTGCCTTCCTCAGAAGCCATAATATCACTCATTTTATCGTTAAGTGAGAAATAGCCGTCAATTTCGGTAATATCGAACCAGTTGAGAACTGCGCCTGTTTCACGAAGTCTGTAAGAATCATTGAAAACATCAACCTTGCGGATTACTGATGTATCTGTAAACTCGCCTGCAACAGCTTTAAGCTCTGTTTCGCCGCTATTAGGAACATCGAAATAGAAGAAATGAACATCACTTGTTTTCTTACCCAGGCTCTTGCCGTTTGCAAAAAGCTCAACCTCAGGAAGATTTGAATATACAGTAACCTTTGTTACATCTTCAACTCTGTCGATATATCTTTTACCGCAGATATGAACGAATTTTTCATCAGAAAGCCATGCTTTATATGCATAGAAGGAGTCTTTCTTATACTTACGGTCAAAGGTTACGAGACCCTTATGGTTCTGTCCGTTTTCGCCACCTTCGTTACGACTGTCAGCACCAAAGTCAAACATATTCCATACGTGGGTTGCCCAGAGGTATTTTCTGGAGAAGAACTGTTTGATAAGCTCCTCGTGGTAATATGCCTGATATTCTTCTGTATAGTCGCCCTGCTTGGGGTCGGAGGTATGCCAGTCAAGAGCTTCGCAACCGTATTCGCTACAGCCGATTGGAATATTCGGGTATTTAGCGTGGAAATTATCAAACCAAGGTCCGTTCATAGTTGTATCTCCGCCGTACCAACCGAAATAGTGGTTATAGGAAACAACATCGGGAATCTGGATATAAGGACTGTCAATATCACACATTGAAACTGCCGCGATAGTTGTAAGTCTTGTTTTGTCCATCTCGTGAACAAGGTCATTAAGAATGTTATGGTTTTCAAGAAGGTCGGGGTCAGAATCGCCCTTCATTGTTATCTCATTTGAAAGTCCCCAGACAACGATTGAGGGGTGGTTATAGTTCTGAACAATAAGCTCTTTCATCTGAGAAATTGTATTTTCTCTGCCACCGGGCATATGGTTTGAAATATAGGGAATTTCTGCCCAGATTACAAGTCCTCTTTCATCGCAAAGGTCATAGAAATACTGGTCGTGCTGATAGTGAGCAAGGCGGATTGTTGTTGCTCCAACCTCGCAAATCAAATCCATATCTTCTTTATGATGTTCAGGGAGAAGAGCGTTACCAAAGCCCCAACGGTCCTGGTGACGAGATACACCGCGCAAGGGGTATTCTTCACCATTGAGAATAAAGCCGTTTTCAGGGTCGATTTTAAAGGTACGGCAACCAAAACGAGAGGAAATATTATCGAGAACCTTATCGCCATAAACGAGCTCTATTTCTGCAGTATAAAGATAGGGGTCCTTTTTACCGTTCCAAAGATGAACGTTATTGATTTCAAGAGAAATTTTAGTATCAGTTGTTTCTTTTTCTGCAACTACCTTACCGTCAGCAGCTTTGATTACATAACGAAGCTTCTGATTATCTTTAAGGTTAACAACCCATGTTTCAATTTCAACGTCAGCATTAACGCCGTTGATTTCGGGAGTGATTTTGAGACCGGGTCCGCCGTGGTGCATAAGCTCAAAATGAGAGTCATTCACACAAATGATGTTAACATCTCTGTAAAGACCACCGTAGAAGGTAAAGTCTGCCATCTGGGGATAAACCACTTCATTTGCAGCATTATCAACTGCAATAACAAGAAGATTTTCATCCTTGATGCCGTTTGTTATATCAACTCTCCAGGTTGAATAACCGCCATCGTGGTGAGCGAGAACCTTGCCGTTGAGATATACATCTGCCGAAGAGTTTGCGCCCTTGATTTCAAGGAAGTATTTTTCTGCTTCGGGAAGCTCGAATTTCTTAAAGCTCTTTACATAGTAGCAAGTGCCACGGAAATAATCGTTATCGCCATCCTGACCGTCAATAGCGTTCCAGGAATGAGGGAGATTAACGAAGCACCAATTTGAAGGCATTTCTGAAGGAACTGTTGTTGCCTGTTTTGAAAAAGCCCATTTCCTGTTAATGTTTAAAATTTTTCTCATAAATTTCTCCTTTTGGAAAATTTTGTTTTAATTATTAAAAACTGCCGACACAGTAATTGTCGGCAGTTTCATTTTTATTTATTCATTTTCTGCCGTTTTAAGAAAAGCTCTTATTCAGCAACCTCTGCTTTCGCTGTAGCTCTTCTTTCTTCAAGCTCTGCAGTCATTTTATCAACTTTTTTCTTATCAAGATTGTAAATTACAGCAATACCGATAAACTGTAAAATAGCGCTAAAGAGATAAAGACCGGCAACTAACCAGCACATATTTTTTGAGGTCTGGAAGCTCTGACCGATTGTACCCAGTTTTTCATCATAACCCAAGGCACCCATAATAAGCAATACAACGGAGGGACCAACACCCTGAGCGAGTTTACGGAAGAATGAGTGAAGTGAATAAACTGTACCTTCTTCACGAGTACCAAACTTCCAATCGTTATATTCAATAGCATCGCTCATCATAGCCCAAGAAACACAAGTGTAAACACCCATACCTATGCCAAAGAGTATAAGACCTGCAAGATAAATAATCAAAGCAGTATCACGATTTTCTACAGTTGGGAATACCATCATAACGCAAGCACCAACAAGAGTTACAATTGAACCAACAACAGAAACCTCTTTTTTACCGAACTTATTAACAAGAGGTTTAATAAAGGGGATAAACACAATCATCGGAAGGAAACCAATTGCAGTAACAACACCTGACATTGAGGCATTATTGAAATAAGTTGCAAACATAATTGTGTTTGCAGTTGTAGCAGATTGCATACCAAGGAACATACCCATAGCTGCAACAGTTGCACCTACTGCAGGACGGTTCTTCATAAACTTGCCGAAGGAAGAAATGATATTAAACTTTCCGCCACCTTCGTTTGTTTTAACGGAATTTTCATCAACACGGATAGTGGTGAGCTTTATCATAATCATAAATGCAATAAAGCCAAGAACACCCATAATAAGAGCGGCAAAGAAAACTCGGTTACCTAACAAGGTTTCGAACTGTTTGCCTGTAAGAGGGTCAAGGACAGCATCACCAATTTTGTATGCCTCACCTGTTATAGGATTTTCGTGATAATCACCGGTTCCGTCATAAGTAACCTTCTGCCAGATAATCATAGGAAGAACTACCATAGGAACGATGTTACCAAACATTGAACCGATTGAACGCCAGGTTGAAAGCTGAGCACGTTCACCTGTATCTTCTGTAATAAGGGATAGCATAGAACCATAAGGAACATTAGCAACAGTGTAACAAGCATCCCAAACAATATAACCAAGAACAAATAAAATCGCCTTAACTACAACATTTGCATTTGGGAAGGGAAGAAAAACTGCTGCACCTGCAACAAGCAATCCACAAGCACCAATGAATATGTATGTTTTGAATTTACCCATCTTATACTTTCTCTTATCGTTATCAATAAAATTACCGATAAGCGGGTCATTGATAGCATCCCAAGCCTGAACAAGTAACAATAAACCTGATAAAAGGCCGGTTTCCATTGTCATATAAACCAACCAGAAAGTCTGAACTGTTCCCTTTAATGCAAAGCTCATATTGCAACCAAAGTCACCTAATGCATAAGCAACTTTATCGCGCATACCGAACTTGCGGAAACCTTTTGAATCTAATTTAACTTCTTTTTTAGCCATAATAGATTCTCTCCTTTTTCTAATTTTTTCCGATTTTGTCAATAAATTTTATTAAATTTACACAAAATCCTTCAGCGTTTCAATTTTATAATAAATCCGCATTTTTCGTGAGTATTTTTTTTGCATTTTTTAGTATTATTTTTTGTAGACTCTTGAAATTTTATAAAAATTATACGATAATAAAAACAATAGTAACGAGGTGAGTAATTTGTTTTATGGGCGTGAATTAATTTTTTTTAAAAAAACTATGGAAAATCTAAAAATCAGAAGCACCGTTATAACTAAAGGACAAATTCCTGAAGACATTGATATGGGGATTCGCGGTCTATTGAATCTTCAGGAGGATTATAATAATTTTTTCAGAGAGAATCTTGCTTTTGAGAAAAATGAAATAAAAATTATTTCCGATATGTTTATGTGCAATTATATTTTCATACCTCTTCCCGAAAGTAAAAATCCATCAATACTTGTTCTCGGTCCATACACAAAAGAGCTTATAACTAAAAACTCTATAAGTAAAAAAGCTGTTGAAAGCTCACTCCCCTCTTATATCAACATTCAGCTTGAAAAGTATTATGCTGCAGTTCCGTATTTCCCCAATGATGATACAATACTTGCTCTTGTAAACAGTTTCGGAGAACTGATTTTTAAAGGACTTGAAAACTTTTCAATCGTCAGAAAACATAAGGAAAGAGAAGTTGAGATACCTATCTTTCCACAAAACAATAATCAAAACAAAGAAGCTGAACCTTGGATGACAGTTCAGCTTTTAGAACGGCGCTACGCAAAAGAAAACGAGCTTATCGATGCAGTTTCGAAAGGTCTTTCGCACAAGGCAGAAATGATATTTACAAATATAACTCCCGAAAATGCTCTTGAAAGACGTATTACCGACACATTGAGAAACACAAAAAACTACCTTATTATTCTTAACACACTACTGCGAAAAGGTGCAGAGCAAGGCAAGGTGCATCCTTTTCATATTGATGTTGTTTCATCGGACTTTGCTTTAAAAATTGAAGCAACTCAAAGCGTTGAAGAATGCGGTGAGCTCCTCAAATATATGGTAAAAAAATACTGCAGACTCGTTAATAAGCATTCACAGCGCAACTATTCCCTTCTCATTCAAAAGGTTATAACCCAAATTGAAAGCGATATTGCATCGGATTTGAGCCTGAATAACCTGTCAAAAATATTCGAGGTTAACCCCAGCTATCTCTCCACCCTTTTTAAAAAGGAAACGGGCAGTACGTTAACGGACTATGTAAACAAGCAAAGAATTGAAAGAGCAAAGGATTTACTTGTTTCAACCAATATACAAATTCAGAATATTGCTCAACGATGCGGTATGCTTGACGTTAATTACTTCACGAAAACCTTTAAAAAATATACAGATTTAACACCCAAAAAATACAGAGAAAAATATATGAAGTAAACGGAATTACCCGAAAGTAATTCCGTTTACTTCATTTTTTATGCTTCTTTTCCAAAAATACAACATTTTCGTTGACCTGTTTTTTATGAAGCGGATACCAGAACCATAAAATTACCCCTAAAAGAATAAAACCCACAGCAGGAACAAGAGTTGATATATCAAAAATACCTTCTAAAACATCCTTGTCAAAGGCGGTGCTTTCCGAATAGCCGATTGCGGTTAAAAGTGCGCCTGTTACCCCCGATGCCGCCGCCTGACCTAATTTACGAGCAAAGGAATAAAGAGCATATACAGAGCCATCCTCTCTTATTCCGTTTTTAATTTCCGAATAATCAATAACATCTGTAATAAGTGCCCAGGAAACCATTGAAAAAACACCCAGACCAAGCCAGCATACAGTTTGAATGGCAATATATATCCATACATTCTGAGGACGAATAAAGTAGATTAAAAGACTACCCGCCCCCGCAAGAAGATTTGAAAAAGCGCTTACCTCTGCCTTACCGAATTTTCGGGCAATTGGCTTTGCAATAACCGCAGCAATAATCATACCGCCTGCCATCGCAAGAGTAGAAACGCTTTGCATACTTGCATTCCCATAGTAATTAGGGTAAATATAATTTGTCATTTGTTGCAGGGTTAGCTGTGCTAAAAGCATCACAACAGATGCGGCAATAATTGAAATCAATGCTCTGTTTTTAACAGCGTTGCCAAGCATTTTAAAAACATTGTTATCCGTATGCTTCAATGGTTGGGAGTTAAAGGTTACCCTCTCTCTTACTAAACTGTAACAAAGAATATAACACACAATGGCAAGCACCGAGCAAATTCCTGCTATAAGAGTAAATCTTCCACCATTCATAACATCTTTTCCGTTTACTTTATCATAAACTATTAGAGGAATTACTGCCGTTACAAATGCACCTGCAAGCATACCGCCCATTGAACGATATGTTGAAAGGGATTGTCTGTCATCAGGGTCATTTGAGATTGCAGATGCCATTGAACCATAGGGAATGTTTACGGAAGTATAGAAAAAAGAGCCCCATAAAATATAGGTAACAAAAAGATAAATAACCTTTACAGTATATGGTAAATCAGCCAAAGAGGATTGATACATTAAAAATGAAGAAATAGCAACAGGGACGCACATCCTCAAAATCCAAGGACGGAATTTACCGTTTTTGGTAGTTTTGCTTCTGTCACAAATCCGCCCCATTGTAACATCCGTAAAGGCATCAACAAATCTTGCAATTGCCATAATCGAACCAACTACCGCCGGAGAAACCCCCATAACATCCGTATAGAATTTCATTAAAAAAGATGAAGATAATATAAAAGTAAAATCATTACCGAAATCGCCGAACAAATAGCCTAATTTATCTTTTATTCCGAACGGCCGCACATTGGAATTCATTTTCATTTTTCAGGTCACTCCTTTTTCTTAATTACTTTTCCTAATAAACAGAAAAATATGCAAAAAAATACAACTCCTGAGCAAATGATCAGGAGTTGCATTTTCACTTATAGCTTTCAACCATATTTGCAACGTGTCTTGCGGCATCGTGCATATAGCGGAGCATTGAGGGATAAAGCTCTGTGGGAATATCAGCAAGAATATTATCGCTTTCGAGAGTTATGTAACCCTTATAGTCAATATCTGCAAGTGCTTTTGCAATTTCTGTCCAGTTCAAATCCAAAGTGAAGGGCGGAAAATGCCAATCGTCAAAGGTATCGTTATCGTGAACGTGAAGGCATCCTACCCTATCCCCACCTAAACCACGAAGCATTGCTTCCGGAGTTGAGCCAACAAGAGCGCAGTGACCGATATCAACACAGCAGGTGAAATATTCTCTCGGAAGAGCATCATAAAATTCTGCAAACTCTTCGGGCAGACTGCAAACATTGGGCATTTGCTTTCCGGTTTCGGGATTCTTTTTGCCAAACATATTTTCAAGAGCAATTTTTACCCCTGCATTTTTGGCATCATCTAAAAGCCCCATATACATTTCAATATTCTTTTCGAACTTGTTTTCACCGAAGAATACGGGATGAACAACAATGTTTTCAACTCCCAGCATACCTGCAATCTCAATGGAACGCTTTACTTTTGGGAGCATATTTTTATTATATTCCTCGTCACCGTCTCTCAAGGTCGGGAACGGTGCGTGAGCCTGGCAGAAAGGCTTACCGTAACCATCTGCAATATTTTTAAGCTCTTTAACAATATCTTTATATAGAGCCGTATTTAAAGGACAGTCATCCTTTGCCATATGGAACATTGAAAAGTCAATGGCATCAAAGCCTGCCTCACAAACCATTCTCACCGCTTCATAATCGTTTAATCTTTTTGATACATATTCTGTCTGACTTGCTATTTTCATAATTTTACCACCTTTATTATTCCCATTCATTTCCTGTAACGGTATTCAAGTCAATGCCTGTTGTGTCCTTTGTTTTGAGCATAAGAACCACAAGAGCACTGATAAAGCCGGGCACGGCGAAGCAGAAACAAATTTTACTGATAACAGAATTTCCGAGAACTGTTATGAGAGGTATTCCTACCACATAGGAAAATGCTATTCCTATGCCCATTGCAATAAACTGGGTAGAAAGAATTGAAGAACGAAGATTAGTAGGCGAAGATTCGCTAATCATAAGGCTTGTTATATCTCCTGCACCCCAAAAGCTACCTATACAAGCACCCGAACAAAGTCCAACAAGCCAGGTTTCCCAACCCCAAGCAGAGCCGAGAGTAAAGCCAAGGAAGGAAAGAACACATAAAACAGACATCACAATTGCCGTTTTCTTTCTTCCGAACGAATCACCGAGGAAGCCGACAAACAACTGAACAATTGCGCTACCTATGGGGAAGAAAAACAATGCTGAGGTTACTTCATTAAGACTGACCTGATTCAGAACTGCTTCCGTTATCTCACCGTATTTCCCTGCATAACCGTAAGAAATAATAACCTGATAGTACATTGTTATGAGATAGCCGAGATGCATCAGCGCCATTGCTACATAAAGCCATTTTAACTGCTTATGAGACCACACAAATTTCAGAGCATTGATAATACCGCCTTGGGCATTTTCAACCTTTTTTTCTTCTTTTTCCTTTGCTCTCTCTTCATCTGTCATTTTTAAGAATTTCAGTCTGGCTTCGATAAAAGCATCTGTTTCCCTCGCAAAGAAAAGGGCTATAAGAGAGGAAGTGAGACCTATTATCGCAGGAACAAGGAAAACATTTCGCCATTCATACATATTATCCATAAGAACCCTGCGCAGAAGAGGAACAAGCATTATTCCCAGAGTTGCAAAGCTTTTAATGGTGAAATAAATTCTCGCTCTGTGCTTACTCGGAACAGATTCCATTATGTAAACCACCTGCATATCGTGAGGAACAAAGAACTGAATCATACAAGTTCCGATAACATAAAGCGGAATGTTGTTTGAAAGAAATACTATAAGCATTGCAGTACCGAGACCGAATGTGTTTATAAATAAAAACTTCTTTCTGCCGAATTTATCGGAAAGAGGCTTATAAAAGATTGCAAGGCACTGAAAAGGTATTGCTATCATACTTAAAATATCAAGAATACCAACAGAGCTTTCACCGTAAGCCGATAAAAGACCATTTGCAATTTCTGTTTTCATAAGTGGACCTATCTGCGAAGCAACCTCATCAGTAAGATAAATAAGGCTGATAATGAATATCAGATACGGAAGATAAAACTTTCCTTTTGGCCTGCTTTTCTCTTTTTCCCATTTAGCAATTTCTTTCTCTCTCTTCTGAGAAAGCTTTAGTTGCTTTTCGGGAGCTAAAGCTTTTTGTTTCATTCAATCTCTCCTTTTGTAAGGGGTAGGTATATTGTATTTTATTATTTAATTTAATGCAATACAAAAATAAAAAATCTTATAAAAAATCTTTAAAAATATCTTTTACGACATAAAAAACTCTTGACAATAACGATTGATAATATTATAATTTAGTGGATGTGCCGGTGTGGCGGAATAGGCAGACGCAAGGGACTTAAAATCCCTCGGTGGCAACATCGTACCGGTTCAAGTCCGGTCACCGGCACCATATTGAGTATTCATAAGGGATTTGACCTGTGAATACTCAATTTTTTTGCTAAAAATAGAGTTTTGTATTTAATTTATTAGTTTTTATGTATCGTCGCATTCCTTTCGGAGTGCGACTTTTTGTTATGCTGACTTTTCTGTAGGTTTTGAGATATAACCTATTGCCACTCCCTGACGGGTATCTGCTGTGAAGCAAGGCTCGTCGTTTTCGGGTATTTCAAGATAGCCTACAAAGTTGTAGTGAATCACAACTCGCTGTGTCTTGTTTTTACCCTTGCCCTCTGCCTCATAAACATCAATGTGGTCTATGAGCTCGTGAATGAGTGGTGCTGTAATCGTATCCATATCCAAGAATTTTCTTACTGCACCGATAAACATATCCTTGCTGTGCTGAACCGTTTGCATATTTGCAACCTGTTCTCTCAGGTTAAATATCTTGACTTTCAGTTCAGCTCGTTCAACCTCATATTTGTGGGACATGTGGGTAAACCATTCATCCGTAACCTTGCCTGTTGCATTGTCCTCATACAAGTTTTCATAGAGCGTTGCCACCATCTGTTGACGGACTATTGCTTTCTGCAGTTCTCCTTCAAGGAACTTCTTCTCATCATAGAAATCTTTGTTAGTTTTCTTTTCAAGGATATCAGCAAGCAATGCTTCATCCTTTTGTAACATTATCGCAAGGCGTTTCAGTTCAAGGATTACTATTTGCTCAAGTGCATCAGCACGGATATAGTGTCGTTCAGGGCAAGTACCACGGGTATCTTTAACATAATTACTGCAACTGAAATAGTGAATATCCTTGTTTACGGTATTGGTATGATAACTCATATTACTGCCGCAATCAGCACAACGGATAAGACCACTAAAGATATGCTTTCTTGCATTCTCTTTCTTAGGTGCTCTGCGTTTTGTTCTTGCTGTGAGCTTCTGTACCGTTTCCCAAATATCACGGTCAATGATTGGCTCGTGAACATCCTTGAAGATTTTCCAATTTTCCACCGGATTATCAATACGGGTTTTGTTCTTGAAATTTTTGGAATAGGTCTTGAAGTTGATAACATCACCGCAGTATTCCTGTTGACAGAGTATTTTCTGTACAGTTGTCTTGCACCACTTGTACGGATTCGGTTGAGTTTTCTTACCGCCACGGTTAAGACCTTTACTTTGCCAATATGCCATAGGGATAAGCACCTGTCTGTTCTGTAACTCCCTTGCAATAGCTTCGTTACCCATACCGTCAAGACACATTCTGTAAATATCCCTGACTACCTCAGCCGCTTCGGTATCAATTATCCACTTTTTCTTGTTCTCAGGACTTTTCATATACCCGTAAGGTGGCTGTGATAACGGTTCTCCCATATTGCCACGAATACGATGAGCACTCCTGACCTTACGGCTGATATCCCTCGCATACATTTCATTCATAACATTCTTGAAAGGTGCGATTTCGTTTTCGCCCTCATCACTGTCAACCATATCATTAACAGCAATAAACCTTACATTGTGTTCAGGGAAATAGTTGTCTGTATAATGACCGACCGAAACATAATCTCGCCCTAATCGGGAAAGGTCTTTTACGATAACAACCGATATATATCCCATTTCAATATCATCAAGAAGCTCCTGAAAAGCAGGTCTGTTGAAGTTTGTTCCCGTATAGCCGTCGTCAACATAATACTTGGTATTTGATAAACCTAATTCCTTTGCCTTTTGTGTCAGCATTTTCTTTTGGTTGCCGATTGAATTACTCTCTGTCTCCGTACCGTCATCTCTTGATAATCGGCAGTAGATAGCAGTAATTCCGATATTTGTATCAGACTGCATTAGTCCTCCTTCCCGGCAGTCAAACATATATATTCTGCATTCATTGTATTTCTATCATCGACACTTGTCAAATGTGCAAAATCACTGCCGACATATTTTTGCACTTTGTCACCTATAGTGTTTTCAAGATTACAGATATTGGCAGGGGCAAACGTGGAAGAAACCTTGTAAAGTACACCGCCGATTACATATTCTTCCTCGCCGATAAATCCGCAAAAGTCACTAATTTTCTTTATCATCTTGCACCTCTGTCTTTCTGTTTCATAAGATGCTTTCCGTAATACTCAACTGCCTTCACAAGAAAATCTTCTTTTTCCTTTACAGTAGCAGTAGGCTTTAGATACTTACTAATTTTATCATCGGGGATTTTAACCGTCAGCGCCTGATTGGGTTTTGGTTGTTTCATAATGGAAGATATTTCCTCAGCATTAAGCTGTCCATCCTGAGATAACTTTTTCAGCTTCTGTGCTTGTGAAAGTGAAGGTGTACAAAGTTCTGCCTCAATAAACTTAAACAAATCAGTTTGCTCTGTTTTTGTGAGATACGAAAGTTCAACGCCCACAGAGAAAGAGATTTTATTCTCATCCACCATATTAAGAAGTTTAGGGATAAGCTTTGTCAGACGGATATATCTTTTCACCTGAGATGCACTATCTTCATCCGAGATTTCCTTTGCAGATAACTTCGGTCCGACTTGGTCCGAAGTTAAATCCGTGCGTTTGCCTTGCTTTTTAAGGGCATCCAGTTTCATCTTGTATGCAAATGCCTTTTCCGAGTGAAGAATATGCTCTCGGTGCAGATTACTGTCAACGAGGATGATGTCTGCTTCCTCTTTACTTATATCCAATACAACAACGGGAACCTCTGTCATTTCAAGCCTTGTTGCTGCAAGATATCTTCTGTGTCCTGATATAATTTCATACACATCAGCTTTATCATCTTTTCGTACCATAAGAGGCTGAATAATGCCGTTCTCACGGATACTGTCCTCTAACGGCTTCATATCTTCTTCACGACATTTGTATGGGTTCTTGAAATTAGGGACAATGCTTTCCATTGGCATTTTCAATATTTCTGTAGTCTGAGGCTTTACCGCCTCTGTTTCTTTGTTTTCTTCTGTTTTTCCAAACAGTTCATCAATAAAATTTTCTTCTTTATTCATTTATCTATTCCTTTCATATTTCTTAGATTTTGTTCTTCCTTTAGCCTGATTTACCAGCTCGTCGATTTTCTCTTTACCGAAGAACCTTTGTAAGAGAGAATAATCCTTGACCTGCCGGATAAGTGACCTGTTCTGTTCGCGAAGCTCACTGTTTTCCCTTGCAAGAATTGAAACCCGTCGCTGTAGACTACTGTTGTGACCTTTTGCGGTTATTCGTGCTTCAACCGCTTTCAGATATTTTGCAAATACTGTTTTCACGAGAGTTTTCAGCTTCGATATCAACGGCTCTGCATATTTTGTTTTGTATGCTTTGGCTGTCATAAGAGGTGTCGGCTCGGGTAATGTGAACTCATTACTGTTTAATTGCTCTATTAAATTTTCAATACCTCTGCCGTCATCATAGGTTTCAATCTGCTCTCTTACTGACTTAAGTTCGCATTGTTTTTCGACTATTTCTTCTGTAAGAGCTTCAACCTCTTGACTACGCATTTTCTTTTCATAATCAAGAACCGACATATGCTTTTCGTGAGTACCTTTCTGTTCCCACTCTACACCGTATCTCTCCATAATTTTTGATAGCTCTTCTTTTTCGGACAGCACCCACTGATTCCACTCTGTATCTCCACGAGTACCACCCTTGAAGCCTTGCTTTGCAAGAGCTTGTTTTAATGATACTCTTGTTTCAAGACCACGCTTGCTGCCGGTTGTGAATGGTACAAAGTCAATATGCAAATGAGGTGTAGCTTCATCCATATGAAGATGTGCAGAGAAAACACGGAGATTGGGATTTCTTTCCTGAAATGTTTTGATATATTCTGTCAGTATTTTTTCAGCAAGTCTGCCTTCTTCTGTTTCTGCATTCATATCATCCTTATTACCTATTTGCAGGATAACTTCGTGAAAGGGTTTTTCCTGTTTTCCTGATACTATCTTTTTATAGTAATCATCTATTCTTCGGTCGGTTCTGTTTTGTTTGGCATTGTAATCCTGCAGTGCTCTGTCAAAAAGCTCATGATACACATCCTTGATATCTTCGTTTATGAAAGATGTGTTCAGACAGCTTCTTGTCGGGTCAGTATTCAGAGCATTAAACTTTCTTTCGTTGTGTCTTACAGAACCTTTTCCAACCATAATACTTATACTTCTTCTAATAATCTCACTTCCTTATTCTAAAATGAATTTCGTCTCAAGTTTTGTTACTTTTGTCAAAAGTAACGCAAAAGCACTTTTGACATCCATAAGGCTATCAAAAGATGCTGTTGCGCCCTACGGGGTGGTGTTAGGGCTTTGCCCTGCAATTTGCGAATTGCCACCCAACAGGGCTGTTTTTGTAAAACCACCCTGTACCCCGTAAAACTTTACACTCACCATTTATGAACCATACAGATTGTTCATAAACGGTGATGCCGTCGCCTCTATGCCAATGAAGCCTCTTACTCTGCGATGCTCTCTGTTGTAAACATTGTTACTGCTTTTAATACCGTACTTATTTTCATTGGCAATCAGAAAATCGCTCAGGCTTCTTGAACTCATAGGCGACAAGGCATTTTCTTCGCACCACAGTTTATAAATCTCATACAATTCCTTTGAGGTTACGGACTTGTCTTCTGCGAATACAAAGTATCCGTCTGACTCCATAAATTCAACTGCATTGACATTATTACGCTTGACGGTCTCACGGTTGCTTATTGCACGTTCACTTTCTGTAAACTGAAAATTATTTGAGAGCAATCTCTGCAGGCCTTCAAAAGCCCACAGGAATATACCTTCAATTTCTTCACGCATTTTATCTGCTATATGAGGGTCATCAATTCTCTCTGCATTTTTGTCCTTGGTTGTCAGTACAAGCTGTCGTCTGAAAAAACCGTCGCTTTTATCAAACATAGCCTGCAGGTCTCCGTTACTGAAAGCAAGCAGTCTTGCATACATATATCCCTGATAGCTTTGCTTGTTTTTCTTTTCAAGATCCATCTTTCCTTGTGCGGTTACTATAGACTTAACATAATTGGTATGCTTGAGTCCCTCCATACGAAGGTCATCGTCTATACACAGCAGAATATGTTCAAGGTCTGCTCTTGCAAATCTGTTCTCTGAGATTTTGCCTATACTTCCGTCCTTCATATTGCTGCCGAAAAGCGTTGTCATAACAGCACCTATCTGCGATTTACCTTCACCGCCATTGCCTTTGATAACCATCATTCGCTGACCTTTATTGCTCGGTATAAGGCAGTAACCGATAAACTCCTGAAGTGTCGGTATATCCTCCGGATAAAGCAGTTCGTCGAGAAAAGACAGCCATCGTTCAGGCTTCGGTGCATAAGGATTGTACCTTACAGGAAGCCTTGTTCGTACAACACTTTCTTTGATATCGACAAAGCAGCCGTTAAAATAAAGTGTGCCGTCTTCAAGGTGTATTCTGTCAGTTTCAGGTACAAAGTCTTCATCAAGTGCCTGTATTTTCAAAAGCTCAACGATATTAGAAATCTTTTGCGGTACATTAGCCGCTGCACAGATTTTGAGCTCATCGAATACCATTCTTCTGAGAGGCAACTCATCAACAACTCTGCCTTCAGCAGTAAAGAATGAACCGTCCGAGAAGAGAATTTTATGCTTACTCAGAAACTCCTCACAGAATATAGCCTCGTTGATTATTTTCCCGTCTACCCACGCAGGACCCTCAACACCAAACTCGTCATTTGAAAATTTATCATCTGAATTTTTACTCATTTCTTATTCCTCCTATCTTCGGCTTACTTGTTTTTGCTCCTTTCGTTTTATTTAACCTCCTTGCCGCAGGGTAGGTCATTGTATGTAGCCCACTTATATACCGCACAAATTTTGATGTGTTGCTCACCATAATACAGAAAAAATATATATGAGATTTATGTGATTCCGCTGCGTACGTGCGTACAAGTGTACGTATGTACGCAGGAAAACGATAAAACTTGCTCTATATACAAATGGGAAATTTTTAAAGGTGGCTGTAGTATCCTTTATACAGGCTTTTGCCGTTTCACCCGAAATAGTTCCTGCCCCGGAATCTCACCGCAGCGTTGCTTTGCTCATATCATCGCAAAGTCGTATCACTTTCGGACGGTCATTCAGTTGTCAAGGTGCACGAGAGAAAACATCCCTCAAGGGGTGACTTTTAAAACGCCGATTTTTGTAGGTTTTTTCAAAACTTTTTTATTTTCGTTAAAATTGCACAACAAAAAAGCCGTCACATAGACAGCACAAATAGCGGGAGGACATTTTATCCTCTCGCACAGTTTGCACTGAAACTATGTAACGGCTTAAACTTTAAGCTCTTATTGTCCGTATGTTATGACCGGATGTCGGACTACATCTTTTTCGGTCAGATAATATGTGTTGGCATAAAGCCAATAAGTAAAAATATGTGTTTCAGTTGATATTTAGTTGTAGGGCAAATACATTATTTACCAATTTATTATTATAAGGAACATTCGTTCACATGTCAAGGACTTTCTCGAAAAAGAAAATATGGTGTCGGTTTTCACCGACACCACAGTTAAAATTCGCTTATTCTATTAGTTGTTCAGATAACTCTTCAATATGGTCATAAAGCCAATTCAAAAAGTTGTTTATGAGTTTTGCAATAGCTTTATAACTGTCAGGAATATCAGCAAGTTCATCAGAACGATAATTACACATACAGTGCCAAAAGTACAATACATACGGCATTGCTTTTATATCATACTCCGTCAATGGAAACTTTTCTGTGAATTCCCTAATATATTTTTTCAGCCCATCTGCATCAATTTCTCCTGTAGCACAACTCGGACTTGAAAAGACATAAGAGGTTATAACATCCAAACAAATCGGAACAATGTCTATTTCACTTGCATTTTTTGCTTTTGCAACCTCTTTTTTGTATTGCCATATTTTTCTGTAAACTGTTTTAGTTGAAAAGAAGTCTTTGCCAAATCGTAAAGATAATCCCTCATAATCTTTCAGCAATAATACTGTTTGACCAAGAAACTCAGCAGATTTGCTTACAAACCAATCAGGTGCAGTGTTCACCGGAAGTGATTCACCTTCAATAAACTGTTGAATGGTAAGCTGAAAATCAGGTGTTTTTACGACATACCAGCATATTGATGAACTCTCAAAACAACTTGATATTAGTTTATCAGAATTAAAAAAATACCTTTTCTATAATATCCTTTGATTTGATTATTTCTTCATCGGTATCAACAACTTCAAGAATGATTCTGCCGTCAAAATTCTGCAGGTACTGTTTGAATACAAGATTATAGTCAATATCACCCTGAGTTAATGACAGATGCTCGTGTTCCTTGCTGAAATGCTTTCCTGCAATATGCAAGCACTTCGGATACTTTACATTAATTATCTCTTGCAGATGTTCGTAGTTATCAATATGTGCAACATCCAAAAGTTGTTCTACATAATTGTCTGCATCATATAACATCTGCAATTCTTCTTTTTTATAGTGAAACTTATCAATAACACTATTGTTTTCCAAATACCAAGTTATACCTCTGCTTTTTGCTTTGCGTGAAAACTCAACAGCTTTTTCAATAAGTTCAAGTTCCGTATTTTCGGTTACTGCTTCTTTGTTGTAAACAGGATGAATAATGACTTCTGTATCACCAAGACATTCAACCATATCAAGTAAAGCATCTCCATACAAATCAATGTCTGTAGGTGTAAAAACAGCGTGAAAGATAACAGGAAAACCGATTTTCTTTATGTATTCGATTTTAGGTTCAGGTATATTGTCTAAAACTATCTGCCCATCCTTGAACCAAATCTGCATAAAATCAAAACCGTTTTCTTTGCAGAAGTTAACTTCATCTATGTAATTGTTATACCGCCTAATTGTTCTTCCTATTGTAATCATAAAATCACCTTATCACTCCTTGTGTCAGCATACTAAATCCCGGTCATTTCACAAACATGCCTTGCTAATTCAGAAAGAATGTATTACATCAATCACAAACGGACAAAACGGCACTTCGATTTCGTAAAATAATAGTCATTGTCATTTTGTCCACCTGCCTTTCAGTAATTTTTTATAATTATACTCTTCTGTACCAAGAAAGTCAATATTTGTGTTTGGTTGAAAAAAACTAATCACTATGTTATAATAAAATGGATTGTAATTAAAAATAGAATGGAGATATAATTTTGAACAGTGATACAACACAGAATACAACGCCATCATTTACTGATGTTCTTGATTTCATCGGTAATTTTGATACGATTTGCGGGATAATATCTGTTGCAATAATAGTAGTACTTTTTGTATGGTTGTTATTAACATTCCGAAAAAAGATAAATAAAAGCACAAAAAAGCAAGTTGACTTTTTCATTTCTGACGGGAAATATATACCGCAGATTTATATTGAGTTAAGCGAAGCAATGGAATACTTGCGCTATTTTACATATAGCAACAAATGGAAAAAACGAATTATTAGATGTTATAATACAGTTTTTAAAGGCTATGATGGCAAAGTAATCCTCAAAACCTTAAACACTAACATTAAAAGCAAGTTGTTTTTATTGCAAAAAACTGAAACTATTAAAAGCAAAATTTCAAAGGCTCATAACGAATTAGAAAATATTAGAACATACAAAACAAAGGCCGAGGACGATAACAGAGAAGCATTTTTTCATATGCGTCAATTAATATATTATAGAACTGATGCGTTAAAACAATGCGAACTTCTTATTGATTTAATAAAAGCCAAAAATCTAATTGTTATTGGCAGTGCAGGAAATGGAAAAACAAATTTGCTTTGCAGATTATCAGAAATGCTAATTAAAATAAAACTGCCCTGTCTTTTAATTAATGCACGAGATATTAATACTAATTGTTCAGATTATATCGTTAATAAGCTTCCTTTTGTAAAAAAGATACATAATCACAGTGCTTTGTTTTTAAGAATCTACGATTGTCTCTTGTTCTTACGCAGAAAACACTTCTTTATTATCATTGATGCTATAAATGAAAATGACAGAGATGCTTTTGTTGAATCTTTAGGTTCTCTTTTAGATGATTTTTCAAAATATAAGCGAATAAAATTTATTTTGTCTTGTCGAAGTGAATATTTTGACTCAAGATATAGTCAGTATTTTAATAGTTGCGAATCTCAACCATATAAATTGAAACTCGATGAAATCCATTATGATGAAAGGGCAAAAGAAAAAATATTTTCAGTTTATTCTGAATATTACAACATGCATACCCATTTGCCAAAGTATATAAAGGATAGACTGTTGAATTCTCTTCTGTTAATGCGAATATTCTTTGAGGTTAATTCTAATCAAGAAAAGTGCAATCTTGAATTACGAAACGCAGAGATATATAAAATGTACATTGATATGATTTCTTCAAAAACTGTAGGTTTAGATTTGCATAAAATAATGAATAATATCTCAAAACTTATGGTAGATTCTTTGAATTTTGATAGCGTAAAAATTGCAGATTTAGGCTTATCATCAAAAGATTTAGAAACATTTCAAAAGTGTTTGGATAACAATTTGATTATCAGCAGAAAACTTGTAGAGGGTACAGACATTACCGAAAGAACATATGAAGTAATATATTTTGTTTTTGATGAGCTTAGAGATTTCTGTTTGTCCCGCTATTTACTGATAACAGCTGAAGATGAACAGGATAAATCTTTCGCATCACTTTTTTCGTTTTTAGAAACTATATTCAAAGAAAAACAATCTCCTCTTGAAGGTGTTTTGAAATATTCCTATTATTACTTAAAAAAGACACAAAATGATGATGCCTGTATATTAATACTTGAAAAATACGGTTCTTCAGATGCTGTAAACATATATAACTATAGAGGCTACAGGGAAGAGAAGCGCTTGTTTAATAATATTGGTATGTCACTAATATTTACAGATTTTTCTGATTTAAAGGATTTTGAATTAGACTATGTTTCAAAATACATAATTAAAAATCCGCTTGCGTTTTGGCGAATTTTTTATATTTTACTTCAAAATGAATACACAGATAACACGCCGGATATTTCTCTTGCTTTGGAAATCCTTTTAAATAATCATTCATATGAAGAAATTTGTAAAATTATCAATGCTTTCTTTAATGATAAGCGAAAATTCTATTCTTATATGTCGTCAAATGAGCCAAGGCAGATTGAGGGGTTATGTGTTTTTTTAGATGCACTTAAACAAGCAAAAGGAGATTTTTCATTTGAGTTAAAACAGTTTTTATTGCTAATTGCAACAATAGAATCCGATGAAAATTTGCTTTATGAATTTAAAGAGTTTGCTTTGGATACAAAGGTTTTTGATTCATTAAAAGAAAGAGTGAAGTCTTCAGAATTGATTGATGATTTAGATAAAATAAAAGAAAGACTTTTAGCTCAACCTTTAATGATTGAGGATTTAAAGGAATTCTTAAAATCGTTAGAAACGGGGGTTGCCGATTTATATGGTGATTAATGATAAATCCGGGTTCTTTATCAAGAAATATTATGTAAATAGATTTTTAATAATGCACTATTTTGGCGTAAAAAGAAATAGTTATGCCGGAAGCGTTATAGAGCGAATTTATGACTACTATTGCATGGGTGCATCTTCTCTCTTTATTGAATATTTGAAATATTACAAACATGAATTTGATTCTTACGATGACTTTTTGCTTAGAAAGTATAATTTTTTTATTGATGAAATTAACCGTATAAACAAATATTTATTGTTCTATAAAAATTTACGTTTAACGGAAGATGGTGGCTTAGAGAATATGATGTATGATGAAAAATTCAGAGAAACAATTATAAAATTCTTAGGAGGAAGTTATATTGAAGATTAGAGATGGTTTTGTAACAAATAGTTCCTCAACGAATTATATTATAATTTCAAAAAAAGAGTTAACGCACGATTATCTTTATAAAAAACTTGGATTCAGTAAATCATCAAAAATCCTATCTTTAGGTTCAGATTTATCAACCGATTTACTCAGTGGCACAGAAAGTGGCGTTCGTTGGTTTGATGTTGAGAAGATAGACTATGATACTGTCTTAGAAATTTTTGGTGAAGAAACTGCAAAGAAATATAAAGAATTAACTCAAAAAGGATTCTATACATATCTTGGTCATATCAATAGTGATGACAGTTGTTTAACTTCTTTTATGACAACAGACCGATTTGAAATTGATGATAAAGATTTCTATATGAACGGTTTAAACTGCGGTTGGTGAAATTATGCTGTATTATAAAGACCCAAAGTATAATTTTATAGAGTTTTTTAATCAAGAAAACGGAACCTTAATGCGTACAAATATCATTAAAAATGGTGTGGAGACCGCAGAGGAACCCAATATGCGTTCTTTTCCTGAATTAATAGATATTGGTATTATGGGAACTTGTCATGCTGGTTTGTCAGGTATTTGTGCAAAAGCAGGTATAGATTGTTATCAAAACGCGACATCACGTCAAAGAAACAATATGCCTGTTGAAAAATATGAAGCAATAATTTCTCAGTGCAAAAACAAGTGTTTTCAAGTTGCATTAGGTGGGGCAGGAGACCCTAATAAGCATGAAAATTTCGAGCAGATATTAAAGATTACACGAGATAATAATATTGTCCCTAATTTGACTACAAGTGGTTATAACATTTCTGAGTATGAAATCAAATTGATTAAGACATATTGTGGTGCAGTTGCGGTATCTTTCTATTCGACATTAAATAAAAACGGCCGTGAAACAAATTTGAATACACTATCAACAATTCAAAAATTTGTTGATAGTAACTGTATTACAAATATTCATTATGTTGTTTCTAAACAAAATATAGATGAAGTAATTTATAGACTTGAAAAAAACTTATTTCCAAGCGGTATAAATGCAATAATTTTTCTTCTATACAAGCCTGTCGGTCTTGCATCTAAAGATAAAATGCTAACTGCAAACGATCCAAGATATTTAAAGTTTTTAGAATTAGTTACTAACAACAAAACTAATTTTAAAATAGGCTTTGATTCATGCCAAACCCCCGCAGTGTTAAATTTTTGTTCAAATGTAGCCACCGAGTCTCTTGAATTCTGTGAAGCTGCAAGGTTTTCTATGTACATAGATTGTGATTTGCTTGCATATCCATGTTCTTTTGGTCATGATTGTGATGTTTACTCTGTTGATTTATCAAAGCATTCTATTGATGAAGCGTGGAATTCAACAAATTTTAATATGTTTCGTTCGAAACAGAATACTGCGTGTTCTAACTGTAGCAAAAATAACATTTGCAGAAATTGTGCATTGAATATTGATTTAAATGTTTGCGGCAAGTTATTGAGATAAAAAAATAATAAAGCAAAAGTAGTCAACAGAAATCTGCTGACTACTTTTTTTACTAATTGTTATGTCATAGATTATTTAATTGTATATTAACTCTGTTGTAACAATCTCCCTTGCCCTTGCTTCAATATTCTGTATGCAGCATACCCATTTAAGCTGATTTTTGACTTTCAGTTGCTCGGTTACACCTTCAGTTTCTTTCATCTGTTCTACAAGAGTATCAAACATATCTCGTGCCTGTTTCTCTACCTCGGCACAATGCTGATAGAGGTTACCTTGGGTAAGTAGTGTTGTGAATAATACTTTCTTGTGTTTAAGCAGGTAATCCTTATGTAGCATACCCCATTTGCCGAGAGTGATATTTGCCTCTTCGGGTGGTAATGCAAGATTAGGAATGTTATAGTCGCCAACTCGTCTGTAAGTAATATAATTAGTTTTCATAGTATTGTCCTTTCTTTTCACTCTATTTAATCAAGGTGAGCAAAGTGTAGAATACTATGTTTGAAGCCGGTTTTACTTGTATTTTGAGTAAATCCCTTATGAACACTCGCACCAAATATAGAGTTATCACTTTTGTGGTAACTCTATATTTTTTGTCTTCAACTAAACAGGACTTGAACCGGTCTCGGCGAAGCCGAACATAATCGGGTGTTCGCGTAGCGAATGACGGGCAGAGCCCGTCAAGTCCGGTCACCGGCACCATACAGAGAACTTACACATTTGTGTGGGTTCTCTATATTTTTATTTTCACTCAACAACAATGTAAAGAGTGAACAGGGCAACCCACCACCGCTGACGCGGTCCCCCTCCCTATTTTGTCTCCGACAAAACAGGGATGATAGGTATTCGCATTACTTTATACATACTGGCAACTGGCATAAAAAAACAATAGGCTTTTTCGAGCCTATCGTTTTTTAGTTTATCTTATTCCGAAATTTTCGATAACATAGTCCATATCCTTGTCGCCACGACCTGAAAGGTTAATGAGAATTGAACCGTGGTCCATTTCTTTAGCCATTTTCATAGCGTATGCAACTGCATGGGAGCTTTCAATAGCGGGAATAATGCCTTCAAGACGGGAGAGCTTGAAAAAAGCATCAATTGTTTCTTCGTCATCAACAACATCATATTTTACTCTGCCGATTTCCTGCAAGAAAGCGTGTTCAGGTCCTGATGATGGGTAATCAAGACCGCTTGCAACTGAATAAACGGGAGCAGGGTCTCCGTTCTCGTCTTTAAGCATAATGCTGTTGAAGCCGTGCATTATACCCTCTTCGCCGTATTTAAGACTTGCGGCGTGGTCACCGAGCTTTGGTCCTCTTCCGAGAGGCTCAACGCCGTAAATATCAACGGGGTCATTAAGGAAGCCTGCAAAAAGTCCTGCGGCATTTGAGCCACCGCCAACACAAGCAACAATTGAATCTGGCAAATGACCTGTCATTTCAATAAACTGTTCTCTTGCCTCAATACCCACAACACTCTGGAAATCTCTAACCATCATAGGGAAAGGGTGAGGTCCGAGAACCGAACCGATACAGTAGATACAATCCTTATATTCTTTACTGTAAGCATCAAAAGCCGCATCAACTGCTTCTTTAAGAGTCTGAAGTCCGTGGGTAACCTCAATAACATTTGCACCCAGAATTTTCATTCTCGCTACATTAGGAGCCTGTTTTTTAATATCAACCGCACCCATATAAATGTCGCATTCAAGGCCGAAATATGCTGCTGCTGTTGCAAGGGCAACACCGTGCTGACCTGCACCTGTTTCAGCGATAATCTTCTTTTTGCCCATATATTTTGCAAGAAGTGCTTCACCCATACAGTGATTGAGTTTATGAGCACCCGAATGGTTCAAGTCCTCACGTTTTGCATAAAGCTGAACTCTGCCAAGACTGTTGGAGAGTCTTTCAAGGTGAGTTATGGGAGTGGGTCTGCCCTGAAACTCTTTTCTGATTCTGCGAAGGTCTGCAATAAATTTTCTTGACTGACAAATGTCATAATATGCATCCGTAATCTCCTGCATTGCATCTTTAAGCTTATCGTCAATATAAACTCCGCCGTATTTACCGAAGTAACCTTCTTTTGTGGGGTAATCCTTATAATAGGTATCAAAATCAATGTTATTAAAAATCATAATGTTTTCTCCTTTACTATGATACTGCAGGGCAAATATAATAACCTGCCCCATAACAATGGGACAGGTTTAATAATCCTGCGGTACCACCCAAATTCGTGTAAAAACACGCACTCACTGTGTACTGACATACACATAGCATTGTAACGGTTGCTTGCCGTCTCCCCTACTTAGTTCAGTTCGCCCTCAGAAGTCCATTCAATGAAAATTTCCCTATCGGCATTCCACCACCGCCGACTCTCTTTAAGCTTCCTTTTCATCTACTACTCTTCGTCACAAGTTTATTTTATGTGATAGAGTTTACCATTTAGAATTTAAAATGTCAACTGTTTTTTTATTTTACCTGATTTTAGTGATATTTCGGCAAGAAATCACCATGCGCTTCAATAAGGTCATCAACCATATTTTTGATTTCGTCAATACTCAATTCACTTGCAGTATGGGGGTCAAGCATTGCTGCCTGATAAATATGCTCAAGTTTTCTTGTTTTTGCGGCTTCAATTGTAAGAAGCTGAACGTTAATATTGGTCATATTCATTGCCGCACACTGAACGGGAAGAGCGCCAACGTAAGTACCGTGAACACCTTTACCGTCAACAAGACAAGGAACTTCAACACAAGCCTCTGCAGGAAGGTTAGTAATAAAGCCTCTGTTAAGAACATTACCACCGATTTTATAAGGTATATCAGTTGCAACTGATTCCATTATATGAGAAGCATATTCATTGGATCGAGTATGCTCTTTAACCCCTGTTTCAAGAAGCTCTTCATATTCCTTTTTCCAACGGGCAATCTGATTCACACAACGTCTGGGGTATTCATCAAGAGGAATATTATATTTCTCGATAAGCTCGGGGTATTTGCTCTTTATGTAGAACATATTATATTCTGCATTATGTTCGCTTGACTCTGTGCAGTAATAACCAAAATTTTTGATATATTCAAGACGAACTTTATTTTTAAATTCCGGGTCGTCAATTTTTGCCTGAATTCTGCTCTTGATTTCGGGATAAAGGTCGTTACCGTCCTTATCTTCAATTTCAAGAAGCCAACCCATATGGTTGATACCTGCAATAAGCTCTCTTCTGCCCTCTAACTTATCTTCCATACCAAGCTCTTTTAACAAGTCCTTTGAGCAACTCTGAACGCTATGGCAAAGACCAACTGTATTAACATTTGTATATCTTTGCATATAACCAGAAAGCATTGCCATTGGGTTTGTATAGTTAAGGAAAAGAGCATCGGGGCAAACCTCTTCCATATCCTTTGCAAAATCGTCCATAACGGGAATGGTACGAAGAGCGCGCATAATTCCGCCGATACCGAGAGTATCTGCAATAGTCTGACGAAGTCCGTATTTCTTGGGAACTTCAAAGTCAATTATTGTGCAAGGGTCATAAAGACCAACCTGAATTGCATTAACAACGAAGTTTGCACCGCGAAGAGCATCCTTGCGGTTTTCAACTCCAAGGTAACATTCAACCTTGCCGTAGCCACCCATTGTTTTCTGCATTGCTTCGATAATTGTTCTGCTTTCTTCAAGGCGCTGACCGTCAATATCATAGAGCGCGAAAACGCTGTCACGAAGCACCTCGGAGCACATACAGTCACCGATAACGTTTCTTGCAAAAACCGTACTGCCTGCACCCATAAATGTAATTTTCATATTATTAACCCCTCTTTCAAGGTATTTTAGACAATAAAACCACCGTTTACGGAAAGAACCTGTCCTGTTACAAACCTTGCTTTATCGCTTACAAGGAAGCTAACCGCTTCGGCTATATCTATCGGAGTACCCAAAGCATTCAAAGGTGTTTCATCCTTTAAAGCCTCTTTATCACTTTCGGAAAATGAGTTCATCATATCTGTTAAAACAACACCGGGAGAAACCGCATTAACGCGTACACCCGAAAGACCAACCTCTTTAGCAAGTGCCTTTGTAAGACCGATTAAACCGGCTTTAGCTGCAGAATAGTGAACCTCCATAGAGGCGCCCACCTCACCCCACATTGAAGCAATGTTTATGATTACACCGTTTTTTTCGTTAATCATATTTTCAAGGGCTTCTCTTGAGCAATAAAATGCACTTGAAAGGTTTGTATTTATCATTCTCTGCCACATTTCATCGGTAATATCTGTAAAAAGCACCTGCTCCGAAATCCCTGCATTATTGACAAGCACATTAACATTGCCCATTTTTTTTGAGATTTCCGCAAACATTGTTTTTACCTGAACAGAATCAGAAACATCCGCTTTAAAAATCTCTGCTTCGGTAATTTTTAAAAGCTCTGTTTTCAATTCAAGTGCTTCTTTTACAGAATTATTGTAATTTATTGCAATTTTAAATCCGTCTTTTGCAAGGGAACGGCAAATTGCCCTGCCAATTCCCCTTGCTCCCCCTGTTACAAGGGCAATTTTCTTATTACTCATACTTTTAATGATTATGACTCGGGTCTGTGCAGGCTGCGGTTGTTGACAAGCTCTCTGCAAGCTCAGAGGCTTTTTCTGAGGTTATAACCTCCTCGGTGTAATCTGCCGGAGGAACAAAAAGACCCTCTGAAACATTTGGAGAAATCACATCATAATAAAGTGTTGAACCGTCGGAAGAAACTGTCTGAACAAGAGTTTTCCCGTTGAAATAATCAAGAGTTCCGTCATCATATTCAACAACTCTGTATTTTACACCGTACATTTTTTCCGTGTAAGTGTCAACTTCCTTTTTATTTGCATAGAGATTATATGCCTCACCGGTAAAAAGAGCATCGAACTCACCGTTGTTTTCTTGGTCAGCTAAATCTTTGGGAAATTTTACATAGGTCTTTTTTGGGGGAGAAACCCAATATACGTATTCACTACCCATAATAATGCAAACTTCTTCACTATCTGCAACTGTTCTTAAAGTGAATCGATTGCCGTCTCTTGCTATTTTATAAGGGTAAGTAACTCCGTCAGCTGTAACAATTCTGCCTTCAATTAAATAACTGCTTGAATTGAGAACAGCAAAATCGTCCTGAACTGTTACATTTTCATTTTCGGGTACAGTTGTAATTCTGTCAGATGCAGGTTCTTTTGATATTTCTGTTTCTTTTTCTGTTGTCTTATTTGCGCCTTTATCATCATCTTTGCCATTAAAGAAATCCTTACCCTGCTGAACCTCTTCGGGTGAAAGCGTGATTTTTTCAGTTTCAACAACCTCACCTTTGTTATTAGTAACTTCAACTATTGTTACAACAGGAACAGGCTCGGTAGTTATATAATGAACAATTGTTTCAATCTGCGTGCTACCCTCTTCATCCGTAACAACAACAGATTCAACAGAAGTTTCTGTATTGCTTTCTTCTCCGTTTAAGTTTATTTCAAATTCGCAACCACTGAAAGCTACCATAACAACTATAAGTAAAGCGACAATGGTTATAATCGGGGTCTTGTTCATACTTCCTCCAAGGTAATAAATATAAAATTATACACTAATATTATCACAAGTTTTTCTCAAAAACAAGAACATCATAAAGAACACAAACTTTGTTTACAAATTCTTTATTTTTCAGCGATATTTTTCTTCTTCTGTTTATCTTTTTTTACCAATCTGCGAAGATATTCAAAGGTATACTCTTCACCGTAATCCTTTAACATTACTAAAAGACCTTCAAGCAAATCAGAAGTTTTAGGGTGAATCACTCTTCTGTGCTTTGCTTTCATAAAGTATTCTAAAGGTGAAGCATCTGTATATTTATTGCCGTTATATATTTTACCTGCGGCAACGCGGTCACAGAACATTTCTGCAACATAATTTACGGGCATCTCCACGGGCTCAACAAGCTTTGATACAGGGTTATAGTCAGTCCAATATTCAAAATGGTGCTTGTTTCTGCCCTTGTGGTGAATCCACGCAAGTGAATAGCCTTTTTGGGCTCTTTCATCCTCATTCGGACTACGTTTTCCCGTATAATATTTTACACCCGGGAGAAATTCCGTTGGTGAATATTTTGATAAATCGTGGCGAAGCCCCTGCCACAAAACACCTGCTTTTTTACAATGCTTTATAACAAGATGGCGATGCTTGGTTATGGTTACAAAATGCCCAATAAGTTTTTTCATAAAACACCTGAAACGTTAAAATTATTTACTGATTTTATAAACATAGAGATGCTCGCAAGCAACATCTTCGGGAGCACATATAGCTGTTCTTAAAGCAAGTTTTCCGTCTTTGTTTTCTGCTATTACTTTACCATCTGAACCGAGAAGAGATATTCTGAAATTCTCGTCAAAATCAATTTCCGTGAAAACTGTTTCTTTTGAGGGGAATTTTTCTGTTATTGCATATATGTTCCCGTCTCTTTGAGTATAGTAAACTCCATCTGCACTCTTTTTCGAATAAACTTCACTTTCATAAATTGCTTCACCGTTTACTTCGAGCCATTTACCCATACCTAAAAGGCGTTCTTCCATAAGGGGCGGAATTGTGCCGTCTCCGTCAGGACCGATATTAAGAAGGAAATTACCGCCCTTTGAAACCAAATCACAAAGAGTGATAAGAAGCTCTTTTACAGAAAGATAGTTTTCACATCCCTCTTCCTTATTTATACCAAAGGAGCGACCGATACCACGGCATTCCTCAAAGGGCCTGTCAAGCTCAACATCTTCAATTCGCCTTTCAGTACCGAGATAAACATCAATAATTCCGTATTCGGTTGTAAAATTGCCGCCTTTTCTGCCACGGGTTTCTTTACCCCAACGGTCATTGGGAACTATGAAATCTTTAACAGATGATTCGTTATAGAGCCACTGTAAAAACTCGGTTGAATGCCAGACGGAGCTTTCCTGCTCCCATTCACCGTCTGTAAAAAGTGTTGCAGGCTGATATTTTTCAACAAGCTCTTTAAGCATTGGGTGAAGGTGCTCTAAAGCATATTTTTCGGGGTCTTCAAGGTAGTAGGGATGCCACCATTCATAAACAGAATGATAAACACCGAAACGAACACCTGTGCCCTCTAAAGCGTTTTTAAGCTCCATAAGGAAGTCACGCTTGGGCGCACATTCAACAGAGTTAAGACCGGGGGCATATTTTGTTTCATAAAGGCAATAACCATCGTGATGCTTTGAAACAAAGTTTATGTATTTAGCACCTGAACGCTTGAAAAGGTCTGCCCATTTATTTGCATCAAATCGGTGTCCTGTAAATTCGTCCTTAAAATCATAATAAGGTCTTGAATTATAATGTTCCTTGTGGAATGCTTTATATTTCGCCTGAGCTTCTGTTTCAGGATTTTCCATATTACAGGAATAGCCGTACCACTCTGCATAGTCTTTAATCGGCGCATAGGCAGGAATACTGTAAAGTCCCCAATGAATAAAAATACCGAACTTCGCTTTACCAAACCATTCGGGCACTTTTCTTGAATTCAAGGATTCCCAATTATTTTCGTACATAATTCTACCTCTTTTCATATATTTCCAAACCGAAATGAACCGTTGTTTCAAGACTTTCAAGAGAAAGAAGTCTCTCGGCATCTGCCCTGCCTGTTTTATAATAATAGGGCGTCATTTTAAAAAGATTTTCAATATCTTCTTTTTCAGTCAGATTGATTTTATATTTAACTTCTTTTACTGAAACGAGATTGAAAAGCTCATCATTTCGCTTTTCGGGTTTGTTCTTATACGGCTCTTTGTAAAGAGCACATTTAAGCTCCCACAGATGCTCTTCCAAGGGTATTGCTTTAATGAGTTTACCGTCATTTTTCAGAACTCTGTAAAACTCTTCGTAGGCAGATGGTGCAAAAATGCTCAAGACACAATCAGCACTTAAATCTCTAAAAGGAAGATAAAATGCACTTGCAACGGCAAAATTACTGTTTTTAATGCTTTTAGATGCGTATTTTAAAGCATCTTTTGATATATCTATTCCAAAAACCTTAAAATTTTTGACTTTTGAAATTTCCGAAGTATAGTACCCCTCACCGCAACCGACATCAATAATTGTTGCGTTTTCAGACAAGCTTTCATTCAAGGCTTCGCAAAGCGTTTGGCGAAGCTCATTATAAAAGCCTTTTTCTAAAAAATCACGCCTTGCTCTGACCATAAGCTTGTCATCTCCGTGACGTTTTAATGAGGACTGTTGCGACATTAAAAGGTTAACATACCCATCTTTTGAAAGATCAAAGCAATGGTTGTTTTGGCATTTATAGGCTTTTTCACATAGCGATAATGCACTTTTACAAACAGGACAAACAAAACTTAACATAATCTAAAATAAGCACAAATAGGCTACCCGAAGGTAGCCTAAACTTTTATTCTTCTATTAACAATTTTTTCAATTCGCTCATAAATGTGTTTATATCTTTAAACTGACGGTAAACAGACGCAAAGCGAACATAAGCAACCTCATCAATATCCTTGAGCTTGTCCATAACCAGCTCACCGATTCTTACTGAGGTAACCTCTCTGTCAAGAGAGTTCTGAATTTCTGCCTCAATTTCATCAATAGCTTTTTCAATTACACCAACTGAAACAGGACGTTTTTCACAAGCGCGCATCATACCGTTAAAGAGCTTATCTCTGTCGAAAACCTCACGGGATTTGCCGTCTTTTTTAACAACAACTATGGGCACACTTTCAACTATTTCATAAGTAGTAAAACGCTTGCCACAGCTTATACACTCTCTGCGGCGACGAATTTTTTCGCCCTCATCGGTGGGGCGGGAATCGATTACCTTACTTTCTTCAAAACCACAAAAGGGGCATTTCATACTGTCAGCCTCCGTAAACAGAATTAAGTAAAGCTATTGTACCAAATATTGTGTTACAATTCAATAGTTTTTCAATATTTTGTGTAGCAAATTATATAGGAAACACCTATATTTTCCATTGAATTTAAAGATTTTTTATAATAATATTGTTTCGGTGATTATATTGACTAAAATTAAAAATTTCTATAATTCTTTAGGGCGGTTAACCCGAATTGTTATAAAATGCACTTTAGCACTTGCTTTGCCCTTATTATTCATAAGCATCTTTTCAAACTATGCTCATTTCACGCCGTTCCAATATGAGCTTTTAATTATCTCTGATGATTTATCGGCTACCGCAAGGTCAATTCTTTCAACGGGACTTATTGGTGCATTTATTTTAAATTGTTTAGAGAAAAAGGAGTGACGGGTTAAATACCGTCACTCCTAAACTTTATTTTATTTTAAGGCTTGAAAGAATATCAACAACCTCGTCCTGTGATTCGTAGCCCTTAAAATTAATTTGCATAGACTTATTAAGGTCGCTTTTTGATTGAATAATAAAAGTATAGAGCTTATTATCGCCATTGTGGAGTTTTGTGCCTATACAATAAAATTCATCATTTTTAACAAGCAAATAACCTGTTCCTATGCCCATAGAGTTTTTTATACTGTAATAAGTCAAGGCTTTTGCGTATGCTTCTGCTGAACAGAAGAAAGGTGCTTCAGGTTCTTCCATTTCAATGATTTTTTCTTCAAGTGATAAATCATAACCCGGAGCAAAATCAGACTCATAGCCCATAAGCTCTACTCCCCATTTCACAAATGGTCTTGCAGGGAAAAATACGTGGTTTTCAAGATATTCGCTCATACCATAAACCATTAAGCCGTTTTCATGTTCAATAAAGTGAATATATTTATCTTTGTTGACAACCAACTTTTCAGTATTGCTCTCTTCATTTTTTTCCACTTTATATTTTTCGCCAACAAACAAGGTTGCACTATCATTTTCATAGTCTTTTTTATCAGTTAAATCAATTTTAACACTTTCGCAATTCTGATTAAAAACTGCTGTACTATTATTATATACTTCATGGTCGGCTTTTGCAGCGTACAAAATAAAACGGTACATTCCGATAACACCAAAGAGAATTACAAGAATAAGTACAAGGGCAACTGTTTCGATTACTGTTTTCTTTTTACCTTTTTTTATTCTTTTACCTGCATTTTTTACGGCTTTTTTCATATCCTCATCAACTTCCGGCACTGTGGGACATTCCTTTATTTTTCTAAGCTCCTCCGAGCATTCTGTGCAATCATTTATGTGTTCTTCTACTATCTTTGCAGATTTGTCACTGCAAACACTATCTGCATATAAAGGCAACAAATCCTTTATAATTTCGCAATCAAACTTATTCATTAAAGTCACCTAACCTTTCTGAAATTTTAGCTCTTGCTCTGTGATATGTAACTCTTGCCCAGCTTTCCGTTTTACCGAAAACCTCTGCGATTACCGAAAAAGGCAACTCACCCAAGGCTTTCATATAAAACACCTCTTTATAGGGTGAGGAAAGCCCTGTTGATATCTCGAGAATTTTTCTTGCACATTCTTTATCATCCGCATTTTCAACAATATTATCGAATGATGCGAGAGATGTGTAATCGTCAATATTCTCAGTTTTTTTCTTTCGTTTTAAAGAAACGAACTCATTGTGTGCAATACGGCACAACCAAGTCTCCATTCTGCACTCATTTTTGAATTTATCAATATTCTTAAAGGCTTTATAGAATGTTTCCTGAGTAATATCCTCTGCAAGAGTTTCATCATAGCAAAGAGAGAGTGCATAGCGTTTAACATACTTATAATATTTTGAGAATACAAGCTCTATATCTTCCATACCATCTCCCCTTTCACTTTTTTGAACGTTCAATTATTAGACGAGCGAGGTTTGGTTTTGTTACAAAAAAAGAAAAAGTTATATTAAGATACAACTTTTTCTTTTGAACAAATCGGTAAATTCACTTTTGAATTAACCACAAACTATGTAATATCACTCAAAGTATTGTTTATACTCCGGTTCTTCTTTCATTTCCTTAAATAATTCCTCTATATTTTCAAAAAACGAACTACCTATTTTCCCTCTGAATGGTTCCCACATAGCTGGTAAAGTATCATCATTGGAACAAATGTACTTCCATTCTTCCTCATCAAACTGATAAATTGCTTCAATTTGAAATGTAAGCAAGCCTTTTTCATCTTTCAAAACCACGTATCTCATAGACTTATCTTTTGAATAGACAACATCAACTACTTCATCAGCAAAAGCATCCAAGTATTTGTCGTACATAAATGCGACAACCTCTTCCCAGGAAGGCATTGGAGAAAAGTTATTTTCAACATTTCTTCTAAAAAACTTATCAAAAATTTTCATTTGATATTCTCCTTAGCGGTTTTGCAAGAAGCAATTAAAAGCCTGCGTATATTACCACACAACCTCTCAGTATATTGATATGTTTGCACATCAATTCTTTTGGTTTGATACATAAGCTTCAGCCAATAACTTGTTTCATTTGACTCTTTTAAAGCAATTTCTAATTTAGCAACAAAATCTTTCTTACTTTGTGCATACTGTGCTTCATGTATATTAGCACCAATCGAGGTACCTGCCCTTGCAAGCTGGTCTGTCATATATGCACTTTTGGGCATAGTTACGCCATCAACAACATTCACTATAGCAACTGCAAATTCAAAAGATAATTCAAGTAATTTATTTTCAGACATAAATCCACCTTCTTTTAAGAAGAGTATAACATAAGCATTTTAAGTTTTCAATGATATATCGCCGTCGCGATACGATATACGGCTTCACCGTATGATATATTTCCGCCCTGCGAAAATATGATATAATATCCGTTCTATTCATACACAAAGCGTATATCATCTGCAAAGCAGATATCATAGTGTCAGCTATATCACCCGTAACCATGGGGAACGGATATCATTGAAAAAACCTCGTTCTTACGAACGAGGTTTTTTCATGGTGAGTCATCGGGGATTCGAACCCCGGACACCCTGCTTAAAAGGCAGGTGCTCTGCCTACTGAGCTAATGACTCATATTTAAACCCTGTAAACAGGGTTTTTATTTTATTAAAGCGAAGATTACAACTGCGACAAGAGCAACTACAAAGAAAACACCTGCAACAATTTTTGTGATTTTAGCGAGCTTTGCCTCCATCGTTCTGCCTTTATTCTTATCAAAGAATGTATCAGCACCACCGGCAATTGCGCCTGAAAGACCCTGTTGCTTGCTCTGCTGAAGCATAACAGTAACAATGATAATCAATGCTGAAACGATAAGAATGGCGCCGATAAGGTAATGATACCATAAAAGCTGATCCATAATAACTTTCCTTTCGATTCTGAACTGTGTTCGTTCACAACGCCCGATTATATTACCACATAAGAAATAAAAAAGCAAGTCTTTTTTTAACTTTTTTTAAAAAAAATTGCATACTATGTATTTTTCATAAAATAACGGACATTATATGGTTAGCGAATAAACATTTTGTACGCGTTTGCATCGTTTTTCAGAGTATTTGTGTTATACATCGTCTTTACGATTTACTCAAAACGGTTATTTTTATTCGCTCTCCCCGTTCACAAAGAACGGGGAGTTTTTTATTTAATTTTTTATTCGAGTGTCAACTGCTCGGCAGTATCCTCTGCACTTAAGGTTGCCCCTGCGGCGGGAAGAGTTTTTGTGCGATAGCGATGAGGCTTTATGAATTCGCCGTCTTTATAAAGCCTTGCACCTTGAACCTTATGATACTTTTTGAGAGTTAAAACATTAACACCTGCAGTATCCTTAGCCGCTTTGGGTGAAATTGCGCCGGTATTAACAAGAAGATGTCTGCCTGCTGTTGAACTAAGAACAATCTCTGTGTCTTCCTCTATATACATAGCACAAACAATAGGTGCTTTGTCTGAATAAGCTTTAATAAGCTTTTTACGATTAGTTTTTGTGGCATAGCCGGACATTGTGACCTTTGCCACCTTGCCATTTTCAAAAACAAACAGCATATAACCCTTATAGTCGCTTGTAACTGCCATATAAATAGGCTTTTCGTCTTTTTCAAACTCAAGCTTTGAGGGAACAAAATCACCAAGTGCACTTGCCTTTGTGTCGTCAAAGTCCGAAGCCTTAGCTTTATAGACCTGACATTTATCGGTAAAGAAAAGAAGCTCTGCGGAGTTTTTAGAATTAACAATGCTTACTAATTCATCGCCATCCTTTAACTTCTGCTCACCGCCCATACGAAGTGATAACGGAGTGATTTTCTTAAAGTAACCATCACGGGTAAAGAAGAGATTCACTTCATAATCAGGAATTTCTTCCACAACCTCCTCTTCCGTGTCTGTGTCGTAAATAATTTCGCTTCGTCTGTCTTTACCGTACTTTTCTGCAACTCTTGTGAGTTCGTCAACAATAATTTTCTTAACTCTTGCTTTACTGTTAAGAATATCTTCCATATCTTCAATGCTTTCTTTAAGGTCATCAATATCAGAAAGTCGTTTGAGAATATATTCTCTGTTAAGGTGACGGAGCTTGATTTCAGCAACATATTCCGCCTGGATTTCATCAATGCCGAAACCAATCATCAAATTGGGAACAACTTCGCTTTCTTCTTCGGTTTCGCGAACAATTTTAATTGCTTTATCAATATCAAGAAGAATCTTTTTAAGACCTAAAAGAAGATGCAATTTATCTTTTGCCTTTGTTAAATCAAAATAAACCCTTCTTTTAACGCATTCTGTACGGAAAGCAATCCACTCTTCAAGGATTTCCGCAACCCCCATAACTCTGGGCACACCTGCAACAAGAATATTAAAGTTTGCGCTGAAGGAATCCTCAAGAGAAGTAAACTTATAAAGGCGTTTCATAAGCTTATCGGGGTCTGTACCGCGTTTTAAATCAATAGTAATCTTAAGGCCCGACTTATCTGTTTCGTCTCTGATATCGCTTATTTCCTTAAGAGAGCCTGCTTTTACCTTTTCAATTATTTTCTCAATAATTGCTTCACAAGTGGTGGTTGCAGGAATTTCTGTAATATCAATACAGTTGTTTGATTTATCATAAGAATATCTTGCGCGGATTTTAATTGAGCCTCTACCGGTTAAATAAACCTCTTCAAGAGCTTCTCTGTCATAAACAATTAAACCGCCACCAATAAAATCGGGGGCTTTAAGAGTTTCAAAAATATCAAAATCAGGATTCTTAATAAGACCGATTGTAGTTTCACAAAGCTCTCTCAAGTTAAAAGAGCAAATGTTGCTTGCCATACCAACTGCAATACCGCTATTCATATTAACAAGAACACTGGGGAAGGAAACAGGCAAAAGCGTCGGCTCTTTCATTGTACTGTCGTAGTTATCAACAAACTCGACTGTGTTTTTATCAATATCACCGAAAAGCTCGGAGCATATACCCTCAAGCTTCGCTTCGGTATAACGGGCGGCGGCATAAACCATATTCTTTGAATACGCTTTACCAAAGTTACCCTTGCTGTCGATATAAGGATGCAAAAGAGTTTCATTACCCTTTGAAAGACGCACCATTGTTTCATAAATGGCTGCGTCACCGTGAGGATTAAGCTGCATTGTGCGACCTACAATATTAGCAGATTTAATTCTTCCGCCGTTTATAAGTCCCATTTTATACATAGTATAAAGGAGCTTTCTGTGCGAGGGCTTGAAGCCGTCAATCTCGGGAATTGCACGAGAGATAATAACACTCATTGCATAGGGCATAAAGTTAGTTTCAAGAGTGTCTGTAATCTGCTGGGTGACAACCTCACCTGCTCCGATAATATTTGCTTTAACCTCTTCGGTTTTTGCTGTTTCCTGAACTTCTTTTTTCTTTCTTGCCATTATTATCCCCCCTTACGAAATATCTGCAAGGTCAAGATAGAGATGACCGTTTTCTGCGATAAATTCTTTTCTGTCCTGAAGATTATCACCCAAAAGAAGCTCGAACTTCTCTGCAATCAACTCTTCAACATCGTTTGGTTCAACCTTAATAAGACGGCGAGTTTTCGGGTTCATAGTTGTCAGCCACATCATATCGGCATCGTTTTCACCAAGACCCTTTGAACGCTGAATTGTATATTTTGCATCGCCGATTTCTTCAAGAGCCATTTGTTTTTCTTTTTCTGTATATGCAAACCAAGTCTGACCCTTTGAGGTGATTTCATACAGAGGTGATTCTGCAATAAAGACCTTCCCCTCTTTCAAAAGAGTTGGCATAAGTCTGTAAATCATTGTGAGAATAAGAGTTCTTATATGGAAGCCGTCCACGTCCGCGTCGGTACAGATAATAATCTTGCTCCAACGAAGATTATCAAGATTAAATAAAGAAAGCTCTTTATTTGATTTGCTTGAAACCTCAACACCGCAACCAAGAACTTTAATTAGGTCAACAATAATATCGCTCTTAAAAATACGGTTATAATCGAATTTCAAGCAGTTGAGAATTTTACCTCTTACAGGAATAACCGCCTGGAAAGCGGAGTCTCGCGCCTGCTTACAAGCACCGAGAGCTGAATCACCCTCAACTATGAAAATTTCACGTTCGTTTTTATCTTTACTGCGGCAGTCAACGAATTTTTCAACTCTGCTTGTCATATCATTAGAAGAGGTCAGAGTCTTTTTAAGATTTAATCTTGTGCTTTCCGCTTTAACACGGGAACGCATATTTATAAGCACCTGCTCGCAAAGCTTATCTGCATCAAGCTTATTTTCAATAAAATAAATTTCAAGCTGATGCTTTATAAACTCTGTTAACGCATCTTGAATAAACTTGTTTGTTATGGCTTTCTTTGTCTGGTTCTCGTAAGAGGTCTGAGTTGAGAAAGAAGATATAACAAGCACCAAGCAGTCCTCAACATCCTGAAAGCTGATTTTAGGGTCGTTTTTAGTGTATTTGCTGTTCTGCTTCAAATATGCATCAATTTGAGAAACAAAAGCACTTCTTGCGGCTTTTTCGGGCGCGCCTCCGTGCTCAAGAAAACTTGAGTTATGATAATACTCCTTCATTTGCTTTTTATTGGAAAAGCAAAGAGCGATATTGATTTTCACTTTGTATTCGGGCTTATCTTCCCTATCGCGACCTTTTCGCTCAGTTTGCCAGAACTGAACCGTTGTAAGACCGTCGTCGCCAACAAACTCATTTACATAGTCAACAATACCGTTTTCATAAACATATTCAAAGGTTTCAAATTTTGTTTCGGTAAGCTGATTTTTAAGAATAAATTTAATTCCCGGGTTAACAACAGATTGCCTTTTAAGAATTTCCTGAAAATATTCAAGTGGAATAGCAATATCAGTAAAAACCTTTAAGTCCGGACGCCATTTTATGCGAGTACCCGTATCTTTTTTGTCATAAGGGTTTTTCTTCATTTCTCCGTTGATTTTACCTGCTTTGAACTTTAATTCATAGCAGAAACCACCTGAATGAACCTCAGCCTCCATATATTCGGAAGAATACTGAGTAGCACAAAGACCGAGACCGTTAAGACCGAGAGAATATTCATAGCTGCCGCCGTCATTAGTATCGTACTTACCGCCTGCATACAAATCGCAGAAAACGAGCTCCCAGTTATAGCATTTTTCACGATTATTATAGTCAACGGGAATTCCTCGACCGAAGTCCTGAACCTCTACGGAATGGTCAAGAAAACGTGTAACCACAATTTTCTTACCGTAGCCCTCACGAGCTTCGTCAATGGAGTTGGAAATAATTTCGAAAACGGAATGCTCGCAACCGTCAAGACCATCCGAACCGAAAATAACCGCAGGGCGTTTACGGACTCTGTCGGCACCTTTTAATTTTTTTATACTTTCGTTACCGTATTCTTTTGGTGACTGCGTTGATTTAGCCATCTGTATCTAACCTTTCGATTCCTAAAAAATACAATTCTTGGGGATTTTACCTTATATATTATACAATATCTTGTGATTTAGTCAAGATTTTTATTTCCATTAAAATTGTAAAGGGAGTTTCTCGGGACTATGATGAATTACTTTTTGCCTATTATGGTAGTTTTCTCTCTTTTTTGCGCCGTTGCAACGGGAAAAACAAGCGAGCTTTCTAATGCCGTTATAAACGGCGGAACTGACGCAATTTCATTAGCAATAAAATTATCGGGAGTCATTTGCCTTTGGAACGGTTTAACCTCTATTGCTCAAAAAAGTGGCTTAACTGCTTTGATTTGCAAAATCTTATCCCCTTTCCTCACATTACTTTTCCCAACGCTTAAAGATAAAAAAGCTAAAGAATGTATCGCAATGAACATAACCGCAAATTTTCTTGGCTTGGGAAATGCTGCAACCCCCCTGGGACTTGAAGCTATGAAAAGACTACAGGAAATCAATCCGAACCCCGAAAAAGCATCAAATGATATGGCACGTTTTGTTGTAATCAATTCTGCGGCTATACATCTTGTGCCAACAACTATTGCGTTTTTAAGGTCAGAATACGGCAGTTCTTCACCAATGGAAATACTTGCACCTGCTTTAGTTACATCAATAATTGCATTAACCATAGGAATTCTTATGACAAATCTATTGAAAAAGGTGTTCAAATGAGCAAAGCAACCGATTTGATTTTACCCTGTCTTGTTGTTTTAATAATTCTCCACGGAGCGTTTAAAGGAATAAATGTTTTTGATGAATTTATAAACGGAGCAAAAGGCGGTTTTAAAACAATTCTTAATATAGTCCCCTCTTTAATTGCATTATTGCTTTGCGTTAATATGTTAAGCGCTTCCGGAGGACTTGATGTAATTAGTTCACTAATTTCGCCCTTGACGGATTTTCTAGGAATACCAAAAGAAATAACACCTCTTGCCATACTTTCCCCTGTTTCGGGAAGCGGTGCTTTGGGAATGTATGAAAGCATTTTAAAAGAATTTGGTCCCGACAGCTACATCGGGCAATGTGCTTCGGTAATTATGGGCTCAACTGAAACAACCTTTTACGCAATAACTCTTTACTACGGCTCAATAGGCATAAAAAAAACACGACACACCTTGCCAAGTGCATTGTGTGCCGATTTTACAAGTTTTATTCTCTCTACACGATTTGTGAAATTATTTTTAATAAAATAATGCAGAAAATTGGGGATCTGAATGCATTGAATATGCTTCACCGTTTTCTCCTACAATTATATGGTCTGCAAGAGCATAGCCAATCTTACGAAGGGTTACGCATACCATTCGGGTTGAGTCAATATCATAAGCAGATGGCTCTGCAGAAGAGATCGGGTGATTATGGGCAAGAACCGCAATTGAAGAATCGCTGTCTACAAGATTTTTGATAATTTCTTTCATATCAATTTCCGATGAAACCTTATCACCATCAGAAATAACAGAATAACGTTTTAGTTTCTTACCTGAATCAAAGCACATAAGAACAACCTTTTCAACACTTTCCCCTCGAAGAAGAGATACTGCAAGGTCTTTTAAATCCTCGGTATTTTTATAAACTCTTTTCTTTGGGGGTTCAGCTTTAGACATTCTGTAAAAGGCTTCGCCCATACCCGCTATCATAACAGCGGTATTTTCCCCAACGCCCTCAACCTTTCTTAGCTGCTCAATGTCAGCTTTAAAAATTTCTTCAAAAGAACCAAAATGATTTATAAGCCTGTGGGCAAGCTCATTTGTATCTTTTCGTGGTATGGAATAAAAGAGTATCAGCTCGAGGAGTTTGTGCTCCTCAAGCTGTGAAAAACCGTTTTTTACTACATTGGCTCTAACGCGTTTTCTGTGATCTGAATGAACGTTTTTCTTATCTGCCATATCTAACTACAAAAATTATAATGCTGCTGCCGCGTTTTTAAGAGTTTCTGCCATATCAGTCTTCTCCCATTTAACATCAAGGTCAGTTCTACCCATATGACCATAAGCAGCAAGTTGTCTGTACTGAGGCTTTCTCAAGTCAAGCTTTTCAATAATTGCAGCAGGACGAAGATCGAAATATTTATTCACCAAATCCTCAAGCTGTGCATCGGAAATCTTACCAGTACCGAATGTATCAACACGAACAGAAAGAGGACGAGCAACACCGATAGCATATGCAAGCTGAAGCTCACATTTATCAGCAAGACCGGCAGCAACAATATTCTTTGCGACATATCTTGCGGCATAAGCGGCGCTTCTGTCAACCTTAGTGGGGTCTTTACCTGAAAAAGCACCGCCACCGTGACGGGAATAACCGCCATAGGTGTCAACAATAATCTTTCTGCCTGTGAGACCACTGTCGCCAACGGGACCACCGATAACAAAATTACCTGTGGGATTCACATAGAACTTTGTATTTTCGTCGAGATATTTTTCGGGAATAACGGGTTTGATAACATTTTCAATAATATCTTTACGAAGAACTTCAATATCAATAGGGTCGTGCTGAGAGGAAACAACAACTGCTTCAACTCTTACGGGCTTATCGTTATCGTCATATTCGATTGTTACCTGGCTTTTACCATCAGGACGAAGATATGTAAGCGTTCCGTTCTTTCTTACTTCTGCAAGACGAAGAGCAAGCTTATGAGCAAGTGAAATAGGAAGAGGCATAAGCTCTTCTGTATCGTTACAAGCGAAGCCGAACATCATACCCTGGTCGCCTGCACCGTGGAGATTATATGTATCCTCCTGACCGCCTTTAAGTTCAAAGGATTTGTCAACCCCCATTGCAATATCAGCAGACTGTTTGTCAATAGTAGTGAAAACCGCACAAGTGTTGCCGTCAAAGCCACATTCGTTATTATCAAAACCGATATCGCAAACAACCTCGCGAACAATTTCAGGAATATTAACCTGTGCATTTGTAGTAATTTCGCCCATTACCATAACCATACCTGTTGTGCAGGTAGTTTCGCACGCAACACGTGAATACTCGTCCTGGGCAAGCATTGCGTCAAGAATAGCATCTGAAACCTGGTCGCAAACCTTATCGGGATGACCCTCTGTTACAGATTCTGAAGTAAAATATCTTTTAGACATAATAAGCCTCCGCAAAGTGAGATAATATTTCTTATATAACAGAACAATATTACAATACAAAAGAAATATTGTCAAGTTGTGTCGAAGACATTAACATTTATTTAACATCCAAAAAAGTGATTGCCGTTTACCGACAATCACTTATCCAGCCCTATACTCACCGACAGGGCATCGTTTATTCTTGACATATCATTTTCGGGAAGGTTTCCCATTTTTTCTCTCAGGCGTTGTTTGTCCAGAGTTCTTATTTGCTCAAGCAGTACCACGGAATCCTTTGAAAGCCCGCAAACAGCCGCATCAACGCTTATGTGAGTCGGCAATTTGGTTTTAAATTGTTGGCTTGTTATTGCGGCGGCAATAACAGTGGGACTATATTTGTTACCAACATCATTCTGAACTATAAGTACCGGACGAACTCCACCCTGTTCCGAACCTACTACGGGGCTTAAATCCGCGTAATAGATGTCACCTCTTTTAATATTCAAGCTATCACTCTCCGAAAAGGCAAAATTTCTTACAAGAATATTTTGCCCAACGGTAAAAAAAATAATCAATTGAACGGAAAATTATTGTAATTTACAGTTCAATAACAGTATATACAGATTTTGTCCGAAAGGTTAATATAAAAAGGTTGTTGTCCCCTAAAGAACAACAACCTGATTTAATTATGCTACGCACTCAAAATTGATTCCGTATTTAACTGCGGCATCGTGACCGGCGGAGCCTTCAACACAATAAATAACCATATCTTCCGGGTGTTCACCGCTGAAAGCGCCTTGACCAATATAGGTTACGCTTTCGGGAATTTCCAAAGTTTTAAGATTTGTGCAACCGCGGAAGCAATATTCACCTATTGATTCAGTTCCGAATTCAAGATTAAGCTTTTCAAGAGATGTGCAACTGTCAAAAGCCAAGTTTCCTATTGTTTTAGCGGCAGGAAGATTTATAGATTTAAGCTTGGTGCAGTTCTGGAAAGCGTTGTTTCCTACTGTTATAGTAGACGGTGCACCTTTAAAGGTTACGGTTGTGAGATTAGAACAACCCTGAAAAGCATTATTACCGATGCTTGTAACGGTTTCGGGAATAACAACGCCCTTTAAACTTTGCTTTTCAAAGCATTTGCTTCCGATTCCCGTAACAGTGTAACCGTTTATCTTTTCAGGAATCCAAACTACAGAATCATCACCAAGATATTTGTTTATTGTTGCGCTGTGAGTTTGTTTATCTAAAGTGTATTTATACTCAAGCATTTCGGGCTCATCATCGGAAGACTGCGATGCAGCTTCTGTAGGTTGAGGTGCAACATTTGTTTCGGAATAAACTATGTAAACTATTGTTGTCTGAATTACAGGTGCAACAGTTGTATCAGTTGTGGTGCTACTCGGGTCAGTAGTATCGGTTGCGGTGGCAAGCTCGCTTGCCATTTGCTCAAGGTCAACCCAGGATTCCGTAACTGCGGTTGTTGAAGGCGACTTTGTTGCCTGCAATGAATAAACCGGCGCGGTAGTCTCCTTCTTAACAAACTTGCCACTTTGGATGAGGCTTACCACCAAAACAACCGCTGCAATAAGCAAAGCAACACCGAGAGAAATAATTATCTTTGTAGTTTTTTTCATATAATAACCTCGCAAGGATTTCATTCCTCGCTATTATACATTATATTTTTGAAAAAGTACATAGCATTTTTTAACTTAACTGTTAATTTTTTATGTTTTTGTCTTTATAAATCGAATTTTTGTACAAATAGAAGCCTTTTATTTACTGCAATTTCACGATATTTTGAAGATTTATTGTTTTTTATTTTTTTATTTGTTAAAATGATGCTAATATGAAATAAGTGAGGTTTTATTATGCAAAAATCCTGGTACAAAGAAATGGTGGTATATCAAGTATGGCCCCGTTCCTTCTGCGACGGTAACGGCGACGGAATCGGCGACCTTGAAGGCATGCTTTCAAAGCTTGACTATATCAAAAGTGTCGGTGCAGATGCTATCTGGTTTTCACCTCTTTTCAAGTCGCCCAATGCTGACTATGGTTACGATATTGCCGACTATATGGATATCAATCCTGAATACGGCGATATGGACACCTTCAAAAAGGTTCTTTCAGGTTGCCACGAACGAGGAATAAGAGTGTTTATGGACCTTGTTGTCAACCACACATCAACTGAACATATGTGGTTTAAAGAGGCTTGCAAGAGTGTCGACAACCCTTACCACGACTATTATATCTGGCGCAAAGGTAAAGGTAAAAACGGAAAGAAACCGCCTAACAACTGGCTTTCAACCTTTGAGGGCGGTGCATGGGAATACGTTGAATCTGTTGACGAATATTATCTTCACGTTTTCACAAAGGGTCAGCCCGACTTAAATATGGATAACCCCAAGGTACGCCAAGAGGTTAAGAACATTATGAAGTTCTGGCTTGATATGGGTGTTGACGGCTTCCGCGAGGATGTTATTACATATATCTCTAAAAAAGAAGGTCTCCCCAATGCTATTCCGCTCCCTGTTGCTGCAGGTATGGAGCATTACAACTGCGGACCGCATCTTTACGAATACCTTAAAGAATTCCACGATGACGTTCTTTCAAAATACGATTGCTATACTGTTGGTGAAGGTCCCCTTATCACTCCTGAAAAGGTTCTTCGCTTTGTTACAGAAGATGAAACTCAGGTTCTTAAAACAATGTTCAGCTTTGACCATCTTGAAGCAGACTGCTTTATGACCGACTGGATTAAGACACCCTTCAACCTTAAGAAAATGAAAAAGTGTTACCAGAAATGGTATGATGCTATGAATGGCAAGGGTTGGCATACACTTTACCTTGAAAACCACGATCATCCCCGTATTGTTGACCGTTACGGTAGCCTTAAATACAGAGAAGCAAGCGCAAAAATGCTTGCAACAATGTGCTATCTTCAGAGAGGTACTGTTTTCATTTACCAAGGCCAGGAAATCGGTATGACAAATATCGAACTCAAATCAATTGATGAGTTCAAGGATATGATAACCTTTAACAATCAGAAATTGTTCAAAAAGCTTCATATAAGTGATGAGAAATTCATTAAAATGGCAAATGCAGGCTCACGCGAAAACTCACGTACCCCTGTTCAATGGAACGACGGTCCTTATGCCGGCTTCTCAACTGTAGAGCCTTGGTTCAACCTTAACCCCAACTACAAGGAAATTAACGTTGCAGCTTCGGAAGCAGATGAAAACTCTATTCTTAACTATTACCGCAAGCTTCTTAAATTCCGTAAGGAAAACGAGGTTGCTGTTTACGGTGATTTCAAGCAATATTACAAAAACAGCAAAAAGCTTTTTGTATATGAAAGAAACCTTGACGGCGTTAAGCTTCTTGTTGTTGCTTCATTCACAGAAAAAGCAGTTGATTTCAAAGCACCTGACGGAATTGACCTTTCAAAGGGTGAGCTTGTACTTACAAACTACAACGATGCATCACTTAAAGGAAACGGCTTTACTACAAAGCCCTATGAAACAAGAGTTTATTTATTTAAATAAAAATCAATATCGGGACGGTCAAGACCGTCCCGATATTTTCGTTTTATCAACAATGTAAAGAGGGAACGTGGCAACCCACCACCGCTAACGCGGTCCCCCTCCCTATTTTGTCTAAGACAAAACAGGGATGATAAAATTCACACTACCTTTACTTAATCCAATTTTGAAATATCAAGCTTTTCGTATTTTTCGATAAAAGCTTTGAAGAAGGAGAGCATTTTTTCTACTCCGCCCTTTTTATTACTTTCGCAATTGAGAACGAGGAGAGGTTCGTGAACACTCATTCTTAAAAGCTGCCATCCGTCACCGAGGTTTTCGTTGAAATTAACTCTGACACCCTCGTGGTTTACAGGTGCAACTGTTATACCCTCGGTATTTTCACAAAGATTTTTGAAATCTTCAATAACAGAAAGTCCATAATCTCTGAAATCATCCAAATTGATTGTAAATCTTACCTCTTTTTCTTCAATTGGTGTTTCGAGATTTTCAATAAGGCTTTCAATTGATTTGCCCTCTTTATTGAGCTTTGCAAGCTCAATTATGATTTTGGTTATAAGATATGCACCATCATCAAGATAATAGTTTTCTTTAAATGCGGCGTGACCCGAGGTTTCAATTGCAAGAGGTGCATTTTTATTTTCTTCATTTTCAAGGCGGATTGCCTCGTCAATTACATTCTTATAACCTCTCTTAAAGCGATGATGAACACCGCCTAAATCCTTTTCAATATATTTTGCAAGTCCGTCACTTGTTACGGAGTCTGTAACAATAATTCCGCCTTTGTTATCTTTGAGAGCGATATAGGAAGCGAGGGCAACAAGCTTATTTCTGTTAATTTCCTGAGCATTTTTATCAACGCATGCAGCTCTGTCGCAATCTGTATCGAAGATAACACCGAAATCAGCACCGCTCTTAGCAACGGCTTCTGAAATAGATTTCATAGCCTCTTTGTTTTCAGGGTTCGGAATATGATTAGGAAATCTTCCGTCAGGCTCAAGATAACGGCTACCATTAATATCTGCACCTAATCTCATAAGCACATTTTCTGCATAGAATGCGCCAACACCATTACCCGCATCAACAACAATTTTAAGGTCCTGCAAGGGTCTGTCATAATTTTCGGCATTAACACCTTTTTTAATCATTTCCTGCAAATCGTTGCAATATTTTTTCATATTGTCAAGTTTCTCAATATTAAACTTGACTTCTTTTATTTCATAAGGATTTTCTTGTGCGAACGTAAGAATTTCTTTAATATCATTGCCGGAAAAACCGCCCTCTTTAGTGAAGAATTTAAGACCATTCATTTCCATGGGCAGATGACTTGCGGTAATCTCAATTGCCGCATCAACACCGAAATTGATAATGGACATAAACATTGAGGGTGTTGAAGAAAGACCGCAATCATATACTTTAACACCTAAAGAAGCCAGAGTTCTTGTAACAGTTCTTGAAATATGCTCTGAGGAAACACGGGAATCATAACCAACAGTAACGGTAAGAATTTCTTTTCCCAGTTTCTTTTTGAGAAACTCTACAAAAGACGCGGTAATGCTCATTAAACGAGCATCTGTTAAATCAATTGCTTTTCCGTCTTTTTCAATAGCAATTCCTCTTATATCTGTTCCGCTTTTCAAATACATTAAATTATCCATTATATTCTCTCCTGATTACATAATACGCTCTTTGTGTATCCTCTTTAGGTTGACCGCAACTGAATTCCCTATAGCATTTAACAACCTTAAACCCTGCATTTTTAACTGCTTCTGTAATTTCTTCATCACTGAAGGCAATCTCCTTGAAATTCTCGGTAAATCTATCGTAGCTACCATCTTCATTTTTAACAAAGAAATCGAGATTTATGCCTACTGTTACACCATCGGGATAAAGACTGTTCTGCCAGATGCAATAAACATTCTTTTCGTCATATATAAAAGTATTATTACCTAAAACTTCTTGGTGCTTGTAAATAGTATTAACATCAAAAATCATTATTCCCCCATCATCAATGAAATTTTTGAGAACCTGAAAGGTTTTTCTCATTTCATCAACAGAAGAAAGGTGATTTATACTGTCGAGAGAACAAACAATAGCTCTTACTGTTCCGTAAAGGTCTGTTTCCTGCATTTTCTGGCAGAGGAAAAGTATATTCTCTCCTGCTTCCATTGCTTTTTCACGGGCTTCCATAAGCATATCGGGAGAAGCATCTGTTCCGATAACCTCAAAACCCATTTTTGAAAACTCGACAGAAAGAGAGCCTGTACCGCAGGCAAGGTCAAGAAGAAGACCATCTTTTATATCAAAATCCGCAAGAATACCGCCTATATATTCTGCACGCTTTTTATAATCAACATTCCGTGTTAATTCATCATATACAGCTGCAAAGGAAGAATAAGACATTTAATCACCTCATATTCACCTTATTTTAACACAACTTAAAAAATATGTAAATAATACCAATTATGTTGAATTGCTAAAAAAGTGATTTGTAAATTTATAAGTATTGCACACTTTAAAAGATATTGAATATATGTTAATATGAAAACAATAATGGAATAGGAGGAAAACCTATGAAAAAGATACTTGCATCACTTCTTGCGATTATTATAATCGTCGGCGGTGTTCTCCCCTGCTTTGCGGCTGACGATAGCTGCACCTGCGGTCAGACGCCCATTGTTTATGTTGCGGCTTTAGGTAGCGGTTCAGTATACCTTGACCAAGGCACACCAAACGAAAAGACTCTCTTCAGACCCGATATCAGCGATATATTAGGCGAATTCACGCCTCTTATCAGTGCGGCAGTTGACCTTATTAACACAAAGAATTACAATGCTTTCGGTGATGTTCTTATTCCTTGCGTTAACAATGCTTTCGGTATGCTTGCTATGGATAGCGAGGGCAATTCACACGAAAGAGTCACAACCGAAGAATTCCACCCCGATACTGCCGACCACGGCATTGATTACAGCTACTATTTCGGCTATGATTTCCGAGTAGACCCCATTGAAAATGCAAAGCTTCTTCACCAATATATTCAAGAGGTTAAGGAAATAACAGGTCACGACACTGTTCGTTGCAGAGCTTCAAGTATGGGTGGCGTTACCTTTATGGCATATTTAAGGCTCTACGGTTCAGAAGATATTGAAACTATCATTTTCCAGAACTGTCCCTTGCAAGGCACTGCAGTTGCAGGTGAGCTTTACAACGGTCTTGTTCACATTGATAAGGATGCTCTTTTAAGATATGCAGAATGTGCTCTTCCCTCACTTGACAGTGATTTCTTTGGTGCATTCCTTTATATGCTCCTTGAAATGCTTGACGGTGCAGGTGTTTTAAGTGATTTAGTCGGCGTTGCAGATACCCTTGTTATTAACCTTAAGGGCAGAGTGTTTGACGAAGCGCTTATTCCGATTTTCGGAACAATGCCCGGCATCTGGAGCTTTGTTCCTCACGAATATTACGAAACTGCAAAAGATTTTATGGGCATCAATGACGGCGAGCATCAGGTGCTTATTGAAAAACTTGACTATTATCATTATGAAGTTCAACAAAGTGCGGAAGAGCTTCTTACACAGGCTAAAGCAGACGGAACAAATGTCTATATTGTTGCAGGCTACAATATGCAGAGAACGCCCCTTGTTACTGCGTACAAAAACACCTCTGACGGCACTGTTGACACAGTATATGCTTCATTAGGCGCAACCTGTGCAGATATCGGAGAACAACTTCCCGCAGACTATAAACAGGCGCAACACAAAGGCACCTGGTACATCTCCCCTGACAGAATGATTGATGCATCGACCTGTATCCTTCCCGAGAACACCTGGTTTATTAAAGATATGCTTCATTCCACTACTCACGACGGACACGATGAATTCTACAGAATTCTCCACGAAAGCGAAAAACAGCTTACAGTTTTCGATATGGAAGAATACCCGCAGTTTATGCAGAACGATACGGTAAATCAAACCTTTATTGAGGTTCTTCCTTTGCGAGGAAGCGATTTATTAAATACCGCAACATTAACCTTTCAAACACCGAGTTTTCTCTCATTTGCAAAGCTCTTTGCAGCATTGTTTGAAGAATTCTTTAATTGGATGGTAGGCTAAAAAATATTACTCCCTTGAAAACTTTTGAATAAGTTTTCAAGGGAGTAAATTATATTTTATTTATTTTCTCCCGTACCTTCAAAATAGTCGGGATATTGCTCCATAACCATCGTCTGAACAAGATTGAAAACCATTACGCCCTCTGCGGCTTCGCAGTTATAGTGGTCGCCAAGAATAAGCTGACCGTTTGTATAGCTGATTTTCCTTTCGGGTGCGGCACCAATGTGATAAACATAATAAAGATTATCAACACTTTTTTCATAGTTGCTTCCGATTAAACTCTTTTTGAAGCGCAACACATAATTTGTACCCGAATCCGGAACGGAATAAATTGCTACAAGGGATGCAGGGTCAATGTTATATGTAGTGGAAATCAATTTTATAAATTCATTATTCGGGTCATCTGTAAGGAAGTTTTCACCGTTTTTGTCGGGAATAACCACACCGCCCACATTAACCGCCTGACGAAGAGCAAGAACTGCATCTTCAACAGAAATTATTCCGTCCGAGTTCATATCTGCTATTACAAGAACATCCTCTGTAACGGCTTCCATACCGGCGGAAAGGCGGAGAATGAAACAGGCATCAGTTGTTTCCACCTTACCGTTTAAATTAACATCACCCAAAAGAACCGATGGCTCTTCTGATACTTTCTCCTCTGCAAAAGCTGTTATTGAAAAACTACTCAACCACAATACAATACAAAGGATGAAATAAGATATTTTATACATCTTTTTCATTTGAATAGTCCTTTAAAATTATTGTTTGAAAAATTCGGAAAAAGCCAGGTAAGCCATATACAAATCCAACTTTGAAATGACCTCGTAGGGAGCGTGCATTGAAAGAACGGGAACACCAAGGTCAACAACATCAACATCAAGGTTTGCAATATATTTTGCAACTGTTCCGCCACCGCCTGCATCAACCTTGCCAAGCTCACCAATCTGCCATACAACACCTGCTTTATCAAGCATATTTCTTATTTTTCCCATATATTCTGCAGAGGCATCACTTGTACCGCCCTTACCTCTTGCACCTGTATATTTCGTTATAACAACACCCTTATTGAGATAAGAGGTGTTATTTTTTTCGAAAACAGAATTAAACGTGGGGTCGTAAGCGGAATTAACATCTGCAGAAAGACATTCGCTCTTTGAAAGAACCTCAAAGGCATCAAGTCCGTTTGCTTTTGCAAGATAGGCAATAAAATATTCGAGATAAGAGGACTGAAGACCTGTGTTACCGTCAGAGCCTGTTTCCTCTTTATCTGTAAGAACAGTAATTGCTGTATAATCGGGATTTTCAATGCTGAAAATTGCCTGCTCTGCAGGGTATGCACAAACTCTGTCATCATGGCCATAAGAACCGATAAGACCTCTGTCGAAGCCGATATCATCCGCTTTGAAAGCGGGAACCACCTCAAGCTCTGCGCTTAAAAAATCACTTTCAACAATACCGTATTTTTCATTAAGAAGCTTGAGAATGTTGAGCTTAACAAGCTCACTGCCCTCGTCACTTTTAAAAGGACGGCTACCAACAATAACGTTAAGCTCTTCACCCTGAATGCCATCAGAAAGAGTACGTTTCCCCTGCTCTGCGCCCAAATGGGGAAGAATATCGGAAATTACAAATTTAGGTTCGCCCTCTTCTTCACCGATTTTAACATTAAGCTTTGTTCCGTCCGCTTTAACAACAACACCGTGAAGAGCAAGAGGGATTGCAACCCATTGGTATTTTTTAATACCGCCATAGTAATGAGTTTTAAAAAGAGCGAGCTCATCGCTTTCGTAAAGAGGATTGGGTTTCAAGTCAAGACGAGGTGAGTCAATATGAGCAGCAGCAATTTTAACGCCCTCTTTAAGAGACTTTTTACCGATAACTGAAAGAATAATAGCTTTCTCGCGGTTAACATAATAAACCTTGTCTCCTGCTTTGTACTGCTTATATGGGTCAAATTCAGTAAAGCCCTTTGCTTTTGCATCCTCGAGAACAACTGCAACTGCTTCTCTTTCGGTTTTTGCGTTATCTAAAAACCTCTTATAATTTTCTGCGAAAGCATCCGCTTTTTCGATTTGATTTTCTTCAACAACCGCACTTGCGTGTTTGGGATTATAAAAAAGTTCTTTTTTGAGTTCTTCAACTGTTGCCATAAATTTTACTCCGTTCTGTATTTTTACATTCTGCCTATTTCAACAATAATTGTCCAGAATCTTGTACCTTTAAACCATTCAATAACATCGTCAACAAAGGCACTAAAGCCCGTGGGTTCTTCGTACTGAAGCTTTTCACTGCCGTCATCAATAACAAGTGCCTGTGTCATACACACTCCGCCCTCGCCGTAAAGCTCGGCTCTTACATACTGAAACTCCTCTGAACCCTCAATTTTATCAAGGTCAAGAACAATTTCATTACCGTTTGCTTCACTTGTTGCAATAATTTTGCCGTTTGCAATCCATTGAATTGAGTGGCTGTTTTCAGTGTTAACAATAATCTTGTGACCGTCAACCTCAACCTTTGTAAACATAGGGTAAGAAAGACCAAGGTTACGAACATCTATATCTTCAGAGGGTCCGATAATATCATTAGCTCTTAAAATTCGGGTTACGGCAAAGAAAGCTCCGCTTTGCATTGTTGCTTTGATATTTTCCACAGTGTTTTCTTCCATCATAAACACACTGAAGGAGGTATCTATATTTTCTCTGTCGTGAGCATCCGTGTTACTGAAGCCGATAACATTCTTTCCGTAAGGAAGAGTGTACATTAAAAGGTTATCCCAAAGAATTCTGTCATAGCAGGTTGTACTGTTTCTGTCATTGAAAGCCTCAATCCCCATACAACTATCGTATTTAAGAATAAGGTCACCGAAATACTTAACATTATCGGGGTCGCTTACAACTGTTATATCTTTATTACTTTCAAGGAAATCGCCCGGGTGGTTAATATGGGAGATACCTCCGTTTTCTTCAATAAATGAGAGTGCCTGGTCATAACCGCTTTCTCTTCCGCCGAAGCCGTCACCGATACCCTCGGGAAGGAAATAACCGTTAACGTGGCATTTTGTAAGAGTAAGGTTATTGAGCTCGTTTGCACCTGTAACACAAACCATTTTCTTATTTCTTATTGTGCCGTCATAAAGCGGATATGTACCGTTTGTAATTCCCTCAAATTCTTCATCTGTCAGATGAATACGGGGAACGCTATGATAGAAATATAAAAACTGGTCAGTCTGATGTCTGTTCCATTCTACCCCTGTAACGCCGTGGTCGGAATTTGCAAGAAAATCATAATCCTGCTCGTAATATTCCTTAACCATTGTGGGCAAATCTTCATCGGCATCGCTATATGAGGTATGGGAATGAAGAGAACCTTTATAGGCACCCCAGGCACCGTTTCCCTCCCAAACAACTTCCTCATAGGGTGAAACAATTTTATAATCTGCTCTATCTGCCGCAAAGCCACCAACAGAAAGAAGCGACATCAAAACAGAAAGACTCAAAGTCAAGCCTATTACTTTCTTCATTCTTTTCATAATTTTTCCTCATTTCTTTAGAAAATCATAAATTTCATTATACTTTTTATAGTTCTTTATAACTTTTTTTACATAACCTGCTGTATCTTCATAAGGTATGCTTTCAAGAGTTTTGCCGTCCGGAGAATACCGAGGGTCTGCCAACCATTCGTTGACCTTTCCCCTGCCTGCGTGATATGCGGCAAGGGCGGTTTCTGTATTTCCGAATTCCTCTAAAAGCATATCTAAAAAATATGCCCCGTAATATATTGAAATTTCAGGGTCAAAAAGTGCATCCTCTGCATAGCTTTCGTTGGTTTTTGTCTGCAACCAACGGAATGTTTCGGGGGTTATTTGAGTAAGACCCTTTGCGCCAACAGAGGAAACTGCATTTTCATCAAATCCGCTTTCGGTCTTTATGAGTGCATATAAAAGCGCCTCGTCAAGCTCAAAAGTCTCTGCATTTTCTGAAACAATTTCGGAATAGCCTGTTGGGTAGGCAGTCTGAACACCTAATTTAACTGCATTATAGATTATTATAACCGAAATCGCAACCAATATCAATAGCAGAAAAAACAGCTTAAATTTATTTTTTGTTCGGTTTTCAGTCAATTAAACAGCTCCTTTTCAAGTTTTGAAAGTTGTTCATCTAAATCATTAGGCGGAAAGTTCTTAACAACAAAATCCGCTTTTCCGAGATAGAATTCATCATCTTTCTGACCGTTAATTCTGATATCTGCATCCTCTTCGGAAATGTTATCTCTTTTCATTATTCTTTCTTTTCTTATTTCAAGAGGTGCGTGAACAACAATTAAATAATCACTTTCTCGGGTAAAGCCCGATTCTATTATTGCCGCCGCATCTACAATTACAACATCATAATTAGAAAAAGCCTTTTCTGCCTCTTCAAAAATCATAGCATTTATTGCAGGATGCATTATTGAATTGAGAAGCTCAGTATTTTTAGGTGTTGAAAAAGCTTCCCTTGCCAGAGCACGTCTGTTAAGAGCTCCGTCAGGGTTTAATATTCCATCACCAAACGCTTCCTTTAACTCATTAAGTAAAGCTACATTATCAACAAGAACCTTTCTTGCAACTATATCCCCATCAATAATATATGCGCCTTTTTCTTTAAGAAGTGCAGAAACGGTAGATTTACCCGCCCCTGTTTTTCCCGTAAGACCAACAAGTTTTTTCAAAGCTACACCTCAATTACATTAAAGCCTGCCGCTCTTAAAAGACGGTTAAGAACCGCAAGGTTATCATCATTATCTTCATCAGGGTATCTTACAAAGCATTGCTTTACCCCTATTTTATCAAGCTCACGAAGAGAATCAAAAAGATTATGGGACAGATTTTTATAATCTGCAAAGCCATATTTTATGTATGGTATTTTAAGTTTTTCAACATTGTCATCATTGAAAATCATAGCATAGGTTTTATTATCAAAACCATTTACATATTTGCAAAAAGCTTCAAAAGAGCCTTTTACAAGAGTAATTTTTGCATCGGGAGAATAATGCTTATATTTCATCCCGGGAGAAGCGGCAGCTTCATCCTTCTTTAAAGGATTTAAAACCGCATCGTCAACCTCGACCTCACCTAAAACACTTATAAGCTCTTTTAATGTAACATTACCCGGTCTTAAAAGCCTTGGCTTTTCTCCTGCAAGGGTAATAACCGTTGATTCAACGCCCTCTCGGGAATCACCGCCGTCAATTATGTAAGGAATTCTGCCGTTCAAATCCTCATAAACATGGGAGGCTTTTGTGGGACTGGGTTTTCCCGATAAATTGGCAGAGGGTGCGGCTAAAGGAAGTCCCGAAAGCTTAATAAGCTTTCGTGCGATTTCGTGGGAGGGGCAACGAACCGCAACGGTTTCGAGATTACCCGTTGTGCAATAAGGAACTTTATCTGATTTCGGCAGAATTATCGTAAGCGGTCCGGGCCAGAATTTTTCTGCAAGCTTTTTAGCTGCTTCGGGAACAACTTTGACCAAATCATAAATCTCTGAAAATTCGGAAATATGAACTATTAAGGGGTTATCGGTAGGTCTGCCCTTTGCTTCAAAAATCCTGCTTACCGCAAGGGGTGAAAAGGCATTTCCTGCAAGTCCGTAAACAGTTTCCGTAGGCATACCCACAACCTCTTCATTGCGAAGAAGCTCAACTGCTTTATTATATTTTTCGTCACAGTCTTGTAACGTGATTTTAACGAGTTCTGTATTCAAAATTTATTCCTCTGAAACTTTCAATTTGTCTGCTGTATCGGCTGTAATAAGAGCATCAATAATTTCATCAAGGTCGCCGTTCATTATGGCTTCAATTCTGTAAATAGTAAGACCGATTCTATGGTCAGACACTCTGCCCTGGGGGAAATTATAGGTTCTGATTCTTTCGCTTCTGTCCCCGGTTCCAACCTGGGAACGACGTTCGTCTGCAATCTCTGCATTTTGTTTTTCACGTTCTGCTTCAAGAAGTCTTGAGCGTAAAATTTTCATTGCTCTGTCGCGGTTTTTGTGCTGACTTCTTTCGTCCTGACATTCCACAACAGTGCCTGTTGGTAAATGAGTTATACGAATGGCAGACTCCGTTTTATTAACGTGCTGACCGCCTGCACCGCTTGAACGGTAGGTATCAATCTGCAAATCTGTCGGGTCAATATCAATATCAACCTCTTCTGCCTCCGGAAGAACCGCAACAGTAACGGTTGATGTATGAATTCTTCCTCCCGACTCGGTTTCGGGCACACGCTGAACCCGATGAACGCCACTTTCGAATTTAAAACGAGAATATGCTCCCTCACCGGTTATCATAAAGCTGATTTCTTTTATTCCGCCAAGACCGGTTTCATTTATCGACAAAACCTCGGGCCTCCAACCGCGATTTTCGGAATACATAGAATACATTCTGAAAAGAGAGTTCGCAAAAAGCGCGGCTTCTTCTCCCCCGGCACCGGCACGAATTTCTATAATAACGTTTCTGTCATCATTTGGGTCTTTAGGAAGAAGCAATATCTTAAGCCTTTCATTAAGCTCCTCAGCTTTTGCTTTGCACTCCTCCACTTCAACCTCAAGAAGCTCTTTAAGGTCTTTATCGGGTTTTTCCGCAAGCATTTCCTTTGCCGCTTCACCATCGCTGACAGCCTTTTTATAATCTCTATATGTTTCAACCAAAGGAGTGAGATTTTTAAGTTCTTTCATCAAAGAGGCGTATTTGTTCTGGTCTGAAACCGTTTCAGGCAAGCAAAGTAATTCATTAACCTTTTCAAAACGCTCTTCTACCTGCTGAAGTTTATCAATCATCTGTATTCTCTCTTGTTACTTTCTTAATATTTTTTTCTGCTTTTGAACGGGGAATTAAAAATTCTCTGCCACAACCGTTACAATGCAAACGAAAATCCATACCCGAACGCAAAACAGTAAACTGCTTTGAACCGCACGGATGCTGTTTTTTCATTTCGAGAACATCTCCAACCCGAATATCCACGGAAACTCCTCCAATAGAGTGAGTGTATTCGAACCAAATATGCCTTAAATGTCCGAATTCACGCACCTTTGTAATTTTTTTGTCTCGTAATACGTCACCTTTCAAGAGTTTTAACGATGTTACGGGGAAAAGTGACTGTATTAAACCGTATTTGGTTCAAATACACTCACTCTAAAATTTTCTGAAATATTGTAACACACTTTTACATAAAATTAAAGAGCAGGTTAAAAAAAATAAATGAAAATGGGTGATAACAAAATGACAAACTACCTTCCCGAAGGATTTTTAATCAATACTAAAGAAAATATTCACGCTATTACCACTTATGAGGGATTTTATAAAGCATATTCAGAGAAAAAACCGTTGGAAGCCCGTGCAGTTTACTGTGACAGGGAGCATAATCTGCATATAGATTTCGGGTTTATTCACGGAATTATTCCCCGAGAAGAATGTGCATTGGGAATTAAAGAGGGTTCTACCCGCGACATCGCAATTATTGCAAGGGTAAACAAGCCCGTAAGGTTTTTAATTGACGATATACATATATCAAGCGATAAAAAAATTGCATTCTTAAGCAGAAGAAAGGTGCAGGAGCATTTTAAAAATGATTATTTACCAACCGTTTCAACAGGTGATATCATAACCGCAAAAATAACACATCTTGAAAATTTCGGAGTTTTTTGTGACATTGGTTGCGGAGTAAATGCTCTTTTGCCTATTGATAACATTTCTGTTTCAAGAATCCCTCATCCAAGCGTACGCTTTAACGTTGGTGATGATATAAAGGTCATAATAAAAGCATTTGATGATGAGGGGCGGGCTACCCTCACCCACAAAGAGCTTTTGGGCACATGGGAAGAAAATGCTCAAAAATTCAACATTGGTGAAACCGTAAGCGGTATTGTAAGAAGTGTGGAAAGCTACGGAGTTTTTGTTGAGCTTACACCAAATCTTGCAGGTCTGGCAGAATATACACCCTCGGTTTTTGAAGGACAGCACACAAGCGTTTATATAAAAAGCATTATTCCCGAAAAAATGAAGGTAAAGCTAATAATCGTTGATTCTTTCGATGCGGATTACCCCAGAAAAAAGCCACAATATTTTATTAAAGAGGGTCATTTGGATTATTTCAGATATTCCCCCTATTCTTCCGAAAAAATTATAGAAACATTCTTTTAATTTCTCTTGAAATGACAAGTTACTGTATTGTATAATCAACCTATATAATCTTGATAGGAGATTTAATTATGCAATACAGTAACTTCGCTTCTATTGGCAGAAGCATTTCAAAACTCGGTTTCGGTCTTATGCGATTACCTAAAAAAGAAGAAAACAGCGAAACTATTAACAGAGATGAGGCTTTCAGGCTCATCGACCTTGCAATGAAATCGGGAGTAAACTATTACGACACCGCTTATTTTTATCACGGCGGTGATTCGGAGCAATTTGTAAAAGAAGCGTTAAGCAGATACCCGCGAGAGTCTTTCTGCCTTGCAACAAAGCTCCCGAGCGGTGTAATTAAAGACAAGGAGAAAAACACTGAAGAAATTTTCAACGGTCAGCTTGAAAAATGCGGTGTTGACTACTTTGACTTTTATCTTCTTCACGCTGTAAACCGTGATAATATGAAAGTTTTCGAAGAAGACAAGTCTTACGAATATCTCGCAGAGCAAAAAAAACACGGTAAAATCAAGCATTTAGGCTTTTCTTATCACGGTGATTTAGAATTTTTCCTTGAACTGCTTGACAAATACAAATGGGATTTTGTTCAGCTTCAGATAAACTATTATGACTGGGAAAACCAGAATGCAAAGGAATATTACAAAGCGTTGGAAGAAAGAAATATTCCTTGCATTGTTATGGAGCCGGTTCGCGGAGGTTCTTTGCATACTTTAAACGATGAAGCAAAAGCAGTTTTTGAAGAGCTTGGTGATGCCTCTGCCGCATCTTATGCCTTAAGATTTGTAGCACAGCTTCCAAATGTGCTTGTAACCTTAAGCGGTATGTCAACCTATGAGCAGGTCGAGGACAACATTAATACCTTTAATGAATGTAAGCCTCTTTCCGATAGAGAAAAAGAAGCAATAGAAAAGGCAAGCATTCTTTTCAGAAAGAATTTTGCAATTCCTTGTACTGATTGCAAATACTGTGTTGAAACCTGCCCCGCAGGAATTAACATTCCCGCCTGCTTCAAGGCATATAACGAATACAACAAAACAAGAGATACCGATGATTTTGCAAAGCATTATTCTTTAATTAACGAAGAGCAAAGGGCAAAGCATTGTTTAGACTGCAAAGCCTGTGTAGAAAAATGCCCTCAAGGAATTGATATTCCGCGGCAACTCCGAAAGGTTTCCGAGCTCTCGGAATAAGGTGATTTAATGAAAAGATTTTTATACTCTGCCGTTTGCATTATTTTAATTCTTTGCCTTTTTTCTTCCTGTGGCGGTGACAGGGTTGAAGATATCATCACAACTGCCGAAGCTGTTCTTATAAACGGCGAGCAGGTTGACACGGTTGAGACTTCTATGGGCGCTTTTCAGGGTAAGCAAGGCGATTATATAGAATTCCGCTTTCCTGAAGAACAAACCTTTAACACAGTTTTCATTAACGAAAAATCCACAACCGTAAGGCAATACAACATTTTTGCGGAGGTTGACGGAAAATTCAAGCTTATTCATACAGACAAGCTTATAGTCAATGAAAACATAGCAGTTGAAGAAACAACAGCAACCGCTATAAAAATACAGATTATTAACACTGAAATCGGTAACGATAATTTTATTATTCAAGGCGTAAGCGCATATAACATTGAGGAAAAATAAGGTGACTTAATATGGCAATTAAATTCTGCAAGGATACAAATATTTTCAAGCTTGATACATACAGCAGTACATATATTTTCGGGATTTTTGAGGGTAATTATCTTGTGCATTACTATTACGGTGCACCAATCCCCGACACAGATGTTGAAGCTCTTCGTATAAGACCCGGCTTTGCATCCTTTTGTCCCGACAGTCCGTCAGCGAGAGTGTTCAATTTTTCTCCCGACGTTACCCCTATGGAATATTCAACCTTCGGTGCAGGTGATTTCCGCCTTTCTGCATTTGCAGTTAAAAACAGCGCCGGAAACAAGGTTACTGATTTAAGATATGTAAGCCACGAGATTTACGAAGGGAAAAAGCCGCTTCCGGGACTCCCCTCTCTTTATGTTGATGAAGAAGGTGAAGCACAAACTCTTGAGGTTGTAACGGAAGATAAGGTTACAGGAGTTAAAGCAACTCTTATTTACACAGTATTTGAGAAAAAAGGCGCAATAACAAGAAGTGTTAAGGTTGAGAACCCCTCAGACAAGCCCTTCCATATTGACACAATTCACTCTCTTTGTGTTGATTTGCCCGGTTATGATTACGATATGCTGGGTCTTTACGGCAGATGGGTAAAAGAGCGTGCATTAGACAGATACCCCCTGCATCGCGGTATTCAGTCTATTAAGAGCAAGCGCGGTTCTTCAAGCCACAACCACAATCCCTTTACTGCTCTTGTCAGCAAAACTGCTACCGAGGATTACGGCGATTGCTACGGCTTCAACCTTGTTTACAGCAGTAACTTCTCCATTGATGTTGAGGTTGACGGCTTTGCTTCCTCCCGTCTTATTATGGGTATCAATCCCGAGGGCTTCAGTTGGCTTCTTAATCCGGGCGAAGAATTCTATTCTCCCGAGGCGGTTATGATTTACACCGACAAGGGCATTGGCGAAATGAGCCGTATGTTCCACAGACTTTATTCAAATAACCTTGTTCGCGGTAAGTGGAAAAAAGCAAAACGTCCCCTCCTCATTAACAACTGGGAAGGCACAGGAATGGACTTCGACCACGATAAATTAGTTTCCTTTGCCCGTCACGCTAAAGATATGGGTATTGAAATGCTTGTTATGGATGACGGTTGGTTCGGAAAACGCGATGATGATAAATCGTCTCTCGGTGACTGGTTTGTTGCTGAATACAAGCTCAAGCACGGTCTTTCGGGACTTATCAAAGAGGTCAATGATTTAGGTCTTAAATTCGGCATCTGGTTTGAGCCGGAAATGATTTCTCCCGATTCCGAAATATACAGAGCTCATCCCGATTGGTGCTTGCATACAGAGGGCAGAGATAAATCCATCGCCCGTACTCAATATGTTATCGATTTTTCAAGAAAAGAAGTTCGTGACCACATCTATTCAATGATGCACAAAATCCTTTCTGAGAATAATATCGCTTATGTTAAATGGGATTTTAACAGAAACCTTACGGAAGTTTCCTGCGCTGAGCTTCCACCCGAAAGACAGGGCGAGGTCTTCCACCGCTTTGTTCTCGGTACTTACGAGATTATGGACAGACTTACAAAAGACTTCCCCGATTTACTTTTGGAGAACTGTTCAGGCGGTGGCGGACGTTTCGACCCCGCAATGCTTTATTATTCACCTCAGATATGGACAAGTGACAACACCGACCCCATTGAAAGACTTACAATACAATTCGGTACCTCTCTTTGCTACCCTGCTTCCACAATGGGCGCTCACGTTTCCGCAAGCAGAAGAGCAAGCTATGAAACCAAAAAGAACGTTGCTCTCTGGGGCTCATTCGGTTACGAGCTTGACCCCGATAAATTAAGCGAAGAAGAAATAGCTGAAATCAAAGAGCAGGTTAAGGAATATCACAAATATTATGACGTTATTCACTATGGCGAGCTTTACAGACTCATAACCCCATTTGAAAACGAGTTCAAGGTTGCCTGGGAATTTGTAAGCGAAGATAAAAAAGAAGCTCTTGCTACCGTTGTTCACATTAAGCTACCTTATGACGATTTATTCATCTTAAAGCTCAAAGGTCTTGACCCTGAAAAGATTTATGAAATTGAAGACACAGGCGAAATCTATAGCGGTGCCTTCCTTATGAATGCAGGACTTAATCTTACTCACAGACCTAAAGGCGATGGAATTTCATATTTGATTCATTTAAGAGAAGCATAAAATCAGCCCCCTCGGTTCACCGAGGGGGCTATTCGTTTAGTTTAATATTTATCTTTACAAGTCAGACCCGTTTTGTTATACGCACTTATGCAATTGCCGTAAGTTGCTCTGACTGTATAGGTATAAGTTTTACCTTTTTTAGCAGTTTTATCAACATAGCTAACACTTGAATTGCCTTTAACATAAGCTATTTTTTCAAATTCGCCGTCACTGTTTTTGCGATAAACATTGTAGCCGGTTGCATAACTTGTTACTTTCCAGGTTAGCTTTATGCCCGACTTAGTGCTACTGATTGTATCAAGGGTTGGAGTTGCAAGATTCTTGGCAGTTTTTGAACCACTCTTGTAAGAAGTATAATCTTTACCGCCTGTTGACCAGACAGCTGAAACCGCATAAGTAAATTTAACACCCGGACGCTGAGTTTTATGGGTGTATGAAGTTTTAGTTGTTGTGCCCAAGGTATGCCATTTATCGTCACTACCTGTTTTGTAATAAACCTTATATTTAGTTGCGCCTTCAACAGGGGTAAAATTAATTTTCATCTGCTTTGTAGTGGAAGAAACGGATGTAATTGTAGGACTGCCGATATAGTATGCCGTTTTGGTTTCATACGAACTCTTGTTGTCACCGCTATAGGCTTGAACCTTATATATTCTTCTTTTACCTGACTGAACAGTCTGGTCAACATAAGAAGTCACATCCGAAGCAACGTCAGCTAAAACATGCCATTCTCCATCCTTTTTATAGGATAAAACATAGCCATCAACCTTGGAAACCTCGCTCCATGATATCTTAAGGCCGTTTTTAACATTTTTAACCGAAGAAAAAAGTGGGGTGCTGATATATTTTATAGTTTTCCCCGAAGGATCGTATGTTGATTTATTTCCAAAATCATCCCTTAATACAATCGCATATCTGTAAGTGGTGCCGTTTTTAACACCGTCATCAACAATGTATTCCCAATTATGATAACCACTATCAATCTTCTTGAAAGTTGTGCTTGAACCTGTTGCACGATAAATATCCACATAGCAATCAGCATCTATGCCGCCCCATCTTATAACAACTCCGCCTTTTGTTGGGTTAACGGTAAACGCAGGTTCTTCCAGATAAGTAAAGTTTTTATAACCGCTGTTATTTGCTATAAAGTAGCCATTTTGAGTACATATTGTGTAATAATGATCCACATTAGACTCAACATTCTCTTCCACAAACACGCCATCTGCTCTATCAGCTTCACCAATATATTCGCCATTTCTATAAATAACAACCTTATCTGCATCAAACATTTCGGGGTCCCATGAGAATGTTACTGTGTTTTTATCGCTTGAAAATTTAACATCCTTTGCACATCCAGCAGAATCAATAATAAAGCCATTTAAAGGCAATCTTGTCTTTCTTCCATCAGGATAAATTTTCAACACTGCATATTCCGTTACACCTGAGCCGGCAGGAATTAACATTCCGCCACTACCGGAATAGAAATAAGCACCATATTCACGAACCCATTTATTATCAACTTTTTTATAAACCTGATATTTACTGCCATCAGCTACAAAATCTGCTATGCTAACAGTATAATCATCATAACGTGGTTTATATGTGTCTGGTTTTATATTAACCAACTCATCAATAAATGTGACCGTAATCTTTTCAGATTCTTTTTTGCTTATAATTTCGCCTTTATATATATATGCCACCTTATATGAATAAGCTATATCGTTTTCAATTTCTGTATCTAAAAATGAAGTATCGGCGGTCTTTGCAATAACATCAAACTCACCCTCTGCATTTTCTTTATACAAAACATATCCGTCAACACCTTTAAGTGCACCCCAAGATACAAGTGCTCCTTTTTCATCTGCAACAACATCAGGCTTGTTCATTGTGGGATAATATGTATATGAAAGTTCATTAAAGGGTCCGTTAATGCCTTTGTATGTTGCACGAACTCTGAACGCATACTCTAAATCGTTGTTTTCAAAATAATGGTAAATTGAATTTCCGCCAAATGTATCGAAATACTCCCAATTTTCGCCTTTTTTAACATAAACCTGATAATCGCATTTCTGATTTTCTATTGGGTTAATCCAACTTACTTTGAGTTTGTCAGCATCTTCAACCACATCGTTAAAAACGACTTTTTCAAATTTAATTATGCTTTTTCCTTTGCTTGAATAGGATTTTGCAGCACCATTTGATACACTTTTCACCGTGTAGGTGTTATAAGCATAGCAGTCTGATTGTGTATCGGTATAAGAGGCTTTATCGCCAGCCACAGTGGCAAGTTTTTGCCACTCTTTATTCACTTTTTTATAAACAATATATTCATCAGCACCGGTTACTTTTTTCCAATTCACAGTTATACCGCCATCTTCAGAAAATGTGCAAGCTTCAAGCTCTGGTGCTTTGATATTTTTATAGGCTTTACCTTTAACATTATAGCCGGAATTCACTCCATCAACATTGGCAACTACAGTAAAATAATACGCCTTGTTATTTGAACGTTTATTCATATTAACACTTGCGCTTCGGCTTTCGGTTGTTTTAACCTTAGACCAATCACCATCACCTGTACGCATAAGCAAAGTATACTCTGCACCACTTGCCACCTTCGACCATGACACTTTCACATAGTTATCCGCCTGAGGCTTTATTGTAATTGTGGGAGTTTTAAGTATTTTCACTTTCATAGCTTTAAGTGAATAGGGTGTTTTTAATGAACCTTTATATGCAACAACCTTATACTCTCTTGTTGCATTTTCGCCCTTGTATGTTCCATCGACATAGGAAGTTAATTTTTTACCACTGTCTTTTACAGTTTTAATTTTGGAATATTTACCTGTTTTAGGACTTTTTCTGTAAAGATAATAACCTGTTGCACCCGGAACAGAATACCAATAGATTTTAGGACCTTTTTCTGTATTTTCGTATCCATACATAACGGTATTCATTTCATTAATAGAAGTACCCTTTTTATTAATTACAACTTTATATGTTCTTCTTGTATCCTCATCAACATCACGAGGAACATAAGAATCCGGTAATTGAACGCCTGTGGGACCATGAAGACATCTTTTATAAACATAGGTTTCTGCATAATATGTACCACTCTTGAGATCATCAAAAGAAATGGGCAGTGTTATATATTTTGTTCCAACTGTGCTGTATTCTGTAGAATAACTTAAAACCTCATTATTCTTTTTAGAATCCGAATACAAACGGAAATAAAATATATCTTTGTAAGCATCTGTTTGCTTTAGCTTCAAGCAAATATAATCTGCTCTACCATAGAGATAAATGGTTGAAGATGTTGAATGTGTGTTGCTGTCAACCAACCAAATATCACTATCAGTATAAAAATTGCGAATTTTTAACGCAGAAGCAGTTGGAGCAATAGGCGCTATAACACCAACAACTACAATCACAGCAAGCATTAAGGATAATATAGTTTTGAATGCTTTTTTCATATTATTGCCTCCTTTGAAAGAAAAAAAGTTCCGTGCTTTGACGGAACTTTCTTCATCCGTCAGTTATATTTTACCAACACATTAGACAGATGTCAATATTTATTTCTATTTTGTTAAAATTTGTAATATTTAACATTCAGAATTCTTAGGCTTAACATTTACAGAATAATAAGTGTAATAAACAACAAAACCTGGCTTTGCGCCATTTGGCTTCTTAATGTTTTTTACATCTGTATAATCAACCGTAACAACCGTTCCGTCTTTAGCAGAACTATAAAAAGCGGCAATTTCTGCAGCTTCAACTATGGCATCATCGGGTATTTCTCCTCCGTCACTTAAAAGAAGCACGTGAGAACCCGGGCATTTCTGTGCGTGAAGCCACATATCACCTTTTTTACCCACCTTGAAAGTAAGTTTATCGTTTTGAATATTGTTTCTTCCCACAAGCACCGTAAGTCCCTGACTTGTTTTAAATTCAAGGGGTGGAAGTGCTTGCTTTTTCATTTGCTTTTTAGTTGACTTTTTAGGCTTTATAAAGCCTTGGGAAATAAGCTCGTCTTTAATTTCAGAAAACTCTCTTTCAAGGGTTGAGCGTTCAAGCAAATCTCTGACACTTTTAAGATATTCTAAATCCTGCTCCCCGTCTTCAATGAGCTTTATGAGCATATTTTCCGCCGTACAGGCTTTTCTGTATTCTTTGTAAAGTTTTTGTGAGTTTTGAGAGGGTGAAAGCGCCGGGTCAACTGAAATTTTTACGATATTGTTGTTATCATAATAATTTTCAACCTCATATACACTTGTACCCTTTTCCAATTTATACTGAACAGCAGTTATCAATTCTGCTTTTATTCTCAAATCTTCCCTATCAGCGCACTTACGCAAATCTTCCCGTTGATTGTTAAGTTTTCGTGATGTTCTTTCGATAGCGTTATCAATAAGTTTAAATAACTCTGCACCTTTCGAACGGGTTCTTAAAAGTCTGTCGCGCTCGGAATAAAAGCCCTCTAAAAGTTCAAAAACATCGTTTTTTGTTATAACTCTATACGCCCCACCATACTGTGTTATAGGCATAAAGGAAAACTCCATTGGCTTTTCTGATTCATCGAGAACCATTGTAGGCTTGGTTTCTCCGCTTATAACCATTGATTTAAGCGAACTGATTTCACAAAGAAGAGACATTTTTTCTTCCGTTGAAAGCTCCCCTACACCCTTATCGTCACCGCAAACCCTGAATGCTATTTCTCTTGACAAAAGCGGTGAAACACCTTGCATTGTTTTAAGAATTGCAGAAGAAAGTTTTGAATTTGCAAGAGCAAAAACGCCTTGGCAAATCTCCTTTGGCTCAACGTTTCTGATATCAAGCTTATCTTGAGCAGGCGGTAATTTATACTGTGCACCGGGTAAAACAAGGCGGTAAGAGGATTTCTCGCTGTCAACTCGCCTTAAAGCATCAACAATTCTGTTATCACCGTCAAAAAGAATAACATTACTGTGTTGTGCCATTATTTCTACAGCAAGAGTGAGTTTAACCCTGTCGCCGATTTCATTGGTTGCATCAAAATTAAAAAACGCAATTCTGTCAAGACCGTACTGCTCAACGCTCAGAAGAGTTGCACCAACAAGGCGCTTTCTGAAAAGCATACAAAGCATTGGCGGTGTCTGCGGATTTTCGGGTACAGAATTAACCACAGCAAAGCGAGGACTGTTTGCATCTGCCGAGAAATACAGCTTGTGCATACCGCCCCTTGTTCGCATTATGAACACCAACTCATTTTTTGACGGTTGGTGAATTTTATCAACCTTTGCACCTGACAGAAGTCCGTTTACCTCTGTCACAAGAAAGTTTAAATAAATACCATCTAAAGCCATTAAAACTACCTTTTTATATATAATTTACGGGATTTTTCAAATCTGAAACCTTGATTTCAATTTCGGTTCCGAATTTCTCTTTGAGTGATTTATATAAATATTCGCAAATAATATTTTCTGTTTCAAAATGCCCTGCAACGAAAAGAGAAATTCCAAAATCCTTCGAGAGCAGATATTCGTGGTGCTTGGCTTCGCCTGTAAGAAAAGCATCCGCACCTATAGCTTTTGCTTCTGCTACCATATCGCCCCCTGCACCTGAGCAAAGAGCTATAGTTTTAATAGTTTTTCCTGAATCCGTGAAAGATACGGCGCCACCGAGAGCAGATTTTATTTTCTTTGCAAAATCCTCTGCCGAAAGAGGTTCAATTTCACCGTATTTGAGGAAACCATTGTCTTGCGATGTTTTTAAATTCTTAACCCCAACCTTTTCGGCAAGGCAATCATTAACACCGCCTCTTGCTTTATCAAGGCAGGTATGAGAAGCGATAAAGCTCATTCCCGATGTCACCGCCTTATAAACCAAACTATCACAAAGAATTTGTGAAACAGGGTTAAAAATCATCGGATGATGAGTTATCACAAGGTCAGCACCGAAAGAAATTGCATCTTCCAAAACATCATTTGTCACATCAAGAGCAATATATATTTTATTAACTTCCTTTTCGAATGAACCAACAGTGATACCGCAGTTATCCCACTCCTCTGCAGTTTCAAAGGGTGCTATTGAATTAAGGTAATCATAAATATCTTTAACAGTCATTTTTCTTTACCTTTTCCTTTTTCAAAATGTCGTAGCGTACTATTGCAATTATAAGAGAACTCATAACAATACATTCGGTTATAATGCCTGCAACAGAACCTGTTATTATGTTATATACGAGCCAACAAGGTGAGCTTGGGAATGTAACAAGGCGAATTTTTGTTTCACTTTTAAGCCAATAGCTTACAGTTGTTAAAATCATCGCCGCCGCAGGTAAAAATGAATACCAATCCACCCAAGTGAGAGCACTTGAAACCATACTGATAACAACAAAAACACATAACCAAACAGGGCTTTTAGCCCATTTTTTATCATTATTTATGAACACAATTGAACGAAGAAGTCCAATAAAATTAAGTGCCGCACCTGTATAAGCACCTAAAAGTATGTAATGAATTATAAAAAGCACCGCTGCCCCTATCTGTACACCGATTATGCCTTTTCTCTTTTTCTGTTGGAATGAAAGTCCGTTAAGTGCCGCACCACCAAAACCCACAATCTGTGCTACTGTTTTAATCATTTAAAAAATCCTTTAATTCCTGTATAGTTCTGAAAAGCTCGTCATCAGTTTTGCCTATTTCATTTGTGGCATCATACCTTTTCTGCAATCGGTTGACCTGCTTTTTTATATGTATTTTTGCATCCTCATTTTTTGGCAGTTTTCCTAAAAAGCAATCTGCAACTGTAAATTCACGAACCTCACCTGTATAAAAAGCATCAAAGGCTATATAGTATCTGTTTCCTTCGTGAGTTGCAATTTCTGTTCCTATTTCAAAGCCGTTAGAGAAAAGAAATTCCCGCAAATCCTCTGCCCTGCTTTGCGGTTGAAAAACCAAATGCAGCTTCTCGTTTTTAACCCAAGAAGTTTCTCGGAGCTTTTCGGCAATAAGAGTACCGCCCATTCCTGCAAAAACGATTTCATCAACCTCATTCTCAGAAAAAGAATTAAGTCCGTCGGAAAGACGGAGTTCGATTTTATCCGTTAAACTGTATTGAGCAACTGATTTTTTTGCATTTTCAAGAGGCATCTTTCCGATATCTGCCGCAATTGCTCTTTGGATTTTTCCCGAGTGTATTAAATAAATGGGTAAATACCCGTGGTCAGTACCGATATCGGCAACAATGCCGCCGCCCTTTACAAGAGATGCGGCGGCAGAGAGCCTTGGTGATAAATTGATAATCATTTATTCTCTAAAAATACATTGATTTTTAAAATAAGCTCGTCAGCATCTACGCCGTGAACCATACAAGCCTGCTCGATTGTTTCACCGCGGGAAGCGGGGCAACCTAAACAATGCATACCCATTTCAAGAAAGAAGGGTGCTGTATCGGGAGCTACATCAAGGATTGAGCCGATTATTGTATCTTTATTAACTGTCATTTTTATTTCTCCTTTGTTTTGATTTTTTACTTATTATATCATAACCATAAATAAAAATAAATACAAATATGAAACTTTTTAACATATTTTAATACATCTAATTGTTTGTTTTTACAATTGAATTAAACTTTTGTAAATGATAGAATTAAAGTGTATAATTTTATAATTATTCAGGAGGCAAATACTATGTTACAAAAAGATTTTAAACCCGTTCTCAGATTTATGGTTACAAGCGATGTTCATATCAAGGACGAGAAATGTATAGAAGAAGAAAGACTTGAAAAAGCAATTAAAAGAGTATATCAGCTTTGTGAAGAAAGTGAAACCTACAAAAAGCTTGATGCTTTTTATTCAGTCGGTGACTTTGCAAACAGCGGAACTGAAATACAAATGAGAAAATTCAAGGAAATTGTTGAGAAAAATCTCAAACCCGAAACCCAGTATGCTCTTACAATGGCAAGCCACGAATATCACAGTGAAGGTGTTGAAGCCGCTCACGAAAAATTTGCAAAAGTTTTCAATATGCCCGTTGACGAGCACCGAGTTATTAACGGCTTCCACTTCATCAGTATTACTTGCTCACAGGGTTGCAATTTCCATTCGGATAAAATAGCTTTTGCATCAAAGGAGCTTAAAAAGGCAAGAGAAGCAGATCCGAAGAAGCCTATTTTTGTTTTCCAGCATCCCCATATTACCGACACAGTTTACGGCAGTATGCTCTGGGGCGAAGATGAGCTTTATTCTACATATATGGACTATCCTCAGATTATTAACTTCTCAGGTCACTCTCACGCACCTATCAACAACCCCCGTTCAATTCACCAAAAGCATTTCACATCATTGGGCACAGGCTCTCTTTCTTACACAGAACTTGACGAATTTGATAAATATTACGGAACGATTCCGCCCAAAAAGGCTGATTTTGCACAGTTCCTTATTGTCGAAGCGGACAAGGATGGCAGAGTTAGAATTTACCCCTACGATATTTTCACAGACAATTTCTTCCCCTATGTCTGGGAAATTGATGAACCCCGGAATCCTCAAAGTTTCAAATACACCGATGACATCCGTTTCAAAACTGCGGTAACCCCCTATTTTGCAGAGGATGCAAAAATTGAGTTTGACGACCTTGACGATGACGGATTCAGGCTGAAATTCCCTCAGGCAAAAATTGACGAGGACTATGTTAACGATTACAAGGTTGTTGTTATTGAAAAAGCAACAAACACAATTGTTAAGCAGACAGGTATGTGGTCAGAATATTACTTCTATAATATGCCTGAATATCTTGAAATTGCATACACAGATTTGAACCCCGATACAGAATACGAGGTAAAAATCTATGCAGGTAGCTTTTGGAAAACCACCTCTGCTCCCCTTTGCGCAGAAATAAAGACTTTATAATTAAACTTTTATTCCGATAAAGGAGGAATACACAATGGACCAAATCAAAGTTGACGGAATGAGATTTATTGACGAATACGGCAGAGAACGCATTCTTAGCGGTATGAATGTTGTTGATAAAAAGGATTTTGATGAAAAAGACCCCGGTTACGGCTACAAAGCCGATAAATTTCCTTTTGAAGAATTCCGCGCAAGAGGTTATGATATCATTCGTTTAGGCTTTACCTGGGGTGCTATGGAGCCTCAACCCGGACACTATAATGAAAAACTAATTTCAGACTTATGTGATTTTCTCGATAAATGCGAAGAATACGGAATATATGCTTATCTTGACTGCCATCAGGATGTTTATTCCCCTTATTGTTACGGTGACGGTGCTCCCCGTTGGGCAACCTTAACGGACAAATATGTCCCCAGAAAACAAATTGCCGTTTGGGCAGAACCTTATTTCTACGGTAACGCTTGCTTCAGAGCATTTGATAATTTCTGGGACAATGCCAAATATAACCGCAAAGGCTTGCAGGATTATTATGCTGATATGTGGAAGCACGTGGCACAAGCAGTTAAAGACAAGCCTGCTCTTTTCGGTTTTGACTTTTTCAATGAACCCCACCCCGGTAAAGATGGCGGTAAGATTTTCAGAAAAATCGTAACAGGCGTTGTAAAGACTGCTGTTACAGACAAACGAGTGAATCTCGTTGAAATGGCAAAAGTAGGTCTTTTCAGCGATGAAAAGCCTAAAGCTCTTGACCAGTTTCCCGGTGAAGTATTCAAGGAAATGAGCAAGGCTTGTAACGAACTTGTCGAAAACTTTGATAAAAACCGTTATTCACCCTTTATCAGCAAAATGGCAACAGCTGTAAGAGAGGTTACAGACAGAGGAATAATGTTTATGGAAAACAACTATTATTCCAATATGGGTATTCCTTGTTGCAACAAGCCGGTTACAGTTAACGGTGAAAGAGAAACTCAACAGGTTTTCGCACCGCACGCTTATGACCTTATGGTTGATACCCCCGCATACAAATACGCCAACAACTCCCGTGTAGGAATGATTTTTGATGAGCACAGAAACACACAGGTAAGACTCGGTGTTCCTTGTATTGTTGGTGAATGGGGTTCTTGCGCAGAGGGTGACGGTTGGTATCCTCACATCAGATTCTTACAAGATAAATTTGACTCTTACAAATGGAGTAATACATACTGGTGCTACTTTAACGAAATCTTAGAACAAGATTTTATGAAGATTCTTACCCGTCCTCGTCCAAAGGCGGTTACAGGTGAAATTATTTCCTATAAATACGACCACGATGACGGAGAATTCAAATTAAAATACAACCAGACAGAAAAGTTTAAAGTTCCCACGATTGTTTATGTTGACCGAAAGCCTAAAGAAATTAAATGCGACGGTAAATATAAAATAATTGAGCTTCCCGGTAATATTGGATATGATATCGAGTTTAAAACCGGAATTGGAGAAAATTGCATAGAAATTGAATTTTAAATTAATACCCTGTGCGAAAACCAAATGATTTTCGCACAGGGTATTTTTAAGCTATTATAGCCTCCGTTACATATTCATTCAATTCTTCATCATAATATTCTTTATAATAATCACCCGAATCATAATAAATATAAGCACCATTTTCATTGATATAGTGCTCCTCATATCGCGAGGCATCCCATTCATTATTGCTGTATTTTTCAATAACTGACTCTACGGGCATTCCGTCAATATAAACACTAACTACTTCAAATCTGTTTTTATAAATCTTGAAAACTGCATAAGCCTGTGTTTCAGGGCCTTCGGAAAATCCGTTTTTTATATTCGCTTGTTCGATTTCTCTGTTATATAAATGAATATAACCGTAATCATAGTCCTCTTTCGCGGTTTGGGTTTGATATTTAAATCCCCAATCCTCACTGTACCAATTATATAATCTGTTTGCACTTATGTATAAATCGTTTGCTGGAAATCCCGGACTTTTCACAGGTTTTGAAAATCCTGTTTCCTCATTTTCAAAAGCAATGTATTGATTATCATTTCCGTACATAAGCTCTTCCAAAGCATCGATTTTGAATATAACACCACGCTCATCGTAATACACGGTATCTACCGATAATTTTACTGTCTCCCCTTTTTCTTCCAACGCCTTGTTTTTATAGGTTTCATAACCCCAAATGCTTAAAGGCACTATAAACTGAACTGCGAGTATTATTGAAAGAATTATTGTTCCTTTTTTATTTTTCATCATCTTCCACCGCCTTTTTCAATTCAAGCTGTTCTTTTTTGATTTTCTTTGATATGCAAAAGTTTGCACCGAAAAGAGAAGCACCGCTGATTAAGAACATAAGACCGACAGTTACCATATTCCAATCAAATGCTGAAAGCACGAAGAACATTAAAACAAGAAGTGTTATCAAACCAACATTAAGATTAAAGTAATTCTTTTCATTTGCACCTTTAATGAGCATCACGAGACCCTCTGCGAATGTGATTGCGAAAAGAATAAGACCTATCCATACTACTGATTTAAATGCCGGGCTGAACAATGAAATTACTGCACCTGCACCACCAAGACAGCAAAAAATTGTCTGATATTTGTTTTTATCAAGGGATTTTTCACCGATAATGAAGCCGATTGCAAGAATTGCAACTGTTAAAATTACAGTTATAATGCTTTCCGTAGTGATTAAATTCAGCCAACCCAAATCATTGATTACGCTTACATAAAAACTTTCATTCATAAGATGGAAATAAGTTGAAACGATTAAGCCGAAGGCAGTTCCTAAAATACCGATTGGGTAGAATGGCATTGACCATCCTTCGTGTTTATTTAATGCATAAATGCAACTTGCAAGTGCCAAAGGTAAGGAAAAATAACCCCAATCAAGCACATAGCAAATTGAAACTACCGTTGAAACTGATGCTAAAACTGAAATCCAGGTTGAATACTCATATCTTACATCGGTTACAATTTTTCTGTTAAAGAATGAAAAAAGTAAACCTACGCCAACTAAAACAACCGTCAAAGCAGTTGATAAGTATTCATTTCTTGTGTATTCAAGAACACCTATTGAACCTGCGATTGAAAATCCGTAATAGAATACCAAAGGTGAAACAACCTTGAAAAAGCACAATATGGGAAGAATCAAAACCGCATCAATAAGTAAGCAAATTAAAGCGCCCAAGTGAAGCTCTAAAACCATACTTAAAAGACCGACTGTTGCAGTAACACCCGCGGACCAGAGTATTGATGCACCCTCTCGCCAGGCGATATTATCAAACTTTTTCTTGTAGGTATAAACTGCACCTGCCTGACCTAAAAGCAAGGGCACAAAAGAAACTGATGCTTTTATAAAATCGGGGAACTTATCCCAAAGGGCAACCATAAGAATTATTACACCTGCACCAACAAACAACGAGCCTAAAATGGAGAATATCATAAACAGGGTTTTATTTGCTCGCACACTTTCTTCAAGCTTTGTGTTTCTATTTTCTCCGTAAATAAGCTCTTCGACAGAAACATCAAAAACCTCTGACAGTTTTTTCACCATATCTATATCAGGTTGTGTTCTGTTATTTTCCCAAGAAGATACCGCCTGACGTGAAATAAAAAGTTTTTGTGCCAGTTCATCTTGGCTCATATTCTTATTTGTTCTTATACGCTTAATGTTTTTTGAGATTTTTGACATATTACTCACCTCTGATAATATTTAAGCACACATACTCAAAAAAGTCACGTATTTTTCATAAAACGAAACGGCTACAATTTGTTGCCCCTTTATTTTACAAGGCTTTCAGACTACCGCCTTTCTTAATTTCAGTATAGCGTAATAAAAAAATAAAACTACCCGAATGTAACTTTCGGGCAGTTTTTTGTAATTTTCAGTTGTTTTATTATGATTTTAGTGCTTACTCTTATCGTCACGCTCGCGGATTACGAATCTTACGGGTGTACCTTCTAATCCGTAAACCTCACGTATCTGATTTTCAAGATAACGCTGATAGCTGTAATGGAACAAATCTGCATTATTAACAAAGCAAACGAATGTTGGAGGTCTTGTTGAGGCTTGTGTCATATAATAGATTTTAAGGCGTTTACCCTTATCTGTGGGTGGCTGAACGCGGAGAGTTGCCGCCGCAAGTATTTCATTAAGCTGACCTGTTTTGATTCGCATTGCATTTTGTGTATCAACAAATTTGATAAGCTCATAAAGTCTGTCAACTCGTTGACCTGTTTTTGCGGAAATGAAAATAATTGGTGCAAAGGACATAAAGGAAAAATCCTTCATTAACTGCTTACGGTAAGAATCCATTGTTTTGCCGTCTTTTTCATAGGCATCCCATTTATTAACCGCAATAATGCAACCCTTCCCCTGCTCTAAGGCACGACCTGCAACCTTGCTGTCCTGCTCTGTAAAGCCTTCAAGAGCATCTATCATAATAACACAGACATTAGCTCTTTCTACTGCCATATCCGTTCTTAAAACGCTGTATTTTTCAACCGCATCATCAATCTTTGATTTACGGCGAAGACCTGCAGTATCAATGAACATAAATTTGCCGTGTTCATTTTCGACAAAGCTATCAGTAGCATCACGGGTTGTTCCTGCTATATTGGAAACAATCATTCTTTCTTCGCCGATAATCTTATTAACAAGCGAAGATTTACCAACATTGGGTTTACCGATAACAGCAACCTTAATATAATCATCCTCGTCATTATCTTCTGTAAGATATTCTTCGGGAAGATGCCTTAATACCTCGTCAAGAAGGTCACCTGTTCCGTGACCGTGAACGGAAGAAACGGGGAACGGGTCACCAAGACCAAGGTTATAAAATTCATAAAGCTCGGGGGGAGGCGCGCCCAAACCATCGCATTTATTAACTGCGAGGACGATTGGCTTCCCGCTTTTTTGGAGCATTGTAGCCACCTCTTCATCCGTTGCAACAACACCGTCACGAACATCTGTTACGAAAATTATTACATTAGCGCTGTCAATGGCAAGCTGTGCCTGACGGCGCATCTGTGAAAGAATAATATCGTTTGAATAAGGTTCAATACCGCCTGTGTCAACAAGAAGCATATTGTGTCCCAACCATTCGCAATCACCGAAAAGGCGGTCACGGGTAACACCGGGAGTATTATCAACAATTGCAAGGCGAGTGCCTGTAAGTTTATTAAAAAGAGTTGATTTACCAACATTAGGTCTGCCAACTATAGCAACAACCGGTCTTGCCATTATTTTGCACCTCCGTTTAATAATGTATATAAGAATACTGCACCATCGTTTTCTACGGGTGTAATTTTAACATTTAATTCTTTGGAAAGCACCTCAATCGTTACGTCATCAAGGAATTTATCGCCCTCGTTTCTTAAAGAAACGCGAGGTATTAAAAGCTCGTCACCTAAATCCAAGTCCTTTAACTGCGCCTTAAAATCCTCACCCGTTATAAGACCTGCTACGGTAACGGTATCACCGAAAAAGTCATTTTTAATTTTTACTACATTTATTTTCAAGCCATTGAATTTTTCTTCTGCTTTTTTACAAAGGTTTGAAAGAAATTTGTGTGCCGCATAGCCCGTTGCAACGGTAATTTTGCGGTTTACTGCTTTGCTTTGCGCATCTTCTAAAGCATCAAGGAATTCTTCTTTTAACAAAGCACACATACCGACACCGTTATCAAGCTGAGAAAATTCGCCGTAATAATCCGCCCGGGGAAGCTCACGTTCTGCCAAAAGATAAAACTCATCCGAAGCATACGCGAGAGTTTTTCCACCGTTATAAAAAGAAAAATGCGCATTAAACTCATCAATAATATCAATTACATTCTCTGCTTCTTCTTTTGTATAGGTTCTTAAAGGGTAAAGTCCTTCACGGTATTTTGTAAGCCCAACAGGAACAGCAGCAATACTTTTCACATTTGGAGAGAGTTTTGAAAGCTCTTCTAAAGAAAAACGAAGTTCATCACCGTCATTAATACCCGGACAAAGAACAAGCTGAGTGTTCATATCAATACCGTTCTCTGAAAATCTGTCAAGAATTTTAAGACTATCACCTGCGAAACGATTTTTCATCATTTCAACACGAAGTTTGGGATTCATTGTATGAACCGAAATATTAATGGGAGAAATATGCATATCAATAATTCGTTGCACTTCTCTTTCGCAAAGTCCCGTTAAAGTAATATAGTTGCCGAAAAGAAAGGACATTCTTGAATCGTCGTCTTTAAAATAAAGAGTCTCTCTCATACCTTTCGGCATCTGGTCAACAAAGCAGAAAACACATTTGTTTTTACAGGAATGTTGCTTGTCCATAAGGTATGTTTCAAATTCAAGTCCTATATCGGCAAGCTCGTCGCTTTTTCTTATATTGGTAACAATGCTTTCGCCGTTTCTTAAAATTTCTAATTTTAACTTACGGCTTTGAATATAAAAGCGGTAATCAAGAACATCAAATATTTCGTGGTTATTAATTTTAATAAGCTCGTCCCCTGCTAAAACTCCTGCTTTTTCACCATAGGAATTAGGGCAAACCTTTTCCACAATAACAGACATTCTCTCACCACCTTTAAAATATTTTAATTTTACTCATTACAGTCCAATAGGGCGGGGAGAATTTTCCCACCGCCCTTTGAAATCAGAAATACGTACTATTACAGATTATTCTGCTACTTCGATAACCTGTTTGCCGTTGTAGTAGCCACATGCTGTGCAAAGTCTGTGAGGTCTTTTGAACTCACCGCATTTGGGGCACTTTACAAGTGCTGCTGCATCCATTTTCCAAACGTTGGATCTTCTTTTGTCACGTCTTGCTTTAGAAACTCTTCTCTTAGGTACTGCCATTAGTACTACCTCCTAATAAGATTTAAAATAATTAGTAACTTAGTCATCCAAAAGCTGTAAAAGCACTTCCATTCGCGGATCGATCGGAGCTTTACAGTCACATTGGGTTTTGTTAAGGTTTTTGCCACAGGTCGGGCAAAGGCCTTTACAATTTTCGTTGCAAAGGTATTTTGAGGGAAGAGCGAGATTAACATCCTCCTCAACAAGCTCGTCAAGGTTAAGTCGCATATTGGGCACCTCGAGGAAATCGTCATTATCACCGCTTTCGAGGGCAACGACGAGAGTATGCTCAACAGGGAATGAGAACTGCGAAATTACATTCTCCGCGCAACGGTCGCAGGGCGCTTCGTATTTAAGCGCGGCACTTGCCTTGAGGTTAACGATACCTGCTTTGTTTTCAACACAACCGGAAACCTTCACCGGCTCGGTAATTGGGGCAAGACCCGATACGGTTATTCCGCTTAAAGAAAGCTCATAATCAAATGGAATCTTCAACCCATCAGTATTAAAAACAGATTCAAGTTCGATAATCATATACTATACCTCTCAACATACCCAAGTATTATATTATCTAAATCATATTTTGTCAATAAGAAAAGCCAAAAAAATCCCCTCTTTTGCGGAGGGGATTAAAAATTTTGTCAGATTTTTTGAGCATTCTCAAAGAGAGCAACAGGAAGCTTTGCTTCGTCTTCGGAAACTGTGAATACAATATCAATTTCGTTTTCTGCAGAAACCTTACTGAGCTTATTAATAAGAGTAGCAAAAGCATCATAATCTCTGCCAACAATTTTGAATGTTGCATCAACGAAAATTTCTGTAATATCGTGGTCCTGAGCAATAACACCGCAAACCATACCATAGAAAGCATCGCAACCCTCAACACCGAATCTTTCAGTCTCGATAAGTCTTGCTTTGTGAGTTACTTCATAAGTAAGTAAGGGAGATTTTTCAATGCAAACTACTGTTCCGTTTGAATTTTCAACCGCCTCGTTAATGAGATTGATGAGTCTCTTGGTTTTGCCGGAACCTTTGTTGCCTATAATAAGTTTAATCATAATGATTTACCTCCGTTGTATATTGTCTCGCCTTATGGCGAAATTTCTGAATTTTAAGTACACAGGTCTTGTGACCTGCAAAAATCAAGAAAGCCTTGCTTCAAGCTCTTTCTTGTGTTCCTCATAGCCCGGTTTACCGAGAAGAGCGAACATATTTTTCTTATAGCTTTCAACACCGGGCTGGTCAAAGGGATTTATTCCTAAAATATAGCCCGACACTGCACAAGCTTTTTCAAGGAAATAAACGAGATAACCGAAATCGTATTCATTCATTTCCCCTACCTCAAGAACCATATTGGGAACCTTGCCGTCGGTGTGAGCGAGAATTGTGCCGAGGAAAGCTTTTTTGTTAACATAGTCAACAGATTTTCCTGCAACAAAATTGAAGCCGTCACCGTTTTCGGGGTCAAGACCTATAATAAGCTCTTGCTTAGGTTTTTCAAAGGTTACAACAGTTTCAAACATTACCCTTTCACCCTCTTGAACATATTGACCGAGAGAATGGAGGTCGGTTGAAAAAACTGCTGATGAGGGATAAAGGCCTTTACCGTCCTTGCCCTCGCTTTCGCCGTAAAGCTGCTTGAACCATTCATTCATCATTGTGTAATCAGGCTCGTAGGAAATCATCATTTCCACTGATTTGCCTTTACGGTAGAGAATGTTTCGCATTGCGGCGTATTTATAACAATCATTTGTATAAACATCACCGTCTGCGAATTTCTCGCGGGCATCTGCCGCGCCCTGCATCATATAGTCAATATCTATACCTGCAACTGCGATAGGAAGAAGACCAACTGCTGTGAGAACTGAATATCTGCCACCGACATCATCGGGAATCACGAAAGTTTCATAACCCTCTCGGTCGGAAAGCTCTTTAAGCGTTCCTCTTGCTTTATCGGTTGTTGCATATATTCTTTTTGCGGCTTCTTCTTTGCCGTATTTCTTTTCGAGCATTTCTTTGAATACTCTGAATGCGATTGTAGGTTCAGTAGTAGTACCCGATTTTGAAATAACGTTTACTGAAAAATTCTTGCCTTCGCAAAGAGCAACTGCTTCACTGAGTGCTGAAGAGGAAAGTGTGTTTCCTGCGAAAATAATCTGTGGTTTTTCAAGCAAGTTACGGTTTTGGGATTTGCAAAATTCGATAGCCGCCCTTGCCCCTAAATAAGAACCTCCGATACCGATAACAACGAGAACGTCGCTGTCACTACGGATTTTCTCTGCTGCTTTTTTGATACGTGTGAACTCTTCTTTATCGTAATCGACGGGTAAATCCAACCAGCCGAGAAAATCGTTTCCTGCGCCCGTGCGCGAGTTAAGAAGTTCAACCGCATTCGTTACCTCGGGAGCGATACCCCGGACATCGTTTTCATTAACAAAGCCCTCAAGATAGCGTGTGTTGAGTTTTACTGACAAATGTTTCATCTCCTAAAAATCAAACTGCTGTATTAGTATAACGAACAACAGTTTTATTTGCTAATATTCTACAATAAAACGATACCTTTTTCAATAGAATTTTTATATTTTTACAAAAATTTCTTTTATTTTAAAAAGGGTTAATGCAATATTCACTAATTGCCTCAAAATTTCTTGTTGCATTTACCGAATACAAGTTACTCTTTCCTTTGCTGATTACCGTAACGCTTGCCGCCACAACGGTTGTCAAAAGCATTATAAGAATTGCAAGCACCGTAAAAAAATTAAAAAGCTTATTAAATTCGTTCATTTTTTCAATTCCTTATCCAACATTTTTCCCAATGCCTTACCCACAAGGGAAGCGGAATACACCGCTTCCTCCAAGGTATTGGCATCTGTTCCGAACTCCAACAAAAGCGAGCAAGGAGTAACATTCATATTATATTTTCTGTTACAAAAGAAAATCGGTCGCATCAGCCCTTCATAATTTTCCTCAACGGTATTCTGGAGATGCACCGCAAAGGTTAAATTATCCTTCCAAGACGAAAAATCCTCCACGCCTTCCCCCTCACAACCACTTATAATCATAACCTGCGCCGCTTTTTTGCCGTCAATTTCCGCAGTAGGCTTGGATTTTGTGCCATCACTGTAATGGATTGCATCTCGGTGAACATCAAGAGTCAACACAATTGACGGATATTTTTTTAAATACTTTTCAACACTTACAAGAGAACGACTGTAAGCACCGTTATAGCTACTGTCGTAAATATTTTTATCGTGTATAACCTTATATCCCGCATTCTCAAGAGATTTTACCAGTTCTTCTCCTACTCTTACCATATTTTTCCCGCAATCCTTAGTTCTGGAATTATAATCGTTGGAATACCACCCCTTATCAAGAAGCTCATACCCCTCGGTTGTGTGTGTATGGTAAACCAAAATATAGGGTTCTTCCTTTGTAATTGTTTGGTATTTGGGAGCAGAATTTAAAAGTTTTTTTATATTAACGCTCTCATCGGTCTTATTGTTTATATCTATAACACCAAAGCTTGTTGTTGTGGAGCTTGTTCCGAATTGTTGCTCCTTAATTTCGCCACTTTTTTCAAAGCCCTTATACATTTCCTCCGCCTCCTCCATCAGCTTCAAAATATCAGAAGGAGTTTGTGTTGATGAAACAGAATTATAACCTCCGCCACCAAAGCCAATGGGCGAAAATGCTTCTCCGCTTTCACCAGAATAAGAGGTATTCAAAGACAAGCTCGCATTGTTAAATTCATTTTTAAAAGTAAAAACTCCTGAAATAAGCCCAACTATTTCTTTGCTGACATAATCTCCGCCGTACAAAGTAAAAAAAACGAGAGAGCCACAAATTATTAGACAAATAACTTTATGAATAAAACAATTTCCGCGCCTCAAAAAAACACCTCCCAAATATAAAATATGAGAGTTGTTGCACTATTAGACTAAAATTACATAAGAGCGTACAGTTCTTTTGGCGTAAGTGTGGGTTGCAAAGCACAATTTATTGCAAGCGCCAGAAGATAAGATGCATTTTTAACAAGAAGGTCTATATCTTTTGGGGCAACAATCATACCTAAAGCATTGCCTAATTTTGATTTGTGTAGCTTTTCGGGTGAAATGCCCGAAAGCTCGGAAGCCAAAGCCATAGCATCAACAACAGTGGGTACACCTATTGCAATCACAGGTACACCTAAATAGCTTTCGTCAATTCTTTTTCGGGTGTTGCCGATTCCCGAACCGGGAGCAATACCCGTATCAGACATCTGAACAGTTGTGCCGAGACGTTCCACACTTCCTGCCGCAAGAGCATCTATTGTTATTACGCATTGGGGCTTAACAGCTTCACTGATACATTTTATATATTCACCGGATTCAATTCCCGTTTTACCCAAAACCCCTGCAGAAACGCTGACAACAGGACGTAATTTTTCAGAAAATCCTGCAGCGCGTTGAAGCTCGCCTTCAATATGCCTTGTGGCAAAAATATTGGAAGAAGTCATAGGCCCGAGAGCATCGGAGGTTATATCATCATTGCCCACTCCTGCAACCAGAACAGTTCCATCACCTTTCGGAAGAAGCTCTTTTATGCTCTCAACAAGAGCATTGAGTCTTCCGTCACTTACTGCCGCCTCATTGGAAAACGCGTTCATTTCAAGAGTAATATACTTTCCCACACCTTTCCCCAAACGCTTTGCGGCAGATTTACTTTTTATTTTTATAACAGTTGTTTTACATTCCTCGTTTTCCGATTCTGAAACATCAACTCCTTGAATATCATCTTTAATCATCTCCCTGCGTTCAAGAGCAAGGTCAGTTCTGAAATCCAAAAAATCACCTCAAAAATATTATTGGCTTTGATTTCTTTGCTATTCCAAAATATTATTTATCAGTAAAATATTGAAATAGATATTATAATGTGTTAAAATATTCGGCGAATATTTATAGAATTATAAAGGAAGTAGTTATATGAAACTTGGTATTGTTGGTCTTCCAAACGTTGGTAAAAGTACACTTTTTAACGCGCTCACAAATGCAGGGGCTCAAGCGGCAAACTACGCTTTCTGCACAATTGAGCCCAATGTGGGTGTTGTTGCAGTTCCCGACAAACGTCTTGATGCACTTTGCGAAATGTATAATCCTGTTAAGGTTACTCCTGCAACAATTGAATTTGTTGATATTGCAGGCCTTGTTAAAGGCGCATCAAAGGGTGAGGGTTTAGGCAACAAATTCCTTTCTCATATCCGCGAGGTTGATGCTATAATCCACGTTGTTCGTTGCTTCGATAACGACGATATTATGCACGTTGACGGCTCTGTTGACCCACAGAGAGATATTGAAACAATTAACCTTGAGCTTATTCTTTCTGATGTTGAAATACTCCAGAGAAGAATTGACAGAACGACAAAAGCTATGAAGGGCGACAAAACTCTTGCAGCAGAGCTTGCAGTTCTCGAAAAAGTGAGAGAAGCTCTTGAAAACGGTATTTGTGCGAGAGCAGTTGAGCTTACGGACGATGAAAAGGAAATTCTTGATTCAGTTGCTTTACTCACATCAAAGCCCGTTATTTATGCTTGTAATATGAGCGAAGAGGATTTCGCTTCAAAAATCGAATCAAACGCCCGTTACAATGCGGTTAAAGCTCTTGCAGAGGAGGAAGGCAGTCAGGTGCTCCCAATTTGCGCAGAGCTTGAAGCACAGATTGCAGAGCTTGACCCTGAAGAAAAAGAAATGTTCCTTAGTGAGCTTGGTGTTTCAACAGGCGGTCTTGATTTACTTATTGAAAGAAGTTATGACCTTCTCGGACTTATGAGCTACCTTACCGCAGGTCAGCCCGAGGTAAGAGCCTGGACAATCAAGAAAGGTACAAAGGCTCCTCAGGCGGCAGGTAAAATCCACTCCGACTTTGAAAGAGGCTTCATTCGTGCAGAGGTTGTTTCCTTTGATGTACTTATGGAATGCGGTTCAATGGCTGTTGCAAAGGAAAAAGGTCTTGTCCGTTCCGAAGGCAAGGAATATGTTATGCAGGACGGAGATATTGTCCTCTTCAGATTTAACGTTTAAATTATAACTAATGACCCCTTGAAAAAACTGAAATCGTTTTTTCAAGGGGTCATAAAATTTACTAAACCATTTTATAGTGTCTTAAATAAACACCAACTGTTTTGTCATAGTCGAGAACGTGAATGAATGTTCCGTCTTCCATGGGGTAAACTGTTATGCCTTCTGCTTCGTTACCTGCCAGAGAGGGAAGAGAACGGGTGCAAAGCTCTTTAACAAGACCGCTTGCAACGTCAACTGTGATAATTTTATCATCGTTACTGTCTGCAATATCGGAAGAGAGATAAAGCACTCCGTCATAAACCTCGCCACCCTGAATACGAACAACCTGCTCTGACAAAGCAATCGAATGAGAATATTCCATTGTTTCAAGGTCAAAAGCAAGAATCTCATTTACCTCGTTGAACTGTGAGCAATAGAGATAACCGTTTTCGCCATCAACACAGCACCAGGGAATACCATCGGGAAGATTATCGTTAGGCAATTCGTAAATATCAACAATATGAAGTGTACGAGCATCGTAGGTAATAACCATAGGGAAATCTTCCGCATCATTTTCTACTGATGCATAGATTTTGCCGTCATAATAGCTGATTCCGCCTACGTGGTCACTGCCGTAGTTATCAATATATTCCTGAGGAATTGGAGAATTATTTTCAACAAGGACCTCCAGAGTTTCCGCATCCCTTTTGGTAATGCTTGTAATACCTAAAGCGGTAATAGAGCCTGAAGTGTAAAAATATTTACCATCGGTTGTAACACCCTGACCGGACGTCATGGCATCAAGGAAAACAAGCTTATCCTCTCTTACAAGCTCAACCTCCGGAGTTGATGTAGCATCACCTGAGTCCATTACACCTGTAAAAAGCATACAGATAGTCACCAAAATGCTTAAAATAGCATCAATAAAATGTATTCCTGTCATTTTATCTACTCCTTAAATCAATATACAAATAGAATATACCATTTTATTCTATTTTTCAAGTACATAATATTGATTATCAAAAGAAAAAAATGTATAACATCAGAAGAATTTACAATAAAGGTGCAAATATGGAATATAAATACGAAATACACGCCCACACAAAAAACACAAGTCGTTGCGGTCAGCTTGATGCAGAAGAGCTTGTTAAAAAATATAAAGAGGCAGGTTATTCGGGAATCGTAATAACCGACCACTATTCCCCTATGACATTTAACGCAAGCGAGTTCTTCAACAAGAGAAAAGCATTAGAGCATTATTTTCAAGGCTACCGCAAAGCAAAACAGTTTGAAACAGAGGATTTTTCCGTTTTGCTCGGTGTGGAATTGAGGTTTTATGCTACTGTCAATGATTACTTGGTTTACGGCGTAACGGAAGATATGCTTTATGAACTACCGTTTTTATTGCCCCTGTATATCAAAAAAGCAAGCAGAGCATTAAGGGAAAAGGGTTGTCTTTTCATTCAAGCCCATCCATTCAGAAAATTTATAACAAGAGCAAAGCCTGAATATCTTGACGGAGTTGAGGTTTTTAACGGTAAAGCCGACAAAGAGGCAAACGACAACTCTCTTAAATGGGCGAAGGAAATAAGTGTAAAAATCCAAACAAGCGGTAGCGACTGCCACAGAGAAACAGGCGTTGCATTAGGCGGAATAATAACAGAAGAACCAATAAAAACCAACGAAGATTTATTGAGAATTCTCAAAAGCGGGAATTATAAGTTAATAAAGAATCAAAAATAAACAACACCCTTTCTCTACATTGAGGAAGGGTGCTGATGACTTATTTTGCAGGGAAAAGCGCAAGAGCTTTCTTTTCAACCCAAGCAATCAATTTATCGTATTTTATCAATTTCTTAATAAATTCAAGCACTACCGAAATAACCAAAGAAATTAAAAGAAGTGAAAGAATTGTTAAAATCGGGTATTTCATACTATACAAAAACTTCTTGAGTATTTGCTCACGCAACAAGGTGTGGAAGATATAAATATTCATAGAATGTTTTCCTAAAAAGAAGAAAACTTTATTTATAACACTGTGAACAAATCCACCTTGCCTGAATATAAATCTATTAAAAAAAACAATTAACAGTACGGGGGCTATGCCAAAGTGATATTCCCACAAAACCTTATAAGGCACGCGAATCCATATATAAATACTGACAAGGACAGTAACAACACCTAAAATAAAAAGCAAAATTTCATTAAGCTTTTTGTTTTTTAAAAGTGTAATTTCTTCGATTTTTTCAAAAACATTAAACTCTGCAAACAATGCACCAAAGCAAACAGGTAAAAAGAAAGTAAAAATATTTGATGCACCGAAAAAGTCACTGTTAAACAAAATCCTGGGAATTATGATAATAGCGGAAAAAAGACTGAACCACCCCCACTTTTTTGTCCATCGAACAACCAAGGGCATCAGAACAATATAAACCACAGCCGCACTCATATACCACCAAGAACCACTGAGAACCGGAGTTCCGCACAATTCAGCCAATCCAAGGAAATCAATAAGCATATATACTGAGCCTCTTACAATGCCGTTGCCAAAATAAATCTTTTTAGGCAAACCATTATAAAAGAATATAACAACAAAACAAATTATGTACCAATACCAGAAACCGCTTAAAGTTTTAAAATATCTTGAAACGGTCCATTTATTGATAGTATTCAAATCTTCTACTTTATTTTTTGCAGATAAATATAAGCCATAACCGCTTATAAATGCAAAAATTGAAACACAGACTTTGCAATAATAAGCCAAATCAACATACAAATCCTGACCAAAGGGCCAGAAATTAAACTCGTAACCTGCAAATCTGCTTGTGCTACCAAAACAATGAATACACATAAGCAAAACAATTGCAACACCCTTAAGGCACATTGAATCCGTTTTGCTGAAAGCATTAGTTGTTTTTGCCTTTTCCACAATATCAACTCCCATAAAACCATACTACCATTTATGGAAATAATTGTCAATTAAAAAGTCGGTTGCACCTGGCAACCGACTTGAAATTTATTTAATCATTGATTCTTCCCAAGAAGCATAGGGTTCGATACCGAAAATTGTTGCAACTGTGGGAGCAACGTTTGCAAGACCGAAGGCACCGTCTTTAAGCTCATAAGAATTTTTGCTGTAAACGATAAAAGGAACTTCATTGAGGGAATGTGCTGTTCTGGGAGCAACATTACCCTTTTTATCCTTTTCAAGCATTTCATCAGCATTACCGTGGTCAGCAGTAATAAGAACTGTTACACCGCATTTATCTGCCGCTTTCAGAACTCTTGCAAGACCAAGGTCAACTGCTTCAACTGCTGTGATTGTTGCGTCAAGGTTACCTGTGTGGCCAACCATATCGCCATTGGGGTAGTTGCAACGGATGAAGTCATATTTACCGCTTTCCATAGCTTCGATAACTGCATCTGTAACCTCTGCAGATTTCATCCAGGGTCTTTCGTCAAAGGAAACCTTATCAGAAGGAATTTCCATATATGTTTCAAGCTCTTCTGAGAACTTGTCACTCTTGTTACCGTTCCAGAAATATGTTACGTGACCGTATTTCTGAGTCTCGGAAACCGCAAACTGATTCATACCCTTTGAAACAAGAAGCTCTGAAAGAGTATCTTTAATTTCGGGAGGATTAACAAGGAATCTTGCGGGAAGCTTAAGGTCGCCGTCGTACTGAAGCATACCTGCATAAACTACATCGGGCTTTGCGCCTCTGTCAAATGCAGTGAACTCTTCATTATCAAATGCCATTGAAAGCTCAATTGCACGGTCACCACGGAAGTTGAAAAGAACTACGCTGTCGCCGTCTTTGATTGCGCCAACGGGTTCACCGTTTTCAGCAATAACAAAGGGTGGTAAATCCTGGTCAATAATTCCTTCGTTTTCTGCACGGTAGGTTTCGATTGCTTCAGTTGCGTTTGCAAACTGTCTGCCAATACCTTTAACGTGAGTATCCCAACCCACTTTAACCATATTCCAGTTAGCTTCGTAACGATCCATTGTGATGACCATTCTGCCACCGCCTGATGCGATTTTACCGCAGAAGGTATCGTCATTAAGCTCAGCGAGAGCATTTTCAAGCTCTGCTACATAAACGAGACCTGATGTTGCAGGAACATCACGACCGTCAAGAAGAATATGAGCGCGAACGCTCTTTACACCCTCTGCTTTTGCCTGCTTGAGCATTGCAATAAGGTGGGAGATATTCGAATGAACATTACCGTCGGAAAGAAGACCGATAAAGTGGAGAGTTGAGTTTTTCTCAACGCAGTTACCTGCAACCTCTTTCCAGGCAGTTGATTCATAGATTTTGCCTGATTCGATAGATTCATTAACAAGCTTTGCACCCTGAGAATAAACCTGACCGCAACCGAGAGCATTATGACCGACCTCGCTGTTACCCATATCGTCATCAGAGGGAAGACCTACTGCTGAGCCGTGTGCTTTTAAGCGAGTGTTGGGGCATTCTTTAAGAAGTTTGTCAAGAACGGGTGTGTTAGCAAGTGTAACAGCATCACCAAGACCTGTTTTGGAGTAGCCTACACCGTCCATAACAACTAAAAGTACTTTTTCAGACATTTTATATCACCTTTACAGAAAATTTGGGCAGACGATAAGGTCTGCCCTACTTTTTTATTTTAATTATACGCTTGCTGCTTTAACAATTACAGAGAAATCTGCCGCTTTAAGAGATGCACCGCCGATAAGACCGCCGTCAACATCAACCTGAGCGAGAAGCTCTGCTGCGTTACCTGCATTCATTGAACCGCCATACTGAATTGTTACACGGCTTGCGCATTTGGGGCAATAGATTTCACCGAGAACCTCACGGATCGCGTGGTTAACTTCATTTGCCTGCTCTGCAGTTGCAGTTTCGCCTGTACCGATAGCCCAAACGGGTTCGTATGCGATGATAATTCTGTCAAGCTCTTCGTTAGAAACGCCCTGAAGAGCGATTTTAGTCTGTGAACGAACAACTTCCATTGTAACGCCTTTTTTACGCTCGTCGAGAAGCTCGCCAACGCAAAGAATTACTGTAAGACCACTGTCAAGAGCGGCTCTTACTCTCTTGTTAACTGTTTCATCAGTTTCACCGAAATACTGTCTTCTCTCGGAGTGACCGATAATAACATATTCAACACCGATAGCTTTAAGCATAGGAGCTGAAACCTCACCTGTGAAAGCACCGCTTTCTGCCCAATGGCAGTTTTCTGCACCAATTTTGATATTGGAGCCAGCGGCTGCCTCCTGTGCTGCAAAAATATCGATATAAGGAACGCAGAGAACTACGTCACAATCAGCATCTGCAACAAGGGGCTTCATTTCGTTGATAATAGCTTTTGCTTCATCGGGAGTTTTATTCATTTTCCAGTTACCGGCGATAACTGCTTTACGAAGTGATTTATCCATATCAATTAAACCTTTCACTTTAAAATTCGGAATTCGAAATTCTATAAACTATACCATAAATTCAAAATGCATTAAACTTACTGCATAGTGATAAATAATAGAGTGTGCATAATGTGCTTTTTAGGCGCCCCGAAGCGTATGCGATACGCGAGTTCGGGCGACTAAAATGCGCAGGATGTGCGCTATATTATTTATCGTTAACTGCTTCGATACCGGGAAGTGCCTTACCTTCGAGGAATTCGAGAGAAGCACCGCCACCTGTTGAGATGTGAGTCATTTTTGCGCCGAAGCCGAGAGTGTTAACTGCTGCTGCAGAGTCACCGCCACCGATAATTGTAACTGCATCTGTTTCTGCAAGAGATTCAGCAACTGCAATAGTACCCTTTGCAAGAATGGGGTTTTCGAAAACGCCCATAGGTCCGTTCCAAACAACTGTTTTTGCAGATTTAACTGCTTCAGCATAAAGCTCTGCTGTTTTGGGACCGATATCAAGGCTCATCATATCTGCAGGGATTTTATCTGCATCGCAAACCTGAACTTCAATTTCTGCATCGATGGGATCAGGAAATGCCTTTGTGATTGTAACATCAACGGGAAGAAGAATCTTGACGCCTTTTTCTTCTGCCTTTGCAAGCATATCCTTGCAGTAGTCAATCTTTGTTTCGTCAAGGAGAGATGTACCTACACTGTAACCCTTTGCTGCAAGGAATGTGTAAGCCATACCGCCACCGATGATGAGAGTATCCGCTTTGTTAAGAAGGTTTTCGATAACATTAAGTTTATCAGCAACCTTTGCACCGCCGAGGATTGTAACGAAAGGTCTCTGAGGATCCTCAACTGCATTACCGAGATATTTAAGCTCTTTACCCATAAGGTAACCAACTGCAGCTTCTTCAACGAAGGAAGCAACACCAACTGTTGAGCAGTGTGCTCTGTGAGCAGCACCGAAAGCATCATTTACATAGATATCGCAAAGTGAAGCAAGTTCTTTTGAGAATGCTTCGCCGTTCTTTGTTTCTTCGGGACGGAAACGAGTGTTCTGAAGAAGAACAACATCGCCATCTTTCATTTCTGCTACTGCTTTTTTAGCATTTTCGCCAACAACAATATCGTCTGCTGCGAAAACAACTTCTTTGTTAAGAAGCTCGGAAAGTCTTTTTGCTACCGGAGCAAGGCTTTCTTTTTCATTGGGACCGTTTTTAACTTTACCGAGGTGAGAGCAAAGAATAACCTGTGCACCGTCATCGAGAAGTTTTTTAATTGTGGGGAGAGCGGCTGTAATACGGTTTTCGTCTGTGATAACTCCGTCTTTAAGAGGAACGTTAAAATCGCAACGAACAAGCACCTTTTTGCCTTTTGCGTTGATATCATCAACTGTTTTTTTGTTTAAAAGACCCATGTTTTTTTACTCCTTTATGTTTGTTAATTTTTTACCGAATATATTTTATACTAACTCCCCTATTTTTTCAAGAGTATTTCGCATTTTTTGACTTATCATTTTCAACATTCTTTTAAAACTAAAAATCGATATTTTTGTTACGTTAGGCTAAACCGTCATTTTTTCTCTTATCTCTTTTAAAATTTTCTTTTCTCTTCTTGAAACCTGAACCTGCGACATCCCTAATTTCCCTGCAACCTCTGTTTGAGTTTTAGACATAAAATACCGCAGTTCAATAAGCTTCCTATCGCTTTCGGAAAGCTCTTCAATACACTTATCAAGAGTCAGTTTTTCATTGATTTTTTCTTCTTCGCTTTCTATGGGAATGTCAAACTGTTTTTCATCATTTTGTGTGTCTGTTGCCGTAAGAGAAATAACAGGTTGGAAAGCCAACAAAAGCTCGCTGGTTTCGCAAACGCTTAGCCCGACTTTTTCCGCTATTTCAGCTACTGTGGGTTCGCACCCCGTTTCATTTGCAAGCTTTTCTTTTTCTGCCCAGACCGCCCTTGAACGCTCCTTAATCGAACGGCTGACCTTAACCGCTCCGCCGTCACGAAAAATACGTTTTATTTCTCCTAAAATTGCAGGAACGGCATAGGTAGAAAAAACATACCCGAGGCTGTCATCAAATCCGTCCACCGCCTTTATAAGCCCCACACAGCCCGCCTGAAACAAATCGTCGTATTCCACTCCCCTGTTTTTGAACCTTTGAGCACAGGAATGGACAAGCCCAAGATTATCACGTATACGTTTTTCTCTATCGGTCATTTTGTTTTTCCGCATATTATTTTTTCAATGGTAACAGTTGTTCCCACCCCGAGCTTTGAACGAACACGAAGCTTGTCCGAAAAGCTTTCCATAACAGAAAAACCAAGTCCTGAACGGTCTCCGCCAACACTTGTATATAGAGGTTCTCTTGCTTTATTGACATCTTCAATTCCGCAACCTCTGTCCCTTACGGTAATGCGGATAATTCCCTCTTCAAACACTGAGCAGGTTATGTAAATTTTTCCGATTGTGTTTTTATAGGCGTGAACGATACAATTTGTTACCGCCTCGCTTACAACTGTTTTAATATCGCCCATCTCCTCTACCGTCATATCAAGTTGAGAAGAAAATGCACAGACAGCCACACGCGAAAAGCTTTCATTAACAGAGCGACTGTCGAACACCATTTTCAATTCATTTATTTTTTTCATCTTTTTACCTCTTTCATATTTACTTGGGCAAGCCTTTCTATGCCCGACATTTTCATAATTTTATAATCTCTCGGCGATAGGTTGTCCACTCTTAATTTTTTACCTTTACCTGCAACAAGACGATAACGCCCCATAACAAGACCCACACCGGAGCTGTCCATAAAAGCTACATCAGAAAAATCGAGCACCAGAAGCTCCGTATTTTCTGCCATAACAAAAGCATCATCTATACTCTCGCGTATTTCCGGGGCGGTATGGTGGTCAATCTCTCCTTTTATATATGCAGTTAATATACCGTTTTTACTTTTTATGGTAACAGGCATAATTCATTCCTCCTTTTTTACTTAAGTTTACAAGCAGACAGTGAAAAAATTTGTCGCTTAAAGGCGAAAATAAATACTATTTAAAATTTATTTCTTTTTTTGCAATAAGCGTCCCCTACAATAAAATAAATGTGGAATTTTACGTACGTATATGGTATAATTAGTTGATAGTTGTTCTTTTGGAGGATTAAAATGATAAAAAAAGTTCTCTCACTAATAAAATCCAAAAAGCTTTTAAAATGGGCTTTAAGCATAATACCCTGTGCAAAGTATTCAAGGTGTATTAAAAAAATGCCCGTTGATGATAAAGCAATTCTTCTTGAAGCGCAGCACGGTGGCGAAATAAGCGGTAATATTTTTTATATTTTAAAGGAGCTTTCGACAAATGCTGAATACGTATCGTACAAGCTTTACGTCAGTTGCAAAACCAACAGTAAGAAAAAGATAAAAAACATTCTTGACACCTATGGCATCAAGAATTATCAATTCGTTTCCGTTTATTCTTTTAAATATATGAAAATCGTGGCTACTGCCAAATATCTTTTTAACGATAACACCTTTCTCCCGTTTTTCACAAAAAGAGAGGAACAAATTTACCTTAATACCTGGCACGGAACACCTTTAAAAACCTTAGGCAAGGGTATAAAAAATGCTATGCACAATATCGGCAACACCCAGAAAAACTTTGTTGGTGCAAATTATTTATTGTACCCCAATACCTACACAATGGAGCATATGATAGAAGACTATATGCTGGAAAATATCGCTAAAGGTACCTGTGTGCTTTCGGGTTACCCGAGAAACACCGTCTTTTTTGACACTAAAAGAAGCGAAGAGCTCCGCAATCAATTTGGTGGAGAAAATGCCAAAATATACGCCTATATGCCCACCTGGCGCGGTGCTATCGGTGATATAAGCAAAAATGCCAACAACCAACTTGTTGAATATCTTAAAGAGATTGACAACTTATTATACGAAAACGAGATTTTATATGTAAATCTGCACCCTATTGCAGTAAAAAATGTTGAATTTAATGATTTTAAACACATCAAGAAATTCCCCGAAAGCCTTGAAACTTATGATTTCCTCAATTGCACAGACTGCCTTGTTACCGACTATTCGAGCGTATTCTACGATTATGCGGTAACAAAGAAAAAATGTGTGCTTTTCACCTATGACGAGGAAGAATATTTTGCTGACCGAGGGGTTTATAAATCTATTAACGAGCTTCCGTTCCCTAAAGTAAAAACAGTTGAAGAGCTTATTTTTGAATTACGCTCCCCAAAGCAATATGATGATAACGAATTTTTAGAGGAATACTGCGCTTACGATTGCGCTGAAGCTACCAAATTCATTTTAGATTTGGTTATAAATTCTAAAAAATCCGATAAAATTCAACTAAAAGAAATTCCTTACAACAACAAAAAGAACGTTCTCGTCTACGCAGGTAACCTTGACCAAAACGGTGTTACAGCATCGCTTTATAACTTATTAAAAAACATAGACGCAAAAGAAAATAATTATTATATTTGCTTTCCGACGACTAAAGCCAAAGACCACCAAAGCACCATTGCGGATTTACCCGACGGAATCGGATATTTCCCAATGCACGATAAAATGAATCTTGGAATAATCAAAAATGTGTTCTGGTATGCATTTCTTGCAACCTGCTTTATGAAGAAAGAATATTTCAAGGTTGATTTCATAGCAAAGCTTCTAAAAAATGAATGGCAATATGAAATCAAACGTTTATTTGGCGGTGCAGAATTTGACCACGCTATACAATTCACCGGTTACGGTCCTAAACTGATTCTTCTTTTCGCTAACTTTCCGTGCAAAAAAACAATATATGTTCACAGCGATATGCGAAAAGAAATTGAAACAAGGGGCAACCAACGAGAAGATGTGCTTAAATATGCTTATACAACCTATGACAACGTTGCTCTTGTAACAGAAGATATATTTGAGCCTGTTTCAACCTTTGTTGACAACACAGATAATTTTAAAATCGCCCATAATGTTATAGCCTACGAGGAAATTCAAAAGCGCGGTATAATGGAAATCACTTTTGAAGAAGGCATAACCCAAAGCAACAAAGCTTTGGAAGAAATAAAGGAAATTCTTGACAGCGACGCAAAAAAGATTATATCGGTGGGGCGCTTTTCTCCCGAAAAAGACCACAAGAGAATGGCAGATGCTTTTAATAAAGTATGGAGCGAAAACAAAAATTCATATTTTATTATCATCGGCGGTAATCAGTACAACAACCATTACAATATGCTTACCGAATATATAAAAGAATTACCTTGTTGCAACAATATAATTCTTATTATGACTATGAAAAACCCCTTACCCATTGTTAAAAGCTGTGACGGATTTATTTTAGCATCGCATTATGAGGGCTTCGGGCTTGTTCTGGCAGAAGCTGACATTCTCGGACTACCCGTTATTTCAACCGATATTGTAGGTCCAAGAACCTTTATGAACAAAAACAACGGCACTCTTGTTGAAAACACCGCCGACGGAGTTGAAAAAGGCTTCAGACTTCTGTTAGAGGGTAAAGTCCCCCTCCTTACAACCGATTACAAAAAATACAACGAAAATGCAGTTAATGAATTTATGGCATTGTTACAGTAAAAAAATAAAGCTATCGGCAATTAAGTCGATAGCTTGTTTTTTGTTAACTTTTAGGTTTTCGGAACCTGGTCAACACCGTCAACAGTTTCCTGAAGCTGAAGGTCGTTTTTAATCATTGTTGTGGAAACGCCGGGAGTACGTTCAAGAAACTTAACTTCACAGTATTCCTTGAGATAATCAAATTTATCACTGCCTGCCCAGTCATCGCCCATAACAACAACATCAATTTTATAGTCTTTAATATCCTGGATTTTCTGTTCCCAATTATTCTCGGGAATAACAAGGTCAACATATCTGATTGCTTCAAGCATTTTTTTACGGGTTTCGTAGCTGTGGTATGCTTTTTTACCTTTTGTTGCATTGAATTCATCAGTTGAAAGAGCAACAACAAGGTAATCACCTAATTCTTTTGCTCTCTTTAAAATGCGGATATGACCATAATGCAACAAATCAAATGTACCATAAGTTAAAATTCTTTTCATTTTAATACTCCTTATCGCAATTCAGCACAAATAATACCTGCTATTTTTTTTGTATTATCCGTTCCTTTATTTTCAATATATTTATCTGAAAACCTTTTCAGGTTATCAAAATCGTATTCACTGCCTTGCACCGCCTCAAGCAAAGCGTTTTCCTCCGTGAAGCAAGATAATTGAAACTCTTTTTTTACATCAATGTTCAAGCCTTTTTCTTCTTTATAAACATCATAATCGGGCACATAGAACCACAAGGATTTATTTAACAACGAACATTCTATTGCCGTTGCTGAATAATCTGAAATCACTCCTTGTGAAAGCTTTGCCAAGTCATAAGCAGAAAAATCACCTTTATAAGAATACTCTTTTTCGGCTTTGGTGGCAGGATGGGGCGATACTATTAAAGCATATTCAGCGTTACCCTTAAAAGCATCATAAAGCCTTTTGATATAAACTGTGTCATTATCTCGGAATGTGGGAAGATATGTGACAAGCTTTTTGTTCTCATATTGGGGATTGAGCTTTATAAATTCCTCATATCTTGATTTACCGTCTAAAATAACATCAACTCTCGGTAATGAGGCTATTATGATTTTATCTTCACTACAACCGAATGCCTCGCAATAAAATTCAGCAGTTTTTTCAGAGGGTGCTACAACGAAATCATAATTCTCGTGCATATGCATTGCTTTTGCAACGCCTAAATCCCTCCCTTGTGCTTTACCTGCTGACTGCAAGCCGAACTTTTTTACTGCACCCAAAGCGTGCCATATCTGAAACACCTTTAAATTATCTTTATGATTAAGACAAGAAACAGGAATTGAATAGGTATCTGTAACAGCTATTTTGGCAGAAGCAATTTCCCACATATCTCTTAAAATAAAGAAAATATAAGAAACCGACAAACCGTTTTCATTTTCAAGACGGCGAAGCCTGAAAACCTGCTTCGTTTGGGGTGAGATTTTCTTAATCTCTTCCGAAAGCATTTTCATATCTTCGGATTTTTCGTTGCTTTGACGGGACAACCAAACTATTTTATTTTCTGTTTTTCTGATTTTCATAAAGGCATAGAGAACATTTATGAAAACAACAAAAATCTTGATTAACAAAACTTTCATATTGCCACCTCAAGTGACTATTTCTTACAACACATTGTATTCTAATTCCCGATTTTTGTCAAGAAAAGGAATTGTGAGTGATTTTAGATGTTGAATATAAGAAAAGTTATGATATAATATTGCTTGTTATCAGGGGAAACAGGTGAAAATCCTGTACGAGCCCGTCGCCGTGAGGTGCATTAATGTTTTTATTCTACCTGCTTGCCGCAAAGCAGGGACAAGCCATTGGATTTTTCCGAGAAGGCGAATTCAAGCGCACCGAGTCGAAATACCCGTTAACAGAAACTCGTTTCAGATTTTTAAATCCAACCGCGAGCGCCGGTATTATTAACGAGGAATAAATTATAAAGGAGAAAATCCGAATGAAAATGACACGCAGTAAAAAAGCGTTGTCGTTCATCCTTTGTATTGTGCTTATTGCGGCTATTGCACTGTTTACAACTGCTTGTAACGACAACAAAACAACCGATACCACAACCGCAACGGAAAACGCGGTATCAACAACCGAAACCCCGAAAGTATCCGTTCTCGGTAAGGGTGAAACAAAATTCAGCTTTACAGTTACAGACCTTGAGGGCAATGAAACAGCTTTTGAAATCAATACAGATAAGAAAACTGTTGGCGAGGCCCTTTTAGACCTTGAGCTTATTGCAGGTGATCAGGGTGATTACGGATTATATGTTAAAACCGTAAACGGCACAACTCTTGACTATGATAAGGACGGAGCATACTGGGCTTTTTATATCAACGGTGAATATGCAACTACAGGAGTTGACACAACAGACATTGTTGCAGGAGACTCTTACTCATTCAAGGCTGAAAAAGGATGAAATTAAAGCTAAAGGAAGCCGTTATTTTCGGTATGCTCGGGGCAGTTATGTATGCCTCAAAGATTATAATGGAAGTGTTACCAAACATCCATTTAATAGGGGTTTTTATAGTAGCGATTACTGTCGTTTACAGAAAAAAAGCCCTATACCCTATTTATATTTTTGTATTTCTTGCAGGGCTTCTTGGTGGCTTTAATATATGGTGGATTCCATATTTATATATATGGACTGCTCTTTGGGGTGCTACAATGCTTTTACCAAAAACTCTACCGCCCAAAGCAGCACCGATTATATATGCAATTGTCTGCTCCTTGCACGGTTTTTTATACGGTACTATATATGCCCCTGCACAAGCTCTGATGTTCGGGCTTGATTTCAAGGGTATGGTTGCCTGGATTGTTGCAGGTCTCCCCTACGATGCAATTCACGGAGTAAGCAATTTCATAAGCGGTTTTATTTTAATCGTTCCGATTATTTCAATCCTTAAAATCGCAGAAAAAACTGCTCGGAAGTCATAAAAACTTATTTCCCCCTCATAAATTCACAAGGAATTTATGAGGGGGAAATTTTAAATTACACCATCTTTTCCTGTTTAACTTTTTTGTCAATTACGTGTCTTGATTTCAACTCATTCATTATATCATCAACGGAAATGCCCATTTCAATCATAAGCACAAGCACGTGGTACATAAGGTCGGAAATTTCGTAAATAGTTTCCGCCTTATCGTCTGCTTTACCTGCGATGATAACCTCGGTACATTCCTCGCCAACCTTTTTGAGAATTTTATCAATGCCTTTTTCAAAAAGATAGGTTGTGTATGAACCTTCTTTTGGGTCAAGCTTTCTGCCCTCAATTGTCTTTACAAGACTTTCCACACTGAATGCGGGTGCAATTTCTTCATTTTTAAAAACAGTATTGAAGAAACAGCTTTCCTCGCCTGTGTGGCAAGCGGGACCGTCTTTCTTAACTCTTACTATAAGAGCATCCATATCGCAGTCTGCGGTGATGCTTACAATATGCTGATAATTACCGCTTGTTTCACCTTTGAGCCAGAGCTCCTGTCTTGAACGGCTCCAGAAGCAAGTTTTCTTCTTTTCGAGAGAGATTGCAAGGCTTTCTTTATTCATATATGCAAGAGTAAGAACCTGACTTGTTTCATCATCCACAACAATTGCAGGAATAAGACCTTTTTCATCAAATTTAAGCTTTTCTGTATCAAACATATTATAACCTCACTGTTATGTTATTCTCGTTAAGAGTTTTCTTCAAATCGTCAATTGTTACTTCACCATAATGGAAAATTGATGCCGCAAGACCTGCGCTCACATCAGGAACAGTATTGAACAAATCAACAAAATCCTGCTTACCGCCTGCACCGCCCGATGCAATTACGGGTACATTCACAATTTCGCAAACAGCTTTGAGCATTTCTATATCAAAGCCTTTTTTAACGCCATCGGTATCTATGGAGTTTACAACGATTTCACCTGCGCCGTTGTTTACACCACGCTTAATCCACTCTAAAGCATCAAGACCTGTGTTTTCTCTTCCGCCTTTGGCAAACACCTTAAACTGTCCGTCTACCCTTTTAACATCAACGGAAAGTACAACACATTGGTCACCGTATTTTTCCGCCGCCGCGTGAATTAAATCGGGATTTTTTATTGCACCTGAGTTTACGCTTACTTTATCTGCACCGCATTTTAAAACTCTGTCAAAATCATCAAGAGTATTGATACCACCGCCAACTGTTAAAGGAATGAAAACCTTTGAGGCGGTTTGAGTAAGAATATCAGTAAAGAGCTTTCTGCCATCGGATGAAGCGGTAATATCATAGAAAACAAGCTCATCTGCACCGTGAGAGCTGTAATATTCTGCCAACTGAACAGGTGAAGAAATTTCATTAAGGTCTTTAAAATTTGTACCTTTAACAACTGTTCCGTTTCGAACATCAAGGCAGGGAATAATTCTTTTTGTAATCATTTAACAGCCTCCAATGCATCGCTTATTTTAATTGCGCCTGTGTAATAGGCTTTGCCGATAATTGCACCGAAAAGGTTCATTTTGTTAAGAGCCTCTATATCATCAAGAGTAGAAACTCCGCCCGAAGCAATTATATTTACGCTGAATTTTTCGGAAAGCTCTTTATAAAGCTCTCTGTTTGTGCCCTGCATTGCACCGTCTTTTGAAATATCAGTGCAAATTACAGTTGAAACACCGATTTTCTGGAGCTTCTCAAAAAACTCGAACGTGCCGTATTCGGATTTTTCAACCCAACCCTTAATGGCAACCTTGCCGTCTTTAATATCTGCACCGACTGCAATTTTTTCGCCATAGGCTGCAACGGCATTTTTTAGAAACTCTTCATCTGTTACTGCCGCAGTACCTAAAATAACACGGCGCACCCCTGCATCAAGATAGGCTTTGACCGTATCCATTGAACGGATACCGCCACCAACCTCGACGTTTAACGATGTGTTTTCAACAAAGCTTTTTATTATATCAATATTAGGAGTTCCGCCGTCACGGGCACCCTCAAGATCAACTGTGTGAAGCTCTGTTGCGCCCTGAGCTTCAAAATCCTTTGCAATTTCAATGGGATTTTCGGAATAAACCGTCAAATCATTATAGTTACCCTTTAAAAGTCTGACGGCTTTACCCTCATATAAATCTATTGCGGGAAAAATTTTCATTGTATTACCTCATATTTCACAGAATGCTTTTAATATTTTCAATCCCACATCTCCGCTTTTCTCCGGATGAAACTGACAACCGAAAATGTTGCCTTTACCAACTGCCGCCGTAACAGGAATACCGTATTCAGATGTGGCAATAACAGAATCGTCGCAATCCCTTGCATAGAAGGAATGAACAAAATAAACGAAATCGCCGTCGTTTATATATTTAAAAATCGGACTTTTCTCACCTACAAAATCAAGAGCATTCCAACCCATATGGGGAATGTTAAGGTTTTCGGGAATTTGGTTTTCCAAAGGAATTACATTACCTTCAAGAAATCCTAAGCCCTCGTGCTCGCCATATTCAAAGCCTTTTTCAAAAAGCAACTGCATACCAAGGCAGATTCCCAAGAATGGCTTTCCGTTTTTAGCTTCTTCTGTTATAAGCTCAACAAGACCTGATGAGCGAAGCTTTTTAGCTGCATCACCAAAAGCGCCAACTCCGGGAAGAATAATTCTGTCCGCTTTTTTTATTACATTTTCATCACTTGTTACAACTGCTTCAACACCTATTTTCTTAAGTGAGCATTGAAGAGAAAACAAGTTGCCGACACCATAATCAATTATCGCAACCATTATAAAACTCCTTTGGATGAGGGTATTTCGTTTTTCATTGTTTCGTCAATAGCAACCGCTTTTTTGAGAGTTCTTGCAACGGATTTAAATGCACCCTCAATTATATGGTGGCTGTTTATACCGTCAAGTTTTTTCAGATGAAGAGTGATTGCGCTATTGAAAGCAAATGCTATAAAGAACTCTCTTAAAAGCTCGGTATCAAAATCCCCTACCATTGCAGAGGGAACATCAACATTGTACTGAAGATATGCTCTTCCGGAAATATCAACCGCTGAAAGAATGAGTGCTTCATCCATAGGAAGAATTGTACTACCGTAGCGGTGGATACCTCTTTTATCTCCAATAGCCTCTTTAAAAGCCTGACCGAGAGCAATACCTATATCTTCTGTTGTGTGGTGTCCGTCAACCCAGATATCACCACAGCATTTAACAGTTAAATCGAACCTTGAATGCTTTGCAAAAAGAACAAGCATATGATCAAAAAAGCCGATACCCGAGTTGATATCACAATCGCCTGTTCCGTCAAGGTTTAGCTTTACATATATATCAGTTTCCGCAGTTGTTCTCTTTATTTCTGCCGTGCGCATTTAAACTGCCTCCGTAATTTCTTTGATTTTTTCAATAAGAATCTGCATTTCCTCGGGTGTGCCTATAGTAATGCGGTTAAAATCTTTAATTCTTTCTTTGGTAAAATGGCGAACAAGAACGCCTTTGTCTTTAAGTTTCAAATAAAGCTCTCCGCCGTCAATTTTTTCTGATTTTGCAAAAACAAAATTTGCTTTTGAAGGCAAAACCTCAAACCCGAGTTTTTTAAGCTCTTTTATTGTGTAATCTCTTGTTTCAATAATCTTTTGGCAATTATCTGTATAATAATTCTGTGAATCTATTGCCGCCGCACCTAAAGAAAGAGTAAGACGGTTTATGTTATAGGGATTAGTTGAATAGCGGAGCTTGTGCAAATCATTGATAATATCTTTACTGCCGATAGCAAAGCCCAAACGGGCTCCTGCCATTGAACGAGATTTTGAAAAGGTCTGCACAACCAAAAGGTTATCGTATTTCTTAACAAGATTAACTGCACTTTCTGCCCCGAAATCCACATAAGCCTCATCAATTACAACAACATTATCGGGATTTGACTTAATAACCCTTTCGACCTCGCCAAGACCCAATGCAAGTCCTGTTGGTGCATTGGGATTTGCAATGAATACACCCCCATCAACACCGCAGAATTTCTGATAATCAATTGAAAAATCCGCTTCTAAAGGAATTTCTGTATAATCAGAGCCGTGAAGATTTGCAAAAACACTGTAAAACCCATAGGTTATATCTGCAAAATATGATTTTCTGCCGTTGGCACAATATGCCATAAATGCAAAGTTCAGAATATCGTCGGAGCCATTTGCAAGAAAAATATTTTCCGGTTCAACACCGTAAAGGTCAGCGAGCTTTTTAGTTAAAATTTTACCGTCGGGGTCGGGGTAAAGTCTTAAAAGCTCTGCTTCGCCTTTGTTTGCCATTTCAAGTGTTTCGGGACTTGGCGGATAGGGTGACTCGTTAGTATTGAGTTTTATATATTTTTTATCCTGGGGTTGTTCACCGGGAACATATGCCGCAAGAGAATTATATCTTTCATCAAGGAATTTGCTCATCGGTTTACTCTTCTCCTCTTATGCTTACACTCTTTGCGTGAGCGTGTAAACCTTCTTCAGTGGCGAAACGAACAACCTTGTCAGAAACCTCTTTAAGTGCATCCTTGCTGAAATAGGAAAACTGAGTTTTCTTAACGAAATCATCAACTGAAAGAGGGCTTGAAAATCTCGCAGTACCGCTTGTGGGCAAGGTGTGGTTAGGGCCTGCGAAATAGTCACCGAGAGCTTCGGGACAGTTTTTTCCAAGGAACACAGAGCCTGCATTTTTAACATAGCCGAGATATTCAAATGGATTATCAACACAGATTTCAAGATGCTCGGGTGCTAAAATGTTTGAGGTTTCCATAGCCTCAACAAGTGAATCTGTAATAATAATTTTGCCGTTTGTATCAATTGAGCAACGGGCGATTTCTGCTCTGGGAAGAAGCGGAATTTGTTTCTCTAACTCCTCGCTTACCTTGTTTGCAAATTCTTCGCAATCTGTAATGAGAACTGCAGTTGCCATTTTATCGTGCTCTGCCTGAGACAGCAAATCTGCCGCAATGTGAGCAGGATTGTTTGTTCCGTCTGCAACAACAAGAATTTCGCTGGGACCTGCAATCATATCAATATCAACTGTACCGAAAACCTGCTTTTTAGCCTCTGCTACAAAAGCGTTGCCGGGACCAACAATTTTATCAACCTTGGGCACACTTTCTGTTCCGTAAGCAAGAGCTGCAACTGCCTGAGCACCGCCGATTTTAAAGATTTTGTCAACTCCCGCGATACTTGCCGCCGCAAGAATAACGGGCTTGATTTTACCTTCTTTTGCAGGTGTTACCATAACAATTTCAGAGCAACCTGCAATTTTAGCGGGAACGCAGTTCATAAGAACTGACGAGGGGTAAGAGGCAGTGCCACCGGGAACATAAAGACCAACCTTTTCAATCGGCAATACCTTCTGACCGATTATAACCCCAGCATTGTCGTTTATAACAAAGGAGTTTCTGACTTGTCTTGAATGGAAAGCAGTAATATTCTCTTTCGCCTGCTTTAAAATTTCAATAAGCTCACTGTCAACTTCATTTAAAGCATCTTCAATTTCTTCTTTAGTAACTTCGAGAACATCATCAACCGCACCGTCAAATTTCTTGCTGTATTCAACAAGTGCTTTATCTCCGTTTTCTCGGACATTTTTTATTATATCAGTAACAATACCCTCAACATCAATTGTCTGCTCGCTTCTTTCGAGAATTTCTTCCGTTGAGATTTCGCTACGCTTGTATATTTTAATCACTGTTTTTCCCTCACGATTTTGTCTAATGATAATTTAAGTCTATCTATAATTTCAGATTTGAATTTATAGCTTGCCTTGTTTGAAATAAGCCTTGCACTTATTCCGACTATTGTTTCCTTAGGTTCAAGTCCGTTTTCAAGAAGAGTTGCGCCTGTTTCAACAATGTCAACAATAACATCGGAAAGCCCTAAAATAGGAGCAATTTCAATTGAACCGTTAAGCTTTATTATATCAATATCACGGCATTTATCTGCATAATAGCTTTTTGCAATATTGGTAAACTTTGTTGCAACTCGGAGTGTGCTTGTACCGTTATCGGTAAATTCTTTTTTCCCTGCAACGCACATTCTGCATTTACCCATATCCAAATCAAGAAGCTCATAAACATCGGGGGTATATTCAAGAAGAATATCTTTACCTGCAACGCCTATATCTGCCGCACCACGTTCAACATAAATAGCAACATCGGAAGGTTTAACCCAGAAATAGCGGACTTTTTTCTCTGCATTTTCAAATATAAGGCGGCGGTTTTTCTCATGAATCTGAGGACATTCAAAGCCCGCTCTTTCAAACATAGCATACACTTTTTCACCAAGTCTGCCTTTGGGAAGAGCAACATTGAGCCAACCGTCATCTGCAGATTCTTCAGCTTCTTCTTTATTTTCAAGAAGTCTGTCAACCTCGTCAAGATAAACCGCAAAACCGATTGCTCCTGCTTTTTTGTTAACCCGTTCCATAAGCTTATCGTATCTTCCCCCTGAAAGAACGCTTGCAGGAACACCGTGAACAAAGCCTTTAAAGGTAATTCCGTTATAATAGTTCATATCGTTAACGAGTGAACAATCAATATTGATATTCTTCTCGTATCCTGCTTCAATGAGCTTTTCGCAAACCTTTGAAAGCTCATTAAATGCATTCTGCATTTCGGAATTTACTGCAACCGCACCGATTTTTTTAAGAACCTCAGAGGGCTTACCGCAAGCATTAACAATTTCGAGAAGCATATTTTGAAGAGCTTCACCAACACCGAAATTTCCGCAAAGAGCTTTTATTGAACCTATATTTTTCTCTGCAATAGCAGAAAGAAGCTGGGCCTTATTGCTTTCGTTAAGCTCCATTGCATTAAAAATACCACTTAAAAGACCGAGATGAGAAATATCAAGCACATAGTTTTCGCTGATGGCATAAAGACTGCGAGCGGCAAGAATAATAACATCGCAAACATCAACTTCGGTAATGTCACCCATACATTCGATGCCGGTTTGCATTATCTCGCTGAAACCGCCCGCTTTTTTACTTTCACGGTAAACATTTTCGTTATAATAAACCTTCTGAACGCCCTTAACGGAATCATCAAGGTTTTTAATTATTGAAAAGGTTACGTCGGGCTTAAGTGCAAGAAGTCTGCCATCTGTATCGGTAAAAGTAATACAATTACCACTAACAAGGAAATCCTTGTTACTGCCATATAAATCGTATTCCTCAAACTTGCTCATTTTAAAGGGCTTGTAGCCAAACTTTGTATAAAGAGAGCGAAGCTCGAATATAATCTTTTCCGTAGGATTGAGAACAGAATAATCAAAACTCATTTGCTCTCTCCCCCTTTGAGCTTTTCAATTATCTTTTTATAACCGCCGTTACCATAGGAAAGGCAACGGTTAACTCTGCCGATTGTTGCTGAGCTTGCGCCTGTTTCCGTAGTAATTGTTGAAAAGGTTTTGCCCTCGTCAAGCTTCTTCGCAACGCTCAAGCGCTGAGAAAGTGAAACTATTTCATTGATGGTGCATAAATCCTCAAAAAACAAAGCACATTCATCTTCATTTTCAAGGCTTAAAATCGCTCTGTAAAGCTCCGTAACATCATTATTTTTTAAAGGTGTCATAGCTTTTGACCTACAGCATTTGTCCGAAAGCACTTAACTCCGGCAATGCCATTCCTTTCTACCAAAATCCAATAAAAAATCGTGCTCATATGGTAGCACACTAAAGTGCTAAAGTCAATAGTTGAACAAATTAAATTTAACCTGTTTTTTCTTTTTGTTATTTTACATAAATTATAATTAAACTATTGTGGTGTTTTGGTAATATTTATCGTTTTTATGTGCACTTTCTGCGGTATGGACAAGCCCATACCCTACGGTTGTGTTGTTTTATCTCCGTTTCCCGTAAGGCACAGGCTCGCCTGTGCCACAAAATAAACAAACAAAAAACTTTATCTTAATCAACCAAAAAATATAATCCAAAACACTTGAAAAAAGAGAGGGTTTTATATATAATACTATTCGTGTTAAGAATATAATTTGCTGGAATAGCTCAGTTGGTAGAGCAGCTCATTCGTAATGAGCAGGTCGCGTGTTCGAGTCACGTTTCCAGCTCCAAAAAAGACAGTCTGCGGACTGTCTTTTTTATCCATTGCGAAAGCAATGGTATATCATCACACTTTAGTGTGTATATCATTGCCAAAGGCGTATATCATAAACCGCAGGTTGCATTTGTACATTGCTTTCACAATGATGATATACAAAGCATTGCTTTGGTGATATGCAATTTCTGCAAAATTGATGATATACACACCTACGGTGTGATTTTTCCGTATTATAAGAAATCAATGCAACAATCCTGAACGAGCTTATCGAGAAAATTGTGGTATCAGAAAAGGAAATCATAGACGGTGAAAAATACCAATGCGTGCATATATACTACAAGTTCGTTGGGTTGATGAGTATATAAAAAAGTTAGAATTATAATATCTGTTTTTAATATTAAGAATTTCTTAAGATTTTGTCTATCTGTTGTTTTTGATTTTCACTACTGCTATAATAAGGATATACCCTATTTTAGGAGGAGTTTTATGACACAATTCAAATCAAAAAAGAAAATTATTAAAATAATTGTAATAGTTGCAATAGTTCTTGTGGCAGCAAATATTCTTTTAAATGGTATAAACTTAGTACCATTCAGATACAGAAATGTAGCGGTTTCATTCCTAACACCTGATTTAACTTGGGACAGCAAGCCAAGTGATATTATATTAAAATATGATTTACTCGAAGATATAGGCGAAGTAAGTGACATAACAGGTGAACGCACTTTTGATTTTAAGCTTGTTTATGATAAAAAGGATATTTCTTTATCCGCTGACAACAGAGGGGCTCTTAATAGTGAATTTCATCGATACTATTTCACTATAGATTGCAAAACACCGGAAGCCGCAAACAAATACTTTGACGAATGCCATGAAAAGATGATGAATTTATATAAAAACGAGTCCGATTTTGAGTTTGAAGGCACAGAAACTGAAACTGATTATGAATTCAAAGATGGTTCACCCTGCTCTTATTCCTCTTCATATAAAAATGGGAAAGAAGAAATTCTGATTATAGACGATGACGGAAACGAAATTCCGGTTGAAGAAGCAGATAATGTTATACAAGTGAAAACAAAGGTAAACAACTATGCTATGAGTAATACAGTAGGTGTCAACTGGTGGCTTTCTTATTCCGAAGGCGACTCTTCAGTTTATTTACAGGCTGAAATTATGTATTAAAACATAATATTGAACCAACAAAAAGTTATCCTTAAATACAACCATAGGTTGCAGGTTCGATTCCCGTCACCAGCTCCAACAAAAGACCGAGTAAACTCAATGGTTTACTCGGTTTCATTTTATATGTTCATAAATTAAAACTATTTCTTTTTAGCTCGTTTTACAAGTTTTTTTACCAGCAATACCACTGCGGTCAAAATATACACTATCGGGAAGCCTATTAGGATTTTACCTAACTCGCTTTTACCTTTTGTTTCCAAAAGCATTACTCCGCCAATAACGAGCAAAATCAAAAGAATTACTGATATTACAACTACTATAAATTTATATTTTTCTCTTTTCTCTCGTGGCAGTTTATCATACGGAACAATTTCAGTACTTGCAGACAAAAAGCCTTCACAAAACATTTCCGCAAAAAACTCTACGATAACTTCAAATATAACATCCATTTAGGTCTTCACACCTTCTTTTTGAACACTCAAAAGCAAATTTTCCTATACGATAAATATATAATATTTTATGACAAAGAGCAATACTTTGACAAATCCAATCCCCGTCCGATTTTAGTGGCAGGAATAAGTCCGTACGTCTTTTAGGACGTTCGGACAACTCACAACAGACGGCGATGCCGACTGTTACAAGGGTTTTGAGCATTTTGAAATTTACCACTTTTCAAAAAGGCGATACTACTTTTTACAGACAAATCAGCTTCTTTTACTTATTTGTTCGATTAATTGAAATTTATTCGTATCTGCTTCCTTGACCATTGCAAACTAAATGTCAGCCACTTTTTTGTAATTACTTTTTATCTTGAATCCTTGCACAAACCATACAACGACCATACTCATCTAATTCCAATACAGAAAATGTTTTAGTCAACTCCTCATATATCGCCTTGTTAATTGAAAATGTAATCGGGTCTTTGTCCCTTTCATCTAAAAAGTCGGGTTGTTCTATGGTGGGACTATAACCTTTATATCCACATAGTTTACATTCGTTTATATATTTTTTTGCATTTGGATTCCAATTGTCTAAATATAATGATTTACCGCTTTTATTACACTTACTATGTGACATAAATCCTCCTTACAGTACATCCTTATAACTCAATGGCCAAAAAAACATTTCCGATTGCTCAATTTCCTTCATATTCACTAATGAATATGATTTAGTTTCATACTCACACAAACAGTATTTATAGCCATCGCCAACATATTTATATACCGGAATATATAGAAGTTTTCCATCAGGTGAATACTCACCATACACATCTATTGCTTCATAACCTCGAGGAAGAGTAATTCTCTTTTTTTCTAAAAAGTCTTCAAGGGAATACACATAAAAATGCTTACCATTTTCTAAAGCAATAACTTCTGTTTCATCAGGCTTGACATCACCGGTATATAAATAGTTATAACCCCTAATTCGATTCAATTCGTTTTTAGTATCTTTATCTAAAATTATTATACTACCGCCTGTAAGTTGAACTATATATTTGTCAGTTGTTATGGAAAAAAACACTTTTGCACCAAGCTCAAAATCAAATTCTCTTATCCATTTACCTTTGGGGAGTATCCTTTTAAAACTCATTATTTAACACACCTCAATTCAACAAATAAAACCACATATCGTTTTATTAGCATATCTTATTTAATAACTCAAATTTTCCAAAAATACCGGTTCCTCATCGTTTGTAAAGATAGATTGGAATTTATTTATTAGACTTGTAATCAATAATTCCTATTATTCCCAAAACAACAAAAGCTATAGATAAAATAAGTGTTACTATCCACTTTGACATATTCTCTCCACTTGAGCCTAATATAACAAAAGCTAATACAGCAACAACTCCAACTACTAATTGAAAAATTGATGCTATCAAATTGAATTTATTTTTCATTAAATATCACTCCAAATTCAAATTTGTTAGTTAATTATATCATATAACTACAAAAATTTCCATAGTAGTTTTATGCTCAAAATTTTAACGCATAATCCAAAGAAAGAAAAGTGAAGATAATTTCAAAAAATGTTAACAAGAACTCAATGCAAGAATCCTGAACGAGCTTATTGAGAAAATTGTGGTATCAGAAAAGGAAATCATAAACGGCGAGAAATACCAATGCGTGCATATATACTACAAGTTTGTTGGTTTGATGAGTATATAAACGCGAACACAGCAAACTTCTATAAACGCGAACACAGCAAACTTGCCTATTGCAATTATCTTGTGTCAGTAGTAAAATTGAAATATATCAATTGGATGTATATGTATTATTTTACGAGGTGACTAACTATTAAAAGTCAAGTGCTTTTTTAGAATTTTTATGGTAAGGAAAAAAGGGTATGACAAAACAAGCCCTTATGAGAAGGACTTTGAAAAAGATATAAACAAGAAGTTATCTAATCAACGAAGAATCATAA
>JAZOAO010000019.1:0-2606 GCA_045595505.1 Acutalibacteraceae bacterium | reverse complement strand
AAAGCCTTCATTGATATATTTCTGGCATTGCCTGAGGGCGTCATGTTGCCCTCTTTTTGGTCGAAAGCCGAAACTGCTCTCTGCGAACTGAGGCTCAAAGATGGGCGTAAGTTCCTGCGCTATCGCTTGTTGTATGACTCTGTCTACAACAGTTGGAACTCCGAGCTTTCTGTATTCGCCCTTTATTTCTTTGGGTATCTCTACCCTGCGAACGGGGTTTGGCTTAAATTTGCCATTCTTTATCTCATGAATTAATTCGTCACTGTTGGCTTGAAGGTAGGGCAGAAGTCCATCCACCTGCATTCCGTCAATACCACAAGCTCCTTTGTTTTTCTTTACTCTCAGATAAGCTTTGTTAAGGTTATCCTTGCGTAATATCAGCTCCAAGAGATTTTCCGTCCAAAAGTCTGCGATGACACCGCTCTTTTCAGTAATCCTAGAGTAGTCGAACACTTCTGCATACTCTCCCTGTTCCGCAGATACCATTTGCAGATAGTCTTCTATATGAAGTTGTCTGTTCTCAAACCCACTTTCGGTTACATTCATTGCTTGTGTCTCCTAAAAGTTCAGTCCTTCCCAAGTCGTCTTAAGCCGTCTTGGTACTATGACCTCTGCTGACTTCTCGCCATTCGTTGTTACTCACTGATTTCATACTCTGTTTCCATCAGCTGACGAGACCTCCCCGAGTACCACACGCTTCTTTCACTCCATGTGCCAACCAAATCTACTATGCACGGTTCCGTACAGTTATCGGGCTTTGACTTGTTTAGCAGCCTTACCCCCAAGATGCATAGCCTTGTATTTGGTTTCTGTCCGTAAAGCCGGAGTTTTGCCTACACCTGCCTTCAGATTCCCCTCGCGTTAATACAGCTCATGCTGCAAAAGGACACCCTTGGTGTTCAGCTGTGCCCTTCCCACTGTCGGGCGGGCTAGGGACTTTCACCCATTAGAAGCCAATGGCATTAAGTTAAGAAAAAAATTTAAAATAGCTTGACAAATATTTCATAGTGTGCGGATTTTTTGCTAATTACTTAGCAAAAAATCCCTTGTGATTAAGTACATTCATTTTTTCACAGGAGGAACCGCATGAAATATTTAAACCCTAACACACTACGTAGAAATTTATTTGATTCTATTGACCAAATTTTACTTAACAAAGCATCTTATGTAAAAAATCCAACTGACCACTCTAGAACGCGTAAGCTTTCTTTTAAAACTATTATTAACTCAATTCTCCAAATGTCTGGAGGTAGTATAAACAACGAACTCTTATCCTTTTTCAACTGTTCAGATACTACTCCAACTGCAGCTGCTTTTGTACAGCAACGTTCTAAAATACTTCCAACTGCTTTTGAGGATATCTTCAAATCCTTTACCAACAGTTCAAATCCTAATGCAACATACAAGAGCTACCGCGTTTTAGCTATTGATGGTTCTGATTTACACGTACCAACTAATCCTAAAGACAAAGACTCTTATTTTCCTAGAATAAATGATCAAAGGCCTTATAACCTTTTACATTTAAATGCCCTATACGATGTATGTGGCAAAATATATGTTGATACCATCATTCAGAAAAGTCGTAATTCAAATGAAAACCAGGCTCTCATTGACATGGTTGATCGTAATGCAGGCACTATGGATACTCTTATTATTGCTGATAGAGGATACGAATCCTATAATGCACTTGCTCACATACAAGAGAAAGGATGGAAATTCCTTTTTCGAGTCAAAGATGCTACTAGTAGCGGCGGTATAGCTAATGGTCTTGATTTGCCACAAGACAATGAATACGACATTTTTATCAATCTACATTTGTCTGCTGGAAGAACTAAAGATCATTGGGAACTTTACAAAAATAAAAACACCTATAAACGTATATCTCATCCCGAAAACTTTGATTTTTTCATCAATCCTGCAGGTGAGCGCGATGTTCTTATGTTTTATCATCTTCCTTTTAGAATTCTAAAAATTAAGCTCGGCGAAGATGCCTATGAAACAATCATTACAAATTTACCTGCCGAAACATTTTCGCTTTCTGAAATTAAAAAGCTATACTCTATGCGCTGGGGAATAGAAACTTCTTTTAGAGACCTTAAATATCCACTTGGTCTATTAAATTTTCACGCCCGCAAGACAGATTTAATCTATCAAGAAATATATGCACACCTTTTGCTTTATAATTTTGTATCTTTAATAATGAGTAGTCATAAACTAGAATGCTTAACACGGAAACATGATTATAAATCTAGTTTTTCAATAGCAATTCATGCATCTAGACTATTTATCAAGGGAAAGATTAGCTGCAAAACAATCAAAAATCTTTTGTCTAAATATTTGACACCTATTCGTCCAAACAGAAAGGCAATCCGACGCAAGAAGAAAGATCGTTCTGTTATGAGTTTTAATTATAGATTGTCTTAATTCAACTAATACATATCTGCAACAGGCAGGGAGTATATTCCTGCCTATTTTGCATGCCCAAAAATATTTTTTCCGTACAATCATCTTCCTTACCATCATTAAAAACTTTGATTTTTGTAAGAAATACTCTAAAGTTAATGACATTGCATTAGAAGCGTGCGCCGTCGAGCGCACTAAAAAAG
>JAZOAO010000018.1:0-69471 GCA_045595505.1 Acutalibacteraceae bacterium | reverse complement strand
TTTTGCCTTGCCCGAAGGCGTACAAAGGTACGTCGAGTGGCGAAGTTTGTTTGTAGCATAAAACATTGTTTTTTCAACTTTTTGTATTTTTGGATAAATTTATGGGGTTCTACAGGAAAAATTAACCTATTGAACCCCTTGATTTATATTGTTTTATGCAGTCTGCGCTTTTTTTACATCCCCCTTTTTGAGTTTTATTTCAGATGCATTACTACGTTAAGCACGTGCTTTGCGGTTGCTTGCATTTCTCCAAGTGTTATACCGTCTTTTTTTCCGTAGGTTTTAAGGAGTGTTCCGTCGGGCTTTTTCTTGCCTGTTCTTTTGCCACCGGGCATAAGAACATCAACACCTGCTCTTACACGATAGCCGTTGTCCTTGATTTCGGGGAATTCGGGACTTGCGGTGTATTGCATCCACCAGTCAGTCATAACAAGACCTTGGAAGCCCCATTCATTTCTTAAAATTCTTGTGCAAAGGTCATAGTGGTAATGGCCCCATACACCGTTGATTTTATTGTATGAAGTCATTATACTCAGCGGTTCCGCCTCTTTAACACAGATTTCGAAGCCTTTAAGATAGATTTCTCTCAATGCTCTTTCAGAAAGCCTTGAATCTGTGCGATTGCGGTTGGTTTCCTGAGAGTTGCAAGCAAAGTGCTTGGGACAAGCGGAAACACCCTCGCTCTGCACACCCTTTACAACTGCTGCGGCAGTTTTGCCTGTAACAAAGGGGTCTTCGGAATAATATTCAAAATTTCTTCCGCAAAGAGGACTTCTGTGAATATTCATACCGGGTGCAAGGAGAATATCCGAGCCTTTCTGTTTCATTTCCCCACCGACTTTTTTATACATTTCGTAGGCTAAGTCTGTGTTCCACATTGCAGAAACAGATGCACCTATGGGAAGAAGCGAACAACAAGCCTTTATGCGAATGCCGGATGGTCCGTCGGTGGTGGTAAGGGGAGAAACACCCTTGTCACGCAAGGATTTTGTTACACCGCCCAAGACACCTGCATTACCCTCGTTACCCAGAGGACTGTTCATTGTGTAGTCTCCTCGGGAAATAGCTTCAAGCTCATCCAAGGAAAGCTGAGCAACAAATTCATCAAGGGTGCATTTGCCGTCCTTTACATCCTGAAGCTTTAAGCCTTTATCACCTGTTTTACCACAATCCTTGGGAAGATTTTTGAGGATGGTTTCTCTTAAATTATCGGAGGAAACAGAAACATTTTCTTCTTTGCAGATAATGTTTCCGTTATTTTCTTTTGCAACAAGCCTTTCAAAACTCTCTTTAGGTGCACAGACCTCTTTGAGAGTTTCTAAAACAATTGTTTCGGGTAGCTCAAAAGAGAAAACTTTTTCAGCAGAGCGAACATCTCCGCCGAGATAGAAATTATATGTACCTTTTTCAAGTATGTAGCAGGATTTATGACCGCTAACTCCACTGTCGTCATAAGAAGCAAATGTGCAGAAAGGAATATTAAATTCAAATTCTTCCTTTTCTCCCTTTGAAAGTGGCTTTGTTTTCCTGAAATCACAAAGAACTCTTGATGGTTTACCCAAAGTGCCTTGAGGTGCTTCTGCGTAAATCTGTAAAACATCCTTACCGCAGTAATCACCGATGTTTTCGGTTGTGGCTCTAAGAATTACAGTGTTATTTTTAACCGCACCGCTTAAAAAATCTCTTTTATATGCAGAATAGCCAAGACCGAATCCGAAAGGATAAAGGACTTTATCCTTTGCAAAGGTTTCAAAATATCTGTAGCCAACAAAAATATCTTCTGTATAGTTGTTGTATTCTTTTTCACCGAAACTATGTGCACAAGGATAATCATAATAATCCTTAGCAATAGTATCGGTTAATTTACCCGATGGCTCTTGCTTACCTAAAAGTACATCAGCAAGGGCATTACCGCTTTCCATACCGCCTTGCCAGGGGATGAGGATTGCACTGTCATTTTTGAGCAAATCCTTTTCCCAGCTCATATCAATAATACTGCCGATATTGAGAACTATAACAGTCTTTTTGAATGCAGAGTTAACTCTCTTAATAAGGGATTTTTCATCTGCTGTGAGATAATAGCTACCCACTTCAAGTTTGTTTTCTCTGTCCTCGCCTGCAGAACGACCTATTACAATTACCGCACAATCACTTTTCTTTGAAGCATTTTTAATAATGCTTGTTTCAATGGGCATTTCTTCATAATATAAAGGCCAATGTCCCCAGAAGCCGTGATCGGGAGGATTTTTCTTGCACCATTTTTCGTAAATATCTGCAAGCTCGGTGTTGATTTTAGTCCCTGAATTTTTAAGAGCTTCCATCAAGTTTACGGTATAAGGCTTAATAACGTCACCGCCTGAGCCGTAGCCCACAAACATATAGTCATTCTGCACTCTGCCGAAAACAGAAACGGTTTCATTTTCTGAAAAGGGGAGCACATTGTCATTTCTCAAAAGAACAGTTCCCTCTGCCGCAGCAGTCCTTAAAAGCTCGGGCATACCTTCGGTTACCGATCTGTCAAGATTGTCCGTGTTTTGTGCCTCGTTCTGACCAACCTTGTTAACAACAAGGCCAATGAGATTAAAGGCTTTTCGCTTGATTTTTTCAAATGATTTCAAAGAAAACCCCTCCAAAAATATCTTGATAAAATTATACAGGCTTTTTACGGTTCGGTCAATACTATTCGATTGACAAAGGGTAGGGGAAATGATATAGTTGAAAACAGAAAATGAAAGGAATACACAAGAAGCTTGTGTTAAGAGAAAATGGGTTTTAAAGATTTTATAAATGCATCATTAAATAAACCTCTGCCTGAAGATAAGGTTGAATATTTTAACCTTAAAAGCAGGGTTTCCGGTTATATTCTTACAAAAGCACAGCAAAATGCTCCTACTTGTGGCTATAATTACGAAGCCGATATTACAAAATTATGGGAAGAATTCGGAAAATTAAAAGAAAATTGCGATTATGAAGTTTCTTTCAATACATTGATGATGAGAATTCTTGTTGAGGGGTTAAAAGCAGCACCAAAGCTTAATTCTCATATTGAATTTAATACCACCTCTTCCTGCGGTACACTTATTATGAAAAAGCATATTGATGTTGCTATGCCGGTTCTTCTTGAAAGCGGAGAAACATTTCCGATTAAAGTGAGAGAGGCGGAAAATAAAAGCTTGAAAGAGCTTTCCGAGCAGATAACGGAGCTTCTTGAAAGACTAAAAAAAACCAATGTTGATAAGGTTATGTTTGACGTTATAACTCAAAGAACGGTCGGACTTTTGTTGAAGGGTGATATTAAAGCTACAATTGCCCAGACCTTTACAGGCTATGTGGGTAAGCATAAGGTCGCAAAGCTGAAAGGTCTTTTTCACCCCGCACCACGAGACGGTTCGATGCTTTTTATGAATGAGCTTAACGAGGGCACTGTCTGTATGACAAACTGGGGTGTTTTGTATGACGGCTTAAACGGAAACGTTACTTACACGCCTCTCCTTTATCCTCAAGTGTTCCTTTTTGCAATGGGTGTAGTTAAGGATACCGATTACGCTTTCAGAAATGAAAAAGGCGAGGTTGATATAGCAACTAAAAAGACCTTGCCGATTACATTGATGTTTGACCACCGAATAGGCGCATTTAACGATGTTATGCCCTTTATCAAAAAACTCGATGAGATATTCCAAAATCCCGGCGTTATAAATGAATGGTAAAGATAACCCATTGACTTTTTTTGAATGAAAAGTCAATGGGTTATCTTATGTTTTTTTATTAAAAGAATAATACCGCAGAACACCGCTGTTCCCAATGCTATTCCGCCTAAATCGACGGTTAAATCAAATAACTGAAAAGCCCTTTGAGGAACAAAAATCTGATGGATTTCATCAGTCCAGGCATAGCCCCAGGAAATAATAATACAAAAAAATGGTCTGAGCTTGTCCTTTATGGCGAAAAATAAATTATTTACCAATAAACCCAACACGGCAAACTCACTGAAATGGGCTAAGGTTCTTAAAATATTAGGATTCGGAGCTTTTCCTACAATCAAAATAATTAAATCCGTTAACCAATCGCTTGTGTTTGTGGATTCTTCACCGTTTTGTGAAGACAGATAAAAAATTATTGTCATAACAGCTATAAGACAAAATGCAGAAAAAGTGATATATATTTTTTGTTTCTTTGAATATTTCATAATTTTAACTGTTATTTTTTTGTAGAAAAATGTTTGCAGGCTTCTTTAAGTGGACATTCGGCACATTTCGGGCGTCTTGCAATGCATACTGCCCGTCCGTGAAGAACAATTCTATGGCAAAAATCGTTACTTTCTTCGGGTGGTAAAATCTTTTTTAACTGCATTTCAACGGCTTTCGGGTCTTTTGAGTCCGAAAGCCCTAAAAGATTGGTTATTCTTATGACATGAGTGTCTGCAACAACCGCAGGCTTTTTGTAAACATCGCCAACAATAAGATTGGCGGTTTTTCTGCCAACTCCCGGTAACTTTGTCAATTCTTCGATAGTATCGGGAAGAATTCCCTTGTATGTGTCGCGCACTTCTTTAGCCATTCCGACTAAATCTTTAGCTTTGGCACGGTAAAAGCCGCAGGAATGAATGAGATTTTCTACATCACTTATATCGGCTTGGGCGAGCTCGTTTTCAGAGGGGTATTTTTTAAATAAATCGGGAGTTACCAGGTTGACTCTCGCATCGGTGCATTGAGCGGAAAGACGGGTTGCAACAAGAAGCTGGAAGGGTGTGTCTGCATTAAGCTGACAAATTGCTTCGGGGTAAGCAGTTTTTAATAATTCGCAGATTTTTAATGCCCGTTCTTTTTTAGTCATAAAAACACCTCGCAAAAAGAATAGATATATTCTATCATTTTTGCGTGGCAGTTGCAATATAAAATGCAAAATGCAGAATGGAGAATTATCGGGAGAATTATCAGGGAAGCTTCGCTTCCAAACATTGTATAGGCTTCGCGGTACTTTTACGAAGTAAAGAGGGGACGGGGCAACCCACCACCATCGCAAGCGATGGTCCCCATCCCTATTCCATCAAAGATGGAACAGGGATGATAATATTCGCAACACTTTTAGTTTATTCAAACAATAACACCGCGAAGCCTAATTTCGAATTTCGAATTTCGAATTTTAATTACGCACCTATGATTTCCACCCCTTTATAATAATGCTTCAAAATTTCCTCATAAGTACTACCTTGGCGAGCCATAAAATCTGCACCGTATTGGCTCATTCCGACACCGTGACCGTAGCCTGTAACGTTAAAGGTGACTGAATTTTTAGTGCATTCCACGGTGAATACCGCGCTTTTTAAAGAAAAGGCTTTTTGTATTTCTTCACCTGTAAATTCTTTTTTATTTACGGTTGCATTTAATACCATACCTGATTTTGAAGTTTCTGTAATTTTAATTATATTTTTTAAGGAGCTGACATCAGCATCAACACCTAAAGCTTCTGCGTGTTCGAGAAACTCTTGTTTTTGAAAAATTACTACGGAGGAATATTGAGGAGAAAGGTTGTCGCCTGTACTTTTTACGCTTACAAGATAAGGAATGCTCTCGCCCCATACATTTTCTGCGGATTCGGTTTTTCCGCTGCATATAGCGTGAAAGGCGGCAATACACAGACTGTCATTATAATAGATGGCTTCATTTTCCACTTGCTCAACAACATTTTTCAGCTTTCCTTCATATTTGTCAAAATCCTCGCCCCACTTTTCTTTGCGTTCTTCTTCACTCAGGTAGCCCTGATGAATACTGCTGTCATCACTGATATGGTAAGAAGCGGTGTTTTTTGAAGCGGTTTTTAATCGCAGGGCATTGGTGTAGCAGGCAATAGCTTGTGCCTTTAGGGCTTCTTCGTGATATGAAAGGGGCATTTCTGCCGCAACGCTACCGCAGATATATTCAAAAAAGTCTATTTCAATATTTTCATTTTCCACAGAACGAAAAACTGTTATCGTATCAGAATTTTGCGATGGAGCTGTACTGCTTTGTGTGATGTTGTCGGCTGAAGCGGGTATTTCTGAAGAGGCAAGGTTGTCTTTTAAAAAGGTAACAGGTAAAACCAAAACGACTATAGCAGAAAGAAGAACAAGAGTTAAAAACTTTTTCATGATTTGCTCAATCCTTTATTTTGAGATTATTGACAACAAAGATAATATGTTATAAAATAATATGAATTGTTATTTAAAAGTATGATTAAGTCGATGAAAAGGAGTGAGATGTTTGCCAACATATATTGAACCCATTAAAAGTGCCGATTTGAAATCACTTTGCGATGAGCTTAAAACAGCAAGTGAAGTTTCTCCTGAATATTTTGACAGATTTGAAGTTAAAAGAGGATTAAGAAATCGTGACGGCAGCGGTGTTATGGCAGGTCTTACAAAAGTATGCTCCGTTGAGGGCTATTATATAGAGGACGGCGAAAGACGACCTGTTGAAGGTAAACTCAAATACAGAGGTTTGGACATAAATCATATAGTAGATGCTTGCGTTGAGGAAAATCGTTTCGGTTATGAGGAAGTGGTATGGCTTCTTCTTTTCGGAAGCCTTCCAACAAAAAATCAGTTAAAGTTATTTAATAAGGTTCTTTCTGAGTGTAGGGAGCTCCCCGAGGATTTCATAGAAGATATGATTATGAAAGCACCCTCACCCAATATTATGAATAAGCTTGAACGCTCGGTTCTTTCTCTTTATTCTTATGATTCTAATCCCGACGATATTTCCATAGAGAATGTTTTACGTCAGAGCATCCAGCTTATTGCGCAGCTTCCTATGATTATGACTTACGCATATCAGGTTAAGAGAAGATACTATCTCAAAAAGAGTATGTATCTTCATCCTGTAAAGCCGGGGCTTACAACTGCAGAAACCGTTCTTTACACAACCCGTTCCGACAGAAAGTTTAAAGACGAAGAAGCAAAGCTCCTTGACCTTTGCCTTATGCTCCACGCAGAGCACGGCGGCGGTAACAATTCGGCTTTTGCAACACGCGTTCTTTCTTCCAGCGGAACTGATACCTATTCCGCAATTTCAGCAGGTATCGGTTCTCTTAAAGGTCCTCGCCACGGCGGTGCGAACCTTAAGGTTGCAGAAATGATTAAATATCTTAAAGAAGATGTTTCGGATATTACCGATGAGGGTCAGGTTGCGGATTTCTTAAAGAAAATCATAAACCGCGAAGCAGGGGATAAGAGCGGTCTTGTTTACGGTATGGGTCACGCTGTTTATACACTTTCCGACCCTCGTCAGGTTATTCTTAAAAGAGAAGCCAAAAAAATAGCAGAAGAAAAAGGCTTCGGTGCAGATTTCAGAGCCCTTGAGCTTATTGAAAAACTCACTCCCGAAATTTTCGCCAGTGAGAAAAACAACAATAAGAAAATTTGTGCAAATGTTGACTTGTATTCGGGTCTTATATATGAAATGCTTGGTATTCCCATGGATTTATACACACCTCTTTTCGCAGTAGCGCGTGTTGCAGGCTGGTCAGCTCACAGAATAGAGGAGCTTATTACAGGGAACAGAGTTATAAGACCTGCATATAAAAATATTGCACTTCCAAAGGATTATGCACCTATTGACGAAAGAATTTCTAATTTTAAGCGTCAGACTCATTACATTCCTCTTGACGAGAGATAATTGAAAGGGCTGAAAATAAATGAATAAAATAAAAGGTTCCTCAAGTGCGGTAAAAATGAAATACCTTCTTTTTGTTTTTGCGGTATCTGTATTGGTTGCGTTACCTACAAGGGTGTATCAATTATTAGCTCTTGTGGATGCTTCCAACGGCTTTTATAAAGAAAGTGATGTGACTGTTCCCGTTCTTTACGGTGTGCTGGTTGTTTTCGGGCTTCTTTTTCTTGTGTTAAGTTTTATCAGTAAAGAGGTCCCTTCACCAAAGCTTCCTACAGGTAAAAACCCGATATTGGGTGTTGCATCTTTTGTGGTAGTTATAGGTCTTGGTTGGGATATGTTCAGAATTCTCAGCAATATAATTCCCGTTAACCAAGGCAATGTGGCAATTTTTATGAGCCTTCTCAGAACAAATCTTTCAGAAGCGGGCGGAGCATTTATAATTCTTCAATTTATATTTGCTTTCTTTTCGATAATATATTTTCTCGTTTTTGGCATCAGTCACCTTAACGGTAAAGCCTCATACAGAGAGTTTAAGCTTCTTGCTCTTTCGCCTTTGTGTTGGTCTATGACTGTACTCATTACAAAGCTTATGAATGCAATAAGCTTTATAAAGGTTTCTGAGCTTCTTTTTGAAATCTTTATGTTTGTTTTTGTAATGCTTTTCTTCCTCACCTTTGCCCGTATTTCTTCGGGTGTGTTTACAGAGGACAGCATGTGGGGAATTTACGGCTACGGACTCACAGCGACGCTTTTGGCTGCAGTAGTAACAATTCCCAGAATTGTTATTGCGCTTGTTGGTCTTGATGCAGTTGACGGCTACGAATTCAACTTTGCTCACCTTGCCGTTTTAATATTTATAATGGCATATGTTTTTGCATCTCTCGGTGTTGGCTTCAAGGATGGTCTTAAAAACAGAAGGGCCGTTAATGAAATCGACCTTCCCGATGATTTTGAAGCAGTTACTAAAAAAGACGATTTAAACAATTTCTTCTCTGATGATTATGAAGAGGAAGCTGTTGAGGATGAGGTTTATATCGAGTCTGATGCAGATGCTGATTTTGAAAACGAAACTTCTGTTGAAGAAATTGATGCTGCTACGGATGTAATATCAGATGCAGTTGAAACTGAAGAACAACCTGAACCGGTTGAAGCAGAAGCTATAATCCCCGAGGTTGTTGAAGAAGATTTTGAAGAGTTTGATGAAATGACTCCTGTTTCACTTGCAGATTTAAAAAAACGGAACAATAAAGAATAAGCTTTTTGTGCGGTAGGAGGAATAAATATGTTTTTAACTAATATGACAATGGCCGCACAACAGGTACTTATACTGTATTTAATAGTTGCGGTCGGCTTTATTGCCGACCGTTTCCGTGTTTTCGGTCAGGACACTGCAAAACGTTCCAATGATTTGCTTTTTTATATCATTACACCTGTTGTTATCATTCAGTCTTTTATGAATATGGAGTTTGACATAAAAACTGCAAAATCTTTTCTTACAGCCTTTGCTTGTATGAGTGCCACTCTTGTTGTGGGTATTTTACTTGCGATACCTTTTTTCAATAACAAAGAAGATAAGAATTCAAGTGTGTTTAAATATGCAGTAAGCTACGGTAATATGGGTTATATGGCACTTCCTCTTTGCAGTGCTATTCTCGGCAGTGAGGGTGTTTTCTATTGCTCGGCAGGGGTTGTAGTTTTTAACATTCTTTCCTTTACCCACGGAATCTGGTGTATTAACAAAGGTGAGGGTGAAACCAAGTTTGAATTAAAAAGACTTATTTTAAATCCCGGTGTTATATCTGTTTTAATCGGTCTGCCACTTTTTATTTTAGATATTGAAATGCCCAATGCAGTTCAGTCTGCAGTAAACCATATTGCAAATCTTAATACACCACTTGCTATGTTGTTTTTTGGCACATATATTGCCAATACAGACTTGAAAACAATGTTTAAGGAGAAAAATAATTATCTTGTAATTTTGCTTAAAACCATTGTTTTGCCTTTGATAATGTTTTGCCTTTTTAAGCTTTTTGGTATTTCAGGTGCTCTTCTTACAGCTTGTATGATTTCTGCATCTGTACCAAGCGCAAATAATACCGTTATGTTTTCTGCAAAATACGGAAAAGATACGGGAGTGGCGTCAAAGGTTGTTGCAATATGTTCACTTGTTTCTATAATTACGATGCCTGTTATGATTGCTTTGAGCAAGATGTAAAAAATAATGTGTTGTAAAGTTTCAGAAAATGAACTATAATAATATTGAAAAAAATAAATAAAAAGGGATGGCGGTTTTATGAAACTTGTTATAGGCATAGTTAACAGCGATGATGCTAATGACCTTCTTGCAGAAATTACAAAAGCATCCTTCCAAGCTACAAAGCTTTCAACCTCGGGTGGATTTCTCAAGCTGGGCAATGTAACTGTTCTTGTGGGTGTAGAAGATGAGCAGGTTCAGGATGTTGTTGAAATTTTTAAAACCTGCTGCTCAAGAAGAACACAGATGATTCCCACAACACCACCTTATCTCGGTGAGGGCTTTGTCAGTGCGGCTCCCGTTCAGGTGACAATCGGCGGAGCAACTTTGTTTATAATTGATGTGGAAAAAATGATAAAATTATGATTGAAAAAACGAACTTTTCTGAAAATATTTTGAAAACTTTAGATAGTTTTTTTGCAGACGGTAGACGCCCTCATGCCCTTCTTGTTGACGGAGGCAGTGAGGAACAAAGAACAGCCCTCGCTCACCTTGCGGCGCGAATGATTGTTTGCGAAAACAAGGACAGGACCCCTTGCGGAGAGTGCGAGCATTGCAGAAAAGCAAAGGAAGATATCCATCCCGATATTATTACTGTTAAAAAACCCGATGATAAAAAGCATTTTGTAAAAGACGACATTAAAAAAATGGTCGCAGATGCGTATCTCACTCCCAACGAGGCAGATAATAAGGTTTTTATTATAAGAGAAATGCAACAGATGACGGAAGAAAGTCAGAATCTTCTTTTAAAAATTCTCGAAGAGCCACCAAGATATACAGCATTTGTTCTTACTTCTCAAAATTCAAATTCTGTAATCGCAACGGTGCTTTCCCGAGTTGTTCGTTTGAGAATAGGGAAAACAGTTGAAACAGAATATAGTGAAAAAGCGGTTGACATTGTAAACAAACTTATTGATGCGGTTTTATCACCTTATGAATATAACAGAATAGAGGCTACATCAGCTATGGACGGGAACAAAGCCCTGACTGCAGAAGTGCTTGATTTATTTGTAAGTGTTCTGAGGGATGCAGTTGCTCTTAAATCAAACGGTGGAGTTTTGCTTGAGAATTTTTCAGAAAAATCCAAAAGTCTATCGAACAATTTGACTTTGGGTAAAATTCTTGAAATGTATGATACTGTTGACGGATTGTTGAAATCCTTGGATAACAATCCCAATTACACATTACTTTCCACAGTTTTGTGTGCAAAAATCTAAAAATTATTCGGAGTTTATATATGGCAGAAGTTGTAGGTATTCGCTTTAAAGAAAACGGAAAGGTATATTATTTTGACCCGGATTCAAAGGAGTTTTCTAAAGGCGAAAGGGTTATAGTTGAAACAGTTCGCGGTATAGAGTGCGGTGAGGTTGCTACTGCTAATCATAAGGTAAATGATGCAGATATTGTGCACCCTTTGAAAAAAATACTCAGAGCAGCCAACAAGGAAGATATTAAAATTGTTGAGCAGAACAAGAAAAAAGAAGACGAAGCATTTACCTTTTGTCAGAAAAAGGTTGAACAGCTTGGTCTTGATATGAGTCTTGTTGAAGTAGAATGTGCTTTTGACGCAAGCAAAATGATTTTTTATTTCACTTCTGACGACAGAGTGGATTTCAGAGAGCTTGTAAAAATACTTGCAGGAAATTTCAGAACAAGAATAGAAATGCGTCAAATCGGTGTTCGAGATGTTTCCAAGATGTTGGGCGGTTTAGGTATTTGCGGAAGACCTTTCTGTTGCTCTCAATTTTTGGATGATTTCCATCCTGTTTCAATAAAAATGGCAAAAGAGCAGGGACTTTCTTTGAATCCTTCAAAAATCAGCGGTACCTGCGGAAGACTTTTGTGTTGCCTTAAATATGAGCAGGAAAGCTATGAATATCTTGCAAAGATTACACCCAGAGTCGGTTCTGTTGTTGATACAAGAGAGGGCAGAGGAACTGTTGTTGAGAACAGCTTGCTTACAGGAAAAATTAAAGTTCAGCTTGACCGCAGACCTGAGGCTATTCCAACTGAATTTCACAGAAAAGATGTGAAAATAATTAAAGGCTCTAAGCCACCAAAAGAGGATTTGGAAGAAAATCTTTCTCAAGAATGATTTTTAAAAGTGAAAAACATAAATTTTCTATTGATTTTAGAAAAATATGTGCTACAATAAAGAAAAAAAGCAAGGAGGTCAGGAAAATGGCTTATAAGATCACTGATGATTGCATCTCTTGCGGTGCATGTGCAGCAGATTGCCCCGTTGAAGCAATTTCTGAAGGCGATGGCATTTATGTTATCGACGCAGACACTTGCATTGATTGCGGTGCTTGTGCAGGTTCTTGCCCTGTAGGCGCTCCTGTTGAAGACTAAGTTTACTTATTTTTAGCAACTAACCGCTCACCAAAAGGTGAGCGGTTTTGCTATTATAAAAATCACTTAAATTTTAAATAATGTAAAATTTACTTAAATTTTCAATAAAGTATTTTTTTTTATATAAATGTATGATATAATTGTACGGATAATGGATAGAAGCGCGTGGAATTTTGCGTTTCAGGCATATTTGGTTTGAATTCATAGGTTCTATGAGCAATTAAATGCGAAAGGATGTGCGAATTATGTCAATGGATCGGTTTTTGGATATAACTGACTTTTCAAGGGAAGGTCTTAGAGAAGTACTAAATGTTATGAGCTTTATTAAAGAAAACAGAGCCGCATATTCAAAGGATTTGGAACAAAAAACAGTTATCAATGCTTTTTTGAATAATGACACAATTTCTAAAGCAGCATTTTCTTCGGCAACAGTCAAAATGGGTGGAGTGCCCATTGATTTTGAAATCAAAGAAAATGAAACCTTGAAGGATGCTGTTATGGCCATGTCCGCTTTCGGCGATGTTATTGTGCTCTCCCATAATAAAAAAGGCGCTGCAAGAGCAGCATCATTATATGCAACCGTTCCTGTTATCAATGCCGGTGACGGGGGCAGAGCATATCCTGTAAAAACCCTTTCTGATTTTTCTTCCGTCTGGATAGAGAAGAAGCATGTCTCCAATATGAAAATCGGCTTCTTGGGAGATTTTTCCGATAATGTTCTTGTTAAAAATCTTCTTCAATGCCTCAATCTTTATAAAGGTAACGAGTTTTATTTTGTTTCTGTAAACGGAAAACCTCTTGAAGAAGGTTACATAAATATTATGGACAAAAGAGAAAAGGACTTTGCTGTGTATGACAACCTTTTCGATATACTTCCCGAGCTTGATGTTCTTTATATGACAGAGGTAAAAAAAGAGTTCTTTGAAAGTGAAATTATGTACGAAGCAAGAAAACATAATTTTATTTTGGATGAAAGAATGCTTCTTGCTGCAAAAGAGGATTTAGTAATTTTGCACCAATTCCCCAGAGGCGAAGAGCTTGAGCGCTCTGTTGATTCAAATTCAAGAGCAAAATATTTTGAGGGCTTTAACAGATATATGGATGCTTGTATTGCAATTTTATCTAAAACAATGTCAAAAAGAGCAGGTAAAAAAGTAAAATCACAGTTTGAAGAAGATACTCACGATGCTTTTTGCGGAAAAGATGACTGCATAACAAACACAGAAAAATATCTACCCAAGCTTTTTTACGAAACTGCTGACGGCAGATTGTTCTGTAAATATTGTGGTCAGGAATTAAAAAATGAATAAAAAAGTTCTTATTATAAAAGGCTCTTGCCGTAAAGGAAGCTTCACAAACCGCCTTTGGCAAGATGCAATAAAAGATTGTGGAAATGCAGAAATTACGGTTTTTGATACATTTTCAGAAAATTTTCAATTTTGTAACGGCTGTAATTACTGCGAGAAAAACAATAAATGCATTTATAGAGATTTGGATGGATTTTTCAAGTCTTTTGAAAATGCAGATGTAGTAGTTTTTGCAAGTCCTGTTTATAACGGTAGCTTTTCGGCACCCATAAAAGCGTTGATAGACAGGTTTCAGGTTTTCTATACCGGATTTTACAAAAACGGTAAAATGCAATCTATAAAAAAGCACAGAAAATGTATTCTTGTTGCGGCGGCAGGCAGAAAAGGTGAGGAAGCACTTCAAGATATGGAGAAAAATTTAAAATGTGCTTTTACAATATTGAATGCGGAGTTGGTTGGTTCTGTTTTATGTGCTTATACAGACACAGAGCCCACCTATGAAAATGCTCTGAAGGATTTGAAAATGATTCTCAAAAGGAGTTTATCAGATGAATAAACGAAAGATAAAAATTATTTCGGTTATTGTAGCCGTTGTAATAATTGCACTGTCTTTGTGCGCCATAGGTTTTGCCACCACTGTTAACGACGGTTTGTTTAATATGAATACCCCGATGCATATTACTCCGAATTCAACTGTTGTTGGAACAATAGAATCAAAAGAGGATTATGAAGCCTATGTTTTTGATGTCCAAAAAGATGGTGCATTGAGTGTTCGCCTTGATCACGATAATCTTCTCGACACTGTTAAATGCGGTTACAGAGTTACGCTTTACAAAGTTATTGACGGTGCTGAACGACAGTATAAAGAGCTAACATATTTTGATTCTTTCTGGAGCGATGTAACATCAAGCTGGGGTGAAACAGGTGTTTCTGCAGGTACTTATGTAGTAGTTGTTGATCCGGGAACAGATATACTTTACGGGGAGTTTACTCTTGTAACCACATTCACTGCCACTTCAACCTTTGAAAAAGAGCTTAATGATACTAAGGAAACAGCAAATACATTTTCTGCAGGTCGTGCTCTTTATGGTTCATCCTCCCAACGTACTGACGGTTATGACCACGATTGGTTTAAGTTTGTGCTTAATGAGGACAGTTGTATAAACCTTACCTTTGCTCACGAGGATTTAACATTCCCCAAAGCAGGTTGGAATATAAAAATCCTTACCGAAACAGATGATGTAGTTTGTGATTTTACTTCAAAGCTTACAGATACTCTTATAAAAACGGGAACAATCGGCTTGAAAGCGGGTACTTACTACATCAAGGTGGAAAATGTTTCAGCTATTGCCACAACCTACAGTATGGTTTTAGGCTTCGATAAAGCAGTTAATCATGAGTTTGAGCTAAACGATACTCCCGAAAGTTCAATAGCCTTACCACAGAACATAGCAATGGGTGGCTCCCTTGCAGACAGGCTTTTGAGTCTTGATAAGGATTATTACAAGATTGATGTACCACAAGATGGAGTATTGGATATAACCTTCTCTCACGAGGTTCTTGAGGGCGACAAAAACGGTTGGAACATTCGTGTTCTTAAAGAGGAAGAGGACGGAAATTATTTAGAAATAGTCAAGAAAATTTCCGCTTGGAACAGTAAAGAATGTATTATTGCAAACCTCGGTCTTGCTAAAGGCGAATATTACATCCTTGTTGACGGCGATTCTCTTTCATATAACTCGGCATCGTATAAGCTTCAATGGGCATTGACACCAAGAACTGATTTTGAAACAGAGCCTAACGGCAGTATGGAAGCTGCAAAAGATATAGAGGCAAATACCTACTACTATGGTGCGATCATTTCGTCCGACGTTGATTTCGATGAAGATTATTACAAATTTGAAATCACCGAAGAGAGAAACGTCAGTCTGGAATTGTGGCACGAAAAGGTTACCGACAGCTCAATTACATGGGTTGCAAGTATCATTGACGAAAACGGAAATGTTGTTAAATCCGTGGATTCTTCTCTTAACCAGGGGCTTGTTTCTACAGGTGTTATGACACTTACTGAAGGAACATATTATGTGAAGATAGAAACAGGTATGTATGGTTCAGAGTCACCGTATTATTTCAAATTGGTAAGGTGATAATTTTTGAAAAAGTTTCTGTGTGTATTTCTTGTGCTTGTGCTCTTGGTTTTAAGCGGATGCGCAGGGGATACACCTAAAACCCCAGAAGGGAGCAAAACAGTTGCCGCTTCATTTTACCCTGTATACATTTTCACTTTGAATCTCGTTAATGGTATTGATGAAATAAACGTGGAATGTATGGCGGAGCAAAGTGCAGGTTGTCTGCATGACTACACTTTGACTGCAAAAGATGCAAAGCTTCTCAGCGATGCACAGGTTCTTGTAATCAATGGTGCGGGGATGGAAAGCTTTCTTCAGGATGCCTTTGAAGGAGTAGAAAATCTTCGGGTTATTGACTCTTCCGAAAATACTGATGTGTTTTGCGGAGAGGAGCATCACCACGAGGAAGCTTCTCACGGACATCATCATGAGGAAAATTCTCATATCTGGCTTTCTGTTGATAATGCAAAAATACAGGTTGAAAACATAAAAAACGGACTTGTAAATGAATTCCCCGAATATAAAAGCGAAATAGAAAAGAATTACCAAGATTATATAGTGAGATTAAATAATCTTATTGAAGAAAGAAATTCAATTTCCACATCAATAAATGAATTTTCTGTTATTTCTTTTCACGGCGCATATGAATACCTTGGTAAAGAATTAGGTTTTCAGATTAAGAAAACCATTGAAAGTGATGAAGGGGCAGAACCCTCCGCAAAGGAGCTTGCTCATTTAAGCTCTGAAATTAAAGAAGAAAATATAAAAATATTACTTGTTGAACCTGATTACAACGGCTCTGCGGCAGAAATTCTCTGCAGAGAAACAAATGCACAAATCTACGTAATAAATCCTGTAATAAGCGGCGAGGAAAAGCTTACAGCTTATGAAGACATAATGAAAGAAAATTATGAAACCATTTTAAAGGCGGTGAAGTAATGGCTTCCGAAAACGGCTGTGGCCTTTGTAAAATAAAAGTTGATAATATCGGTGTGAAAAAAGGCGGCGAGGTGTTGCTTTCGGAGGTGTCATTTCATCTTCACTGCGGAGAATTGACTGCTCTTATTGGTGTCAATGGTGCGGGTAAAACAACTCTTGTTAAATCAATTCTCGGCGAAATCAATCACGAGGGAACAGTTTCCTTTGAGTCCCACGACGGTGAAAAAATCAGTAATATAACAATCGGTTATGTTCCGCAATATTTGGATTTTGACCGTTCCGCTCCCGTTAGTGTTGAAGATTTTCTTCTTGTGGGAAGAACAAAAAGTCCTGTTTGCTTTATAAAGAGCAAAAAACTGAGAAAAGAAATCGACGAAGCCCTTGAAACAGTTGGTTGTAAGGAATTAAAGCACAGAAAATTAGGTTCTCTTTCGGGCGGCGAGCTTCAAAGAGTTATGCTTGCAAACGCTCTTCATCCTCTTCCTGAGCTGTTATTGCTTGATGAACCTGTTTCGGGCGTGGATGCGGCAGGTAGTGAAAAGTTTTATGAGGTAATCGGCGGTTTGAAGAAAAATTTTCATATGGCAATAGCTATGGTTTCTCACGATTTAGGCATTGTAAGAGATTTTGCCGACAATGTGGTTCTTATCAATAAATCCGTTCTTAAAAGCGGAAGCGCAAATGAAGTTTTTGATTCTCCCGAATTCAAGAAAAGCTTTTACAGCTTGGAAAGGGATGCAGAATAATGGATTTTATTTATAATGCAGCAGATGCCTTGCTTCCGTTTTCATGGGCAGATTATAAATTTATGGTTAATGCCTTTGCTGCAATTATTTTAATTGCTCCACTTATGGGAATTTTAGGAACAATGGCAGTTAACAATAAAATGGCATTTTTCTCAGATGCTCTGGGTCACAGTGCCTTTACGGGAATCGCCTTGGGTGTGCTTTTGGGAATTCAGAATGAAATGATTTCTCTCATTGCTTTCGGAGTTTTTCTCGCTCTGGTTATTACAAGGGTGAAAAATAAAGGAAATGCCTCTTCGGATACTGTTATCAGTGTGTTTTCGTCAACTGCGGTTGCGGTAGGACTTTTGGTGCTTTCGTATGGTGGCGGTTTTTCTAAATACAGTACCTATCTTGTAGGCGATATTCTTAGCGTAACCGAAAGAGAAATTCTCTGTTTGTTTATTACTTTAATAGGAGTAATAATAGTTTGGTCAATTATATATAATAAGCTTCTCGTTATCTCTGTGAACAGAGAGCTTGCTGCAAGTCGCGGTATAAAAACCTCTGTTTACGAAAATATATTTGTTATCGTTGTTGCGGTAGTTGTAATGATGTCAATAAAATGGGTGGGAATTCTTCTCATCAATTCCTTGTTGATTTTACCTGCTGCTGCGGCAAGGAATATTGCAAAAAATTCACGTCAGTATCTGGCACTTTCCGTAATCATTTCAATGGTTTGCGGAGTTTCAGGTCTTCTTGTTTCCTTCTATGCAGATACATCTGCAGGTGCTACTATTGTTACTGTTTCTGCAATAGTGTTCTTTGCAACATACTTTTTAAGAAAAAAATAATTCCGAAAGGACTGTATATAAATGTTATTTTCACAGGACATAGGCGTTGATTTGGGTACTGCCAACACACTTGTTTTTGTTAAGGGAAAGGGCATTGTAATAAGAGAGCCCTCCGTTGTGGCAGTTGATGAAAGAACAAATCCCAAAACAGTTGTTGCTGTTGGTGCGGATGCTAAAAGAATGATAGGCAGAACCCCGGGTTCAATTACTGCAGTAAGACCTCTCAAGGATGGAGTTATTGCAGACTTTGATATGACCTCTGATATGCTCAAGGAATTTATTAAAAGAGCAATAAGCGGTTCTCCCTTCAACAGAGCAAGGGTTATGATTTGTATTCCTTCGGGAGTAACAGAGGTTGAAAGAAGAGCGGTTCACGATGCAGCTAAAAGTGCAGGCGCAAGATATGTAAGTCTTATTGAAGAGCCTATGGCAGCAGCTATCGGCGCAGGACTTCCCGTTCTTGACGCAACAGGCAGTATGATTGTTGATATTGGCGGTGGCACAAGTGAGGTTGCGGTTATTTCCTTGGGTGATATTGTAACATCAAAGTCAGTTAGGGTTGCAGGCGACACCTTTGACGAAGCAATAATCTCTTATGTAAAAAGAACATTCAATCTTCTTATCGGCGAGCGTTCTGCAGAAGATATAAAAATAAAATTAGGCTCTGCTTACCCTTATGAGGGTGAGGCGGCAATGGAAATCAAAGGCAGAAATCTTATTGACGGCCTTCCTAAATCCGTTGAAATCACAAGTGAACAGGTGCGCCAGGCACTTGCGGATCCCATTGACCAGATTCTCGATTCCATTCGCTACACTCTTGACAGAACTCCTCCTGAGCTTGCAGCTGATATTATTGAAAGAGGTATAACTCTTACAGGTGGCGGAGCGCTTCTTCGCGGACTTGATAAGCTTATTTCTTCAGAAACGGGTATGCCTGTTAATGTTGCAAAGAATCCCATTGACTGTGTTGTAAACGGTACGGGAATCTGTCTCGAAAAAGACCTTTTAGGTTTCAGGAAAGGCTAAAATAATGAAAAGATTTTTTCGCAGTCAAGGGTTTAAAAATCTTATTGTTATAGCAGTTGTTGTTTTTCTCGGTGTTCTTACGGCAACATTTACCCACAATGCTTCATCACCTATTACATCTGCTTTAGGAACGGTTTTTTCACCCTTACAAAAATTATCTGCGGCGATTTCCGAAAATTTAGGAGAGCTTTCTGTTTCTTTTGAATCTGCTTCTGTTTATGAAAAAGAGAATGAAGAACTGAAAAAAGAGTTGGAAGAATATCGCAAAAAAGAAGCAGAGTATAATGAAATGAAAAAGAAAGTAGATTCTTATGAGGAATTCTACGGAGTAAAAAATCAAAATCCTGATTTTGAGTTCAGCTATGGCTCGGTTGTGTCCCGTGATGCAGCCGATGCATACGGTTCCTTTGTTCTGAATGTGGGCTCGAAGGACGGAATAGAGATTGATGACCCTGTAATATACGGAGAATATGTTGTGGGTATTGTTAAGAAGGTTAATTTTTCAACCTGTGTTGTTTATACCCTTATTGACCCGAGAGTCAATATCGGCGCATTTGAATCCGGAACAAGAGAATACGGTTACGTTTCGGGGGATTCTGCATTGTATAAGGACGGTTTGTGTAAATTATCCGGGCTTGATGCTTCAACCTCTGTTGTGGGTGGCGGTATAGTTTGCACATCGGGTGCCGGCGGAGTTTTTCCCGATGGTCTTCTTATAGGTGAAATAACCGCTGTTCACAATGATGATGTTTCCGCAGGCTTTTATGCAGAAATAAGGCCCTTTGCAGAGCTTTCGAAGGTTTCCGATGTTTTTGTAATAACCTCATTTGAGGGACAGGGCGAAGAATAAAAATTTTTAAAATTGAAAAGAGGTGATACCTTTGCGTTATGGAGATAATAAGCCCAAATATATCAGATGGGCGATTTATTGTGCTTTACTTATGGTTTCTGTTTTGTTGCAGAATTCTGTGGGCGGGCTTTTTGAGGTTTTCGGCGCAAGGGTATTTCTCAGTATTCCTCTCTGCATTGCGGTGGCGATGTTTGAAAGAGAGGTTCCTGCGGCAATTTTCGGAGCATTTGCAGGGGCTTTGTGGGATGTTTCAAGCGGTGTTGACGGATTCAACACCTTGGTTTTAATGACGTTGTGTGCTGTTTGCAGTCTTCTCATAAGTCATCTTATGCAGAATAATGTTGTTACTTCCCTTGTTTTAGGAGCAGGAAGCATTGCCGCTTACGAAATTATTTATATTGCAGTAAGATTTTGGGGAGCAGGTAATCCTATAAGGCAAATTTTTAGCTTTTATTTACCTTCTCTGATTGTTACAGCAATTTTTGTTCCGCTTTGTTATTATATAATTAAAGGAATTTATAATTCTCACAGAATTGCAGAGTAAAATGTTATGTCTATTGAATTGAGAAAAAAAAGAAGAATTGCAGGTACGGTAATTATAGGTTTGATCTTTTTATTCCTTGTTTTCTCTCTTGTGAAAACCCAGCTAATTGATGCAGACCAATATAAAGCCGCGGCAGATAGTCTTGCAGTTTCAAGCAGCTCCGTTAAGGCGTCAAGAGGAGAAATTCTCGACTGCAACGGTAATCCCCTTGTCACAAACCGACAGGGGAATTCTGTAGTATTTAAATATTCTGAGTTCCCTTCTTCAAAAAAACAAAAGGAAAGAAATGAGCTTATTTTTTCGCTTATAAACCTTTTCGAGAAAAATAATGTTGAATGGGTTGACAGACTTCCGCTTATTTATAAAAATGGTCAACTTATAGTTGATGAAGATAAAGAAGCAGAATTCGAGTATATGGTTTCTCAAAATATGCTGGAAATGGAAAAGGGAGAAAAGTCAACGGCGGAAGAATGTCTTGATGCTCTTATTGAAAGATATGGTCTCCAAGATTATTCAAAAGAAGATGCGAGAAAAATAGCATCTGTTTGCTTCGGAATGAAATATTTGTATTTTTCTGTTTCTTCTCCGTATACCTTTGCTGAAGACGTTCCAACGGAAATTGTATCAGCAATAATGGAAAACAGCAGTAAGTACCCCGGTGTTGATACAGAAAGTGTCAGTTACAGAGAATATAGTGACAAGACAAGTTTTTCACACATTCTTGGTGTTGTAGGTTCTATAAGCGCGGAAGAGTATGAGCTTGAATCAAAAAAGCTTTCGGAAAAATTAAGTGACGATACTCTTACCGCAACACAAATTAAGGTTTTAAAAAATAATGCCTATTCTCTTAATGACAGTTACGGAAAAAGCGGTATTGAAGCCACAATGGAAAGCTATCTTCGCGGTGTGAACGGAATAAAAACGACAACAACCAATTCCGACGGTACTGTTACTGAGGATTACCTTTCTAAACCGCAACAGGGTAATACTGTTGTTACAACTATTGATAGTGAACTTCAAAAGGTTGCAGCACAAGCGTTGCAGGAAATGCTTGCAGATAACAAAAACTCTTCGTATTTCGGAACTGCAGGTGCTATGGTGGTTCTTAACTGTAAAACAGGTGCAGTTCTTGCCAATGTATCTTTGCCCACGTATGATATAACAAGATATTTCACCGATTATGATAAATTGGCAGCAGACACCGAAAGTCCCCTTTGGAACAGAGGTGTGCAGAGTGCTTATGCCCCCGGTTCAACCATGAAGCCTGCAATAGCCATTGCGGCATTGGAGGAAGAGACAGCAGATATTAACACAACCTGCTACTGTGGCGGAACCTATGTTCTTGAAGACCAGACTTTTAAGTGCCTTCAATCTCACGGTTATTTGAATGTTACATCTGCTCTTGAAAAGTCCTGCAATATCTATTTTTTTGAAATGGGTAAAATGCTTGGTATTGATAAAATGAACAAGTATTGCAGTCTTTTGGGATTAGGGCAAAAAACGGGAATTGAGCTTCCCGAGGCAGAAGGTGTCCTGGCAAGTGTTGCCAACAAGGAGGCGGTAGGTCAGGTCTGGAATCCCGGTGATACCGTTCAGGCGGCAATCGGTCAGTCTGATAACCTTTTTACTCCCTTACAGCTTGCAAATTACTGTGCAACAATCGCCAACGGCGGAACAAGGTACAAGCCCTATATTATTAAGTCAGTCCTTTCCGCAGATATGTCGGAGGTTATATATGAAACAGAGCCCCAGGTTCTTAATACCATAAATGTAAGTGAAAAAACCCTTAAAATAGTAAAACAAGGTATGCGCCAGGTTATAGAGAACGGTGGTAGTTCCTATTATTTTAAGGACTGCATTGTTGAAGCTGCAGGCAAAACAGGCACATCACAGCTTAAAAGAACTACCGAAAGCGGTGTAACAATGGACTGTAACAACGGTTTCTTTATTTCCTTTGCGCCCTACGATGACCCTGAAATTGCTATTGCAATTGTGGCAGAAAATGCCTTGACAGGTAGCCAAACCTCTCAAGCGGCTGTACCTGTTTATAACTATTATTTCGGACAAAAAACAAGCTTTGATTCCGCAGGAACAGCAAATGAATTGATTCCTTGATAAGAGACTTAAGGTGATAAAATGAAAATTATATCTGTAGCCTCTGCTAAAGGCGGAGTGGGAAAATCAACATTTTGTGCGTGCGTTGGTAAAATGTTGGCTCTCCACGATAAAAGAGTTCTCCTTGTAGATATGGATATCGGCGTGAGAAGTCTTGATATTTTGTTGGGTGTTTCCGAGAAAACCGTATATAACTGGGGCGATGTAATTAAAAATACTGCGGACTACAGAAAAGCGGTTATTGATGTTAGCAGAAACCTCTTCCTTCTTCCTGCACCTATTGATTTTTCCGAGGCATATACCCCCGAAAAATTTGCAGAATGTGTAGAAAAATATAAAAAAGATTTTGATTTTATATTTTTGGATGCTCCTGCAGGGCTTGAAAGCGGATTTTTGCTTTCTGCAAAATCCTCGGACGGATGCATAATTCTTTCAACTCCTGATAATATCAGCATCCGTGCAGCCTCTTATGCTTGTGAAAATGCAAGGAAAAACGGTGTTCAGGATGTTCGTCTTGTTGTAAATAAATTCAATAAAAAAATTCACAAAAAGATAAGTGTCGATACAATTATTGATACTGTGGGTGCAAGGCTTTTAGGAATAGTTCCTGATTCTCAAGAAATTTATGCAGGCGTAAATGGTGGGGAAATACCTTACGACTGTAAAGGGAATAACGCTTTTTTGAGAATTTCAAAACGGCTTTGCGGTGAAAATATTCCGTTCAGAGCAAAAAATCTGTGATTTTTTGTTGACATTTGTATTTCAAGTTGTATAATAAATTTGCAAAATTAAGTAGCTACAAATTTTGCCGAAAATAAAACAGGGGAGCTGGCGGACGTCGGCTGAGAAAGAAAACATCCCTTTTCTGACCCTAATAACCTGATGCGGATAATGCCGCCGTAGGAAAAATACCGATGGATTAGTATCTCTCTATGGCAGTATTACCGCCGTAGGGAGATTTTTATTCGGAGGTATTTTAAAAAATGAACAATTTAACAAAAAAAGATAAAACAAGGCGCTTGGTCGAAAGTGCTTTGATGTTAGCTCTTTCAACAATTCTGGCAGAGCTTCCGGTTATTAAGTTTCCGTTTGGCGGAAGCGTAACAATTTTCAGCCAAGTTCCGATGGTGGTTCTTTCTTACCGTTACGGCATTAAATGGGGCGCTTTTGCAGGTTTTGCAATGGGTATAATTCAGCTTCTTTTCGGTATTGGGAATTTTGCCTATGTCAGTGGTATAGTTGCATATCTTATACTTATTTTTGCGGACTATATAATCGCTTTCGGTGCTTTGGGCTTTGGCGGTATGTTTAAGAACAAAATCAAAAATCCTGTTGCTTCTATTGCGTTAGGTGGCACAGTTGTATCCGTTATCAGATTTATTTGCCACTTTATAAGCGGTGTAACAATTTGGGGCGATTATAGCGGCGGCGCGCAGGCTGTTTGGGAATATTCTCTTACTTATAATGCAGGCTATATGGTTCCGGAGCTTATAATTACAGTTGTGGGTTGTGTTGTTTTAGCTTCAATTTTCGATCTTTCTTCAAAGGAAATGAAGATAAAAAAACGTAAAAAAGAAGATAAATAATACTTTTATGTCCTGAAAAGTGAAAAATTTGTAAACCTCCTTATAAATTTCTGTTTTTATTTGAATTTTACTGGAAATGGTGATAGAATGAAAGCAGATTAGAATAAGGAGGTTTTTCCTTGAAAGACGAAAAGAATTTAAACGATTTGAATTTGTCTGAAGATGAGTTATCTGAAGTAGCTGATAAAATTGTCGTAACAGAAGATAATTTTTCCAGTGCAATAGATAAATCTCAGGAATATCCAAATAAAGCTTTGGACGAGGAGCTTGAGCGCCTTGCTCAGACTTTTCAGGCAGAGTTAAAAAAAGCTCAAGCCATGAGCGAGGAAGAGCTTATAAAAAACGGAATAATAATTCAGCAATATGAAGATGATGACGGTGTGATTCCCGAAGAGGAGCTTTGTCAGTGTTGCGGTGAAAGGCGCAGGGACAAGAGCTTCGGAGAAAATTATGAATATTGCAGAAATTGTCGCGAGGCTATGAAAAAATACCCTTTAAGTATACCGGGGCTTATTACTCTTGCTGCAATGGTGTTTGTTGCAGTGGTTTCAATTTTTTCTTTTGCTTCAGACTTTAATATTTACAATACAGTTCGCGAGGGCGATAAATATTTAGCGGAGAACAAGTTGTATTCTGCACTTGACTCTTATGAAGGTGCAATTTCAGCATTTGAAGAGGATGATGTGCTTGCAAAAAGCTTATATTTCAAAAATATAAAAATACTTCATCATACAATGCCGGAAGGTATTTATTCAATGAGTGATATTATAGATAAAGTTGAAACAGCTTTGAGCGGATTTGAAGCGAATGTTCCGATTTACAGTAACTATGTGCAAATGCATCAAGAAGCACAGGTGCTTTACGGTACAATGAATGAGTTTTATACCTTGCTTAATAATGAAAAATACATTGAATATGATTTCCAAGACAAAGAACAGTATGAAGAAATAATGACGGAAATCGGTGCCATAATTGATAAGCAGATAACTGTTACTTCGGTAGATAAAAAAACAAGTCAGCTTGTTCCCTCCAGCGAAGCAATGGTCAGATTCTGTCAATATATGTTTGCGTATACAAATGGTTATTATGAAGATTCGTATCAATATATGAATGAGGTTTGCGAGCTTGAGCCTACGTATTTGTGGCTGTATGCTTATGAGCTGGGTATGGTGGAAATTCAAAAAGGTAATAAGGACAATGCACAGATATTGGCAGATGCTCTATATAACAGTAATACTGAATTACCCGACGCTTATGCTCTGCAGTCAACAATTGCCCGAATGACAGGAAAGAACGAAAAAGCGATTGAATGGGCGGAAAAGGGTATAAAAAACACCTCGGAAAATGCAGAATTATTAAGACTTAAGGCAATGGCATATATTGCTGAGGGTGATTATGAAGCTGCTAAAGAAGCTACGGATTCTGCTCTTGAAATAGATGAATACGGTCTTCTTTATATGACGGCCTTGGTTGTTGAAAATGAATTGGACAACGAAGATGCCGTTGAAGAGTTGAAAGATTCTTTGAAAAACAATGACATGGAGCTTTCTGAGAAGATGGAGAAATATTTCAAAGGAAAAATTACGGCTCAGGAAATGTTTACGGAAGGGACAGGTGACGTAGAATGACAAATCTTTATGTAGTTACACGTGTTCTGACTTTTTTCGGAACGGTAATGAGAGCGTTTTGGGAGCAGGTTGCCTGCCGACTTTGCGGTATTCCCGTTGAGGATGTGAGAGCACTTAAGGTTTCCGAGCTTTGCGGTCATGTTGAACACGAGCTTGTGAAAAAGAAAAGTCATATTTTCCTGGTTTGCTGGTTACCTTTTACCATCAATTTTATTTTTGCTTGTTGTTTTCTTTTGAGCGGAGCATATCGCGTTTTATATGTGGGCGATATTAAAACCGTAACGTCATGGGTGTTTTTGTGGCTCGGGATTTCCTTTGCCGCAAACTGTGTTCCCTCATTTGAGGATGTTCTGTCTTTTAAAGATGCTTTCTACAACAAGGATACAAAGCTTATTATAAAAATACTTTTTGCACCTTTCTTTGTCGTGATTTACGGATTTTCCGTTCTTGAAAGATATTCTTTGACATTTATTGTATCAATTCTTTTTGCAATAGTATTTCCGCAGATTTTCAATGTATTCTTTCCCGTAATTACTGCATTGGTGCAAATGCTTTAATAATTAAACTTTATTACTTGGGCTTGGTGGAGTATGAAAAAAGTTTTAAAAACCGCACCGGCAGTTTTTGCCGTTGGTAAGAATTATCAGATTACTGTCCCTGTTTCCTGCGAAACGGTAATGTGGGTGCGCGTTGGGGAGCATTGCTTTTATGATGATTCTAACGGAATTTTACGTTCTGCAAAAAGAATACATAAAATGACGGTTCCCTGCGAAATTCTTGATAAAGCGCGGGAATATACAATTTGTTACCGAAAAATAATTAAAAGAAAGGCGTATTTTTCCAAAACTCTCGGGGTTAAAGAAGAAAAATTCAGTTTCCGACCCGTAGGAAATGAACGGGTTGTTGCCTATCATGTGGCAGATGCTCATAATATGATAGCTGAGCCCGTTGCCTGCGCGGAGAAATTCAGAGCAGAAGTCGGTGAAATAGATTTTCTTATTCTCAACGGGGATGTTCCGGAAGATAGCGGAAGAATAAAAAATTTCGATACAATTTATGAAATAGCCGCGCTGATAACCAAAGGCGAAATCCCTGTTGTTTTCTCAAGAGGGAATCACGATACGAGAGGTATTTATGCGGAACAAATCGCAGAATATACCCCTTGCGAAAACGGCAATTCCTTTTTTACCTTTAAAATGGGAAGTGTTTGGGGTGTTGTGCTTGACTGTGGCGAAGATAAGTCGGATACCAATGAGGAATACGGCAATATGGTAGCTTGCAGCAGCTTCAGAAAAAGAGAAACCGAATTTCTTGAAGAACTTTCAAAAAATGACGAGTTTGAATTCGGTGCAGAGGGAGTAGAGCATAAAATTGTGGTTGCTCACAATCCCTTTACAAGAAGATATAATCCACCCTTTAATATTGAAGAAGATACTTTTACGTATTGGGCGCAGCTTCTCAAGGAAAAAATCAAACCCGAAATTATGCTTTGCGGGCATATTCACGAGTTTTCGGTAGATATGCCGGGTTGCGAAAACGATGCTTTTGGTCAACCCTGTCCTGTTGTGGTGGGTTCCCAAGTCAATAAACGCAAAAAAGTTTTTGAGGGCAGTGGTTTTGTTTTTAATAAAGATAATATAGAAATTATTTTCAACGACGCAAATGAAATAATTGAAAAGCATATATTAGAAATATAAATAGAAGCAGATTTTCAAACTCGAAAATCTGCTTCTGTTTTACATTATATTTTGAGTCAGAAGAATTTCATTTTTATTTGTAAAGGTTGCAATAATTCCGTTTCTGTGAGCAGTTGAAAAAGTGGGCGCTTTTGCAACCATTGTCAGATTCCATTTAACATTTGGATAGATTTTCCCCAAATAGTTTGTAACTATTGTAATTTCCGGCTTCAGAACCTCTAAAAATTTTTTTGACGAAGAGCCGTAATAACCGTGGTGACCGATTTTTAGTAAATCAATATCGCCTATGTCATCTGCATAAATTTTTTCAAGTCCCGAATCATTAGTGAAATCTGCCGCCAAAAATGCACTTCTTTCACCTTTTTTAACAATAACCCCAACGCTGCTTGCATTTTCGCCTTTTCCATACAGCTCTTCGGGGGTTACGGTGTTTATAAACCGCAAGGTAAAATCACCAAATTGAAATTCGCTGTGGGGCAAATCGTTTATAACAGGAATGTTGCGTTGGTTGAGAACAGACAATATTTTTTTGTAGGTTTCTTTGTTTCCCCAATCGGTGGCTTCCATCTCTGTTGCCACTTTTTCGTTAAACTCCTTAAAATAAGCTTTATCGGCAGAAATTTTTTCGTCTTTAAAAATTGCTTCAAAATTTCCTGCGTGGTCATAGTGAATGTGAGTTCCTAAAATAAAATCAAAGTTAACATAGCCGTTTTCATCAGCAACAACTTTTTTAATATAAGCTATAACCTCGTCACGATAACCCTTGTACTCGGTTTTTCTTCGGGGGTTTTCGTTACCTTCACCGGAGTCAACAAGTGCAAATTTGCCGTTGCTTTCAATTATTATACAGTCGGAATTTCCGGTATTTAAAAAATGAATTCTGTCATCACCGTTTTTATAATCAAAGGCTTCGTCGGTTATAGTGATTTCATCGACATACTTGTTTGCAAGAGCCACAACAATAATGTCCAAAATGAATACGGAAAGCATAACACTGGTTACAATCCAAGTTGCAATAACCCTTGCCAGTTTCTTTTTATCTTTAATCATTCCGCTACCCCCTTATCCGTTTTTTTAAATAAAAGGGAAAGGTTTTTATAGGGGATTTGTTGCCAGGCGGAAACTATAAGAAGCGCACCCACACAATGCATAGGTATTCTTGCTAATGTGTTGGGGAAAAGAAAAATAACCGCACCGCTTACAATTATTGTTACAATTGCAGAAATGAGAGAATAATTTGTTATATCAAATTGTCTTGCAGGCAATAATGAAAAAATACCATTAGTTAAGTTTGAAAAAGTATTAAGCAGTTTGTTTTCATCGGAAGAACGCATAAAAAGCACAATTCCTAAGAATAAAGAACCGATTATTAAAACAGATAAATTTGCGGTTTTGATATTACTGCAAAAATCAAAAGCTATTGAAAATGTTTCGATTTCATTTATCGTTGTGAATTCTTTTTGAGGGTTTAAGAAAAGATTAAGCACAAGCGGGATTAGCAAAGTTATAAATTCCGCAGGAAGCCTTTTGTTAAGCTTTTTAAATTTAAAGGGGTAAGTAATCATTGCAAAAAGAGTGATTGTTCCGTAAAGAAGACCTCTGAAATGGGGGTGAAATCCGAGAGAACGGTAGCTTTTGAGCATTTTGACAGCAGTGCTGCCGGTGGCACCTATTCCGAAATATTTATTTGTGAGAATAATTGTTGCAACAAGAGCCAAAGCCAAGGTCGTCCAGGCAATAATAGTGTTAGTAATATTATTTTTCTTTATAATTTTTGAAAGCAAGCAATAGATTGCAGTACCTGTAATAATGCATATCGGGAGATAATAATTGCCACATTCCGTAATAATATAATATACGGGCATAAGAAGAAAGGCATCCGGAGAGTAAATTTTGTTTTTCAATTTAACAGAGAACAAAGAACATATTACAATGCAAAAAAAGACATTCCAAAGATTGAGCCCCACACAAGCCGCCGCACAAAGGGCATAAGACCCCAACAGCATAGCACCCGTAAGACCTGAAAGAATGTCTGATTTTATGTTTTTTCGTTTCAAACTTTTGCTCATACTCGTTCCCTCTGATAACTGATACTTTAGTATTCTACAATAATTGTAAAAAATAAACAATAGCGAAAGGAAAAATTTTTATATCGGCTTTTATCATTTCCGTGAAATCTGTTGACAATTTGAAATTAACTATTTATAATAAAGGGGATTAAATTTGGAATGGAGTGTGCATTGGAATGAAAATGTCACCTATCAAAAAAATAGTTATCGGTTTAGCAGTGATTACAGTTGCTTTGTCTCTCATTACTGCAAACAATATGGCTTCTGTTATGCTTATTGTAGCTTCAAGGGAAGCAGGTTCTGCCACTCAGCAAACTGTTCAGACGGGCAATACCGTTGTTCAGAATCAAACAAATACAAACACTAATCAGGGTGGTACAGTTTCTAACGATACTGCAGTTAGCAATACTGTTGCAGATAATACTGTTACAACAGATGCAGCAACAGACAATACCGCAAACAACACTACATCCGACAAAACTGCAACAGATACACCTGCTGCAGAGGATAAGGGCTCAAGCGCAAAGCTTTCAGACAAAGAGCTTGTTGATTTATATAAGAAGGCTGTTAATGCAGCAAGAACAAAATCAAAGTCTGTTGTTCGTGTTAAAGACGGCGCGATTAACTATAAAGGTATAGTTGAAGCAGGTGCGCTTTCAAGTGTAGGTAGCTCTTTGATGAATAGATTTATGGCTGCTGACGAGGCTTCAATTGAAGTTAAGAATGAGCCTTGGGAAAAAGAGGCTCTCCCCGATGCAAGCGCTCTTACAACAAATGGCCTCCAGAAGATTTCTTATGAAGAAAAAGATGGTAGCTATATCGTTACTCTCGTTGCTAAGGATGAAACTAATCCCAAAGCCGGTGCGGATGGTATCGGTTCAATTTCCGGCGTAATAGAAGAGTCTCAGATTACAGGTGCTATTGGTGAGTTTCCGCTTCTTAAGCTTGAGAACATTAGTATTGCTTACGAAAATGTTACAACAGTAGCAACAATTGATAAAGCAACAGGAAACCTTACAGGTCTTAACCTTAACTCTCCCTGTGTCCTTGGTCTTGATGCAGCAATGGGTCCGCTTTCAATCAATGGTGCAAAGGTCGGTATTCAGGTTATCACAGAATACACAATTGCTTATTAATCAAGTAACACATAATAAAAACAGCGTCCTTGAGACGCTGTTTTTTAGTCTGTAAAGGATTTTAATATTATGGTTGATGTAATTGATTCTCAGAAAATTACAGAATTTTTAAAAAATGAATTAAAAAACAAAATTAAAATTCAGGTTTTAGATAAAACTACCTCAACAAATACTCTTGTTAAGGAGCTTGCGGCGGAAAATGACGAAGGCTTCGTTCTTGTTGCGGGAGAGCAGACCGCAGGTAGAGGCAGAAGAGGAAGGAGCTTCTTTTCTCCCGGCGATTCGGGTGTGTATATGAGCTTGCTTTTGAAGCCGAAAATCAAACCTGAAGAGGCGGTTCAGATAACAACTGCGGCGGCAGTAAGTGTTTGCAGAGCTTTGGAGACATTGGGTGTCAAAGAGTCTGAAATAAAATGGGTCAATGATGTATATATAGATAACAAGAAGGTATGCGGGATTTTGACAGAGTCAAGCTATAATTCGGAAAAGGGCTTGTTGGATTTTGCAGTTCTCGGTGTGGGCATAAATATATATGAATCCCAAGAGGGCTTTCCCGAGGAAATTAAAGGTATTGCAGGTGCGATCTTTTCTGAAAGAAAAGAGAATTTGCGCAATAAATTTACAGCTGAATTTATTAACTCTTTTTTCAGCATTTATGCTGAGCTTTCCTCAAAAAAGCATTTAAAAGAGTACAAGCAAAAAAACTTTGTTTTGGGAAAAGAAATACTTGTGATTCAAGGTGAGAGCACAGAGGTGGGAAAAGCTGTTGATATAGATGATAATTGTAATTTGATTGCACAATTTCCCGACGGAGTTGTAAAAAAACTGTATTCGGGAGAGATATCTGTTAAATTAAATTAAAAATTATTCAATTTCAACAATATTTACCCCTCCAAAATTGTCAAAGTATAAGAGTAAAAATTTCTCAATACTATTGCAATTAAAAGAATTGTATGGTAAAATCAATTTGTATATATGGTAGTGTACTATCTTTAGGTGTATGCTATCTTATCTGTTTAGGAGGAATAATATGAAAGCGACAAAGAAAATTGTTAGTGTTATCTTAGCAATAGCTCTTGTGGTTGTAGGTTTTGTTGTGCCTGTTAGCGCTGCAAAAGTTTACCCTCTTGTTGTTGTTAGCGGTATTTTCTCAACACCCTTATATAAGAATGTGGGTACTGATGAAGCAACACCTGCTTTTGCAACTGATGATGCTGCACTTGAAGCAATGATTAAGGACATCGGTGGTGCATTTATCGGTGGTTGTATTGATTACGGCGTAAATAAAAAAGACTTTGATAAGTTTGCAGATAAGCTTTACCCCGTTATTAATCAGTATATTGAACCTATAGGCTACAATCCCGATGGTACTCCTGTAGACGATACAGTTGGTATTGTTCAGAACAGCAAGCCTATGTCTGAATATACAGATGAAGAAAAAGCAGAGCTTTCCGTATTTGCCGGAGCTTATGCAAAAGAATTCGGTGAGGAGAATGTTTATAATTTCAGCTATGATTGGCGTAAATCTCCCATTGATTGTGCTGCAGATTTAGACGAATACATCAATAACATAAAAGACGAAATCGGTGTTAAGAAGGTAAACGTTGTGGCTCACAGTATGGGTGCAAATGTTGTTCTTGCTTACCTTAACGCTGTTGGTGGTAAGAGCATCAATAGCCTTGTATTTGCATCTCCCGCATGGCAAGGAACAAGTCTTGCAGGCAATGTTGCTATTAACAACATCGAGTTTGATATGTTTACAGTTGAAAACTATCTCGTTCAGATGGCTAACGTTAGTGCTACAACACATATAACTGCTTTCATAATTTCATATATTGCTACTTATGACGGACTTTCAAAGGAATATTTCGGCGACATCAATAAAGCTGTTGCAGGTATTCTTCCTCGTCTTTATACAGATACAGTTATTCCTTATATTGCAGGTATGCCGGGTTTCTGGAGCCTTCTTCCCGCGGAGGATTACGAAGCAGGCAAAGAATTCCTCTTTGCAGATGGTATTGACGCTGCTCTCGAAGCAAAACTTGATGCTTACTATGACATTCAGACCAATGCAAAAACAATCGTTGAGGATGCAATGGATGATGGTATGAATTTCGGTATCGTTGTTGGTTATAACTGCCAGATGATTCCGATTAGTGATGAATATGAGCAGAGCGATACAATTATTGATGTTAAATATGCAAGCGGTGGCGCAACCTGTTCAAAATATCTCCAGGCATTTGACGATTGGACCAATATCTATAAACAGGAAATTACAGACGGTCACAATCACGTTTCATGGGATTACAAAATAGATGCTTCGACTTGTATGTTCCCTGAGCAGACTTGGTTCTATAAGAATTTACAGCATAACAATTATAATGCTGATGAAGGAACAACAGATATCGTAATGTGGCTTCTTAGTTCAACAGAGCAAATGACAGTTCATAGCGATAGAGAAAACTATCCTCAATTCTCTCTTTACAACACATATAAGAGAAAAGTTACTCCCATCACTATTGATGGTATCATAGGTGACCTTGATGATAGCGGTGCTATCACAACAATGGACGCAAGACTCGCTCTTAAAGTTGCTGCAGGACAGAAAAAGGTTGATGAGGACCATCTCATTATCGGCGATATCGACGAAGACGGCGAAATCACAACAACCGATGCTAAAGACATTCTTTCAATGGCTGCAGGTATCGACTTCTAAAAACTCAAAAGAGGCTGTAAAAAAACGTATTTAAGCGTTTTTTTACAGCTCTTTTTTTGTAATGGATTTGTAATTGAAATAAATATGTTGTTATGATATACTATTAGAAATAGATGTATATTAAAAGGGGGATTATTTTGAGCGAAAAAATGACTAAAAAGGACAATGTTTTACAAGGCCTTAAATTTGCGGCATTTTCTGCCTCTGCAGGAGTTATTCAGGTCGTGAGCTTTACTTTACTTAATGAGTTGGTCCCCCAAACTCAAAGTTCAAATGCGATTTTACAATGGCTTTTCAATTCTGAATATGGTGCAAGCTATCTTGTAGCACTTATTCTTTCGGTGTTATGGAATTTTACATTTAATCGTAAATTCACATTTAAGTCTGCATCAAATATTCCTGTTGCAATGTTAAAGGTGTTCGGCTTTTATTGTGTATTTACACCTGTTTCTACAATTCTCGGTGAATTGGTTGCTCAAAAGACTGTATGGGATTTTGCAGAATACCTTATTTTAGGTGTAACCATGCTTACCAACATGGTAACAGAATTTTTATTCTGTCGCTTCTTCGTATATAAAGATAGTATGAATACTGCCGTAAATGAAAATAAAAAGGAAAAAACAAATGTCTGAAAAAAGTATTCCTCAAACAAGAATATGTCCCGTTTCCAGAAAGTGCGGGGGTTGTCAGCTTATGAATATGACTTATCCGGAGCAGTTACGGTTTAAGCAGGCAAAGGCAGTAAAACTTTTAGGTTCTTTTCACAAAGTGAATGAAATAATAGGAATGGAGATACCATTCCATTATAGAAACAAGGTTCAAGCAGCTTTCGGCAGAACTCGTGGTGGTGAGATAATTTCGGGTGTGTATCAATCCAGCACCCATAATATTGTAAAAACTGATTCTTGTCTTATAGAAGATAAAAAAGCTGATGAAATTATTGTAACCATAAGAAGGCTTGTTAAGGATTTTAAATTAACCGTGTATGATGAAAGAAGAGGAAACGGTTTTCTTCGACACGTTCTTGTAAAACGAGGCTTTTCAACGAACGAGATAATGGTTGTGCTTGTTACAGGTACATCGGTTTTCCCATCAAAGAACAATTTCATTAAAGAACTTTTGCAAAATCATCCCGAGATTACTACAATAATTCAAAACATCAATAACAAATTTACAAGTATGGTTTTGGGTGAAAGAGAAAACGTCCTTTATGGAAAAGGTTATATTGAAGATATTTTATGTGGTTTTAAGTTCAGAATTTCGCCAAAATCATTTTATCAAATTAACCCTGTTCAAACAGAAATACTTTACAGGAAGGCTATTGAGTTTGCCGATTTGAAAGGAAAAGAAAAGGTGATTGATGCCTATTGCGGAATTGGTACAATAGGTATGGTGGCATCAAAAAAGGCAGGAGAGGTAATCGGATGCGAGCTTAATGCAGATGCAGTTCGCGACGCCAGAATAAATGCTAAAATAAACGGTGCTGAAAATATAAAATTTGTTTGTGCGGATGCGGGAGAGTTTATGCTCTCAATGAGAGAGCGCGGAGAAAAGTGCGATGTGCTTTTTATGGACCCGCCAAGAGCAGGAAGTGACAAAAAATTTCTTTCTTGTGCAGTTAGTTTGGCACCAAATAAAATTGTGTATATTTCCTGCAATCCTGAAACCCAGCAAAGAGATTTGTTTTTTCTTATAAAAAACGGATACAAGGTTAAAAAAATACAACCTGTTGATATGTTTCCGTATACATCACACGTCGAGACGGTTGTTCTTTTGCAAAAATAAAAAATTCTATAAAGTCAATTAGTGTAAAAGAAGGTGAAACTATGGAAGACTTGCTATATATTACTTTAAATTCATTTTGTATTTTAATTCTTTTAGTGGTGCTTGTCAGAATTTTGAAAAGTTCAGATAAGCGTATGTCACAGGTGATGTATTCCTGGTTTATTATAGCCTCGATAATATTATGTACCACTGATTTGTTCTGGGGTGTTATTGATATGACATATAACTGGAGCCTTTCAGATTCTGTGGATCTTGTAGTAAACGGCGCATACCACATTTTTACACTTGTTGTATGTTATTTATGGTATTTGTTTGCTGAAAGCGAGCAAGAAACAAGAACAGTAAAAACAAAAATCGGATTGGGAATAAGCTTGATACCTTTTCTGTTTGATATGGCACTTCTTGTAGGCTCCTCGTTTAATGGACTTGTTTTCAGAATTTCCGATGCCGGTGAATATGAGCGTGGAGATTGCTATATACTTCATATAGCTATTTGTTTTTTCTATGTGATGCTTACGTCGTTAAAAGCGTTTATACGTTCATTTTATAAAAAGAATTTCGTTGATCGCCAAAAATATCGCAACTTGGCATCCTTCTGCATAGTTCCACTTGCTTCGGGTGTTTTGCAGGTGATTTTTGTAGGTTCACCAATGATAAGCGCAGGTGTCACCTTTGCCGCAATTCAGGTTTATATAAGTTCCCGTGAACAGCTCATATCTGTTGACCCGCTTACAAAGCTTAACAACAGAGCAGAAATGGTGCGCTTCCTTGATAATAAAATGAAAAACAGAAATACAAACAAGGATTTGTATCTGTTTATAATGGACATAGATTATTTTAAGAAGATTAACGACAAATTCGGTCATATAGAGGGCGACACAGCTATAACAATTGTCGCCGATGCGCTCAAAAACGCAGTTAAAAAAACCAACTTTTTTGTTTGTCGTTATGGCGGTGACGAGTTTGTTATAGTGGGTGAGGTTAAGCAGGACTTTGACCCAAGTGAATTCTGCAGTATGATTAACGAAAAGCTCAAAGAAGAAACTCAAAAAAGAGAAAAAGAATATACCTTGCATATGAGTATAGGTTATTTTAAATATACTCCCGAAATAAAAAGTATTGCGGAATTTATAGAATCAGCAGACAAATATCTTTATAAGCGCAAAAGCGAAAGAATGCTGAAATTGAGCTTAAGAGAATAGTTGAAAAAATTTACTAACATAATATAAAAAAAGTGTTGACTGTAAAAAAAAATGGTAATAAAATTATATTTGTTTTTTAAAACAGTTAAACGGAGTTGATACAAATGATAAAAGTAGGTCTTTATGGCTACGGCAATATTGCAAAGGGTGTTGAATGTGCCGTAAAACAGAACAAAGATATGGAAATAACTTGTGTTTTCACAAGACGTAATCCCGATACGGTCAACACAACTTCAGGTGCGCCGGTTTATAAAACAGATGATGTTTTGAATCATAAGTATGATGTTGATGTTCTTGTAATGTGCGGTGGCAGTGCAACTGATTTACCCGAGCAGACTCCTGCTATGGCAGAGCATTTTAATGTTGTTGACAGCTTTGATACACATAAGAGAATTCCCGAGCACTTCGCAAATGTTGATGCTGCGGCGAAAAAAAGCGGTAAGATTGGTATTATTTCTGTCGGTTGGGATCCCGGAATGTTTTCTCTTAATCGTCTTTACGGCAGTTGTATTCTTCCCAACGGAGCAGATTATACCTTCTGGGGTAAGGGAGTAAGTCAGGGCCACAGCGACGCAATAAGAAGAATTGAGGGTGTTGTTGATGCAAGACAGTATACAATTCCCGTTGAAGAAGCTCTTGAAGCAGTAAGAAGCGGTAGTGAACCTGAGCTTACAACAAGACAGAAGCATACAAGAGAATGCTTCGTTGTTGCTGAGGAAGGTGCAGACCTTGAAAGAATAAAGGACGAAATAGTTACAATGAAGAACTATTTTGATGAATATGATACAACCGTAAATTTCATTTCTCAGGAAGAATTAGATCGTGACCACAAGGGTATTCCTCACGGCGGTTTTGTAATCAGAACTGGCAGAACAGGAAAAGACCTTGAAAACAATCATATTATTGAATACAGTCTTAAGCTGGATTCTAACCCTGAGTTTACATCCAGTGTTATCGTTGCCTATGTAAGAGCCGCATATCGCCTTAATAAAGAGGGGCAGAGCGGTTGCAAAACAGTGTTTGATATTCCGCCTGCATACCTTTCTGCAAAAAGTGGTGAAGAATTAAGAAAAGAAATGCTTTAATGAAAATCAGTCCGGTAAAATTACTTTACCCTCAGCGGTGCAGGTATTGCAACAATGTTATTGATATTCGGCGTGAATTGTGCCACACCTGCGAAAACACCCTGCAAAGAATTGAGGGCGAAATTTGTAAGCTTTGCGGTAAAAGTATTGAAGATTGCGATTGCGGTCATAAAAAGCATTTTTATAAATATATTTGTGCACCTTTTTATTACGAGGGTGCGGCAAGCAGGGCAATTTGGAATTTTAAGTTTCGTAATATGACGAAAATTTCAAAACCTCTTGCGGAGGAATTGGTGCAGTGCTTTGAAACACACTACAAGGGTTATGATTTTGATTTGTGTACCTTTGTGCCATCTGCGAAAGAGGATTTGAAAAAACGAGGGTATAATCAGGCGGAGCTTTTAGCAAGAGATTTTTGTGAAATTTCAGGGCTAAAATGCGAAGAAATTCTTGTTAAAAACTTTTCAACCGAAGCACAGCATAACCTTTCAAGCGCAGAGCGAAGCGGTAATCTTTTGGGCGCAATTGACCTGAAAGATGGCGTAAATGTGGAAAATATGCGAATTCTTCTTATTGATGATATCAAAACCACAGGCTCAACCCTTAACGAATGCGCCAAAATTCTACTTATCGGCGGTGCGGCAGAAGTTTTCTGCCTTACAGTAGCGGTTACAAATAAATAAAAAACTCGGGCAGTCACAAACAGAGCTGTGACTGCCCGATAATTATATATCTTTCTCTTTCAAAAAGTGTTTAAGCGCGGAATAGCGTTTGGCTTTTTTGTCGTTAAAGGTCATATATTGGATTTGCTCTGCTGAGCCGACGGTGACGAGCATATCCTTTGCTCTTGTAACTGCGGTGTAGAGCAGGTTTCTGTATGCCAGATTTGGTACAAGGGAGATTACGGGGAGAACAACTGCTTTAAATTCGCTGCCTTGACTTTTATGGACGGTAACGGCATAAGCAAGTTCGATTTCCGTTAAGCTTTCAGCGGGGATTGTTGCCTCTCTTCCGTCAAAATCGATTTCAACAGTAGAGGATTTTGCATCAATTGCTTTAAGAATGCCGATGTCACCATTGAAAATGCCGTGACCCTTATCATCCTTGCTTTCCCATTCGATATTATAGTTGTTTTTAACCTGCATAACCTTATCACCGGTACGGAAAATCTGACCTGCGATAGTGATCTCCCCCTTGTTTTTATCAGGAGGATTGAGTGCACTCTGCAAAAGTCTGTTAAGGTTTTGTGTGCCTGTTTCCCCCTTTTTAGAGGGGCAGATAACCTGAATATCGGAGAGGGCATCCCAGCCGTAAGCATTGGGTAAACGCTCGTTGCAAAGACTTACAACTGTTTGTGCGGACAAAAATGCATTTGGTCTTTCCATATGGAAAAAGTCCTTGCCGTCATTAGTTAAATCGGGCATTTCGCCATTAACGATTTTATGTGCATTGGTTATGATTTTACTTTCTAAAGCCTGACGGAAAACCTGGGTTAAACAAACAACGGGAAGTTTTTCCGAAAGTATAAGGTCGTGGAGCACGTTACCCGAGCCCACAGGGGGGAGCTGGTCGCTGTCGCCGACAAGAATAAGACGGCAACCGAGAGGAAGCGCTTCAAGGAGATTTGCAAAAAGATGAATATCTATCATTGACAGCTCATCAAGAATGAGCGCATTACATTCGAGGGGATTTTCAATATTTCTGCGGAAACGGGGCTTATCATCCTCATCCCATTCAACCTCTAAAAGTCGGTGAATGGTTTTAGCTTCCATTCCCGTAACCTCGCTCATTCGCTTTGCTGCTCTGCCCGTTGGTGCCGCAAGAGCAATATCAAGGTTCTGATGCTCAAAAATATTGATAATTCCTTTAATAGTGGTAGTTTTACCGGTACCGGGGCCACCTGTCAGAACAAGAAGACCTTTTTTTGCGGCGGTGGCAATAGCAAGTCGCTGTTGCTCTTCATATTTTATATCGTTTATCTTTTCTATTTCGTCAATCCAATCCGCAAGTCGAGGAGCGCCTGCAGGTGGGAAGTTGGCTATTATATCAATTCTGTCAGCAATTTTTCTTTCCGCGTTATATGAAGAGGGGAGGAAAACAAATTCCTTGCTCTCAATAACGTGCATTTTTAGCTGACCTGTGTTTACTAATTTATCAATAGCAATATCAATTTCATCCTGCGTTACTGAAAGCAAATCCGAGCAGGGGGGTAAGAGCTTTTCTCTCGGTATGCAGGTGTGACCCCTTGAGGTTGAGTTGTGCCTTACAACGTGCAAAATTCCTTCGCTTATTCTGTAATCGGGTAAGGGCTTTTCCGGGAGCTTACTTTCAATCATTTCTGCTCTTTCGAAAGTGATACCTATACCGAGACCGCAGAGCATATAAGGGTTTTCTTCAACTTTTTTAACAGCATTTATGCCTAATTTTCTGAAAAGTCTGATACATTCAGTAGGTGAAAAACCGTATTTTTCAAGTCCTAACATAACAGTTCTCATAGCGTACTGCTTTTTGAATTCTTCGCCTATATTTTTTGCCTGTTCTTCGGAAATTCCTTTTAAAGAGGAAAGTCTTTCAGGTGAAGTATCAAGGATTTCAAGTGTTTCTGCCCCGAATTTTTCAACGATTAGCATAGCCTTTTTCGGACCTATTCCGCGAATTACTCCGGATGCCAGATATTTATAAATCTGCTCAGTTGTTTCGGGCATACAGCGAGAAAAGGCAGTCACCTTGAACTGCCTGCCGAAAGACTGATGTATTGTGAAATTACCCGTCAGGGTAACGGTTTCTCCGGCACTTACACCGGGCATAATTCCCACAGCGGTAAAAAAGTCATCATCAACAGAAACATCCATAACGGTAAATCCGTTTGTATTGTTCTGAAAAGTTACGTCTTCAACTGCGGCGGTGATTGTTTCTTCTTGAAATTCCATTTGTATCTCCGAATTGCGAATAAGGTAAAGGATTTTATTATACGCTAACGATAGAACTCTCCACCACACCAAAGACAAGCTTCGGTGCGGTCCCCCTCTCTTCGCCAGAGAGGTAAGGGTTTGCTCTCCTATTTTAACATAATGTAATAATTTTGAGAATATATTTTTCAAAATAATTGAAAAGAATATGGTGGTATGGTAATATAACATTGTACATTTTTTCCAACGGAGGAATGAAAAATGAAGTATATTATAGATAAAATTAACCATTGTAATTTCAAAACATTTGAATTGGGCAGATTAGCACCCCGTGCTTATGCAATCCCCCATTCAAAAAAGAACGATGCTGTAAAAGCAGATTATAAAACCGAGCGTTACAACAGCGATATGGTAACGGTTCTTTCGGGAGAATGGGAGTTTAAATATTATAAGAAAAAATCTAAACTTCCTGCAACTCTTGATACAAAAAAAGTGAAATTTGACAAAATTAATGTTCCTTGCACCTGGCAGAGAACAGGCTACGAGGAGCCTGCATATATTAACTGTCCTTACAGCTTTGACCCCAGAGCTTTCGGTCTTCCTAAGGGCGAGGGCGTAAAACCCCCGGAGCTTCCCGAGGATTTTTCCTGCGGTATTTACCGTAAAATCGTAAATATTGACCGTACTTCTAAAAATTATATACTAACTTTTTTGGGTGTTACTCCTTGTGTTGATTTGTACATTAACGGAGTTTTTGTAGGCTATGGTGAGGCTGCCCATAACTCTTACGAATTTGACGTTACGGATTTTCTTAAAGAAGGCGACAACGAAATTATAGTTGTTGTTTATAAATGGTGCACCGGCTCTTACCTTGAAGCTCAGGATATGTTCAGAGAGAACGGCATTTTTCGAGATGTTCTTCTCTATTCCTATGAGAAAACTTATATAAACGATTTTCAGGCAACAGCAAAGAAAAAAGGTAAAAAGTATAATCTTGAAATCGAAACAGAGCTTAAAGGCTCTTTTAAAGGTACTTCTGTTAAAGCATCACTTTATGACGGCAAAAACCTTTTAGCAGAGGAAACTGTAGAGGGTGAAAAGAAAAATTATATTACCTTTAAAGGTCTTAATGTTGATGAGTGGAGCGCAGAAATTCCAAGACTTTATGAGCTTTACATCACCCTTTATAATGGCAAAAAAGAGGTTATGACAATCCGTCAGTATGTGGGCTTTAAGAACATCGAAATAAAAGATGCTGTTTTCTATTTCAACGGAAAAAAGATTAAACTAAAAGGCGTAAACCATCACGACACCCACGAAACAAAGGGCTATGCTATGGGTTACGAGGATCTTATAAAAGATGTTGAGCTTATGAAAGAGTTTAATGTAAACTGCGTTCGTACATCCCACTATCCTCCCGACCCGTTCTTTCTTGAGCTTTGCGACCATTACGGTCTTTACTGTGTGGACGAAGCAGATATTGAAACTCACGGTATCTGGGATTTAGGCTGTGAGGGCGGAGAAATCAGCCATAAGTTAAAATGGGCACCCAGATATATGGACAGAGTTAAGAGAATGTATTTCCGTGACAGAAGTCATCCGTCAATTATTATGTGGAGCTTGGGCAACGAATCCTGGGGTTATAAATGTCACGATAAATGCTACCAGATGCTTAAAGAGTTAACAGATATTCCTGTTCATTATGAGGGCGTTTGCAGAACAAAGCGTTATCACTATGATGTGTTCTCCGAAATGTATACTCATCAGGATGATATGAAAAAAATCCGCGACAGAAAACGCGGTAAGCAGTACCGGGAAGTGCCGTTTTATCTCTGCGAATATTGTCACGCTATGGGTGTCGGACCCGGTGCATTGGAGGAATATATGCAGATTTTCTATTCCGATGATATTTTTATGGGCGGTTGTATCTGGGAATGGGCTGACCATTCCGTGCTCCACGACGGTAGTGATAAGTATAAATATCAATATACCTACGGCGGTGATCACGGCGAGCTTCTTCACGACGGTTGCTTCTGTGTTGACGGTCTTTTCTACCCTGACCGCACACCCCATACAGGTGCTTATGAAATGAAAAATTGTTATAGACCTTTGAGAGTTCGCAGACTTTCAGGAAATAAGCTCACTCTTGTTAATACCAACCGCTTCCTTTCTTCAAAGAATATTGAGGTTTATTGGGAGCTTCAGGAAAACGGTATTACACTTAAATGCGGTAGCTTCAGTACTGATATCGCTCCCGAAAAGGATGCAACGTATAAGCTGGATTTACCTAAAGTGAATTATGATAAAAACACCTATCTCAATCTTACTTACCTTGACGGTGATTTTGAAATTGCAAGCGAACAGTTGACACTTTCCGAAGCGCCCTTTATTCAGCCTTCTCTTGAAATGGGCAAGGTTTCAATTGCTTCCGACGGTGAAAAACTTACGGTTAAATATGAAAACGGTTCAATTGAGTTCTCCGAGGAAACGGGTGAAATGGTTTCCTATAAGGCAAACGGTGTTCAGGTGCTCAATAAAGAGCCCGTTTCCCATAAAGGTTTTCTTCTTAACCTTTCAAGAGCTTATGTAGATAATGACCGCTGGATTATTGAGGACTGGGAAAAACACAACCTTGTTGACCCGAAAATTGTTCTTGAAGATATGAGCGCAGAGGTTAAATCAGGTGTGGCATCCGTTAGCCAGTATATTACTGTTCACGGCAAAGAAGATGTTCTCTTTAATGCAAATATTCTTTATATTATCGGTGCCAACGGCGTTGTTGATATTGAGGTTGCGATTGCCCCTGATAAAGACAGTAAAGAACAGTTCTATGATGTGGCTGCTCTCGGTCTCACCTTTGAGGCAGACAAGAAATTTAACGAAATTGAATACTTCGGCAGAGGCGAAAAGGAAAATTATAACGACTTTAATGCTCACGCACCGATTGGACTTTACTCCGCAAAGGTTGCTGATGAGCACGAGCCTTATATTCGTCCTCAGGATAACTCCAACCATTCCGATGTTTCGTATCTTAAATTAAAGAATGAAAAGGGCGAGGAAATCCTTATATACTCCGATAAGAGATTTGATTTCAATGTTCATAACTATACTCAGGCTCTTCTTCAAAAAGCAGACCACAGAGAAGATGTTTATGACCAGAAAACAACCTTTGTAACTCTTAACGGCTATACAAAGGGTACGGGTACAGGCAGCTGCGGTCCTGCAACTCTTCCCGAGTACAGTATTGATGCTTCCAAAGAGCATACATTCAATTTCATTATTGCTCCACAAAAGACAGAAAAATAATTAAGGTGTACTATGGAACAAAGATACGAAAAAATAAATTTTTCTCACAAACTTTTTAAAAAAATTATAGCTCTTCGCCGTCAGGTTTTCTGTTGCGAAGAGGGTGAAAAAACCTCTGTTATTAAAGATAGCCGTGATGAAAAAGGCTTTCACATTGTTTGCGCAATCGGTGATGAGCTTTTGGGTTGCGGTAGTCTTTATGACAACGGTAACGGTGAATTTGAAATTTCTAAAATTGCAGTCAGCAAGGATTACAGAAAATTCAAAATTGGCAGTAATATTCTAAAAGAATTGAAAAAACTTGCTGTTGAAAACGGTGCAAAAAGAATAGTTGGTGAAAGCAGAGCAGAAGTTATTGATTTCTTCACTAAAAACGGCTTACCCTATGAAAATATTGCATTCGAAAAAGAAGGCAGAAGATATATAAAATATAATCTTAACCTTGTTTTTGAGGGCGCAGATTGGGTAGAGTTTCAAGATACCGAAGCGGTTATTGTCCGTTGTGATTTTGATTTTGATAAGAAAGCCCCAACAGAGCTTTTTGTTACGGGACTTGGCTACTGTAATGTTTACATCAACGGCAAAAGCATAAGTGATAAGGTGCTTTCACCTGCCTGGACAAACTTTGAATTTATGGACACCGCAAGTATGTCTTATCCCATATTTGACAAAATGACCTACAGAATTCTTTATGAAAGAATTGACGTTTCAAAGTTTTTGAAAAAGGGTAAAAACACAATTGTTTTTCATATTGGCGGTGGTTGGTACGCCCAGCACGAATGCCCCAATGAAGGTGTTAAGTGCTACGGTAACGGCAAACTTAAACTTTGTTTTAAACTCACTCAAGGGGATAAAATCATTGCAAAAAGTGACAGTAACCTTAAATATATTAAATCCTATGTTCAAAGAGCAAGTGTTTACTATGGCGAGGATCAGGATTCAAGAATTGGTTACTATGATTTTTCGGATGTTTCCTATTCAACTGAAAATTGGGGAACTCCCAAAATTATTCCTGCACCCGTTTCCGTTCTTGATGAAGCGGATTTCACTCCAGACAGAATTGTAAGAAAGCTGAAACCAAATTGCATATATAAAAAAGGTGATTATGCAATATATGATATAGGCGAAAATGTTGCAGGTTACCCTGTTATAGAATTTATTGAGGATGCATATACGGGCGAAAGCTGTACTATGCGCTTTGCGGAAGAGCTTGATGAAGATGGTGGACTCCAGTTCCATTCTGCAGGCGGTGAATTCCGTATGCAGAAGGATACATATATTTATGATAATAAATGCCAAGAATTCCATCCTCAGTTCACCTGGCACGGCGCGAGATATTTTGATGTTTTAGGCAGAGCGAATGTTAAGGAATACAGAGTTGTTCATACGGATTTAAAGCCCATTGTTAAATTCAAATCCTCAAATGAAACTTTGCAATGGATTTTTGATGCTTATATAAGAACCCAGAACTCAAACATTCACGGTTGTGTTCCCTCGGACTGCCCTCACAGAGAAAGGCTTGGCTACACAGGTGACGGTCAGTTAACCGTAAATGCAGTTATGACCTGCTTTGATGCAGAGAGTATGTACCGCAAATGGATTCGAGATATTGCAGACTGCCAAGATATTTTCAACGGTCACGTTCAGCATACTGCACCATTTTACGGCGGTGGCGGTGGACCAGGCGGTTGGGGCGGTGCAATGGTGATTGTGCCCTATGCCTTCTATAAGCATTACGGCGACAAGGCGCTCCTTGAAGCATATTACCCGAATATGCTCCGTTATCTTGATTATCTCGAAAGTCATAGCGAAAAGGGCTTGGTAGTCCGTGAAGAAAAGGGCGGTTGGTGTTTAGGTGACTGGTGCTCACCCAAGGACAGAAATCTTATTCCCGAACCCTTTGTAAACACATACTTCCATTTAAAAACTCTCCAAATGACAATTGAGATTGCAGATATTCTCGGCAAATCCAATAAAGAGCTTAAAGCCCGTTATGAGAAAGTTAAGAAAGCATTTCTCCAAAAATACTATGATAAGAAAACAGGCACCTTCTATAAATCTATTGAGGCTTGTGATGCTTACGGCTATGATTTAGGCTTTGGTAACGAGAAAACTCTTAAAGCAATTGTAGATAAATATGAAAAGCTGGGCGAGTTTGATACAGGCATTTTCGGAACAGATATTCTTATAAGAACCCTTTGCGAAAACGGTCATAAGGATTTAGCCTTTAAACTTCTCACAAGCGAAAAGGAAAACACATTCTACAATATGAAAAAGCACGGCGCAACAACCCTTTGGGAAAACTGGGACGGCGCACATTCCCACAGCCATCCTATGTTTGGAGCAGTAGTGGAATATCTGGTTAAATATTTTAATGAGGTATAAACAAGTGCCCCTATCAACATTTTCATAAAATGTTGATAGGGGCACAGTCATTTTATCTTACATTTCCGCTTTCTATAGCGGATTTTTTTACTGCCTCAGCTATTTCAAAAGCAACGCTTCTGTCAAGAGCAGAGGGGATTATGTTTTCTTCATTAAGCTCGTTTTCGGGAATGTGCTTTGCAAGAGCATAAGCTGCTGCAAGCTTCATTTCTTCGGTTATTGCCGTTGCTCCGCAATCAAGAGCACCTCTGAAAATTCCGGGGAAAACGAGGACATTGTTGATTTGGTTGGGAAAATCCGAACGACCTGTTCCTACAACTCTTGCTCCTGCTTCTTTTGCCTTATCGGGCATAATTTCGGGGGTGGGGTTTGCCATTGCAAAAACGATGGCATCGGTGTTCATTGATTTAACCATTTTTTCGGAAAGAATATTCGGTGCGGAAACACCAACAAAAACATCTGCATTTTTTATTGCAACATCTAAACCGCCGGTCAACTTTTCAGGGTTAGTTGTTCTTGCAAGGTTCTGCCTTTCTTCTCCGAGAAATTCATCATTTTCGTTAATGATACCAAACCTGTCAACAAGCACCATATTCTGTGCTCCGGCGGCAATAAGCATTTTTGAAATTGCAGTACCTGCGGCACCAAGTCCGTTAACAACTATTTTTACATTCTTAATATCTTTTTTTACCACTTTAAGAGCATTGAGAACGCCTGCAAGAACAACAACAGCAGTTCCGTGCTGGTCATCGTGGAATATAGGTATATTACAAATTTCTTTGAGTTTTTTCTCGATTTCGAAGCATCTGGGAGCGGAAATATCTTCAAGGTTGATTCCGCCAAAGCTACCTGAAAGAAGATAAATTGTTCTTACAATTTCATCAACATCCTTCGATTTAATGCAAAGCGGAAAGGCATCAACATCTGCGAATTTCTTAAAAAGAGCGCATTTACCCTCCATAACGGGCATTCCTGCCTCAGGACCGATATCACCAAGACCGAGAACTGCAGTTCCGTCTGTTACAACTGCCACAAGATTGTTTCTTCTCGTAAGCTCAAAGGATTTATTTTCGTCATCCTTTATAACAAGACAAGCCTCGGCAACACCGGGGGTGTATGCCAAAGCCATATCTTCCCGTGTTTCAACAGGGCAACGGGAAATTACTTCAATTTTTCCGTTCCACTCGTAATGCTTTTTTAATGAAGTTTCTCTAATGTCCATAATGATTATTCTTTATTTGCCTGCATTTTAAGATATGCGTTAATGAAGCCGTCAAGGTCGCCATCCATAACTGCGTTGATATTACCGTTTTCAAAGCTTGTTCTGTGGTCTTTTGCAAGGGTATAGGGCATAAATACGTAAGAACGAATCTGGCTACCCCAGGCAATTTCTTTCTGAACGCCCTTGATATCACTGATTTTATCAAGATGCTCGCGCTCTTTGATTTCAATGAGCTTTGATTTCAGCATACGCATTGCAACCTCACGGTTCTGGTGCTGGCTTCTTTCAACCTGACAGGAGCAAACAATACCTGTGGGTATATGAGTAAGACGAACTGCGGAAGAGGTTTTGTTAACCTTTTGACCGCCTGCACCTGATGAACGGTAAACGTCCATTTTAATGTCTTCGGGTGCGATTTCAACTTCAATGCTGTCATCAATTTCGGGCATAACCTCAAGAGATGCGAAAGAAGTGTGACGTCTGCCTGATGCATCAAAGGGGGAAACACGAACAAGTCTGTGAATACCGCTTTCGCTCTTCATATAGCCGTAGGCATTTTCACCCTCAATAAGAATAACTGCGGATTTAAGACCTGCTTCATCACCGTCAAGGTAGTCAAGAGTTGAAACCTTGAAGCCGTGGCGCTCTCCCCAACGGTTATACATACGGAAAAGCATCTGTGCCCAGTCCTGAGCCTCTGTTCCGCCTGCACCTGCGTGGAAGGTGAGAATAGCGTTATTTTTATCGTATTCACCTGTAAGAAGAGTTGAAAGTGTCATAGCATCAAGAGCTGAAATAAATCCGTCAACACCCTCGCGACATTCATCGAAAAGGCTTTCATCCTCTTCCTCGTTTGCAAGTTCAATAAGAGTTAATGTATCATCAAAAACACCGCAAAGGTCATCATAAGCCTTGATTTTGTTTTTGAGAGCTGCCATATGCTGAGTGATTTTCTGTGAACGCTGAATATCATCCCAGAAACCGTCCTTTGCACTTTCCGCTTCAAGCTCACTGACTTCATCTTTCATTTTCTGAAGACCGAGAGCTTCTGCAAGGTCTTTTAATTTGTCCTCATAGGAGAGGAGCTCAAGTCTTAATTCTTCAAACTGAAGCATATATATTTTCCTTTCAAATACATTTTCATAAAGTATTTAATTACATATTTTTACGAATAAATATTATACCTAAAATATCGCAATATGTAAAGAAAATATTTATATTTTTTGAAACAAAAACCTCTGCCCGCTTGTTCGGGCAGAGTTTGAAAGGGAATTATTTAATTTCGATTACTTTTGCATCAAAATCAACACTAATTTCATAACCGAAATGTTCTAAAAGCATTTCAAGGGATTCGTTATCAATTATATGTTTACCGTTTATTATTCTGTGTTCGGTTTTTATATATTTATCGGAACGAAAGTCGATGTAATTATCATCGCCTCTTATGTGCATATTTGCAAATTCGGCACTATAATTATAAATTTTGCCGTTAATTTCTAAAGAACCGGTTACATTGTTAATCCAAGTGAATTTGCCACCGAGTTTTTCAAAAATAGCTTCAAGAGGCAGGTCAACATATTCATCCTCAGGGTAAAACTTAATATAATTTCCTTCGGTAATATCTTCGCCCAATACAGTAAGCTTTATACCGTCTGTATTGAATTCTTCAGTATATTGATAAAATTCATTCGGGTGGCTTACTAAAATTTCGAGATTTGCTTGGGTAGTTTCTTTGAACTTTTCTGTATTCACCTGCGCTTGATGAGTTTCAATTGTTGCGCTTGTTTTTTGGACAGATGGTGCTTCTGTTTTAATAAGCTTTGTTCCTGCAAAAACTCCCAAAGTGAGTACAAGCGCACACATAGCAAAGGTTGATACAGCAAGCTTTCTGTTTCTTTTGGGTGCAGGTTCAAATTCTTTTATTTTGGCTTCAAGTCGGGTTTCAAGATAGGGTGAGGGTTTAATTTCTTTTAAACTGTTCTTAATGTCATTTTTCTTCATAGTTGTAATCCTCCAATTCAATTTTTAAGATTTCTCTTGCGCGTTTCAGTCGCATTTTAACTGCAGATTTACTTATTTTCAGCGTATTTGCGATTTCTTCCACAGAGTAATCATTGTAATAATAAAGAATTACGGCGGTTTTATATTTTTGTGGCAAAGAAAGAATGTTTTTCACAATATCAATTTTCTCTTCGTGATTTTCGCTGTATGTAGGGAGCTTCAGTTCATCAATGGGAAGAGTTTTTCTCTCGGAACTTTTAAGAAAATTGATGCATTTGTTCTGTGTTATTCTTATAAGCCAGGCTTTTTCGTATTCTTTTGTTTTGAATTCGGGAGATTTATAAAGAAACGTAATAAATACATCTTGCAAAATATCTTCCGTATCATCGGGATTGCCGAGAAAAACAAAAGCAATTCTGTAAAGCATTTCGCCGTATTCTTTGTATTTTTGCTGAAAGTCAATATTCGTACTCATATCGTTCTCCTTTCACTTAAAATACAAATTACACAACGGAATGGTCACAAAAATTATAAAACATTTTATTAAACAGTTGATTAACTACTTATAAACAAAAAATAATGCTGTCCGAAGACAACATTATTTTAAATCCCCGTTAGCCGGGTTTTCTAATAATTTACCTTTTTCTGTAAACCTTGAACCGTGACAGGGGCAATCCCAAGTATGCTCCCATTTGTTCCATTTTAAAGCGCAACCTAAATGGGGACATCTTTTGGTTGTTGGGGTTAAAAGATTTTTTACACTTTCAAATCCGTTTACTAATAATTGTGGCTTTAAAATGCTTCTTGATGGATCAAAGGCTTTTGCGTAAGGATTTTCTTTTCCAATTATCATATCGCTTAAAATCATAGCGCTGACCATTGAGCCTGTCATACCCCATTTGTTAAAGCCCGTTGCAACAAAAATATCTTTTGCACCTTTAAAATATGGTCCGATGTAGGGAATATGGTCAAGGGTTTTGCAGTCCTGCGTTGCCCAGAATGCCACCTCTTTACTGTCGGGGTAATTTCTTTTCGCAAAATCTCGGAGCTCTTGCCAGTTGCCCCCCTGTTTACCTGTTTTGTGACTACCGCCACCAAGGAGCAAAAGTTTTTCATAATTCCTGAAAGAAAGCCCCGCATCACTTTGGTCAACATACATCCCGTCAATTTCTTGTGCATTTTCCAAAGCAATAACATAGGAGCGGTGTTGATACATTTTCATAAAGAAAAGCCCGTGGTTATTGATAATGGGGAAATGGGTTGCTATAACAGCTTTTTTAAATGTGATTTTGTTTTTTTCTGTTATGGCGGAGCTGCCGTCAATCTTTTTTACAAAGGTATTTTCATAAACTTTCAGGTCTTTTGCAATACTGCCGACAAATTTCAATACATTGAATTGCGCTTGATTTTTGAATTTAATTGCACCGATTGGTTTGATGGGTAATGGGAGCTTGTCTTGAAATTCTGCATCATAACCTATTTTCCACAAGGCTTTCAATTCCTCATCAATTAAATTCATATCTTGTAATTCGTAAACAAAATTGTCCTTTTTTTCAAAATCGCAACCTATTTTTTCGCAAAGCTTTTCATATTCCCGAACAGCCTGTTCATTGGCGTGAAGATATATTTTTGCACTTTCAAAACCGTTGCTTTTGAGAATTTTACTGTAACAAAAGCCGTGTTGACTTGTAATTTTTGCAGTGGAGTTTCCTGTTACCTTTTGACAAATCCTGTCTTTTTCAACAACAATACAGCTTACGCCCTTTTCTCTCAATTTATAGGCAGTAAGAATACCCGCAAGTCCGCCACCGATAATAAGAACATCGGTTTTAATATTACTTTCAAGTGTCGGAAAAGTGGGTAGCTCTGCCGTTTTTTGCCATATTGATTCCATATTAAGTGTCCTGCAAATCGGCAGCGGTAATATCGTTTTCTATATTATCTCTGCCAAGGTCTGTGTCAATAGCGGGGTAGGCTTCGGAAATAGGCTTTTCTTCTTTAAATGGTTTAGTATGAAAAACTTTTTGAGCGGGAGCTTCTGTGCCTGAAATAATGGGATTTGCTTTTTCCTTTGTTGTCTTTGCTTTACCTTGAATTTCAGGTACGGGGGTCACAACATTCCTTTCTTTTGTATGCGTCCACTGGGGACGATTCATTCCTTTCTTTGCCATTAAATACTTCACCTCAAAACTATAATTTCCAAATAAAAAACAAATACACTATCTGTAAACCAAAATTTACAGATAGTGTATATTTTTATATCGTCAGACATATCGAAAATCCGTCAGGATTTATATCGATGTGGCTCTGCCACCTTAGTCCCACTCAAGCCCCGTAACTGTATCAAGGTCAATGCCTTTTGTATCGTGGGTTTTCTTGGCGAGAGTAATTAGGGCGGCAATAAATCCGGGAACTAAAAGGCAAATAGAAATAATGCCCATATATTGATTTCCTAAAATTGCCGCAAGAGGAAGACTGATTATATATGAAAGGGCAACACCTGCGCCAACGGGAAGAAATTCTGCAGACATTGTTGATGAACGGAGATTTGTTGGTGAGGATTCGCCAATCATCATAATAAGAACATCGTTTGTGGAATAGAAGCTACCGACAAAGCCACCGCAGAGAAGACCGACAATTGACGGGCTCCAATTGTATTTTGCACCTAACCAGAAGCCGATAAAGCAAGCTAAGCAGTCAAAGGCAGTAACAAGAGCAGCCGCTTTTCTGCCCTTTGAGTCGGAAATGAAGCCCATAATAACCTGGGCAAGTGAGCAACCGACAGGGAAAAGGAAAAGTGCGGTTGTAACGGGACCTACACTTACAAGGTCCATAACCTCCTGAGTAAAGGAGTTATACAGACTTTCTGCATATCCGTAGGACATAATAACCTGATAGTTAATTGAGCCGATAAAGCCGAAGTTTGCAAGGGTTGCGGTAATGAAAAGCCAACGGAGCTGTTTATGCTTCATTGCAAACTTAAATGCAGGAATAAGACCGCCCTGCGCATCATTGGTTTTCTTCTGTAGCTTTTCCTGTAAAAGCTCTTCTTCGGTTTTGCGAAGATGTTTAAGTCTGGAATCAATGAAAGCATCCGTTTCTCTTGCAAACATAATTGCAATAAAGCTTGTAACAAGACCTACAATTGCAGGAATCATATAAACATTTCTCCACTCGGATGCTTCTGCCATAAGCATTCTTCTTAAAACGGGAACAAGCATAACGCTCATATTGGCGAAGAATTTAATTGTGGAGTAAATTCTTGCTCTGTGCTTTGATGGAGAGGATTCCATAATATAAACCACGTGCATATCGTGGGGTATAAAAAACTGAACAAGAACTGCACCGATAAAGTAAAGGAAAATATTATCGGAAAGGAATATAACCAGCATTGCAAGGCTCATTCCGAAGGTGTTTATTATAAGAAATTTCTTTCTGCCTAAACGGTCTGCAAGAGGTCTGTATAACAAACCAACTGCTTGGAAAGGTACAACAAGAATTGAAAGAATATCTAAAAGAGCAACCGAGCTTTGACCGTATTTAGAGAAAAGGTCATTTGCGATTTCCGTTTTCATTAAAGTACCGATTTGAGAAGCAATTTCATCGGTGGCATAAATGAGAGTGATAATAAAAACAAGATAAACAAAATAATAATTGCGTTTAGGTCTTGCTTTTTCTTTTTCCCATTTTGCTATTTCTTTTTGTTTTTTAATTTCTCTTTTCTGAATTTTTTCGGGAGTAAGCTCTTTAGTTTTCATAAAAATTTCTTCTCCTTATCTCTTCAATCTGATAACATTCCAGCTGAAAGGCTTAAGCTCAGCAGTAAGAATAGAATTATCAATTTCGGGAAGAGGATTGTTGTGAGGTTTAACTGCAATATTATCAAATGTATTTTCTGCTTTTTTATCATAGCCGTCCATTGAAATAAATTCCAATGGTTTATAACCGTCGAAATCCATAAGATTTACGTCTAAAACAATTCTATCTTCAAGATTCTTATTAACACAGAAAATTGTCATTTCTTCATTTTCTTCATCAAAGGTTGCAATAGATTCTATGTAAGGAACATCGGTGAATTCTTTGCAGTCATATTTTTCGCAGTCAATAAGAGGAAGAAGAGCAGAACCTCTTCCGTAATTTGAAAGATGCATAAAGGGGAAGAAGATAGTCTGTGGGAATACTCCGCCACCTGTTTGAGTGAAAATGGGAGCAATAACATTTACAAGCTGTGCAAGGCAAGCAATTTTAATTCTGTCGCAATGGCGAAGAAGAGTTATGAGCATTGAGCCAACAAGAAGCGCATCTTCAAAATTATAAATATCTTCAAGAAGGGGAGGAGCAACGCTCCATTTATCGAAGGGACGGTTGTTGGAATGATACCATACATTCCATTCATCAAAGGAAAGATTGATTTTTTTCTTTGAACGTTTTTTTGCTTTTACATAGTCGCAAGCGCAAATAACGGAATAAATGAAATCGTCAAGCTGTAAGCTTTTTGCAAGAAAGCTGGGAGTATCATCGGCGTGGTTTCCGTAGTATTGGTGAAGAGATACATAGTCAATACTGTCATAAGCAATATCAAGACTCTCAACTTCCCATTTACCGAAGGTACGGGAATAGATGCTTGAAGAACCGCAAAGAACAGTTTCAATAGAGGGGTCTGTCCATTTCATCATTTTTGAGGCTTCAAGAGCGACTCTGCCGTATTCGGTAGCAGTTTTGGCACCCATCTGCCAACCGCCGTCCATTTCATTACCCAAGCACCATAATTTAATATTATGAGGGTCTTTCACACCGTGAGAAATTCTTAAATCTGACCAGTATGAACCTGATTTATGGTTGCAGTATTCAACAATATTTCTTGCTTCCTCGGGACCTCTTGTGCCGAGATTAACCGCCATCATACATTCCGCATTAGCTTTTTTGCACCAATTTAAAAATTCATTTGTGCCGAAAAGGTTGGGTTCAGTTGTACCCCAAGCCAAATCAAGCCTTTTGGGACGGTTTTCAACGGGACCAACACCGTCTTCCCAATTATAGCCCGAAACAAAGTTACCGCCGGGGTAACGAACAACGGGAACATTGAGCTTTTTAACTAAATCAATAACATCCTGACGGAAGCCGTTTTCATCGGCAGTAGGGTGGTCGGGTTCATAAATACCGCCGTAAATTGCTCTGCCCAGATGCTCAATAAAAGAGCCGTAAATTCTCTTATCAATTTCTCCGATACGAAATTCTTTTGCAAGGGTGATTTTTGCTTTCATACTATGCACTCCTTTTACGTTGTTATGATTTTAATATATCATAAATAATAAAAAAGAGCAATAAAAAAACACTGCTGTAAGCAGTGAAAAAGACGAAATATTTCAAAAAAGAAATAACCCTTGACCGATGCTTTCTCGTCACACCGCCGTCAAGGGCTATTTCTGTTCTATTTTAATATCTAACATCTTTTTATTTACCTCTCTTTCTTTAAATAAGACCTTTAACTTCACTTTCTACGAACCCTATTTCCCAACACACTCTTTTATATACGTATCTATATTCATTCTCGTAAGTGAGAAAACCTTTTGTTTTGAAATAACTTTCATTCTATGAAGTTTTCAGTCTTTCGGTTCTTTTCCTGTGTACTCATTTTCCCGAACCGTAGGCCTTTACATGAACACCGGACTCATCCTTTCCTTGATTTTATAGTTTTAAGATTAGGTTTTTATTTGTACATCGGAACCACGCTTTCTATTGAAATTCAGGTTTTTACTTGTACATTGGACTCACCCTTTCTTTGTCTATATAATAGCACGGAAATTCAGTATTTGCAATATGTAATTTTGTATAAAGTTCACAGTTTTTCTTTATTTAAAACGCAGATTTTGGTATATCGAACAACGGAATTCGTGTTAAATTATTGACAATCTTTTTGCGGTATGCTATAATAAGTCTGTTGTTTGATAAAAATTGCGTTCCGAAAAGCACTTTTGCTTCTCGGAACGCTTATTTTATATAACCCCATAAAAATGCACGATATTCATATCCTCGGGCATATAAAGTCCGTGACTTCCGCAACCGCCGTCAATTTCGTGGCAACCGTGGTCGGGGGCAAAGCCTATAAGCGTTTTATGGTTCTGCCAACTTTCTTTAACAGCAATCGCCAGAGTTTCAAAGGCTTTTATATTGTGCTTTAGAGCATTAATTGATTCTTCGCTTTCGGGGCCATAGCGGTGCATTGTGCCGTCATAATTTCCGTTATAAACCGCAATAAAATCATATTTATCTTCTTTTATGAGTTCAATTGCTTTTTCATTTGCTTCATCGGGAGTTTCAACAATGAAATAATCCATTTCTCTTTCGAGAAAGATTTTTGACATACTGTCGTTACCCGTTGAAACAATGCAGGGCTTTTTGCCTGCACGGATAAGTGTATCAAAAACAGAATCAGTTTTAATAACTGGTTTTGTGTAGCTTTGAATTCCGTGAATTTCGGGAGAAGCACCTGTATACATTGTGCCGAAGCAAACGGGAGTTACCGAGGGCATAACGCATTCAAGAGGAAGTGTTATATCGGTATTGAGCATAACGGGAGTGAAAAGGTGGGCATATTTTTCAAAAATCCAGAGAGCAACAGCATCCGGATTATACATTAAAACTCTGTCAATATTTTTTCCTTCGCAAAGTTTGACTATTGCCTCTAAAGGTTTGTTTGCCTCTTGGGGTTTTTCAACACCTAAAGCAGAGCAAAGAGAAGCGGCAACACTTGTTAATTTAAGATTACAAAATATATCTTGCATAAAATCACCTGTAAAATGAAACTGTTAGAATTATAGCATAGTAAAATCTCAGTTACAAGATAGATTTCACAGGTGTTAACACACTTTTTTTATTATTCTGCTTGAAATTCTGCTGTTTCAGAGCCAACGGAAATTTTATAGGTTTCACCTTTTTGTATTTCGGGGGTACTGATAATTACTACATTAAAAGAAAGCTCGGGAGCGAATGTTACAATGGATTTACCCAAAGTGTTTTTTACAGTAATACTTGTATTTGCATTTTGCGTTCCCGCACTTATTGAAATTACACCTTGATTTTCAGAACTACTAAAGGTCTGTGCCATACCCGAAGCACCTGTTCCGATAAAAGTACCGCCGGAAATAACAGCGCTTGAATCGTAGTCGAGAGTTGCGGTGTCGCCCATTGTAGGACCTACAACAACAGTATAACCACCGCTGATTTCAAGGGAGCCGTTAGCATCTATTCCGTCGCCGGAAGCGTTTATATGGAGTTTTCCGCCGGAAATAACAATACTGCCGTTGGAGGTACCGCCCATCATACCACCGGGACCGCCACCGCCGAACATACCGTTATCGCGACCACCCATACCGCTGGAGTCTGTTCCGCCTGCAGCATTCAAGCCGTCATCGGTTGCAACAAGTGAAATATCTCCATCGGAAACTGCAATATCAAGAGCTTCAAGCCCTTCATAACTTTCGGTAATGTTTATTGTTCCGCCTGTGATTTTCAGCTTTTCTTCCGCGTGAATTCCGTCGTCACCTGAAGCAATTTCAAAAGTGCCTGCGTTAATTGTTAACGAGGAATTTGAGTGTAGAGAATCATCAGCGGAATTGATATTAAAAGCACCGTTTTCTACAACAAGGTTTCCTTCAGCTTTAATGCCTTTCATACTTGTGCTTTCTTCGGTATCTGCTGATGTAGTGTCAGTTGTGTCGGAAAGGCTCATACCTGTTGGCTTCCTGTCCGGCTTTTGACCCATACCGCCGTGACCGCCCATCATACCGCCGTGACCACCAAAATTGCCCCAGGAGTCAGAGCTGGTTTTTGTGCCGTTTTCGCTTCCGCCACCTGCAAGAATATCAATATTTCCGTCTTTAATCTGTGCATAAGCCCCGGCACTTATGCCGTCGCCTTCCGCTTCAATATTTATATTACCCTTTTCCATATAGAAAAAGCCTTTTGAGGAATCATCGGAATTTTCCGTGTGAATACCGTCTTTGCCGGAGGCGATTTCAAGTGTGGTATCTTTAATTCTTATGCTGTCATTGGCGTCAAGACCGTGGGAGGCAGAGCTTACAGTATAAGCTCCCCCTGTAAAAACCAAATCATCCTTGCAGACAATTCCGTGATTGGCAGGTGATGTAACTGTAAGACTGCCCGAACCGTTAAAGGTTAAATCCTGTTTTGAGAATACCACGCCGTCGATATTATTATCATCAATCTGTATAAATTCACCACCGTTGGAAAGTGAATTTTCACTTCCCTCTGCCAAAGTTACGAAAACCTTATCAGCGTTTTTTACATATACGGGAGCAGAGGTTTCGCTTGTGATATTAACACCGTCAAAAACAAGCTGAGGTTTGTCAGTTTCTTCTGTATCAATTATTATCATACCGTCTGAAAGAGTGCCTGAAAGAATGTATGTTCCTTCGTCGGTAATTGTTACAGTACTGCCGTCGATTTCAACGGTATCATTCTCACAGCTTGCACTTGAATCATTCAACTTTACGATAATTGCAGAAGTTTTATCATAATCGGATTTTGTGTCCCGATTTGAAAACATATCCTCGTCAGATATTGTTGTTTCTTCTTTTGTTGAAGCAGTGCTTTCTGTTGTTTGTGTTTCACTTTCGGAGTTGTTTGAATCTGTTTTACCGCAACTTGAAAATACCAACAAAGCGCACAATATTATTGTTAAAATCTTTAAAAATTTCATAATAACTCACTTTCTTAAAGCTCGGTATTAACGGTTGCTTGCTTGGAAACAGTTATTTCAAGGTTCCCGTTTCTGCAACGGAGCTTGTCAATAAATTCTTTCTCTTTTTGAGGGTCTTTGAGAACTATGTCATAGGTAAGGCGGAACATACTGCCCATATTGGTGGTTTTGACTTGAGTTAATTCATAGTTTTTGGTGTATTCAGAAAATAAATCTTCAAAAATACCCGAATAATCCAAATCCTCGGAAATAACTATTCTCAATGTTTTGTAAAGCTCAGCATTTTTCTTTGAGCCAAGATTTAAAGCGTTATAAAGAACAAATATTGCCGAAAGAATAATTGTGAAAAGAAGTGCATACGCAAGGTAACCCATACCTGCAATTAAACCTGCACCCATTGCTAAAAAGAGAATACATATTTCTTTTGCAGTACCGGGAACAGAACGAAAGCGCACAAGACTGAATGCACCTGCAACGGCAACACCTGTTCCAACATTACCGTTTACCATCATAATAACAACGCAAACAACTGCAGGAAGAAGTGCAAGGGTTATAACAAAGCTTTTTGTGTATCGGGTTTTATACATATAGCAAAGTGCCATTATAAGCCCTGAAATCAAGGAAACTCCTAAACACAGTAAAAAATCGGTTACTGTTATAACTGAAGTGGTTGCAGAGTCAAAAAGACCGTTAAAGATAGTATCAAGCATTTTAAATGCCCTCCTTTTTTATGTTTGGGTAAATATATTCACGGTATACAGTTCCGTATTTTGAAAAAGATGTTTTATAAATGCGGTTTTCAGAAAGTGTTTTTGTCATCCAAAGAGGAATCCCACCCGAGCATTTTATTTCCATAAGAACTGAACCGTCCTCCAAAATAGGTGTACCGTAGATCTCGGATTTTAATGATAAATCCTCTGTTCTGAAAAGAATATTATCATCAAAGGTCAGCCTGAAATCGCTTTTTTCTTTTGTAAAATAAGCCTCTCGCTCATAAGATAAAAAAACTGTTGGATGAAGAGTTTTATAGTATTGGAGAAAATAGTCAATTTCATTTGAAATTTGATTTTCGTGTTTGTTACCGCCCGAGCAAAGCCAAGCCATAGCTTCCTCTTCAGGCAAGGAAACGCGCCTTTTATAAACTACGTGGTTATATTTTTTCTTCAGTTCCACAAAAACCGTACTGCTCTCATTTGCTTGAGAGTAGCTTCTTATACGAAGCTTTTCTTTGTATGAGGGCTTTTCAATCGAGTGACGGATAAGACGATAATCATCTGTATCAAAATATAAATTTCTTATGGTTGTTCTTCCGTATTTGTCAATTGCCATATAGGGTTTTATGGCATCGAGAATTATATCTTTTTGTTCTGTGGTTATAAGGTATTTCAGTTCATACCGTTTAAAAACTGTTTGAAACGCCATAGAAGCTCCTTTTCAAATTATTTCACAATAAAATATACGGCAGAAACCTTAAATGAACTAAAAATTTAAATTACATTTAATGTTAAGATATTATTTTTATAATGAAAAATTTGTTAATGTATGTTAAAATGTTTTTGAAAAAGGATGGTATACTATGAGGATTTTACTTGCAGAGGACGAGGGTGCACTTGCAAAGGCACTTGTGAAAATTTTTGAAAAAAATAATTACTCCGTTGACTCGGTTGACAACGGAGAAGATGCGTTTGACTATATTATGGCGGGGGATTACGATGTTGTAATTCTGGACGTAATGATGCCAAAAGCAGATGGGATTACGGTTCTAAAAAAAATTCGCTCAGAGGGTAACAGAGTTCCCGTTCTTATTTTGAGTGCAAAATCGGAAGTAGATGACAAAGTTCTCGGTCTTGACAGCGGAGCGGATTATTATCTGACAAAGCCCTTTGACACAAAAGAGCTTCTTGCAACTATCAGAGCAATCACAAGAACACAGACCTCAAGCGACACTAAAATCAGTTTCGGAAATATAACACTTGACAGAGCAACCTTTGAACTCAGTTCGCCTAACGGTAGCTTTCGTCTTGCAAACAAAGAATTTCAAATGCTTGAAATGTTTATGACAAACCCCCGATACGTGATTTCTGCAGAAAAGTTTATGGAGAAAATTTGGGGTTTTGACACCGAAGCGGAAATAAATGTTGTTTGGGTATATGTTTCCTATCTTCGCAAAAAATTGACTGCCCTTAATGCCAATGTTCAGATAAAAGCTTTAAGGAATGCAGGGTATTCTCTGGAGGAAGCGTATGATTAAAAATTTAAAAATCAAATTCATAGCTTTATCGATGATGGCACTTTTTTTGCTTCTTACTGTAATCGTTTCGGGTATGAATTTAATGAACTATAATTCTGTTGTGACAGAGGCGGACCAGTTGCTTCAGGTTTTATCACAGAACAAAGGCGACTTTCCTGATTTTAAGGATGGTATGCAGGAGAAACCTGATTTTCTTCCACCACGGATGTCACCCGAAACACCGTATGAATCAAGATATTTTTCCGTTGTAATTGATTTTTCGGGAAATATTATTGAAATAGAAACGAGAAGAATAATAACCGTTGATGAAAATCAAGCGGTTGAATATGCAAAGAAAGCTATAAATGACAAAAACGGAAAAGGCTTTGCAGGAGATTTCAGATTCCTCTGCTCAAAGGAGCTAAAGGGAACAAGAATCACATTTTTGGATTGCGGCAGACGATTAAACGCTTTTTATGAGTTCCTAAGAGCAAGTATAATTATGTCGGTGGTAGGTTACATAATAATATTACTCATTATAATTGTTCTTTCTGAAAAAATAATTAAGCCAATTTCCGAAAGCTACAATAAGCAAAAACGCTTTATTACAGATGCAGGGCACGAAATAAAAACCCCTTTGACAATTATCAATGCGAATCTCGATTTGCTTGAAATGGAGATTGGCGCAAATGAATCCGTTGACGAGATAAAAACCCAAACAAAACGTCTTACAACCCTTACCAATGACCTTGTTTATCTTTCTAAAATGGAAGAGGCGGAAAATGATTTAATAAAAGTGGAGTTTCCCTTATCGGATTTGGTTTTTGAAACTGCTTCAACCTTTAAAGCTTTGGCACAAACACAAAACAAGGAACTGCTTTTAAACATTCAGCCAATGCTTTCTTTTTGCGGTAATGATAAAGCAATTGAGCAGTTAATTAGCATTTTGATGAATAATGCCCTGAGATATTCCCAAGAGGGCGGTAAAATTGCCGTTAATTTAGTTAAAAATAATAAACAGATTCAGTTGAATGTTTTTAATACAACAAAGGATTATGTATCACAAGAAAGCCTCAGATATGTTTTTGACCGTTTTTACAGAGCAGACAGCTCAAGAAATTCCGGAAAAGGCGGTCACGGAATAGGTCTTTCGGTTGCAAAAGCTATTGTTGAAGCTCATAACGGAAAAATCAAAGCATACACCAATGACGGTCAGTCTTTTAACATCGAGTTGATTTTTAATCAATAAATTATCAAATGACAAATATAAAGAATTCATCCGTTTACCGAAAAATCAGTAAACGGATGTGTTATTATTTATGGCTGATGAGGTATCGGTACAGCTTCTGTATTGGATTCAATATCTATAAAGTTATTGTGCTCGTAATAATATGGTGTCATACGGATGTGCTTGCAGAAGCCGTGCATAGGTGCATAAAGCTGATTTTGGCAAAGGCGAAGACAAGGAGCTTCCATTTCATATTCACCGCTATCGGTTATAACTTTAGTTGAGTTTTCTGCGAACTCTGCAGTTCTGCCGTAAACACCGATTTTAATTTTACCCTCTGTTCTTTCAACATCGCCACCGATGAAGCTGATAATCTGACCAATGGGAATATACCAGATACCATTTATATTTTGGGGGAGAGTTTCTCTTACGCAAAGACCTAAATCATAGCCCTTGAATTTAAGTCGGGGCTGATTATAAACAGGTGCAGGATCATAGGGTGTAATAAGGTCTTTGTCTTTATCAATTGTTGCAACGTCAATAATTCTGTCATCCTCGACGTAAGCTGTGAGAGTACATTTGCCACCGTCAATATCAACGATTGTAAACATTGAAAGCTCTTCTTCGTGGCAATAGGTTTTTGCGTTCCAAACTTTCGGAACAACTCTTGTTCCGGGAGGGTTACGGTGGCTTGAACCTAAGTTATAGTGAACTGTACCCTGTGAGGGTTTGGTGAAAAGACCTTCTTTTCTTCTGGGGTATGAGCGGGCAAAGGAATGCTCGTGGCCTGAGAAAACAATGTCATATTTATCCATACCGTCACGAAGAGAGGGGTATGAATCGTCAATTTCAATACCGGGACCTGCGAAGCAAATGGGAAAATGGTGAACTGCAAATTTCCAGGTTTTATCTGTTTTTTCTGCCTGTTCAATAAGCCATTCGTTCATTTCTTCATAACCGCTTGTGCCGATAATTGAAAAATGCACATTACCGTAATCAAAAGCGTGGTTTGCAATTGGTCTTTCAACCGGTCCGTTATGCTCATAGCTGCCCCAAAGCTGATTTGTAAAGTAGGTTGCATATTCGGAATAATATTTATCTTCCTTTGTAAAATAACTGCTGAAGCCCATATCATCGTGGTTACCCATGCAGAACATTACGGGCATTCTTTCGCAGATACCTTTAAGACCTTCGAAAAGCCCTGTCCATTGAATATCGGTCTGACCGCAGTTGGTGTTGTCGCCTGCTGTGAGAATGAATTCACATTCGGGATGTTCATTAAGAAATTTCTTTAAGGTTTCGCGGAGTACGGAGTAATCTGCAGGGGGTTCAGCATCGCCTGCCTGAATATCGGAAAGGCAGATGAAGGAGAATTTTTCCGCATTTTTCTTTGCGGTTTTGAAGCAATAAATTTCACTTCTGTTTTCATCATTACCGCAGGTGTATTCATATTCAGTAGAGGGTTTAAGACCATCCATATCTGCAAAAAAGAAATGGCTTTCATCCATGTCGGTTGTGAAAGGGTGCTTGAGAGCATCTGCTTTCATCCAATCTGCAGTGCCTTTTTCTCTGTAAAGAGCAAAGCCCTCGTTAACAGTTGTGTCTGTTCTCCAACGAACAGTCATTGAATGGGAGGCATCGCCTTTAATGGAGAGCATAATCTGGTCAGGTTGAGGCTTTGAGCCTCTTATATTTTTCCATTCTTCTTTTGTTATCACAAAAATCACTTCTTTCAAAAGAACTATAACCATTTTAGCAGTTTTATTGAAAAATTCAATTGTTTTAGAAATATTTATGCGGTTGATATAAAGAAAAAATAGTGATATAATTAAATCAATAAAAATTCAGGAGAAAAGCAATGAAATTTATATCTTGGAATGTTAACGGCTTCAGAGCTTGTCTTAATAAAGGCTTTGAAGAGTTTTTTAAAGAAATTGATGCGGATTTTTTCTGCATTCAGGAAACTAAAATGCAACCCGGTCAGGCGGAGTTCGAAACCCCCGAGTATCATCAGTATTGGTATAGTGCAGAGAAAAAAGGCTATTCGGGTACTGCAATTTTTGCTAAAAAAGAGCCTTTAAGCGTTAACTATGGTCTTGGTATTGATGAGCACGACCACGAGGGCAGAGCAATAACTCTTGAATATGAGAATTTTTACCTTCTTTGTGTGTACACTCCCAACGCTCAAAGGGAGCTTGCAAGGCTTTCATACCGAATGGAATGGGAAGATGCTTTGAGAGAATATATGAAAGCTCTTGACAGTAAAAAGCCTGTGATTTATTGCGGTGATTTGAACGTTGCTCACGAGGAAATTGACCTTAAAAACCCGAAAACCAACCATTTCAGCGCAGGCTTTTCCGACGAAGAAAGAGGAAAGTTTACACAGCTTCTTGAAGCAGGGTTTACAGATACATTCAGAAATCTTCACCCCGATAAAGTGCAGTATTCCTGGTGGAGCTATATGTACGGAGCAAGGGCAAAGAATGTGGGCTGGCGTATAGATTATTTTGTTGTTTCAAACAGAATTTCAAATAAGGTTAAAGATAGCTTTATTCTTAATGAAATTATGGGTAGTGACCATTGCCCCGTTGGAATTGAGATAGATTTATAAAAATTTTCCCGAAAGAGCTTTTTCGCTCTTTCGGGTAATTTTATTCTTCGGGTGATATTGACGGGAGATTTCCGAGATTATCATTTTCGCTACCGTTTGGAACGGATTTCAGATATTCCGTGTCACCTCTGTGAGCAATACCTACGCCGGAAATTTTACCCTGCTTTGCCATATTAACCCCCTGTTGCTTTGAAACAACAGAGTCGTCAGATAATTTGTAGCCTGTGATTTTTCCGCTTTCCTTAACAAGACCCGTAATACTTTTTGCGTTTTTGTTTGCTTCGGGAATTTGGTCAAGTGTGTTTTTAACATTATTTTGCATTGTTTTATCATTCATTTTCATCACTCCGTAATTATCTTGCACATAAAAAATAAATCTATTCTTTAAAAAAGTTGAATAATATTTTGTTTAGTATTATAATTTGTATAGCTGTAATTCAACACGAAATCGACCTTTGTGACCGGATTTTAATGTAAGAGGTGTTTTTATGCTTACTAAATCAAAGCTTTCATCGGAGTGGATTTACAAATACTATAAAAAGCTTGAAAACTGTGGTGTGGAAAATCACGGCTTGTTGATTATGCAGAATGGCGAAACAGTTTTCGAGGAATATAATTACCCTTATTCTGCTGATATGCCTCATACCTTGTTTTCCGTTACAAAATCCGTTGTTTCAACTGCGGCAGGCTTTGCAATTGACGAAGGGCTTTTCTCTCTTGATGACAAAATAATTGATTTATTTCCTGAATATGAAGCTTGCAAAAGTGACGAATGGGAAAATCTTACCGTTCGTTCTGTTCTCACTATGAGCAGTAATAAAAAATTCAGCTTTCTGCAGGATATGACGGGCAATTATATGGAAATGTTTATGAAAGCCCCGTTCAGAAAAGAAAAAGGCTTTTTATACAGCAACAATGACGCTCATGTTGTGGCGGCTTTGGTACATAAATTTTCGGGGCAAAATCTCGTTGATTATTTAACACCACGACTTTTTGTGCCTTTGGGAATTGATATACCCGCCTGGGAAACTAATGAAAAGGGTGAATGTATCGGCGGAACGGGTTGTTACCTTAAGCTTCGTGATTTGGCAAAAATAATGCAATGCTATGCAAATGGCGGTAAACATAAGGGCGAACAAATAATTCCTGAGTTCTGGACAAGGGAAGCTACAAAAATTCAAGTGAAATTCAAAGAAAATGAGGGCTATGGCTACCTTTTCTGGATTAAAAACGATGTTTTCAGCATGACAGGTATGTTTGGGCAGATTATATCCTATTTCCCTCAGTACAATGCAGTTATTGCAACAACCAATGCTTGCATTGATGAGGGTGGAAACCAAGGTGCAATTGAATATGTTCTCACTAAAGCTTTTGAAAACGAAAGCACTGATGAATGGGATGGAAAGCTGGAGGAATATCTTGAAAACAGAAGGCTTGTTCCAAAAAAATGTGAAGAAAAGCTTAATGTGCAAACGGATAAAATATTTTATATGACTTCTTTTTCCGATGTTCTGGCAAAATTGATGTTCCCTGCAAGCGTTATTCCCCGTTCTTTAACCTCGAGCTTTGCTAAAAGACCCAAAACCAATTTTAATGAGGTGTCCTTTGGTTTAACAGAAGATGTTTTTACTGTTAAATGGAAAGAAGAGGGTGACGAGGTTGTAATAAATTGCGGTCTTGACGGTAAGCCGAGAATGAGTGCGTGCAAAATTAAAGGCTACCCATATAAAATATGGGCGTATGCATATACTGAAAACGGCAGAATCAATGCAGTTGTAAAACCCATTAACACCCTTTCAACTCAATATATGACTTTTGATTTTTCGGGAAATACTGTTGAAATTCAGATAAAAGGAACACCAAGCTTTCCTGAATTTATTTTGAAAAATGCGCTTTCACCCAATATTATTAAAAATCATAAGCCTATTAAATTTATTGTTACAAAAGCAGTTAATCTTCTTTTATCGACAACCGAAAGACCAATGGAATTTAAAATGAAATGAGGTAATTTTATGCGTAAAAATTTTGGTGCACAAAGTGATGTTTACCCAATGCCCGTATTTATTGTTGCGGCATATGACGAGAATGGAAAACCCAATTGTATGAATGCTGCATGGGGCGGAATATATGAAAATAAACAGATTATGCTATGCCTTTCCCACGGGCATAAAACCACAAAAAACATCAAATCAAGCAAGGCTTTTACTGTCAGTATTGCTGATGCAAAGCATGTTTGGGAAGCAGATTATGTGGGTGTTGTTTCAGGCAATAAAGAACCCGATAAAACGGAAAAGGCGGGTCTTACAACTGTAAAATCCGAATTTGTAAATGCACCTATTATAAACGAATTTCCTATGACAGTTGAGTGCAATCTCCTTAAGTTCAACGAGGATGGTGTTTGTATTGGTGAAATTGTGAATATCAGTGCGGATGAATCTGTTTTAGGAGAAGATGGACTTATTGCTCCTGAAAAGCTTCAAGCTATTACTTTTGACCCTGTTCACAATGCTTATCTTAAATTAGGTGAAAGGGTTGGCAATGCTTTTTCTGACGGTAAAAGCTCAAAGTAATGATAATTGTTGAATTGAACCAAAAACATTGACTAAATGCTAAAAAAATTGTATCATAGATACATAAACACAGTAGGGAGTGAAATGAATGGCAAATTGTCCCAAGTGCGGAGAGCATCTGAGAATGGTTGACTGGAAACAGCATTGTCCCCATTGCGACTGTAATATAGTACTTTATGATATTCAGGAACGTTTGATGCAGGATGCAGATAAGGCAGAGGTTCAGCATTATTATTTTCAAAAAAAAATCGATAGAATGAAAACGGCTTTCGTAGGTTCGAAGCTTGCCATAGCGCGTATTTTTACAAGCTTGATTCCTGTGGCGGCAATTGTTGTTCCGTGGCTCAAAGGTGCCTTTAAAGCACCTTTTGAAGAATTTGAGGGTGTTTTTACCCTTTTTTCTTTAATAGATATGCTTGATGGTTTGAACACAGATTCAATTTTATCTCTTTTAGACACTGCTAATGGAAAATCTGCAATAATATTTTTAGCCACGGCGATTATTTCGCTGATTCTGTCTGTGGTTTTGTTGTTGGTTCGCTTTGGTTGTCTGACAATGGCATGCGGAAAACGCGGAAAATTGAGGAACTATATTTTTGATATTTTATTGTTAGTTTTGTGTGGTGTGGCAACAGCGCTTTTGATGTTTATACCGGAAAATCCCTATTTTACAATAGATTTCGTTATTGCGCCCTTTGTTTATTTCTTGCTTCTTTGTGTGAATTTCGGTGTGGATATTGCAATCTACAAAAAAGGCGTTGAAGTAAAACACGCTCCCTGCTTTGTCGGAGGTATTCCCATTGAAGAATATTTCAAAATGGTTGAGGACGGAGTACCTCAGGACGAAATCCGTCAGGAAATGTACAGAAGATTAACAGAAATGCAGCTTCAAAAAGAAGCAGAGCTTAATAAAGAGGGGGTAAAATCGTGAGCGAAGAAATGAATCAGGGTGTTGATACAGGGACCCGCGAATATGTTTTGGAAACTGATTTACCTGCCTATATGAACAGAAGATTCTGTTCCACGAAGGAAAGAGTTGTTTATATATTAAAAACAGCAACGGCAGCATTATCTATGGGTAAATATGACAGCTCTTCGGAATTGTTCTTATATAAAATTTTCGGACTTGATGCAGAGGCTCACGGTAATGCGGCAGTAACATTGGGTATTTACGACTTGATTAACGACCCGCTTTCCGCAGTTATTATCGATAAAATGCGTACCCGATGGGGTAAATTCAAGCCTTTCCAATATTTGGCGTTAATTCCGAGTATTTTGGTCGGTTTTGTTACCTGTATAATGCCCATTATTGCTGATGCACAAGGCTTGAATGCCGCTCAAAGACTGATTTTCTATATGATACTTTCATATATCAGCGAAACAGTAGGTGCATTTTTCGGTGGTGGCGGTTATATCGATAACGTCTTTACTCCAAACCCTAATGAACGAACGGCATTGTTGGTTTCTTCACGTTTCGCAAGCGATTTATTTGCACGTTTCCCTGAACAATTGGCTGGTGTTTTATTTGACCTTGTTGCAAACGGAAAGATAAATATAAATCTTACAAAAATATTCTCAACGATGAAAACCTTCTGGTGGGTTATTGCAACAATTCCTTCGATAATGTGGGTAATAGTAAGTAAGGAACGTGTGCCTCAATCAGAGAAGCCGCCACAGGTTATGAAGGGTATGTTCTCTGTTTTCAAAAACAAACCCTTGCTTATTTACACATTATCAGGCTTTGTTGACGGTATCAATGTGGGAACATCTCAGTCTCTTTATTACGATACGGTTTTGAAATTCAATATGATGTCCACCATTGCAGGTATTCCCGGTATGCCGATATCTTACGCCAGCTACCCGTGGGCAACAAAATTCAGAAAACGTTTTTCAACAAAATCTCTGTGGTTAATGCAGAGAGGTTCAATTATTGTTTCAGAGTTATCGTTCTTCCTTGTGGGTCTTATAGGCGGTAAGGAAAACGGATTCTACAAGAAAAAGCTACCTATGACAATAGCAATGATGCTGGGTAACAGTCTTGAAATGGTATTCTACGGAACAAAGAAAATAATCGAAAATGAAATTAACTACGAGGTTCTTGACTACTGTGAATGGCAGAACGGCTACAGAGTTGAGGCAACAGTAAATCTTCTTACGGGATATATTAATAAAGTGAGGGGAATTGCTCTTACAAAAATTAACACTATGCTTCTTGCAAGATGGGCAGGCTTTGAATCCGGTCTTACAGCCGTGCAGAGCGAGGAGACAATGTGGAAAATGTTTATTGCCGCTTTCGGTCCTCAGCTGATATTTGACTTTTTGAGCCTTGTTCCGATGTTTTTCTATAACATTGACCAGAAGACAAGAGATAAAATGTATCTTGATCTGGAACGTACCCGTGCGGCAACAGCGGCAAATGCAAAGAAAACTGCTGATGCAGAATAAATAATTTTAAGTGAGTGGGGGCTGTAAAAAAACGATACGTTTTTTTACAGCACCTTGTTGGGGATAGGAAAAAAAGATGCAGAACGAACAAACTGAGGCAAAATAAGGCTTCAGACTTGTTTTGCCTTGCCCGAAGGCGTACAAAGGTACGTCGAGTGGCGAAGTTTGTTTGTAGCATAAAACATTGTTTTTTC
>JAZOAO010000017.1:0-27577 GCA_045595505.1 Acutalibacteraceae bacterium | reverse complement strand
ATGCTATTAGTTTTGGAATTTTGTTTCTCCATAGACTTGAAATATATTCTACGCTGTGTTTAATACCAAATTCTTCCTCTATTTTTTCCTAAATTATTATATTCTATAAACCATCAACTTTATATTCGATAATTCTTTCATACATAGGATAATCTTTTAATGCTCTTGTGGCTACGTCATCAAAATCTTCCATTAAATACCACAAATCTTTATCGAAATATCCTTCGCTTTCTTGTTTACATCTTGAATAATTACATAAGATTGCTGAACATATTTTTGGGTCGCACAAAGATACTCCCTCAGGAATAACATAGCCTTCTTCATCAAAAGTAAAACTATCATTTAAAGGAATTGTAGCACGAGTTTGAATTGTCTTTGCGGAAGGAATAGGTTGTCTATATTCGTTTTTTAATACATATTGGTCTTTGCGCATTTCAATAATATTCTTTTTTATTATGTAAGCATCTCGACCTTTTGCGGTTTTTAACATCTATTCCCAAGTTTTTATGGCTTCTCTTAATTCTTTTAATCCAGGAACTTCTTCTATATCTTCTTTTGTAATTACATTTTTTGGCTGAAAAATTATATTTTTATCATTTGCTATCATATTATAAATGCCATCTTCGCCATTTTCTAACTAAGCAACAAGACCTTCGAAAGAAGTCTCTCTTTTGTTTACAGTTACCATACGGTTCTCTGTAAGAACTCTTCTTTCTTCTTTTCTTTGCTACTTCTCTGCGCAGAAAATAAGATAGTCTCCTAAAATTTCTAAATATCTTTCACTAGGATGCGGATTTTCTTCTAAAATTTTTTCCACTAACTATCTTCTTTCTTCTGGAGTTTCTAAAGTATAATCTAATTTGATCATATTCTTTTCCTCCATTCTTTTCTTCTTCTTTTTTATTATACCAGAAAAAATTTCTTTTGTCAAGTTTTTTTAGAATTTTACCCAAAAAAAATTTTTTATAATAGAAAAAAATTTTTCACTTGACAAATAAAAAAATTTTTGATATAATATTAATGTAGAAAAATAAGGAGTATTAAATATGATAATTGCTTTGATAATTGTTTCAGTATTATTTCTAAGTTCATTAGGAATTATTTTTTTATTGTGGAAGGTACTAAAAAATACCTTCGACAATCTTGAAAAATTAAACGCCATTGTAAAAGATATGCTCAATATTCAAGCAGAAGAATATGAATTGGAAACCGCATATAATGATAAATATTACTTTTGCGATTTACTATTGCTTTCTGTGGAATTCGAGGCGCCGCACACAGAAATCGCCGCAGATTTTTCATTGTATGATAGTAAAAAAATAGCAGGGTTGCGCATAAAAACAAAAGATTCTTTTGAAGATTATTTTGATGAAAATAGACATGAAGAAATGCAATTGCATTTTAATGATATTGAAAATAGTAAAGAATGTAATATAATAGTTCCAAAAGCAGTACTATATGAACCGATAGAGGGGGTATGGTCTTGGAAATTACAATCTTAACAATATTGTGGTTAATATTATCTCTTTTAATATTTTTTCAATATGGTCAATATGCTAAAGATTTGCCGATTGCGGATAAATTTGCGTTTTGTATTATTTGTTTAATTGGCGGACCTATATTTGCGGCAGCCAATATTTTAGAAGCTTTGCTCGACTGTATCTTGCCGGAAGGGTGGGGAAGCGAAGATGGCTTCGGAATATAAGCAGCGCGCGCAAATAGTTTTTGATGATAATAAATTAAATTTTGATGGAGATATTTATTATTATAAAGATATTACTGAAAACGAATTATGTAAAGAAATTGAAGATTTAATACCCTTTTATGATTTAATTTTTGTAAATAAATTACCAATACATATTAGATCTTCTACAATTATAAAAATTTTTAAAAAGGAGTGAAAAATTATGCCTCAAAGTTCTTGGATTCAGGGTGCGGAATTAATCCCAGAAAACAGACCTTATATGGTTGATGGAGCGGGACGTGTAATTATTCCATCACATTTACGTGCAAAATTTGGAATTGAAATTGGTGATGAAATGGATTATTATACTACTTTTATTGATGGAAAATGGTTTGTTTGTGTAACTAAACATATTGATGAAGCAGAGGATAATAAATGAAAAAAATTTACAAATATCGTTTAGGAGTAAACGGAATGACAATAAGAATTGATTTAAAAGTAGAGCAATTCTTACATATTGAAAGTCAAGACGGTATTCCAACTTTATGGGCGTTAATTGATGACGATATTGCGGAAACAGCAGAAATATATTGTTATGGGACCGGTTGGCCGATTTCAGAACATGATAATTATATAGGAACTGCGATTGATGGATATGGTTATGTATGGCATTACTTCGTTTGACGGACTGGTAAGATATGCGCCCAAAAAAAACAGTAAACAATGAGAAATTGTTTACTGTTTTTTATTTTTCCCAAAAAATAAAAAATAAAAGGATTTTTTCCGTTATTCGAAATTTAAAATGGATTTGGTGATTGTTGTGTCCGGGCGCTTTAGTACATTAAAGCGTTAAAAAATCTGTTCCTTCAATACAGCCCCGGCTATGCTATATATATAACGATATAAAAACACTTTTTTTTCCGTTAGAGAAAATAAAAAAAATATTGAAAAAGTTAAAAATACCTATTGACATCCGAAAAACAGTATGCTATAATAATAAGCGTCAGGGGATCCAAATCCGCTGCAAAAAAAATAGAAGGATGGTAAAAAAATCATGGCAAAAAAAATTCATCTTGAAGGTATCACTACTATTTGCGATCATTGCGGAACAGAGTTCGAGCAAGAATATACTTGTTTTTATTTGTGTAAAGAATGTGCAAAAAAAGAATTTTACACTATTGAATACTTCCATGCTTATTTTGACACTTTTGCATTATGGACAGTATACCGCAAAGAATTTACTGACGACATTTACGACATAGAAACATTGACAGAATTTGTCAATGAGGATGCAGATCACTTTTTAGAATTCTGTATTGATTGCTATAATTCTTAAAAAAGGGAGGGTATAAATTATGATTTACTTGATAAAATCAGCAGCATATGACAACGGGGCATTCTTTAAGATAGGACGAACAGACCACCTACAGGCTCGCCTGCGTGCCTATGGATGCACAAACCCTTCTATCAGGTTACTACAAACCGCAATAACCTATAAAAAGACGAAGGGAAGGCTTGAAAAAGAGATACATAGCGAGCTGAAGGCTCAAGGCTATAAGTTCCATAAAGTCTTCGGTATCACCACCGAATGGGTGTATATACCGCAGGAAAAGGTGGAAGCCTTCGAACAGGCAGGACTTGCACAGTTTAAGGCTTGCAAGGGTAGGTTGATTCAAACAGTAACAGAACAGCCTACTATATGACCATAAAGCAGGGCGAAAGCCCTGCTTATTTTATATGCTTGCTTTATCGTGGTAAAGCGTTACTGTCGCGAAGCGCCTTGACTTTAGCGCTTTAAAGCGTTAAAGTATTTTTTTCGCAAATCGTCACTTCATCGCATTAAAGTGTTAAATCCCTAAACTTTATTACACTAAAGCGTTAATGTGCTAACCCGTTAATGTTTTATTACATTAAAGCATTAACATACTAAAGCAGCTCCTCGCAGTCGTCTACGCTAACTGCGGGCAGCAATTCTTTATCATGGTAAAGTGCTAATACAGTAAAGCACTAACGCAATAAAGCAGTAAAACATCAATGCTTCATTACAGTAAAGCACTAACACAATAAAGCAATAAAACATCAATGCTTCATCACACTAAAGCGTTAATACATTAAAGCATTGATGAGATAAAGCAATAGATAGAATGAGCAAGATTGTTAAAATTTTAACAATGTATATAATTATGTAAAAATAATGTATAAATATTCATTAAAAAAATTGCAAAAAGGTATTGACAAAGGGATAATTATCTGCTATAATAGTTACTGTCAGGGAAAGAACAACACTAACGAAAGAGGTATTTTACAATGACTAACAAGACTTATTATTTTGATATGGATGGTGTGCTTTCTAACTTCCATAAAGAACCTTATAAATACGCCAACGCAATCAACAAGGACTGGATTGCTAACCTTGACCCGTTCATGGACAATGTAAACCTTGTAAGAGAGCTGCTGATTGCAGGTATAGAGGTTTACATTTTAAGCAAGGCAGCAAGCGAAAGTGCTAAACTCGGTAAACTTGAATGGCTTGCAAAGTTTATTCCTGAAATGCCTGTTGAAAATGTTATTGTAATCGTTGGCAACGGCAAAAAGACAGACTTCATCAGAACTGAAACAGGTGTCCTCGTTGATGATGATATTAAGAACACAAGACCTTGGATGAAGGCAGGATACGAAGCAATCACCCTTGAATACAAAGGACAAACAGTGGTTCTCAATTGAGAATCACTTTTTTAATTGCTTCGGAGCTTCATCGCTTTAAAGCGTTAAAGTCCGTGCGACCCCTAGCTTTAACGCTTTAAAGTGCTAAAGCATTTTTTTCGCACTTCATCGATTTAAAGTATTAAAATGATAAATCCCTAAACTTCACCGCTTTAAATCGCTAAAGTCCGCACCACCCCTAACTAGCACTTTAAAGTGCTAAAGCGTTAAAGTTTTTGAAATCGGACTTTAATACAGTAAAGTGTTAAATCCCAAAAGTGAACGAAATTTCAACTTCACCCTACTAAAGCGTTAAAGCATTAATACTTTACCAAGATAAAGTGTTAAAGCACCCCCAATTTTAGCACAGTAAAGTGTTAACTCCTAAAAGTGAACGAAATTTCAATTTTAGTATAGTAAAGCGTTAAAGTAATACAATCCAAAAGTGAACAAATGTGCGGATACCCCGAACATTTGTTTTGTGTAAAATGACGAATAAAAAAAATTAAAAATTTTTCAAAAAAGACTTGACAAATGCGTGCGGTTGTGCTATAATCAAGACAGTGAGAGGGAGATATCCCCCACAAAAAAAGAAAGAGGTAAATGAAAATGTTAGATTATGAAATTTTTGAGGCTGAATACAATTGGATGCAGAGCGAAGAAGTTTGGGAGGAATAACTCCCAAACTTCAAAAAAAATAAAAAAATTAAAAAAAAGTCTTGACAAATAGCAAAAGATGTGCTATAATTAAGACAACAAAGGAAAGAAAGAGGTAAACAAAAATGAAATTCAGAGTAGAAACAAGAACAAACGAAGAACACAACAAGGCTTGCTGCGGTGACCTGTATATCGGAACAACGACAGTTATCATTGAAGCAGAGAATAAAAAAGAAGCAATCGAAAAAGCAAAAGAACAATATGATGTAGTTCTTGAAGGTTCGGTGATCTCAACAGAAGAATTTGAAAAGCAAAAAAGAGAACAAGAAGAACAAATTGCTAAAATAAAAGCTCAAGAAGAAAGAGCAAAAGCAAAAAGAATCGAAAGAGAAAATCAGCCTGGTTACAAGGCAAAAAGAAACTACAAAAGAGTAATTGCAGAAATCGAAAAAGCAAACGAAGAACTCGAAGCACTCAAAAGAAAAATTGCTTATTATGAAAAGAAAAAAATTGAATTGGCAAAACAGTACAAAGCAGAAACAGGTGAAGAAATCTAATGAAGGTGGGAGAAATCCCACCTCTTTCTTTTACTTCAGCGCTTTACCACGTTAAAGTCGTAAAGTGCCCTGAATAGCGCTTTAAAGTGCTAAAGCGTTAAAGTTTTTGAAATTGCATTTTAACACAGTAAAGTGTTAAATCCCAAAAGTGCTTTATTGCTTTAACACACTGAAGCGAACATTTGTGCGGTTGTTAAATTTTTAACAAGATGAATAATTATACAAAAATAATGTATAAATATTCATTAAAAAAAATTAAAACTTTTTTAAAAAAATGCTTGACAAATGCAAACAATTATGCTATAATAAAGACAGTGAAGGGAAGGTAATCCCAAAAAAGAAAGAGGTAAAAAAAATGGTCTATTTAATCAAATCTGAAATTCGCAACGGAACACTTTTTAAAATCGGTTTTACAAAAAATATTGATGTCCGTATTCAACAGTATTACACACACAATGCAAATGCAAAATTGTTAGAAACAATTACAACCTATAAAAAGACAAAAAGAGATCTTGAAAACGAATTACACGCAGAACTGAAAGCAATGGGCTATAAGTTTGAACAATCTGAAAACGGAACAGCAACCGAATGGTTTTTTGTTCCAATAGAAAAAGAAAAAGAGTTTGAGCAAAACGGTCTTGCACAATTCAAAAGTTGCAAAAATCGCAAAATTTTGAAAGCTGAATAAGCCTTCATTTTTTTTCTTCAACAATTCATCGCTTTAAAGTATTAAAGTCCGTGCGGACCGCAACCACCCCAGACTTTAACGCTTTAAAGTGCTAAAGCAATTTTTTTACGCTTTAGCGCAGTAAAGTATTAACGCATTAAATCCCAAAAGTAGGATAAAAAAATGCTCGACTACTTGTCGAGCGAAGGGCGTCGATCGTCAGACGCAACGGAGGACTTTTTGAGGCTTGCGGAAGTTTCCACCGCACTGCAAAGGGTTGGTTTCTCTTTTGGAGGCTCTCTCCCTTACCTTCTGATAGTATTATAGCACAAAAGAATTGACTTGTCAATACTTTTTTCAAAAAAAATAAAAAAACTTTTTTCAAAAAACTCTTGACAAATAGATAAATCCATGTTATAATAGAATCAACAAAGGAAAGAAAGAGGTAAAAGAAAATGACTTACAGAACAATGGATACCACAAAGACAAATTACATCAATAATACTACAATCGAAGTCACCACCGATCAGGCTAAGGCTATGGAGTGGTATAGAGCAGGTGCAGAAGTTGCGGTTTGGTCTTGGTCTGAAACCCTGCAAATAATGGTTGAGCGTGTGGTGTGGGTTCATTGATTAACCCACCCACCACCTAAAAAAAAATTAAAAAAAAATCTTGACAAACTTCCAAAAGTGTGCTATAATAAAGATACAACGAAAAAGAAAGAGGTTTTCAGTATGATTTACATCAGCAAGAATGATTATGATAAGAGTTATCCCTATACCCTCGAAGGCTCTTGGGGCGGCAAGATTTATTGCAGCGAAGAAGAACTCCGCAAACTGTATAAAGAATTAAATGAAAAATTTTCAAAAAAATCTAAAAAAACACTTGACAAACCTTCAAAGATATGATATAATTAAGACAACAAAGGAAAGAAAGAGGTAATCAAAATGCTCAACAATTTATACATCGCTCCTTGGGGAGTAGCAATCATCATCGCTATTGTAATTTTAAGTTTTCTTATTCTCGTGCCGTTCTTCGTTAGTGAAGTAAAAAGAATCTTTTGTGAAAATCCAAAAGCAAAAGATACAGAACCTCAAAATTGCCCTAATTAAAACTTGCTATACTTGCGGGAAGCCCTTCGGATGAATTGCGCTCCGAATGGGCTTTTCGCTTACTTTGGCACTTTAGCCGTTTAAAGCGGTGAAGGGGCGCTATGTCCCCAAACTTCAGCGCTTTAAAGTGCTAAAGTATTTTTTTCTGTTTTAGCGAGTTAAAGCGATAAAGCATTAAATTCCTAAAATACCCGTTCAACCTCTCGATTGAACGGGACTCGCTCATTCAATGACTTCAATCTCAACAATTTTGTCATTGTGTAAAGTGATTACAAAAGTATCGCTCGGTTCAGCATAGTAGTTATCTAAAGACCACATTTTGCCCTCTTCATTTGCAAAGATAACTCTCTGTCGATCTGGTGTCCATCCTGCGAACTTTACAACTTCTGTTTGCTCGACAACTTCTTCAACAATTTCAATCGAAGGGGCTTGCGGTTTTGAACATCCGCACAAAGCACTCAAAAGAACAACTGCACAAAGAACAAAACAAACTTTTCTAATCATTTTTAAGAACCTCTTTTCTTTTTTCATTGTCTTTATTATAGCACAACTTTTCGTCCCTGTCAAGTGTTTTTTGAAAAAAAGTTTTTTTATTTTTTCAAAAAAACACTTGACAAATAACTATTTTCATGTTATAATTAAGACAACAAAGGAAAGAAAGAGGTAAAATAAAATGTTTTATGATTTTGAACAAATTGATGATTATCTGTATGAGCAAGCTCTTGATGAATATTGGGGCTGTCCCGAAGCACTCTATGATGATGAAGAATAATTCTTCATCATCATAAAAAAAACACTTGACAAATGATTAAATCTATGCTATAATAAAGACAACAAAGGAAAGAAAGAGGTAAACAAAATGAAACAGTATAAACAGAAAGAACTTAGAAGAATGGTAGAACTTGGACTTGCTATCAATCTTACACATAGCCACAGCAGAACAGACCTCGGAGAGAGATACTCACAGATAGGCTACTCAAAGGGTGTATATGGCTGTAACGGCAAACTTCTTGAAGGTGAAAGCGGTCAATGGTATGCAATCATCGGTGCTACATCGGCTCTTTATATTTTCTAAATCAAATTTGCGAAAGGTGGGAGGAAACTCCCACCTCTTTCTTTTTCTTTTGGCACTTCACCGCGGTAAAGCGTTAAAGTAAATTTTTCGCAAAATAAATCTAAAAAAATTAAAAAAATTTTCCCAAAACTATTGACAAATCCTAAAACCTGTGGTATAATAAAGACACAACAAAAGGAAAGAGGTAATTATAATGACAGAAATACTTACATTTACAGTTTACGATAACAAAACAAATAAAATAATCATCAGCAATATTGAATGGGATGAAGCTGAAAATTATGTTGACTGTAAAGAATACACAGTAGTTTGTTTACAGAATGGAATGTTTATGTAAAAAAAAATCAAAAAAGTATTGACAAATAAAACAAAGTATGCTATAATATAGACATAACAAAAGAAAGAGGTAAACGAAAATGACACAGTTTTTAATGATTTTTATTCCTTTTACAGCAATGATTGGAATCGTATTTATTCCTATAGCAATCTGCCGAGAAGATAAGGGAAAAGGTCTTGTAGGCTTTTTCAAGGGTTTGGCAGTTACTCTTGCTTTTGGTCTTGTATTTAGTCTTGGATTGTTTGCACAAGAAAAAAGCAACGAAGCCAAATGGAATGAAGGACTTTGTCCCAACTGTTCAGTTGAATGGGAATTTGGTGGTGCTTCGCAATACAGAAATTCAAAAACTTATTATTATAATTGTTCTAATTGTGAAAAAGTAATTGAAATAAAAAAATAAAAATTTCAAAAAACCCCTTGACAAATCAAGGGGTTTATGTTATAATAAAGACAATCCAAGAGAGAAAGAGGTAAATGAAAATGTTAGACTATGAAATTTATGTGGCAGAATGGGAAGCTTTTCAGAGCGGAGAGATGTGGGAGGAATAACTCCCATACCCAGCGATAGGATTTGAGCGTGCGGCAAGGGCGTCGTACGCTCATTTTTTAGCGGCGCGTTCAGGGTCATAGGGCGCCGCATTTTCGCAAAATAGCACTCTGCACAAATTTTCATCGCAAACTTTGTGCAATTTGACTATTGACAGCTCTCCCATAATGTGCTATAATGTAATCACAGTAAAGGAAAGAGGTAATCACAATGACAAAAGAAGAAATGATGAATGATGTAATTCGCAAATATGGTTTTGAACACCCTTGGGTAATTCTATTCTGCGAACTCTGTGAAGAATGGGAAGATGAAAAAGTCCGCAATGAAGGCCTTGAAAATCTTTACATTATAATGATGGCTCATAAAGAAATTGAGGAGGAAGAATAAAATGTTTGTTCTTAAAGATAAAAAAACAGGTGAAATATTGATGACTGCAAGTCACAAAGACACTTGCCGATACTTTGCTGTTGAGCGTGAATATTGGAAGGCTTTAACAGAAGAAACTGACAAAGAGATCAAAGAATTAAAAATAAAGGCTCTCTCTCGTGGTAGTAAAGACAAAGCCTATAAACAGGAGTGTGAACACTTGTATGAAATTATTGAAGCCCCCCATTACGATCCCTGCTCAGTCCGTTATTGTTATAAAAGTTTTTTGAAGAAAAAATAAAAAACCTCTTGACAAAACAAGAGGTTTGTGATATAATAAATACAACAAATAAAAAAAGAGGTAATTAAAAAATGGAAATTATTCTTTGTGTTATTTTTGGTTTATTCATCGGTGGAATTTTTGGTGTTTTTGCTTGGTTAAGAGTGGAGGGCGTAAAGGGTGCTTTAATCGGTCTTGCCGTTACACTTGTTTTTGCATTCTTGTTCGGTGGTGGAATGTATCTTGATGAAACAATAAGAGCAGACAAATGGAATGGTGGCTATTGTCCCGAATGCGAAGTTCATTGGACTCCCTTCGGAGCATCAGATACGACCATGGGCAGTCAATCAAAATATTATTATTGTGAAGAATGCTATCGAGAAATAGAAATATAAAAATTTTTCAAAAACCTCTTGACAATAAGAGGTTTTTGTGTTATAATAAATACAACAAAGAACGAAAGAGGTAAATCAAAATGAAAGTTTATTTAGCAAGTCCCTTCTTTAACGATGAAGAAAACAAATACTATGAAAAGATGATTAAAATGCTCCGTGACGAAGGGCACAAGGTATTTGTTCCAAAAGAACACGAAATTCCGAATGCTTGGGATTTGCCGAATGCCATTTGGGGTGAAAGTGTATTTGCGGTTGATATCCTCGGCATACAAAAATCTGATGTTGTTGTTGTTCTCAATCACGGAATGTATTCTGATTCAGGAACCGCTTGGGAATGCGGCTACGCCTACGCACTCGGCAAGGATGTTGTGAATGTCCTTTGCGGCGAAGGCAATTTCTCATTGATGATGTTAAACGGTTGTAATACTTACATAAAATTTGATGATTTTTCAAAATGGTTTTTAGAACACCTTGTTCAGGGTAAAAACATCAAGCCTGACATTGAACAGAAATAAAATAAAAAAATTCAAAAAACCTCTTGACATCAAGAGGTTTTTGTGTTATAATAAATACAGAAAGAAACAAAAGAGGTAATTAAAAGTGAAATGTGCAGAGTGTGGAAAGAGAACAACTTGGGATGAAAGTTTTGGAAAAGAAAACTACATCGTTTGTCCCAAATGTTTCCAAAGAATAAGAGAAGAAAACAAAACGGATGCTATTGGAACATTAAAAATTATTTTCCAAAAAAGTATTGACAAATCAAAAAAAGTGTGATATAATATAATCAATCCAAAAGGAAAGGAAATGATAAAAATGATTAAGTGTCCAAATTGCGGTTCGACCTCACAGCCGAAACCTATTGATCGACAGGTTGCAGGAAGTGAAGACCATCTCAATCTTGAAACTACCTACAAATGCGGTTGCGGTCGATTGTTCTTAACCTTGACCCCTATCAGCAAAGAGGATGAAATTATTATCGACCCAAATGTGTGAGCATTTGGGTCGGTCCATTTTGCGCCGGGCGTGTTTGGTCCTGGCGCCCGGAATTTCCATTATATCATAGTCCTCGCAAAAAATCAATTCGCAAAATGCACAAACTTAACACCATTATTTATCCCGATATTTGTGCAACATTACCTATTGACTTTTGGATACTCTTGTGCTATAATTATAAATGTCAAGGGGAGGAGGTCGCCGCAGACGAATGCTTGCCATTGTGAGTGTAGCACGGGCGTAGGGTCTTCCGAAAAAAATTTCGAGAAAATGTAGAAAACCCCTTGACAAATAGCACGGATTGTGCTATAATAAGGATGTCAAGGGCGAGGGCGAGTAATCCAAGGACTATGTGACCTAATGACCATTGTGTTGTCGATGCGAGGGTGGACAGTTACAGACCAATCGCAGTTGCAACACTTGAAAAAATTTTTGAAAAATTTTCAAAAACCCCTTGACAAATCCTAAAAAGTGTGCTATAATAAAGGCACAGAGTTGAGGAGGGGCAACGGCAAGAAGCCGAAGCCCACGAGAGCGAAGTAAGACCTCTCCGCCAAAGACAACTCACCGCAAGGTCGCCACGAGGTTGCGGTATATAAATGTGAACCAAAGCCTCTGTTAGGTACGAAAGTGAGGCACTACCCGTGGCGAATAACCCTAACAACTCTATATGCGAGTAGGTTTAGGACGGTTTCTACCAAATCCACAAGAAATCTCCATAACTGAGCTGAGTGGTCGCGAACACAAAGCAAGGGGAGAAAGTAAGGTCTGATTAGAAAGTGGGTTCAACTCCCATTACTCGCACCAAATGCTCCTATATCTGTTTACCTCCTTCTCCGAGAGACACTCTGATGCGGTCAGGGTGTCTTTTGGTTTTGCGCCGGCCGTTGATGATCCAGGTGGGCCGGTGTTTTGTCAATAGGCAGATTACACAAATTTTTGCTCGAATCTTTGAGCAATTTACCTATTGACTTTTCTCCCATAATAGTATATAATAAAGACACAAAAGAAAGAAAGAGGTATAACAAAAATGACTTTTAATTTTGATAGTTTGTATGAAATATTGCCAGAGATTTTTCTGTATGCGTCTATTGGCTCGTTTGTTCTTGGTGCCATCTTTGGAAGTGTGAGAACAGTATACGATTCAAAGACAGATCCCCTTAGTTTTGGTGTTTCGTTTTGGGATGTATTTTGGACTGCTTTAATCTATGCCGTTCATACTTGGTTTTGTGTTTTTGTAATTTTAATTTTCATTGGTTTCATACTTCCAATAGTAATTACTTGTTTTTCTGTTTTATTACATTAAGAAAAGGAGAATAAAAAAATGAGAAAGTATAGAGTAGTTTATATTTATGCTCCCTATTCCTTTAAGTATTTCAAAAAGTTAGAGGATGCTATTGAATTTTCAAAGAATGAAATCTGCATCACAAAAATTCAAACAAAAATTATTTTTGGCAAATGGAAAGATTTTGAAAAAAAGTCTTGACAAATCCTAAAAAGTATGTTATAATAAGTGCGTGAGGTGAGATAAATGTTAAAGCGAGGCACAAAATTTCGTATCCGTCCTTATGGTGTATGTTCAGTATATCGTTATGATGATACAAACAATAAATACATTATGAGGCTTTGGAACTCTCCGATAACTTTTTATGCAAGTCTTGAAGAAATTCAAAATAAACGCTTGACAAATCAATAAATCTATGCTATAATAAATACAGAAATTAAGGAAAGAGGTAATCACAATGTCAAAGAAAGTTGATAAAAGAATGTTCAAAAAAGAAGGTGAAGAACTTCAACAGTATCTCGCAACAATGAGAAAGCACGGAGTTGTTGAGAATAAAAAGGGTAAAGGTTCTTACAACCGACAGAAATTTAAGCGGGGTGAGGACTGATGCCGAAGGTATAAGAAAATACCTAAAAAGATATTTTTTAGGTATTTCCGCTTGACAAATCCCACAAACTATGCTATAATATAATCACAACAAAACGAAAGGAAGTAAATAAAAATGGCAAAATACAGTTTTTTCAACACTAATTCATCACAGGCAAAAGCTCCTTACACTCTCATAAATTGTTCTGAAGGGGATATTGTTTCACTTCCCACAGAGGGAATTGACCTTGCAATAATCACAGATGAAAATTGTTGCCACGGACACATTGGCATCGTTGATCTTGAAGATGGAACAATCACAGAATTACACGGCTCAACTCCTTGCCGTAGATACATCGGCACCCTTCAGATTGACGCAGGACTTTTTGAAGATTTTATTTAAAAGGGGTTGACAAACCCCTTTTAATGTGTTATAATAAAGACACCAAAAGGAAAGGAACTGATAAAAATGAAATTTACAAAAGAAGGGTATAAGTCAAGAAGACATTGCGATTTCGGAGATGTAAACCTCGGAGAAATATTTTTCAAGAGTGGTAAGGCTTACATGGCAGTTAATTGCGAAGACATCGTCGAGGAAAGGTACGGAGAATGTCCTGCAGTAAATCTCGGGACAGGTGTCATTGAATTTTTCAGTGAAACTGAACTCATTTCAATTCTTGACAAGGAACTTGAAATCTTCTACAAAGATGAAGACTTGCGGGAATGGACAGATTAAATGAGACCCCACAGGGGTCTTTTTTCTTTGAGTTTTCGACGCGCCGCCCACGTATGTAGGCGACGCGAATTTTAATTATAACACACCCCTCGCAAAAAATCAATTGACATTTTGCACAAAGATTCTCGCTATAATTTTCCCATAATTGTGCATTTTACCCACTTGACAAATCAATTATCCTGTACTATAATAAAGACAACAAAGAAAAGAAAGAGGTTATTAAAAATGTCTGAACTGTATCTTGCTCTTCCCGAAATTTTCAAAATTACTTCCATTATTTCTATATCCATTGGATTTGTATACTGTTTCTGTTCAATGTTTTTTTGTATAGATGATAATGAAAGTTTTTTGACGAAAATACTTTGCTTTATCCCTGTAAGTTTTCCTATTATTCTTGCTTTTTGGGTTGGTCTTAGTTGTCTGCCTACGTTTATTTGCTACATTATTTCATTTTTTTGTTAAAAAATTTTCAAAAACCTCTTGACAATAAGAGGTTTTTGTGCTATAATAAAGACACAAAAGAAAGAAAGAGGTAATGAAAATGAAAACACTTGTAATTCAGCGAGATAATAGACAATATCAGTGCGAAGTCGTAGGCGGTGATTTTTTTGGTGAGGCAAATGTAATTATAAAAGAAATCATTTATCCCGACCGAAAATTTTTAAGAACAGAAGTTCTTGGCTGTACAAAAACTATCAATCTTGATGAGTGTATTTCAATTCTTGAAGGTGTGGAAAATGCTGTTGATAAATACCATACTGAAAAAACAAGAGAAGAAAGAATAAGAAAAATGTGGGAAGAATTTGAAAAAACCCCTTGACAAACAGTATAAAGTATGTTATAATAAAGACACAACAAAGGAAAGGAACTGATAAAAATGAAAATTGCAGACTATGATCCCAAATACACCTCGTTTGGAGATCTCAATGAAGGAGATGTTTTCTTCTACCCCGCAGAAGATGATGTTTGTATGAAAATCAATGACTACGATCAAGCAGTTATTTTACGCAATGGTTATCTCATTGATATTGAAGATCATGTGATGATTGTACCGATTCCCAATGCAAGACTTGTATTTGATTAAAAAAAATTAAAAAAACCCCTTGACAAATGTGTTTCGTTGTGCTATAATAAAAGCACAACGAAACAAGAAAGGAAACAAAAACAATGGAAATGCTTTTAACAACATTGAAAAAAATTCTGGCAACGCTTATCGCAATTCTCTCCCTCGGTTTAGCAACAATTCCCGAAACACCGACTAACGAACTTGACCTTCAATATGTGGTTGACCGCATTGAAATCGGTGCTGAAGGTGAACAATGGGTAGTCCTTGAAGTCTATGACAAGAACTCCGATACTGCTGAATACATCAACATCAAGGTAGAGGAGGGCTACAAGGTTGTAGATAATTATTAAAAAAAACTCTTGACAAACAAAATAAAATGTGCTATAATAAAGACAACAAATAAGAAAGGAAATAATAAAAATGGAATTAAAAGGAATGAATGGAACAGTAACGGTGAAAGACCTCAAACAGTTTCTTGAAACTCTAACTGATGACACCGAAATCGTATTTATGATTGAAGGCGAGGCACTCGGATTCAATGCTCAGAAAATTGAATTTTATCCTCCTGAGTTCAATTCAGCAGAAGAAGACGAGGACTGGGATGAAGAAGACTGCGTAGGTGAATGGCATCCCACAGCAATGGCTTTCGTAATTGCTTAAAGGCTCTTTGAGGGGGTCGAGCCTATCGACTCCCATCCCAATCGCTCCGAATCTGTTTACCTCCTTTCCGGGAAACCCCCACATGGCTACCTCTTCCATGTGGGTTTTCTCTTTTGGCGCGCCGTCCAGGAACCTAGGGGCGCGAATTTCATACTAACCCTCCATTGTAACATTTTTTTCACCAAAAGTCAATAGGCAGATTGCACAATCTTTTTCCCGGAACTTTGTGCATTTTGACGATTGACATTTTCGGTCGGATGTGCTATAATTAAGACACAGTAAAGGAAAGGAACTGACTTAAATGAAAGAACTCAATGTAAATCTTAAAATGGTATGTTTTGACATGGACGGCACAATCGCAGACCTCTATGGTGTTGAAGGTTGGCTTCCTGCTCTTGAAAACGGAATTGTGTTCCCCTATGAAATCGCAAAGCCTATGTGGGATATGATTGAACTTGCCGAAGTGCTTAACGAACTCAGGGCAAGAGAAATCGAAGTCCGTATAATTTCTTGGCTTGCGAAAAACAGCACAGAAATCTATAAAGAAGAAGTGCGACAGGCTAAACTTGATTGGCTTGAAAGAATGGGTTTTCCCTATGACAAAGCACACTTTGTTCAGTATGGAACAACAAAAGCCGATTCCGTTCGCAGATACCTTGCTGATGATGAATGTGCGATTCTTGTTGATGATAACAGAAAAGTCTGCAAGGGTTGGCACTTGGGAGAAACTATCAACCCCACGGAATGCGATTTAATTGAAGTCTTGAAAAATCTGCTGTAAAAAGCAGATTTTTCAAAAAAAACACTTGACAACTCAACAAGGATGTGCTATAATATAGACAAACCAAAAGGAAAGGAAACCCTTTAACAATGAACAACAAAATCGACCACCGCAGACATTACATTTTAGTATTCGACACCGAAACCGCAAACGGACTTGATTGCCCCTTGCTTTATGACATTGGTTGGGCAATCGTTGACACTCACGGCAATGTGTATCGAGAAAGAAGTTTTATCAATCGAGAGATTTTCTTTCTTGAAAATGAATTGATGAATACGGCTTATTATGCAAACAAACTTCCCTTGTATTACAAAAGAATTTTTAAGGGTGAAACAAAGGTTGCAAACTTCTGCACAATTCGCAAAATCTTCTTTGCAGATATTGCGGAGTATGGTATCAAAGAAGTGTGTGCCCACAACGCAAGATTTGATTACTTGTCAACAAATAATACTATTCGTTGGCTAACAAAATCAAAATACCGCTATTTCTTGCCGTATGGGATTGAAGTGTGGGACACCTTAAAAATGGCTCGGTCAGTAGTTGGTAAAATGCCGACTTACCGCAAATTCTGCGAAGAAAACGGCTACACCTACGGCAACAATCAATTGCGGTTCACCGCAGAAATTCTCTATCAATTCATCACCAAAGACACCGACTTCACCGAAGAACACACAGGCTTGTCCGATGTGATGATTGAAAAAGAAATCCTTGCTTATTGCTACCGACAGCATAAGCCGATGAAAAAAAAGTTGTGGGGGGAATAAAATTTCCCCCTTGACAAACTTAAAAAAATATGGTATAATAAAAGAAAAAAAGTGAGGTATTAAAACAATGAAAAAGATTTTTGCTCTGATGCTCGTTTTGGTGTGCTTGGTTTGTTGTTTCGTTGGTTGCACCGAAGCCGAAAATGTAAACTACAATCTGTCCCAGGCTGCTGATAATTTTGAGGTTGTCCGAAGGATTACGGTTTACAATGCACGAACTGACATGATTATCATGGAAATGGAAGGTTTGATGAGCCTTTCCAACAACTCTACAAAAGAGTTGGTCGTTACTTGCCGAACAGGTGAACGCGAGTATAAGAAGAATTATGTCTACCTTAATGAGTATGTCATTTATGTGGTTGAGGACATCACAGGCACTGTAACTGATCCTTACCACTACAAGATTCACTTCTACACGGCTCTGCCCGATGTGGATTGGAATGAATAACGAAAATGCGAGGGGAAACCCTCGCTTTTTTGTGCAAATTACCTATTGACTTTTAGAGTAAGGTGTGGTATAATAATATCAAACAAAAGAAAGGAATTGATAAAAATGAAGATTAAAATTTATGTTGGTTATGAAAATCAGGAGGTCTTGACCGAAGAAGGTTATAAGGAAGTTTTAGCCGAGAGAAAAAAATCTTATAAGGCTGATGATTCTGCTTTTGAAGATTGGCTGAATGACCGATATTCTGCCTATGAAATTTTCAAAATGAAATCTCACGAACTTGACAAAGTTATTGAAAGGTGGGAAGGTGTTTGCGAGGCTGATGCCGAAGAGGACATGAGCAGAGAGTTGACCGAGTATGAACTTGAAGTATGAGGGTGCCAAAAGGCACTCTCTATTTTTGTGCATTTTGCCTATTGACTTTTAGGGTGAGAGTGTGGTATAATAGAATTTTAGAATAAGGTTGCGGCCGCCGGCCCACGCTCGTCTGGGCCGGAATTTTATATTATACCACACCCCGCAGTTTTTGTCAAGAGAAAAGTTGCACAAAATTTAATATTATTTTTTCCCATTATTTGTACAATATTACCTATTGACTTTTGGCTTAATTTGTAGTATAATTATAAATGTCAAGAGGGACAGCGAGTAGGTTGAAGGCTGGGTCCCGAGCCGAGGGGTTCAAATCCCACAGAGGACGCTCTGAAAAAAAGTTGAAAAACCCTCTTGACAAACCTCTTTCAATGTGCTATAATAAAGACACAGTAAAGAGAACGGCACAACAAAGTCAAGAAAAAAAAATCAAAAAAAGTTTGAAAAAACTCTTGACAAACGATTCAAAATGTGCTATAATAAGTATGTAATCAAGGGAAACCTTGATACAAATAAAAAATAATGGGTAGTGACCGACACTGAAAGGAATTGATACTATGGAAAAAATGACTAATGTTAAGGCTCTTGCTTATGTTCTCGCAAACGCAGACCTCCCCACCGAAGTCGCTGAAAAGCTGACCAAGATGAAGGAACAGTTCGAGAAGAAGAACTCTGCTGAAAAGAAACCCACCGCACAGCAGGTCGCCAATGATGCTATCAAGTCGGCAATCCTTGCGGAAATGGAAAGCGGTAAGCGTTACACCATCACCGAAATGATTAAGGTTTTGCCCTCTTGTGCAGACCTCACCAATCAGAAGGTATCCGCACTTGTTCGCACTCTTGTGGAAAACCACTCTATTGAAAAAATCGTTGATAAACGCAAGTCCTATTTCTGCAAAATTGGCTAATCTCAAAAGGGCAAGGGAGAAATCTCTTGCCCATCGTTTCTAAAAAAGGAGTGATTTTTTGAACCCGCAAATTGAAAACTTCATGAAGGTTTTCGGCTTGACGGAGGCGGAGGCAACCGAAATGTTTGTTGATGATTGCCGAATTGATAAAGGTGAGAAACTTTTTGAATTATCACCTGAGCAAGAACAAGCCTCCAAACAAGCAAGACGAGCAGACCGCAGACCAAATTCAGCACCTACCAAAAGAGAGAAGAAAATCGACAATGATAAACTTCACTTAATGAAATTGATTGAAACCGCAATCGGCGACAATCCTAAAACCGCAAATTTTGAATTTATTAACCCTGAACGTGAATGTTTATTCATTTACAATGGAAAAAAATACAAAATCACCTTGTCATGCCCTCGCTCTTAACGAGGGCACTTTTTACAAATTTTTTGATTAAAGTTTGTGCATTTTGTCTATTGACTTTTGGGTGCGCGATGTGATATAATGGCCGGCCATTCACGACCCTATGAGCCGGAATTTCGGCAAAATAACCAATTTCAATAATTTTTTTATCAAATCTTTGTACATTTTGCCAACTTGACAATTCCCTAAACTCATGCTATAATAAGTATGTAATCAGACAAGAAAGGAACTGATAGTAATGTGGTTATCTGACCTCGCTAAAATGATTGATGCAATCAAGGAAAAGGACGGCAACCTGACCAAATGTATCAAGTCAGTAAAGCCTGCGTATGATGGGATTGTGATTGAAACAACCTATTTTACCTTCATCAAATACAATCCGCACACAGGTGAATTGATTGAAAAGCCTGCTCATGAATGTAAAAATTCTTTCTAAAAAATTCAAAAAATTATTGACAAATGATTAAATGTATGATATAATACTATCAGAAAGTGAGGTTAGACCGAATGGATGATGTAAAAAAGACAATTTTATCAACACTCTTGGCTATGGCTTATGATGAACAGATTTGTGAAAGTCTGTGGAATGATGTAATTCACCTTGACCAAGGCAGTGATATTCTTATTGCAATACTTCTGACCGAACAGATGATTCAGGTGCAGAGTGACAGAGCCTTCGCAGAAAAACTTATTGCAGACCTTAATGAAAGAGAAGAAAAATTAAAACTTTTTTCAGAAAAACTCTTGACAAAGTAAATCAAATGTGCTATAATAGTATCAAACAAAAGAAAGGAAATGATAATTATGCTGAAAAATGAAAAAACTGTTGGAGAAATCCTTGAAGAACTGAAAGCCTTCGGTTTCGCAATCCCCGAAGCCACTCTGCGAAAGATGACTTGCTCGGAAGTGCGGAAGTATTACCGCAAGGCAAAGAAAATCTATTCGATGACCTTGTCTCTTGAAGAAATGACCGCAAATCTGTAAAGGTGCGGAAATACCTAAAAAATACCTGAAAAGGTATTTTTTAGGTATTGACAAATCAACAAAATTGTGCTATAATAATAATACAAAAATTACAAAAAAGGATTGACTGCAAATGAAATATGTAATCGTAATTCACGAAGAAGGACATGGATTTATTGGAGTGGCAAAAGACATTGAAAGTGCATTTCACTTCCTCCTCCGAGATGGATGGATTACTGAATGCACACAATTTCCTATCAAATATAATGATGCTTCTATGTTTTTATCACTTGAAGAATTAAGAATTCACTATGGTTTTGAAACACTTCTTGAAACGCTTGTATTCATGTATGAACAAAGTGAATATTGGTTTGATGCCATGTTCTATTTTTACGAAGAAGAAGTTTATGATAAAAAATTTGAAAAAACCCTTGACAAATAATTAAAGATGTGCTACAATAATATCACAACAAAGGAAAGGAAATGATAAAAAATGCGTAAAGTAGAATATTGGGTAGCAGAAGACGGAGAACAATTTGACACCGAAAAGGAATGCTATGACTATGAACACAAAGATGACGAACTCGCAAATGCGATAATTCTTTTTGAGGATGAAGATACTATCCTTGAAAGAACTTTAATCTTCAAAAATGACCTTGAACACGCGCACGGATTCTATGTTCCATCTGATGAAATCGCAGAAGAACTGATGCTCTTTTTTAATTATAACGGAATGGAAAGTCCTTGGGATAAGTGGAACGGCTTACCTGTGCAGGCAGGTCATTACACTTGGGAAGATGACGGATGGCATTGCCTCGAAGCAGAAATCAAAATACTTGAAAAAAGGCTTGAAACTTTTTACAATGTACAAAATGCAAAAATTTAATAAAAAAAATCAAAAACCCCTTGACAAATGAGGGGTTTTGTGCTATAATAAAGACACAACAGAAAAGAAAGGAAATGATACTATGAGAGAAGATTTGCAAACAATTTGCGATAACTACATGAGCGAGTTACTTGACCTCTACAATTGCCGAGATTGGGGAATGGGGTTTGTGGAATTTCTTGAGAAAGCCACCGAAGTGACTTTGGAAACTATCGGAAGTTGGCAAAGTGAAATCTTAAAGGAGGAAGAAAATAATGGCTAAACATTTTCATTGTCCTGTAAATGGTTGGGATTGCCCCTACTATGCGAATGAGAAAGATGGAGACTTTTGTCTCTGTACCCTTGAAAATCCGATTGAGGATTGCGAAGATTTTCAGGCTGAGTGGGAAGGGTATCCCCCGATAGATTACACGGATGACCATTAAAGGAGGGGGATACCCCCTTCTTTTTTGGCGGCGCCTTTACGGACCTGGGGCGCCGAACTTCCATTATACCACGCCCCACAGAAAAAATCAATTCGCAAAATGCACAAACTTTAATCGAAAAAAAATCCCATAATTGTGCATTTTGCCTATTGCAATTTGTATTGTGATGTGCTATAATTATAACTGTCAGGGGGAGAGAGGAACCCACCAAGCCGAAGATGCTGATTGGATAAAAACTCAAAATTCCCTCTTGACAAACGGCTCACAATGTGCTATAATAAAGATGTCAAGAGGACAGAGAGGTCGGCAGACCGAGTTATGGCTTATCTGCGGTCTGTGCCAAAGCCACAAAAAAAATAAAAAAAATTCTCGAAAACCTCTTGACAAACAGCACAAAGTGTGCTATAATAAATACATAAAGACAAGGACAGTCTTAAACACCAGAAAGGAATTGATTACTATGGAAAAAATGACTAATGTCAAGGCTCTCGCTTATGTTCTCGCAAACTGCGAACTCACTGATGAAGTCCGTGAGAAGATCGAAAAGATGAAGGCTCAGTTTGAGAAGAAAAATTCTTCCGAAAAGAAGCCGTCCGCCACTCAGGTTGCGAATGACACCATTCGTGAAGCAATCCTTGCTGAAATGGAGGATAATCGCCTGTATACTATCACTGAAATGATGAAAGTCCTGCCGTCTTGTGCAGACCTTACCAATCAGAAAGTTTCGGCTCTCGTTCGCCCGCTTGTTGAATGCGGTCGAATTGATAAGGTAGTAGACAAGAGAAAATCCTACTTCCGCAAGTCTAACGGCTAATCCGTTCGGTGAGTGGGGGCAATAGCCCCCACAAATCCCACCGAAAAAATTTTTTCAAAAAACACTTGACAAACGATTGTAATTATGCTATAATGTTATCGAAAGGAAAGGTGATGACCTATGGCAGAAAGCCAAAAAGAAAAACTTATGCGTTTGTTAGGTTGTTCGGAAGCCGAAGCGGATGACATTATCGCATCGGATAAGGCAATCGACAGGGGCGAAAAAGTTGATTTTGATTTGACTCCCGAACAAGAAAAAGAAGTTAAAAAGTATCGTGCAGTTGGCACTCGAAAGACCGACAAAACTCAACCGAGCGAGCGAAAACGCAAAGAAAATCCCACAAAAGCGACAGTAATTGCCGAAATTGCACAATTTTTGACAGAAAATGGCTACGAAAGTGTTGAAATCACCAATAAAGAGCGACAAATCGCTTTCAAAGTTGGCGAAAATGCTTACGAATTTACGCTTGTGCAGAAAAGAAAGCCGAAAAATTAAAAGTTTGGGGGAGAAATCCCCCAAATTTACCAAAAAATGGGAGAAAAAGTCAAAATGAATGTAAAAATCGTTAAAGAATGGCGGCTGCCTGCAGAAGGGCAGAGATACCGCAGAACAAACAATAACAATCCACTTTTTTATATTGTTTTACTACAAATCGGATATTTAAAATATTTGAAAATCGGAACGGCAGAAAATGGCATCGGAGCACGATTCAATGCGGCAGATTACAAAAAATATTCACACATTAAAATTTTGTATGTTGCAGAACTTGAAGCCACCAAAAAAGATAATAAAAATGTATGCTATCATGTTGAGGACTTAACCCGTTCCGCTATTCGTGAAATGAAAGGTTTTACTTTTGTAAGGAATGACCGTTTCAAATACTTTCAGTTACCCGCAGAAATTCCCGTATACACAGGATTGAATAATTATACAATGATTCCGCTTCGGTAAAAATCGAAGCGGAATTTTTGTGCATTTTGCCTATTGACAAACCATTACAAAGTATGGTATAATGGCCGGCCCTTACTGGACGTGCAGGCCGGAATTTCAGCAAAATAACCAATTTCAGCATTTTTTCTCCGAAATCTTTGTGCAACATTACCTATTGACTTTTCCCAAAATAAGGTGTATAATAAGTATGTAATCAAGAGAGCAGTGGCTCTACAAAGAAAGGAAATTAACACATGAGAAACATTAAGTATTTTGAAAGAGAACTCAACCTTATCGTGAACGAAGAACTTCGAATGGCAGTCAAGTCTTATCTTGAAGAAGCAACACCTGACTACTTTTGGACAATTGGTGCAAGTTCAAGTGGTAAGTATCACCCTTCATTTTCTCAGGGTACTGGAGGACTTGTAAGACATACAAAGGCAGTTGTAATGTTTGCCGAAGAACTGCTCCGCATGAGTTCTTATTCCTACATGAGAGAGGAATACAAGGACTATGTAATCGCCGCTTGCATTCTCCACGATACTGCTAAATATGGCATCAACGAATACGATAAAAAAGAATATAAGAACCACGCAACAAATGCCGCAAAGGCTTTTGCTGATTACGCTGAACAGGTCATGGACTATAAGCCGAGTGAGTTTCTGCTGAACGCAATCGCAAGTCACATGGGGCAGTGGTCAACCGAAAAAGAGGACAGACCTTTCACAAGCATTGACCGTTGTGTACACTTGGCAGACTACATGGCAAGCCGTTCTTTTATCGACATTCCGATTATTACAGACGAATGGGAAAGAGAACAGGAAGAAAACCTCCCCTTTTAAGGGGAGGATTCTCAAAAAATTTTTTTCAAAAACCTATTGACTAATGAATAATTCTGTGCTATAATAAATACAACAAAGGAAAGGACGGTATCAAAAATGGATATCAAATTGTTAGTAACATTTATCATTCTTAACATCTTTAATGTCATTATTCAAACAGTAAAAAGCATCGCAACAGTAAAATGCGGTAAGTCAGTTGCCGCAGTTGTAAATGCCGTTGCCTATGGTCTTTACACTATCGTAACAGTTTATATGTTATGTGACCTTGACTTGTGGCTCAAAGCTTTAATCGTTGCCCTTTGCAATCTTGTCGGTGTGTTCGTTGTAAAATTCTTTGAAGAAAAAGCACGGAAAGACAGATTGTGGAAAGTTGAAACCACAATTCCCACCAAATACACGAATGCCGTTGATTTTGATTTGAAAGATGTCCCTCATAATTATATCAATATTGGTGATTATACAATCTTTAATTTCTATTGTGCTACGCAAGCAGACAGTTTGAAAGTAAAGAACATTATCAATCAGTATGAAGCAAAGTATTTTGTCAGCGAGAGTAAGTCCCTTTAATGGGACACTCTCCCCCTTGACAAATTAAAAAAAATAGTGTATAATAAAACTACAACAGAAAGAAAGGAATTGATAAAAAATGATGAATGAAGAAGAACTACGCAAAACGGAAATCATAATTGAAAAATTACAACAGTTAAGTGACACTTGTTCCGAGTGTAGATTTTGTGGAAGATGTTTTTTTGGCTTTGAGTGTTTATCAAATAATTATTCTTGTTTCAAGCCAAACAAAAATAATTATGAAATATTTACTATTAAAAGCGGAACAATAACAATTTTAGGAGGTTGAAATAAAATGATAATCAAAAGAGTAAAGAATGACAAAGCCGTTAATTTAAGTAATTTTTGTGTAGGAGATACTTTCTTGTATCAGAATAAAGTCTGTATGGTAGTTGACAGAAACGGACATAGTCTCATTGTAGACCTTAATACCGGTCGCAACATTTCTGTTCCACAGACTGCCGAACTCGTAAGAATCGAATGTGTACTTGAATATAAGGTGGTGTAAAAAATGAATTGTGGTGTTGATTTTGAATACGCAGGAAGTTTTCATTTATCTAAATGTGAAATTGACGAAATTCTGGACAACGTCCAAAATGGTTTCACTATTGAAGAAGCCGTTGAAGATTGGAGTGCAGGACTTGATGATTTTGACTATTACATTGTTTCAAAACACATCAAAGGTCAAATTATCAAATACATCGAACAAATTGTATAAGATGCCCAAAAAGGGCATCTTTTTTTTGTGCATTTCGACGGGCCAATAATGGACCTTACAGCCCGAATTTTCAAAAAGTCAAGTCATTTCGTAAATTTTTTATGAAAATTTTGTGAACAATTTGTAAACATTTTTTTCCCGAAATCGCATCGCGAGACACGACCCGACTCACCTCCCCATATGGCCAACTATGTTATTGCGGGCCGCGGGCGAGCGCGCAGGACCGAACTTCCGACCGGAACCCCCATATGGAATTTTTTTGCTACTTCTAGCGACCGGGATGACCGCGATTATTCTCCCGGAATGACCGCATATGGCCAAGAGGTATGTTGAAAGCCGTTCTTAAAATGCTTCCCCTTATATATTATACCATATTTTTTTAAAAAAATCAAATCGGCATTTTAAGCCGAGATTTTTTTATGTAAAAATCCAGTTGTGAAACATTGTTCACCTGAGCATATGTTAAGGCGTAGAGCCTAATCAGAGAGGCAATTTGACATAAGATTTCCAAGAGTAGTGAAAAACAGGGTGCGGTTTTTGACCTATAAAGCACTTTTACCTTAGATAAACCGAGCTGCTGACCGGGAACCGCCCATTTGACTTTTATAAAATTTTATGTTATAATATATATACAATAAAAAATAAAAATAAAAAAAGAAAGTAGGTATACCACTATGGATATGAATTATTTCCTTAAAAGACTGCAGGCTGGCGAGGATATGAGCGATATCGGCAATGAAATTGCCGAACTTATGAACGAGGCCCAGGCCGCATATGAAGCAGAAGAAAAGGCAAAGGCAGCGGCTCTCGCTAAGGCGCTCGCTGAAAAGAAAGCAAAGGATGAAGCTGCGGCAAAGGCTAATGCTGAAAAGAAAGCAGCTCTTCTGAAAACTATTGTTGACGCAATTTCAGAATATGGCGCGCTCGAATGCCCGGAACTTGCCGATATGTTTGTTGCCGATGAAGATGATATGAAAGCACTTGCTGACTCTATAACAAGCCTTTTTACTATGATTAAAATGTTTGGAGTTGTTCCCGCAGGCATAAAGGACGTTAAGCCCGCTCATCCGGTAGTCAGAGTGCGTTCTGATGATGATATTCTCAATGATTTTATCAAAAACTTTTTGGGATAAAAATCCTAATTTGATGAGAGTGTCGGGAGAAACAATAACATAACGAAATTTTGGAAATTTGAATACCCCAGCTATGATGGAAAAATCCTTCCTCGAAAAGAGGAAGGAAATTTTTTTTGTCTATTACGGAGACGATGACGAGTAAATAGAGTGGTTAGTCTAGGGCCGGTCGGGCCACCACATTACTACTATAACTACTATTACTATTACTACTATAATTATATTACTACTATAACTACTATTTTTTACACTTTATACCTATTTTTACACTAATTTTTACACAATATATCTATTTTTAATTATTTACTACCCATTTTTTCACAACACACACATTTACACTCATCTTTTACTATCTTTACTCATTTTTTACTATTAACTACTATTTACTCACTTATTATCTTTACCACTATTAACCATGCTTACAATATCTACTTATCTCTCACTCTCCAAGAGCAAAAGATAAGAGAGATAGTCAAGCAGCAGACTATCTCTCCATCTATATATATTAAGAAAAGGAGAAAGATATATGCAGTATATCTTTCCAAATTAGAGGCTTTAATTAACCCACCGCTTCTTCTAAACCATAATTAAATCTTTCCAGAAGCGAATTCACTGTCATAGTGCGTGCGCTTGACAGCATTTCATCAACCAACATACCTAATTTCACATCGGCAATAATTTCATTTTCATTTTTTAAATCCACTTTTTCATTTGAAATTTCATTTTTAAATTCATATTTCATTTTTTCATTTAAAAATTCATATCTAACTCTGTCTATTTCCTCTACAACCCCATCTTCATTTACATACCCAAATACTTGCCAACAACCATTTTTAAATCCAACAAGTTTATTATCATTATCATATATAACATAATAAAAATTATGTCTTTTTCCTTCTTTTAAATCAATAT
>JAZOAO010000016.1:0-6412 GCA_045595505.1 Acutalibacteraceae bacterium | reverse complement strand
TCCGCCCTCTTACCTGCCATAAATTCATAATAACCCTGCGAAGCTATCATAGCTGCATTATCCCCACAATATTTCAACTCGGGGTTATAAAGCTCAACATCTATACAGTTGCATTTTTCTTCCATAACTCTTCTTAAGCGTGAGTTAGCTGACACACCACCTGCAAGGACAATTTTTTTTATTCCGAAATCTTTAACTGCTTCCATTGTATGAGAAACGAGAAGATCTGTAACGGCTTTAATAAATGATGCACCCAAATCCTCTGCCTTAACCTCTTCGCCTTTCTGGGAAGCATTATGAACAAGGTTTACTGCAAAGGTTTTTAGTCCTGAGAAACTGAAATCATATTTGGAATCCGCCACCTTCGGAACAGGAAATTTATATTTATTTTCGTCCCCGTTCACAGAAATTTTATCAAGGTTAACTCCGCCGGGATATGGAAGACCAACAGTTCGTGCGGCTTTGTCCATAGCCTCTCCTGCCGCATCGTCGCGGGTTCTTCCGATTATTTCAAAATCGGTATAATCTTTGACATTGATAATATGACTGTGACCGCCCGATACAACCAAAGAAATAAAGGGTGGCTTTAAAGCCTCGTTCGATATGTAATTGGCGGCGATATGTCCTCTTAAATGGTGAACGGGAACAAGAGGTATTCCTGTTGAATAGGAAAGTCCTTTTGCGTAGTTCACACCAACCAGCAAGGCACCTATTAGCCCGGGGGCATAGGTAACCGCTACGGCATCTATATCCGAAAGGGCGCAACCCGCATCACTCAAGGCTTTTTCCACAACTGAGCATATTGCTTCAGTATGCCTTCTTGAAGCAATTTCGGGCACAACTCCGCCGTATATTTTATGCTCCTCAACCTGAGAAGCTATAACGTTTGAAAGCACCTTTCTGCCATCCTCAACAACTGCGGCCGCAGTTTCATCACAAGAGCTTTCAATTCCGAGAATTTTCATAAATTATCTCCAAATCACTTTATATAATATGTCATCAAAATTGCATTTTCTTTGGGCTTTTCGTAAAAATCTTTTCTCTCTCCCACAGATATAAAATTCATTTTTTCGTAGAGAGAAATTGCGGAAATATTGCTCTTTCTCACTTCAAGCGTAACTAATTCCGCATTTTCGTTTTTCGATGTTTCAAGGAGAGCTTCAATAAGCTTTTGGGCAATGCCTTTTCTTCTGAATTTCTCAAAAACCGCCACATTTGTTACATAAACCTCGCCCAAAACATTGTGTGAGCCTATATACCCCGCAATTTTCCCATCTGAAACAGCTACAAAAAAACGGGCAAATTCATTTGTTAATTCGCTTTTCAAGCCTTCCTCGCTCCAAGGAGAAGAGAAACACTCTTTTTCCAATTCTGCAATTTCCGTTATATGAAAAGCGGTCATTTTTTCGATTTTTAAATTCATCATTTTGTATCGTACCAGCTTTTACCCATCTGAACATCAACTGTAAAAGGAACTGACATTTTACAAGCACTTTCCATTGTTTCTTTTAAAAGTGAGCAAACCCTTTCTCCGTCTTTTTCGGGAGCTTCGATAATAAGCTCATCGTGAACCTGCATTATAAGCTTCGAATCGGGAAACTCTGCTTTCAAGCGGTCATAAACCTTTATCATAGCGATTTTAATAATATCTGCCGCTGTACCCTGAATGGGCATATTCATTGCAACTCTTTCACCAAAGCCTCGGCGGATTGCATTTTTTTCCCGTAGCTCGGGAAGATATCTTCTTCTGCCGAAATAGGTTTCGGCATAACCTTTTTCTTTTGCGCTCTTTTTTGCGTTTTCCATAAATTCCGCAACACCCGAATAATTTGCAAGATAGCCTTTAATATATCTGTCCGCCTCAACAACAGATGTTCCGATATCATTTGAAAGAGAAAATGCGCCTATACCGTAAACAATGCCAAAGTTAACCGCTTTCGCCTTTCTTCTGTCGGTGGGGGTAACATTTTCAAGGGGTATACCCATAACCTGAGAAGCGGTAATGGAATGAATATCTGCACCGCTCAGGAAAGCATTTATCATATTTTCGTCATTTGCAAGAGAAGCAAGAACACGAAGCTCAATCTGTGAATAGTCAGCATCAACAAGCACACAGCCCTCTTTTGCAACAAAGAATTTTCTCAATTCCCTGCCCTGCTCGGTTCTTACGGGAATATTCTGCAAATTGGGCTCTGCAGAGGAAATTCTTCCCGTTCTTGTTTCAGTCTGATTAAGGGTTGAGTGAATTCTTCCGTCGTTATCAATGACCTTTAAAAGACCCTCGCAATAGGTGGATTTAAGCTTTGTTAAGCCTCTGTATTCAAGAATTTCATTTATAATAGGGTGCTTATCTCTTAAAGACTCAAGAACTTCCGCATCGGTTGAATAACCGCTTTTTGTCTTTTTACCGTGAGGTAAATTCAGTTTATCTTCATCAAAAAGCACTTCACTCAACTGTTTAGGGGAGTTTACATTAAACTCACACCCTGCCAAATCATAGATATTTTTAAGTTTTTCTTCTAATTTTGAAGAAATAACACCGTTATAATTTTCTATACCCTCTCTGTCTACAAGGAAGCCTTCTTTTTCCATTGAAGCAAGCACCCTTGCAAGAGGAAGCTCAATTTCATTCAAAAGCCTTTCCTGATTATTTTCCTTAATCTCTGCATAAAGCTTAACGCTCAAAGCCTCAATGTGCGCCGCTCCGTCAACAAAGTCTTTTTCGGTAAGGTAAAAATTCTGCAAATCACCTGCATCAATTTTAACAGGCGCAAGAGAATACGAGCCTGCAAGCATTTTTACTGAATAATCCGAAGAATTGGGGTTGAGAAGATATGCCGCAAGAGAGGTATCGAGAACAACATTTTTTAGTTCGATTCCACTCAATTCACAAAAACCGTAAAGCTGTTTTGAATCGTCCGTATATTTTTCAATAGCTTCGTCGGAAAAGAAAGCACTCGCGAAGGACATAAACAGAAAATCACTGTTCTCAACGAGAGCCACACCCTCCGTTGTTTTAAACAAGAGGTATTCGATTCCTCCGTTGTTATATTTAACGGTAAAATATGCCTTTTGGGAAGCTTTCAAGGAGCTTAAGAACTCCTCTGTATCTGTTATTTCGCAAAGTTTTACTTCTTTTGCGTCTTTCTTCTCTGCAATTTCTTCCTGTGAAAGATTAAGTCTGCCTAAAAGCTTGCTCATTTCCAAGGACATAAGAAGATTTGTAGCCTTCACCCCATCGGGATTTTTTACGGAATAATCACTTAAATCCGTGCTTACGGGAGCTTCAAGACAAATTCGTCCCAAATCCTTGCTTAAAAAGGCATTTTCCTTTGATGCTTCCAGCTTTGCACGTATGCCTGCTTTAACATCAATGGTATCAAGATTATCATAAATATACTCAATAGAACCAAATCTTCCGATAAGGTCCTGAGCACCTTTTTCACCTATACCTGCAACACCGGGAATATTGTCCGAGGTATCGCCCTGAATGGCTTTTATATCGATAAGCTGTTGGGGCGTTACACCGTAAACCTCTTTTATTTTATCTGTATCATATAAAACCGTTTCAGACTTGCCCATTCTTGTTGTTGCAAGAACAACATTTACATTATCTCTTACAAGCTGAAGACTGTCCCTGTCACCTGTTGCAATATAGCAAAAATCCTCCTTACCGCAAGCAGCAGAAAGCGTACCGAGAATATCGTCAGCCTCGTAACCGGGCATTTCAACAACGGTATAGCCTAAATAGCCTAAAAGCTCTTTAAGAGTGGGAAACTGCTCAACAAGCTCACTTGGAGCAGGCTTTCTTGTACCCTTATAGGCATCGTACATTTTGTGACGGAAGGTAGGCGCTTTCACGTCAAATGCAACAGCAACACTGTCGGGCTTATATTCTTCAAGAAGATGAAGAAAAATATTCATAAACCCGAAAATTCCGTTTGTAAATCTGCCGTCCTTGGTGCTTAAAAGCCTTACACCGTAAAAGGCACGGTTCAATATAGAGTTTCCGTCAATTACAAGAAGTTTCATTTATTGAATACCTCACACATTAAACATTCAAAGTTTCAAGAGTTACAAAATGATAACCGTTAGAGGAAAGATAGTTTTCCTCATTTAAAGCACGAAGGCAACCAAGTGCCGCAACATTTGTAGCATTACCGGGGATTTTCACCTTTATCCCCGTTGCTTCTTCAATGTATTTATCAAGTCCGTAAAGCTTTGCCATACCGCCACAAAGGAAAATTCCGTCGTCGGTAATATCACGGACCAGCTCGGGCGGTGTTACCTCAAGAACATCGGTAATAGCTTTGCAAATCTCATCTACACAATCACGGATTGCGAAATTTATTTCCTGCGCCGTAACCTCAAAAAACAAGGGCATACCGTCCGCCATATCTTTTCCTTTAGCAACGGCAGCAATTGTTTCTTCCCTCATTTTAGCACCACCGATAAGAGTTTTCAGCTCCTCTGCCGTTAGTCTGCCCACATTGACACCGCGATTATTCTTGAGATATGTTTTTATAATCCTGTCCATATCGTCACCGCCTACGGGAGCGCTTTTGGCAACGGCAATGCTACCCATTGTTATAACACCGACTCCCGTTGTTCCTGCACCGATATTTACTATCATAGTGCCGTAAGGCTTGTCCGTCATAACGCCTATACCCAAAGCCGCCGCGAGAGGTTCTTCTATAAGAGTTGCTCTGCCTGCTCCCGCTTTTAAAATGCAACCTAAAATATTACGCCTTTCAAGGTTTGTGATACCTGCCGGCATAGTTGCAACAACGGTGGGTTTAAATATTTTATTTTTACAAATCCGCTCTAAAAACGTTCTTAAAAGCTTTTCACTGCTTTGAAGCTCGGAAATTCCGCCACTGAGAAGAGGGCGCACAAGCTTAATTGCATCGGGACATCTTCCTGTCATTTCAAAGGCTTTTTTTCCTGCCTCGAGAACCATTCCCGTTTCACGCTCGAGAGCCAGAACAGCAGGCTCCGAGAGAACAATGCCCTTGCCCTCTGTGGCGGCGATAACACTGCCTGTTCCTATATCAAGACCGATTTTGAGACCTACCATTTCAGCACCTCACCCTCGCAAAATTCCAAACACAAATATACACAGTAATTATATACCTATAATAACTTTTTGTAAATAAGTTTACAAATCTTTTTATTTGTATTACAATAAGCTTGTAGACCAATAAATAGTACAAGAGGTGTTATTATGGCAGGTGTTCAAAAATCAAAACTAAAGCTCCTTTACCTTGCAGATATTTTAAAGAAAAAAACTGACGAAAATCACTATATTGCCGCAACTGAAATTTGCGAAGAGCTTACTAAATTAGATATTCCCGCAGAAAGAAAATCCATTTATAAGGACATTGATATTTTAAGAGAATACGGCTTTGATATTATTCACGCGGGCTCAAAAAATCGCGGTGGCTATTTCTTGGGTGCGAGAGATTTCGAGCTTGCGGAGCTTCGTTTGCTTTCCGATGCAGTTCAGGCGGCAAATTTCATTTCCCAAAAGAAAACTAATCAGTTAGTAAAAAAAATTGAGAGCTTCGCAAGTGAAAACCAGGCTAAAATTTTACATTCTCAGGTTTATGTTGACAACCGCCCCAAATGCAATAACGAGGAAATTTATTACACTATAAGTCTTCTTGACGAGGCTATTAACGAAGGTGTTAAGGTAAGCTTTACATACACAAGAAGAAAAATCACCGAGGAATTTAAAACTGCTAAAGAGGACAAGGTTTTCACCGTAAGTCCCTACGCGCTTATCTGGTCCGATGACCATTACTACCTTGTTTGCAACAACGAAAAATACAACAATTTAATGCATTTAAGAATTGACAAAATCAAAAAACTGCAAAAAACAAAGCTTATTGCAAGGAATTTTTCAGAGGTTTCCGATTACAGAAGCAATTTTGATTCCGCCGATTATGCCACAAAGCTCTTTAATATGTATAGCGGTGAACCCAAGCCCATTGAGCTTATCTGCGATAATGAAATTCTTGAAGTTATTCTGGACCGTTTCGGCGAAAATGTTAAAATCCAGAAATATGATGACAACAAATTCCTTTTAAAAACCAATGCCGCCGTCAGCGATGGCCTTACAAAATGGGTAGTTCAGTTCGGCGGTAAAATCAAGGTAAAAGCACCGAATGATTTGATTTATGAGGTTAAAAAGAAAGCGGAAGAGATACTTGATAATTATCAATAAGAATAAAGGGGCTGTAAAAAAACGATACGTTTTTTTACAGCCCTTTGTTGGGGATAGGAAAAAAAGATGCAGAACGAACAAACTGAGGCAAAATAAGGCTTCAGACTTGTTTTGCCTTGCCCGAAGGCGTACAAAGGTACGTCGAGTGGCGAAGTTTGTTTGTAGCATAAAACATTGTTTTTTCAA
>JAZOAO010000015.1:0-9010 GCA_045595505.1 Acutalibacteraceae bacterium | reverse complement strand
GGAAAACAGGTGAACGTGGTGAAGGTATTTGCTTCGCTATGCAGACACTTATCAACAAGATTGGTATGGCTGTTGGTGCTTTCATCGGTGTTATCTCATTTGCAGCAGCAGGAATCAATGCTGAAACAGGTTATATTTCAGCAGAAGGTGCACAAACACTTTGGAATATGCTTGTTCTTTCAGGTGTTATCAGTATGTTTGCTTGTGCAGTGCCAATGTTCTTCTACACAATTACAGAAAAACGTCAAGCTGAAATGGTTGCTGAAATCGAAGCAAGAAAGAATAAATAATACATTGAACAAAAGCCCATTGTTGCAAAGGAGTTTGCAACAATGGGCTTGTTTATTTCAATTTAAGGTAGTTTATAGCAAAACCGCTATTTGTTTTTGGATAAGGGCTCTTACTCAGAGCTTCAACAACAAACAATGCTTTTGACAATTTAAAATACGGCAAAACATAAATAACGGGAACTACTGCAACACAGCTAAAGAACCAAGCAAAAAAAGAACCTTCAAAAAGCACACTTTCACGAAGAAAGCCATCAGTAAAATACACGCTCTTTTTTATGGCAGCTTTGGTTGTTATTTCAGGATTTAAACTAACATAATATGGTGCCGCGTTGTATCTTGAAAATGTAGCCCGCCACATAAAAACACAAAAAGATAAAAGTACGGAACTGCCGATAATCAAAATATAAAAAACCGAAGTTAAAAGATTACCGTATGAATACAAATAAAAGGTTATTCCATAACAAACCGCACAAGGAAACAAATAATATAATAACCATGTTATTTTTAATACAGTTAATTTTATATACAAGCAAAGCGCTTTAAAGCTTTTTTTAAATGTAAAAAAATGAAACAAAAGCAAAAAGCGTCCTCTACCGCCCGAGGCTTTGATAAAATAAAGAAACTGTTCTCCTAAACGCAAAGCACAAATAAATAAAAATACAATTGATGAAACAAATATAATGTCTATTGAAACAACAGTATATACAAAAGCATCATTATAGTTCTCAAGATAAAAGCTCAAAACATCGCTCTCAATAAAGCTTATAAGGCAATATAACCATAACGAAAATACCCCCATCCGCAAAACGAAGCTGAATAATGAGATAAAAAACAACCGTAAAGTATTGCCTTGTAATAGTTTTTTGCTTTCAAATTTAACCGTACTGCTCATCAAATCACCAAAAAAATAAATATCTGCACACCAAAGGCGTACAGATATATTTTGACTTAAATTTTAAATATTAATCACAGACGGCGAACAATTCCTTTCATATTTTCCAAAATATAATACGGAATACGCAAAGTGCCTTTTCCCGTACCTATTGAAATATGAGGCTTCATTGACCCGTGAAAATCCGAACCACCGGAAAGAGACAAGGAAAGTCTTTCAGCAAGTCCTCTGTATTCAGCAATATGCTTGGAGGTGTATTCGGGATAATAACCCTCTATTCCGTTTAAACCTGCTTCTTTCAGTTTAAGAAGGAGTTTTTCAAGCTGTTGAGTATTATACCCCGTTTGGTTAAGGTGGGCAAGGAATGCCAAACCTCCTGCGGCACGTATTGATTTTACAGCTTCAACTGCCGAAAGCTCATTCTTCTCTGCATAGGCAGGTTTACCCAAGCCTATATATTTATCAAAGCATTCCCTGACTGTTTCACAATAGCCTTTTTCAACCATTAACTTTGCTATATGCGCCCTGCCCACAAAAGTTCCGCCTGCAAGATTCAATGCCTCATCATAAGTAATATTAAAGCCCAAATGTCTTAGTTTACTGCAAACCTCTTCCATACGCCTCTTTCGGCTACCCTTCAGCTTTTCTATTGTTTTTAACAAATCTTCATTTTCGGGGTCAACAAAAAGCCCTATAATATGAGTTTCCGTGTTTTCAGCAGCAGAAAATTCAACACCCGAAATAAACTCAATACCGATTTCCTCTGCTCTGGCTCTCGCCTCTTTTATTCCGTCAACGCTATCGTGGTCGGTTAATGCAAAAGCAGAAAGCCCCATTTTTTTTGCATGGTCTGCAAGCTCTGTTGGAGTTAACGTTCCATCAGAACAGGTGGAATGGGTGTGAAAATCCACCATTCTTTTATCATATATAATTTGTCGTACTTCTCGGAGATTCTCAACTGTATAAGCATTGTGGCTTTCAAGCAATTTTCTTCCTTGATGACCGTAGGAAACAAGAACACAATCAATTCCCAATGCATTGGCGGTTTCAAGATCGTGAAGAGTGTCGCCGATGAGAATTGCATCATTTCTTTCTATACCCTTGGACTCGAAAAAGGCTTTTGCTCTTTCGATTTTACTTTCAGCAAGAGTATTTTCCGCACCTAAAATTTCTTCAAAATAATCAAAAACGCCAAATTTCTTTGTTAAATCAATAGTTTCATCGATAAAATTTGAAGTGATTATATATTGATGAGCACCATTTTCGCTCAATTCGCAAAGCAACTCTTTTGCGCCCTCTGCCAATTCTGTTTCATCAATGTGGCGGGCATAGTCTTCGTGATAAGCCTTTGATATTTCTGAAAAAACCACTTCTTCGGGCGGTAATATTCTGTAATAAAAATTAACTATGGGTGTTTCAACATAGTCATAATATTCTGTAAGGTTAATAGTTTTCATACCTTTTCTCAAAAGCATATCATTTACACAGGCAAGAGCATTATTAACATCATCAATAATCGTTCCGTTAAAATCCCAAAAAATGTGCTTATATCGCATACTGTCATCACCTCAAAATACTTTTACAGTTTACCACATAATAAATAAAATGGCAACTCAAAAAAGAGTTGCCATTGAAATTCCTATAACCACACCAACCGCAAATACGCCCAGAAGCTTAACCGAATTTTTCAACCTTTCACTTTTAATTTTATAATCTCTCAAAGGTGGCTTTCCTGCTTTTTCTATTTCTTTTTTCGCACTTTCCCGGAGCCTGCCCTCGCTCATTCCGCTGTATTCGGGCTTAACAAAAAATATCGCTTTTTCAAAAAAACCGTTTTGAGTTTCATTTATTTCCAAAACTTGCTTATTAACACCTTTTATCATTATTCTTTCCCCTTTTTTTACTTCTCATTTATATTGTGAATTTGTGAATGATTTTATACAAAAAGCAGAAAAATTTAAAAATAATTTATGATGCAAAACTTTGGTGTTTTTTTCACAATCTGTAATCTTTAATTGCAAAAAAGAATATAAAAATTTTTACTTCTACATAAAAATTTTCAGGTATTTGTTAAAATTGACAACGCAATAATTATACAATTTGTATATTCATCTTTTCGGCTAAAATTGTTCAAAACTGTGTTCAAAATGTTTACAACCCACCCCCGAAACCCTATATTTCAATAGGTTTTCGACATTTTTTACACTTTTTTTGACAAAATTTGTAAAAACCCAAAATATACTATTTGTTTTATAGACTTTACTAATTATACAGAATGGAAAGTATTTTTAATTTTAAAAAATAAATGTTCGTTGTCAAAAATAAACAATAAAAAAGAACACAAAAAACCTTGAAAAATACTGTTAAAAACAGAGAAAAATTTTAATTTCATAATAATAGATTGACAAAAAACTTTACTGTTTTTCTAAAATATGATACTGTTATTTTGGTGATAAAATGAACATTCAAATTGTTGATAATGATTTAATTTTAACAGACTTTAAGCACCTTAATATTCCTCTTTGCCTTGACTGCGGTCAGGCTTTTCGTTGGAAAGAGGTGGAAAACGGAGTTTGGCAGGGAATTGCCTACGGTAAATTTCTTTCTGTGAAACAGGAAGGCAACAAAATTACTTTTTTCAACACAACGAAAGAAGATTTTGAAAATTATTGGCTCGAATATTTTGATTTAAAACGAGATTATGAAAAAATCCTTGCATCTTATGATGAAGAAAAGCTTATCACTGCCTGCAAAGCATACCCCGGAATTCGTATATTAAAGCAAAATGAATGGGAAGCAATTTGTTCTTTTATAATTTCTGCTAACAACAATATTCCCCGAATTAAAGGAATAATAGAACGACTTTGTGAAAATTTCGGTGAAAAAATTGACGGTGGCTATACCTTCCCCGCGCCCGAAAAGCTGGCATGCCTCGAGGTTGAGGATTTAGCCGTTATTCGCGCAGGATTCAGAGCAAAATACATCATTGACGCCGCCCGAAAAATTTCTAATGGTCAGGTTAATTTAGAAAAAATTAAAACAATGGACTTTGATTCTGCTAAAGAAGAACTTTTAAAAATCAAGGGTATTGGTGAAAAGGTGGCACAATGCGCTCTTCTATATGGTTTTGGCAGAATGGAAGCCTTCCCTGTTGACGTTTGGGTAAAAAGAATTGTTGCAGAGCTTTACCCCGACGGACTCCCCGAATGTATCAAAGGCACCGAGGGAATTGCCCAGCAATATTTGTTCCATTGGAGAAGATCACTATAATAACAATGCACTTTACGAAACAAATCGTAAAGTGCATTGTTATTAATTTATCGCTTTCAATATTTTTTCCCCTATATCATTAATCACATCAAAATCCGTTGCCTTGATATAATAATCTTCAAGCTGGTCGTGAATGTCTTTTGCAATAGCGAGCTTTCTTACAGCCTCATCTACCAGTTCCCTTTTCGCCTTTTTTTGAAGATTTAATTTTTCTCTGTTTGCCTTAAAGCTCTCTTTATCATAAAAACGTGAAACGTGGATTGAGCGTTCTCCGTCATCAATGGAATAATGATAGCTGTTTTGTGTGAAAATTGCGGTTTTAAGCTGTGGGATAATAATATGCTCAATTTTCATATTAGGGAACAAGGGGCAAAAGCATTGATAAACATCATACCCGTTTTCCACAGCGTAATTGCTTATATATTCTGCAATAAAGGGTGAAACAGCCGAAAACTCATCTTCAATTGTTACGATTTTTTCAGAAAGTGCAACAATCGTTTCATATTTCACATCAATCCCATCGGGCGAAACTGCACTTAAAAATCTTTTGTAAACTCTTCCTTTTCCGTCATCTTTCTTTTCCGGAATAATTCTGTTCGCAAGGCGTTTTACATAGCGCATTAATTTTTCTTCGTCAATAAAATCCGCACATATTGCCGTGCTTTCCGCCTCAACAGCACAAGCCACTCTCAGAAACTCAACGGTCTTTTTATGCTGAAGCGAATTTTCTTTCATAAGTTTTCCGATTTCCTCAATGTGAGAATTAAGATATTTTCTGTCCCAGGCAACACCCAAATCAATAATATGCTCGCTGACTCCGGGCATCTTCGGGTCAAAGGTATGGGGTGCAGTACCGTCGCAAATCGAAAAATTAATTTCGGGAACTAATACAATATCAAGTGAATCAGGGTCTGCACTGCAATAACCTCTTTCAACAAAATAGCCCTTTCTTTCCGCTTTCTCCGCAACCTTTTTCATAAGGGTAGATTTGCCCGTACCCGGGCCTCCCTTTAATATAAGATGCTTTCCCTCTATGTATGGGTCATACAAAGTATTATAAAGGGAGCAATACCCCGCTTTATTATTTGCACCGAAAAAGAATGATACGGGAAGAACTGTTTTTTTCAAAATATCATCTCCTATCATATTTACATTTTATTCTATGATAAAAGGCAATTTTTGTTACTATCTTAATTGACTTTTTGAAGTTTCATATATATACTAATTGTGTATGTATTTTAATATTGAAACGAGGTTTTCTAATGTCAAGATATGATGAAGCCAAGACAATTTATGCTTCTCTTGGTGTTGATACAGAAAAAGCGCTTGAAAAACTTAAAGAAGTTACAATTTCCGTTCATTGCTGGCAGGGTGATGATGTTGTTGGATTTGACAGTAAAGAAAGTCTTTCCGGCGGTATTCAGACAACTGGTAACTACCCCGGCAAAGCCACAACTCCCGAAGAGCTTATGAGCGATATTGACAAGGCTTTCTCTCTTATTCCCGGTAAGAAAAAGCTCAATCTTCACGCAAGCTATGCTATCTTTGAAGATGGCGAATTTGCTGACAGAGATGCTTTAGAACCCAAGCACTTCAAAAAATGGGTTAACTTTGCAAAAGAAAGAAACATGGGTATCGACTTTAACCCCACATATTTCTCTCACCCTATGGTTAAAGACGGTCTTACACTTTCCTCTCCCGATGAAGAGGTTCGCGCTTTCTGGGTAAAGCACGGTATAGCTTGCCTTAAAATTTCCGAATATTTCGCAGAGGAAACGGGCATTCCCTGTGTTATGAACATCTGGATTCCCGATGGCTATAAAGATATTCCTGCCGACAGACTTTCTCCGAGAGCAAGATTTAAAAAATCCCTTGATGAAATTCTCAATACACCCTACGATAAATCAAAGGTTTATGTAACTCTTGAATCAAAGGTTTTCGGTATCGGTCTTGAAAGCTACACAGTAGGTTCTGCAGAATTCTGCCTTTCCTACTCTGCAAATAAGGGTATCACACCTCTTATGGATAACGGTCACTACCATCCCACAGAACTGGTTTCAGATAAAATCTCTTCTCTTCTTCTATTTAACGAGAAAATTGCTCTTCACATTACAAGAGGGGTTCGTTGGGACTCTGACCACGTAGTTATTCTTGACGACGAAACAAAAGAAATCGCAAAAGAAATCGTTTCTCACGATGCACTCGGCAGAGTATTTATTGCAACGGACTATTTCGATGCTTCAATAAACAGAATTTCCGCTTGGGTAACCGGTGTGAGAAATGTGCAGAAAGCACTTCTGAACGCCCTTTTATTGCCCACGGAAAAAATGAGGGCTCTTCAGGAAAGCAATAACTTTACCGAGCTTATGTTCGTTCAGGAAGAAATGAAAACTGCACCTTTTGGCGATATTTGGGCAGAATATCTCAAAAGAGAAAATGTTAACAATGATTATCTTAAAGATATCAAGGAATATGAAGAAAAGGTATTGGTGAAAAGAGTATGAAAGACATTTTAACAGCACCCTTTGTGGAAGAAATGAAGCGCGTAACCGCTAATATGTACCGTCAGGGTTGGGACGAAAGAAACGGCGGTAACATCAGTTATATGCTCGATAAAAATGAGGTTGCAGAATATCTTGACCTCGATAATGTTATCCGCACAATCCCCACAGGTTTTGATGCAACTGACCTTATCGGTAAGATTTTCATTGTTACGGGTACGGGTAAGTATTTCAAAAATGTTGAGTCTGACCCCGAGACGAATCTCGGCATTATCCGTATCGCAAAGGATGGCACTACAGCCGAGCTTCTTTGGGGATATAAAGATAACAGTAAGTTTACAAGTGAGCTTCCTGCACATCTTATGAGCCATATGGCAAGGCTTAAGGTTGACCCTGAAAACAGAGTTATAATGCACACTCATCCAACCCATACACTGGCTATGAACTATGTGCATGAGCTTGACGAAAAGAAATTGACTCATACTCTTTGGGAAATGTGTACTGAGTGTATTGTTGTTTTTCCTGACGGTGTGGGTGTTCTCCCTTGGATGCTCTGTGGTACAAATGAAATTGGTGAAGCAACAGCAAAGAAAATGGAAGAATTCAGGCTCGTTGTCTGGGGTATGCACGGCATTTATGGTGCTGGTAAAACTATGGACGAAACTTTCGGACTTATTGAAACTGTAGAAAAAGCTGCACAGATTTATATGCTGACAGCACATTTACCAAGAATAAACACTATCAAAGATGAAGAAATGGTGGAGCTTGCGGAGTTCTTCGGTGTCAATTACAGAAAGGATTTTCTGAATATATAATCAACCCGACAAATATGATTTGTGCAGGTGGAATTTATGAACGTTAAAAAATATATCGAAGCCAACTGGGACAATACCACTCGCTTTTTTACAGACGATAATGACACCCTGATTGGTTTGCCGTATCCGTATACTGTGCCTTGCTGTGAAGGTGCTTTTCAGGAAATGTATTATTGGGATGTTTATTTCACAAATGTTGGTCTGATTAAATCTGGACGCTTGGCACAGGCAAAAAACAATGTTGATAATATGTGCTATCTCATAAACAAATTCGGGTTTATGCCTAATGGTAACCGTACATATTATCTTTCTCGTTCACAACCGCCTTTTCTTTCACAAATGGTTCGTTGCATTTATGAGCAGACAGGAGATACCGAGTGGCTTGATGAATGCTACAAGGCTCTTGAAAAAGAGTATGAATTTTGGGAAAATGAACGACAGACGCCCTGTGGTCTTAACCGATATTACGGTAAATTCTCCCACGATGAACTGATGAATTTTTGCAATGTTTTATGCAAACGATTCAATATGGAAAAGCCTGATGATAAGTGTGTTGCAGAAAAATACGGTCAGGCTATGTATTCCTTTGCCGAAAGTGGTTGGGATTGCAACAGCCGTATGGGACTTGACTGTTATAATTATGCTTGGGTGGATTTAAATGCTTTGCTTTTCGGTGTGGAAATGGATATGGCGTTTTTTTCTGCCGAGCTTAAAAACGGACGCGAATCAATATGGACCGAAAGAGCAGAGAACAGACGAGGTCGTATGAAAAAGCTTTTATGGAATGATGCGGTGGGTGCTTTTTGTGACTATGATTTTATCGTCTGTAAGCAAGCTGATATTATATCGGCCGCACAGTTTTATCCGATGTTTTCAGGTGTATGCACTAAAGAGCAGGCTGAACGCACAGTTGAATTGTTACCGAAAATAGAATTTGAATTTGGTGTGGCTTGTTGCGAAAAAAGAGACGATTTATACGATTTGCAGTGGGACTACCCCAACGGATGGGCTTGCCTGCAATATTTTGTAGTGCACGGGCTTTTGCATTACGGCTACCGCAAGGAAGCACTTCGCATCGCTGAAAAATATAAGCGTTTAGTGGAAAAAGTCTTTGAAGAAACCGGAAAATTATGGGAAAAATATGATGTTACAACGGGCACTGTTTCACATAATAAAGAATATGAAACTCCTGCTATGATGGGGTGGACGGCCGGTGTTTATATTGATTTTTGTTCCTTGACG
>JAZOAO010000014.1:0-170795 GCA_045595505.1 Acutalibacteraceae bacterium | reverse complement strand
ATTTCTACAACAACGAAAGAATCCAACTAAAAACAAAACTGACTCCGATGGAATTTCGAAGTCAGTATGTTGCTTAAATTTTAATTTTATCTACCATTAAGGTCTTTTTTGTACTGTCCGTACAATTTGGGGCAGTTCAATCTATCTTTCAGTCTTTTTTGGTTGGAGTAAAGTGATTCCCGCCCCGACTGCCAGAAGGAAAACGGATTTTGAAAAACATTTACGCTAAAACAAGAGAAGAATGCGAAACACTCCTTGCAGAGCTAATAAAAGAAATGAAAGCCGAAATTCAGGCGGAGAAAGAGCGAATGAAACAAGAGCAGAGCATATAAAAATTTTTACTGCATAATACAAAGAAAAGAACCCGTCACAAATCGTGACGGGTTGTTCTTCATAAATTGTTATTTTGCCTCTAAATAATAAACATTATGCTTATCTTTTTGATATTCAACTGAATATGGACAGTTATCTTTATCTCCCTTGTATAAAATCGTTGAACTTGTCGGAACATTTTTTATTACAAGTATATTCCCTCGCTTACCTATTGCACAAACATCGTTGTATACATCATAAATCGTTGGGTGCCAATGTGTAATTCCGCTATCAATTTTTCCAAATATTTTCTTAGAAACACCAATATAACAATCTCTTGGGTCGACACCGATTTCCACTTGAATATCATCATATAAATCCCAATAAATGTTACCTTTTTCTTTAATTTCAAATGTTCCGCAAATGTCTGGTGTTTGGCACATCATATCGTAAAGTTCTTCTGTAGTTTCAGGAACGATGAGTTTCAAAGGTGAATCCTCGTTTTCAAAAACTTTTTCATAACTCCAAGTAAGGAATATACATTCAGGTATATTCACATCAGTCAATTTGTGGCACAAAAACATATTCCTTTCCACAAGAAGCTTGACAGGCATATTTCTGTTGTTTTCTAACTTTGAAATAATATTTTGATATGAAGGTTCAAAATCTTTCCAATCACCATCATAATCTACTTCCCAACCCGATTCGTCTTCTTTCAAAGAAATTTGGTCAAAATCGGGAAACAGAAAGAGTGTATCTTGATACACAAAATATTCTAAACCATTTGATTCTTGTCTTATATACTCGATAGGTAATTTGCGTTTTTTTGCACTATTATAAAATCTGTATTGAGGTAAATAAAAACTATATTTTTTAAATGGTATCTGAAAATCTTTATAATATTGCGAATTTTTATAATCTTTCATATTTTTAGGCAAATTAAACAGATACACACCGAACCCAATCAAAAGACCAAACAAAATTATTGGTGAAAATACAATCACAAGTAAAGCAATTAAAATTTTAATATACCATTTCAAAATATCACCACCGTTTATTAACGTTTTAAAAATTCTTTAATTTTTTCAAATAACGATTGTTTCTTTATCATTGCTTTTACCATAGAAAACGGCAATGGTTCACTTACTGTATTCTTTCTCCAGATAAGTTCTGAATCAATTGGCGTTCCATTATCAAGATATGAGTGAAAAGCAAAATCAAAGCTTTCCCAAGAAATTATCCCTTCTTCAGCCATGGAATAGTACTCATCGAAATAGTACATATCGCCCCATAAATCATAATCAAAATTCCAATCACCCGGATCACCGATATCGCTGACTAATTTGTACATAGTGGAAACAACTTCACCTTTGTTCATTCTGCCTGAGTAATAGGCATCTTTGAAGAACAACCTAAATTTATCTGAAACAACAGATTTATCAAACTCTTGTTCGATACAATAGTTATGCAACAGAGATATGGTTTTTTCCACATCCGAACCGCAAAAATAAAGGTCTATTACAAGATCGCTCATAGGTTCGTCCGTCTTCAAATAGCTCTCCAACCATTCATCATAGCCATCCGAAAAACCTAAAAGCAACAAATACATATAATAAAATGCGTCTTCACGTCTCAAGGCATTCAACTCACAAATTCTTATTTTAGATTATTGTATCATAAATAGAAAACAACCGCAACTTGTTTAAAGTTACGGTTATTTATGGTCGAGATGACGGGATTTGAACCCACAACCTCCACGTCCCGAAGAGCTATGTCCGTCTGCTCTCGGGAACTGCATACAACATCTTGTGCTTTCGTGTATTTTGGGAATGCTCTTTGAAGCTGAATTTCACACTGTTTTCATATAGTCCACCCCTGTCTGTGGGCTTTATGTGGTCGTTACCATTTTTAATAGAAAAATAAATAGAATTTAAAAATTGAATTCAGGACAATTATTATATGGTTTGGGTAATGCTTCGTCAAAATCAATCCATCCAAGATTTTCAACAAGTACAGACTGTTCCTCAGGGAAAACCCATTCATTTAGATACTCTATAAAGTCCTCCTCGTTGTACCATCCTTTTTGTCTATATTTATTAGCGTTTGGACTCGTTATTAACCAATCATCACAAAAGCCTATGCAATATTCTATCAAATTATCTGCAACAATATCCGGAACAGAATAAACTTTTCGTTCACCGTCAGCACTAATTACTACATTTTTCAAATTGTCCGCCTCCACAAATTCAAGTTTTACAATTCAATTTTAGCAGAATACTGTTCCAACATGTGATTGATTTCTTCTTCATTTTCATAGAACATATCATCACATTGTTCCATAATTTCTTCAGCTTTCTCGTCATCCTCTTTTTCTTCTAAAACCAAATATGCCTTGTATGCCTTTTGCAAATTGTTTTTGAGTTTCGCTGACAGAACAGATTCTAACACAGACATTTCTTTTTGCAAATCACCTATGTTCCCAACATTGAGAAAATATTGGTCGTGTCCGCCATTGTTAATTTCACTTTGGTATGTCATCAATTCGGCATAAGGTGAATCTACCTCTCCTTCTGTCCAAAGCTCCCACATCTTATTCCATTTCTTTTGCTCATCAGTTAATTGAACTTCTTTTTTCTTGAGAAAATCAAACAATCCCATCAAATTAACTCCCCTATCTTTTTCTTATTTATGTCTTAATACCCGTGGTCCACGTGTTTCCATTTTCCACCATTACTTCTTACCAATATCCACATCCAATTCTCATAGGTACTGTTGGGATTTAAAGAACCATCCCCACCGGAAGAATCAACATCAAATGAAGATAAAAGAACAATTACTTCATCTGCATTATATCTGTCAGCCCAATCCTGATAATCTGCAGACTCTTCATCCCCTGCATAATATATTTCTGTAAGAGTGCATCCGCCCCAGCCTCTCTCAAAATCCTTCTTAATTGTATCAATAGCAGAATCAATATCTTCCTGTGAATAAAGCTTTGAATCAACCTTCTTGGTTTTTACATCACTTACTTTTCCACCATAGTTAACACCATAGGTACACGAACTAAACATAAAAAGCATAAACAATACTAAACACAAAGACTTTTTCATAATATTACCTCCAAAATTTTATATCATTGAATCACAACAACTCTCTCAATTTATCAAGAAAAGCCTCTTCGCCCAAGGTATTCACCTTGAAAAGCATTGCCTGACTTCCGCCCGATGTAATAGCAGAAAGATAAATAGGACCATTCGCATTCTGAAACAATGTAACGTTCATACTCACACGGTTACCGCCTGCATAACTATATCGTTCAAAAACACGAACACTGCACCTTGCATCACCATCAAACATATCGCTTGAATCTTCAAGAGATGCAGACATACTGCCATTCAATATTCCATTTTCGATTGTCTTTAAAATCTGTCCGAAATCACCATTAAGAACCTGCTCTAATTTTGCCATTGCTTCTCCTCCTGTTCTTTAAGCTATTATCTACTTATATCTATAAATTGGAATTTTTATCCAAATGTATTTATTTAAACTTTCCTCCACTTAAGATTTAACGCTTTGATTATACTACAGTCATATGAAGTATCAGGCTTCTCCAAATAATCATCAGCCCAGAACACACTTTCATTTTCAACAATCAAACAGCCTTCGTGGATTTCTCTTGTGTAGTTTTCTGTTGCAGGCATAATTTTTAACATTTGTATTCCTTCAAAACACAACTCAACAATTCCAAACCACCCACTATTATCAAATGTTGCTATTGCTGAGGTCGACGTATTAGATTCTATGTAACTTATTTTTTCAAGTGTGCTATCGTGAAATCCAACAAACTTTTTCATAAAATCATCTGCATCGTCCTGAGTGAAAATATAATTCCATTCATTTTCGTCACTCAAATTCCGAACAGAAATAGGATACATATTAACAGAAACAAATCCATTTTCGAAAATATCATCAAGAAAAGATAAGTTCTCGCATACATCGGGATATCCAATCATTTGCGAAATATCTTCAGCCCGAATTTTATTTTCTTTGCAATAATGTTTATATTTCAGCAATGCAGAGCCTTCATAAAACTTAAAATCAGAACTGTCTGATTGAATAATCTCGACAAGTGGTTTAGCTGGAGTAAAATCTTTATCCAAATAGTCAACGAGTTCAAAATTATTTGTAATTGGGTTCAGCACAATATACTGCAGAGACCAACCTGTTCCAATCGTTGCATATATGATGGACTTAAAATATATGTTATTATTTTTATCAAAAACACGGGCAAACATTTAACTATCTCCTCGTTAGTTTCTATTTACTAACCCCATTATACCATACCTTCCGTCACATTTCCACAGTTACATACATGTAAAAAATTTTACTGCATAATACAAAGAAATACACCTGCCAAACGGCGGGTGTACGACTTTAAAATTACAAACCTAAAATTGTTTTTATTCTCTCAATATTTTTTTCTGACATTTCCGTTTGCCTTGCAAAGAATTCCCATTTTGAAACAGCATTTTTTACTTGCTCAATGCTTTTTTCTGCATCAGATTTTTTGATACCCACCTTTTCGGCAACCATCAACATATCATCTTTTGTTATGTTGTCAGCCTTTCCGTTAATAAGCATCTGATGAGACTTAACCCATTGACTGTCTTTTCTGTATGCAAAGGTTACATCATAGGCAGGTGATAAAGACCAGACGCCTTTTTTATCCATAAGGAATGATATGTTTTTGGTATGGTCATCATAGTTTTTGGCATATTCGTTGAAGACCATTCGTTTGAACAATTGAATGTAGTCGCTATAAGGAAGCTTAAGCTTCTTCATTACAGAAAAAGCATCCTCGTAGGAATAAATCATTGGTGAATTAAAGTCCATATGAGCTAAAGCGCAAAGCGTTTGCATGTGCAGCTTCCTGCCGTTTTTACCTGTTCTGTCAAAACGCTTTGTCATAAAATGAGCTTTTCCGTTCTCTTTGTAAAGCTTACATTCACTCATTTCTATACCTGCTTCAACAGCCATAAGATAATAGGCATATTCAATCTTAGTATATTCACTATCATCAGGACGAGTGTCCTTATCCTTGTTGTTTTTGATATCATCAAATTTTAATAACCAATATTCATAGCCTTTACCTGCTTCAATCTGACCTGAACGAATATCGTTTGTTTCAGGATTCCAGGCAATAAGAGTCTTGGCTCTTGCTCCGCCAACAGAAGAACTGCATTCCATCAACTGCGACATAAGATGATCATTTTCTTCAATATGGATATTCTCTTTTTCAGAAAGTATTTCAGAAGCAAGCTTTGTTAAAGCATCAATGTCAACAGGCTCGTCTATCGCTCCGATTTCCTGCGAAGGCTCATATTCCAATGCACCCATACCTCTTTTGCCTGTATAACAAAGCCTTTCTATAACAGATAAGCTATCAGGCTCTCTTCCCTGACTTTCTAAATATCTGTTGATAACAATGTTACCGAATCTGTCAGGAAGCGAATCTGCAACCATACCGGGAAGTCCGTAAAAGGTTTGTTCCGGCAAGCTACGGAAAGAATAGGTAACGTTTGATAACGGCATCGTAACAGGTGAAATTTCGATATTACTCTTCAAAAACTCATCATCATACTGAAAGCCTACTAAACCATTATCCTCCTGATGAAGATAACCTACAGTAGTACCCCACATTTTAACACGAACAGTATTTACTTTTTTCAATCCTCATCATCCTCCCTGTCTTCTCCCCAGACCCAAGTATCGTTTGAAGTTTTCTTGTCAGGTCTTGCGCGTTTTCTGATTGTTTTTTCCTCAAACATTGCTTTGTAGTCAGGTTGAGGTTCGGGAATGAGAATATCAAGGTTATCCAATAAATTAAATTCCGATAAAATTTTTATTATGGCAGACCATTTTGTATCATCGCCATTTTCTATACGCATTAATGTAGTTACTGAAACGCCACATCTCTGAGCAAGTTGATTTTGTGTAATATTCAAGGATACTCTATATTGTTTTATACGATTGCCAAATTCTTGTAAAATTGCTTTTTCACTGTCAAATTGCGTAATCTTCATAACTCCTCCTGAAAATAACTATTCAGATTTGCAACATTATATTAACATAACATACTTAATATGTCAACTTTGAATAGTTAATATGAAAAATCAACATATTCAAACACATTTTCCAGTGTAAAAAAATTTACTGCATAATACAAAGAAAAGAGCAGACCGAAATGAAGTGCCCCCCAAAGTTTAGACAAAATTAAATATCAGATTGTTATTGAATGAGTTCGGTATTGCACTGGACTCATTCCTTTTAATTTCAAAGAAATTCTTTCGTTGTTGTAGTAATGAATATATTTCTTTAATTCATCAATGAAAGCGTTAACGCTTTCAAATTTTTCGCCATAGAACATTTCTACCTTTAGTCTACCAAAAAAGTTTTCCATAGCACCATTATCCATACAGTTGCCTTTGCGTGACATGCTTTGCGTAATGTTGTGTTCTGCTAACAACCTTTGATATTCAGCATGTTGGTATTGCCAACCTTGGTCTGAATGAAATATCGGAGTTGCATCGGGTGGAAGTTTTTCAAATAAGCCATCTAACATCTCTCTTATCTGCCATAGGTTAGGACTTGTTGAAATAGAATACGAAACGATTTCCCTATTAAATAAATCCATAACTGGCGAAAGATAAACTTTCTCATTGCAAACATTGAACTGAGTAACATCAGTTGTTATCTTTTCAAATGGTTTTTCTGCATAAAATCTTCTTTCAAGCAAATTATCTGCGACTTTTCCAATCGTGCCCTTGTATGAATGATATTTATCATTTTTGCGTTGTTTTCCTTTCAATCCAAGGCTATTCATTAGTTTTAAGACGGTTTTATGGTTAATTACATAGCCTTCGTTACGCATTGCAATTAAAATTCTACGATATCCGTATCTGCCTTTATTGGCATTGAATATTTTAACTATCTCCTGTTTTTCAAACTCGTATTTATCCGTATCTTGTTGCTTTAGATAATAATAGAATGTGCTACGAGCAAGACCAGATAATTGCAACAAATCTTTAAGCGGATATTTTTGCCTTAGTTCAGAGATTATCTTTGCTTTTTGTCGCTCTTTTGCTCTTCCGCACGAACTAAGGCACTCAGTTTTTTTAAGTATTCTATTTCCATTCGCAAACGTTGATTTTCAGCAATTAAATCTTCTTCTGTTTTCTTATCTATTTTAGGTGGTCTGCCTTTTCTTGTTCCGCTAACAGAACAAGCTCTGCCTCGTCTTTCTTTCATAAGACCTTCGGCTCCTTCTTCCAAATATATGCGTTCCCACCGTTGTACCATATTTGCTGCTGATGCTTCTGATGTTACCGTTAGGTTGTATTTTCGTGCAGTTTCTCTAAAACCTAAATGGTGTTCTCGCATATCCATTATAACGCTTATTTTGAATTCTGCACTATATATTTTATTTTTTCTTCCTGTCTTGCCCATAAAAATATGCACCTCCAAAAGTGTCTAACTTTTGGGGTGCATATCAAAATCTGCTCTTATATATTTTACACCTTTGATTTTTTCAGTAACACAAGGGAATACGCAAGCACCGACACAGCTGAAATAATAACGAGTATGTTATGTAATGTAAATACCTCAACTATTGCCCTGTGTTCCGCAGAAGCAACAAAGAAATACGACAAGAACATAAGCCCTACAAATACAGGAAGCAAAATCCTTGAAAGCCATTCCATACCCATTTTCTCTGCGTTGATACCTGCTTTTTTAGTAAGCAACCCTATGAGAATTGCAGTTAAAATAATTGCCACAGCTATTGCAATTATATATATTGTATCGGAGCTATCTTCAAAACGCCTTGCAACAGGACGGACAAGGTTCACGCCTACTGTACCTATAAATCCTGCTAAGAACACAAGTATTTTCTTTGGCTTTTCGGGAAGCTTTGAAAATGCAATTTCGGGAACATCCTCGCTTTTTTTCAAGGATATCAGAACAGCAGTAATTATAACACCTGCAATAAATCCTGTAAAATATTCCCAACAAGACCAGGCGTATAAAAAATCGCCCTCATACTGTGCACCAAGCTGACGGTAACCACCGTTTGCAAAAAAGAAGAACAAGTTAGATACTGTTATAGAAATACCGAATGCACCGCATACAAGAGCACCCACTTTTGCAGCAACCTTATCTTTAACAATAAATCTTGTGGCAAGTATTGCACCCAAAGCTCTGATGGCGGCAGAAACAGCCTGAATTTCGGAGAAATAATTTCTGCCTCCGATAATCTTTTTACCCCAGGAAATATCAGCGAAATGTTGCATATACACCTGATATGCAGAGCCCTCTTCACCTGCTATTTCAAGACCTTCCTCAAAAAGCTCCACAGCCTCAGGCTGAAGAAGCCCGACAATCCAATGGGAAACACTCGCTTTGGAAACTGTGTCAAAAACCAGGAAAGCACCAATAACAAAAAGGAAATCCTTCACTTTCCATTGGTGAGAGCTGAACCCTCTGCCCAACAGCACTGCGTAAATACCTGCCATACCCAAACCTACGCAACACATCATAAATGCTCCTGACACAGGTGAAATATATCTGAAGAAATGCTCTGCACCCTCAACTTCGCTCTCACGGATAACCCCTGTTATCTGATTTACTATCGTTCCCCAACTGGGTACTGTCAGAATAAAAGACATAGCCGTTAAGGAAAGCCATCCTAAATCAAGCTTTTTGCGTTCCCCCATAACAGTTGTGATAAAAAGCAGGTAAACAAAACCCACATTAAACACACCTGCTTCCGAGCCCCAGCCACGCGAACCGCGAAGACGCCACAAAAAGCCAAGAAGAAGCCCACCAAGAAGAATTATCAGAATTTTCTGCCACAAAGGTCTTTGCGTTGTGTTACCCATTATTTTCCCCCCCCTGTTCTATGCTATATAAACTCCCATTCACCACATATTATATCACACATTCCGCCACATTTCCACAGTTACATTCAGTAAAAAACTTTACTGCATAATACAAAGAAAGACGAGCTGACCAAAAAAGTCAGCTCCCGTAGTTTTTAATTCAACAAATTGTAATTTAATCAATACTTATATTCCTATAATTTCTCTTATTTCTTTTGCATCTACATCATTAAGACTGCAATTTTTGGAAACGGATATATACGCCGCAACACCTGCAGCCTCACCAATTCCTATGCAGATAGGCATTACTCTGAAATTTGAGTGTGCCATATGTGTACCCGAAATATTTCTTCCGCAAAGCAAAAGATTTTCTTTAACTTCGGGAAGAAGACAACGGTAAGGAATTGTATATCCTTTTTCCTGAGAAAAATGCTTCTGTACTCCCGTTTCGTCCAGACCTGCTCCGGTAATATTATGCACATCAAAATTGAAATAAGCATCTCTTACAACATAATCCTCAAACACTTTAGCTTCGAGAATATCCTGCTCATTCAAGGTGTATTTACCCTTGAAATGTCTTGTTTCACGGATTCCCATAAGGGATGCGGAGCTGATAACATAACAATTCTCGTAACCGGGAACAAATTCACGCAAATATTTAACTATGGCATCCATCTGTCTGCGGCATGTGAGCGTAGCACTTGTCAGGTCTTCTGCATTTGTGCCGTCAATATCAATAGCATTTGTCATATTGCAGGTAACAACACCGGGAAGGGTTGTTTCATAAGTAAGAATATGCCCCGCTGGATATGGTAAGTGTTCTTTTGCAAGAGCCTGAAGCTCACCCTGAGGTGTTTCGTAGGTTGATTCAAATGAGCCTAAAAACACTGCCCTGTCATAGTCAACACCGCCAACCTTGAACATAAGTGTTGCAGGTTGCTTTTTGTTATCACTTTCTCTGCCGAGAACAAATTCTGCTCCTGCCCTTGCGGCGATATCTCCGTCACCCGTAGCATCAATAGTGATTTTGGCATAAATATCTGTTTTACCGGATTTATTTATAACGGTGGCACCGAGAACTTTATCTCCGTCGCAGATTGCATCCTCAGCAAAAGTATAAAGCATAACCTTGCAACCAACCTCACAGAGCATTTCAAGATATAGCGTTTTCAGCTTTTCGGGGTCTATGAGATTGGTGATTTTATTTTTAAATTCACCTTCATTATTTTGGGAGGTTCTTTTTAGAATTTCTAAATATAAAGGGCTCCCGCAACTGCCTGTCCAATGGCTCATAAGACCTGAGGTGGAAATTCCGCCCACATCTCCACTTTGCTCAACAAGAATTACCTTTGCACCATTTTTTGCAGCACTATATGCCGCCGCAAAGCCCGAAGGACCGCTTCCGAGAACAAGAACATCAGTATATATTTCATATTTTTCAATCATATTTTACGCCCCTCCGAAATCTCATTTATCAAATCCATTATACCATACCTTCCACAACATTTCCACAATTACAAACAAGGAAAAAACTTTACTGCATAATACAAATAAAAAGCATTTTATTAAATCATCGCCCCCACCAATAACCACTACACATAATTCAAGACTCTATTCATAAAATAAGACCTTATCAATTACTGTCCTCCGTGATATAATCACAACAGAAGCTTCGAAAAAAACTTGAAAAGGTGAAAACTATGAACAATATATTTATTGAAAATCTCAAAAAATTCCGCCTTGCAAAAGGTTTAACTCAGGAGCAGGTTGCAGATAAACTGAATGTTAATTCTCAAACAGTTTCCCGTTGGGAATGCGGAACAACTCTCCCCGATGTTCTGACTCTTCCCGAGCTTGCACTGCTTTATGAAGTTACTGTCGATGATTTTTATAAAAAGAGCACAGTTGCTTACGATAACTATGCACAACGCCTTGCCTCTGTTTACGAAAACTCCCGTGACCCCGAGGACTTTATGCGTTGCCGTGTTGAATATGAAAAGCTTATAAAAGACGGTGAGCTTTCAACCGAGGATAAATGGCTATACGGTTGGATTCATATGTATATGATGAACTATTGCAGAGATGTTGCTGTTGAATGGTATGATAAAGCCGTAAACGATGACCCCAATGATGACCCTGAAAATTATCAGATTGCCTGTATGCAGAGAATCTGGATGTATTTCCTTCTTCATAAAGAAAATGAAATCATCTCAGAGCTTGAAGGAAAGGCAAAAGCAAACCCCGATAATCCCAGAGAAACAGACAATCTCCTGATTGCTCTTATATGGGCTGAAAAATATGATGATGCATATAATCTCTTCACAGAAACAATCAAAAAGTTCCCTGATGACTGGCGAATGTATATCCACGGCGGAGACATCTGCAAAGGTCTCAAAAAATATGATGAAGCATTAGCTTGCTATAACAAAGCTGGTGAAATCGGAACATATTTCTGCGATGAAATAGACTGCAAAGCAGGTCTGTATGAAGAAATGGGCGAATATGAAAAGGCATATAACGAGTGCATGAAAATGGCTGATATCTACCGTAGCAGAGGTTACGATGTAGAAGCCGATATGACAGAAAAACGCGCCAAAGAATTAAAAGACAAAATAAAAAAATAATGTAAAAAACTTTACTGCATAATACAAAGAAAAGGACTCAAAAAAAGACGACAGGTTTTCGCCTGTCGTCTTACTGTATATGGTTAAAAAATCGGTATGAATTCATTTATTAAATATATCAACGCACCTGCTACACCTAATGTCAACGCAGCAAATAACAAAAAATCAATGAAAGAACGAATAGACCATTTCTTTTTCTCAGGTCTCCTACCTTTATTTTCATAATAGTAGCTGTTTTTTGATGCGGGTTTTTTCGGTGGAGTTTTTGATTTCTTACTATTCCTATGTGCTTGTGATATAGGGTCAGTATGCTCCATTATGCTTCTATGAAAATAATGAACCCAGTCAATATCATTTTGAGTACAGTCGATTTCTTCAAATGCACCCGGTTCGTGTGCCAATTGATTTCTGATATGGCGAATATGTATGAGTGCATGCAAACACTCGTCCCAATCGTTCACGGTTCTGCTTATGTAAGATGGCGTATTTTTCATATCGTTGATATAGTTTGTAACACCTTTAATCTCGTCATCAGGAAGCTTGTGATAAAGCTCTCTGCAAAGCTTATCCAGCTTTGAATATTCATTGAAAAACACCTGATTCAAATCACTCATACCATCACCACCACAAAACAAATTCCTTACTAATTATAACACCATCACAAAACAAAAACAATACAAAAGCGAACCCATTCCACCGTCATATTTACCAACCCACCACCCCACCAACTATGCAATCCGCTGAAAATTTGAAAATTATAAAATAAAACTGAAATTTTTGCCGTTTTTTGTCATATATAAATGGGATGTGTATTACCAAAGACCTATTTATAGTATTATATTTTGTTGAAATATGTAAATAAAAGTACTATAATGTAATCTGTATAATTATATGGTCATTAATAATCTCGATATAAAAATAGAGTGGAGGTAAAGGTATGCCAGCAGTACTAGAGGAAAGGAAAAAGCAAAAATTCACCGAATATGAAGAAATAATGGATGAGTATTTTATAAAAAATCAAATTATCATTAAACCTTTACCCGACTGGATAATACCGAGTATTGAAAAGAAGAATGCAAGAATTGAAATTACGAGTGCAAAACAGTATGTTGATTATTTAAACAAAGAACTTGTTTTTTGGAACACTAATGACCCTGCTAATCTTTTCGAAAGTTTCTCAAACAAAAGTGCATTAAAAAGAGCGTTAGATTATTTCAATAGAGCCAATGAATATTCAACAAATTCATCGTATAAAAACAATGTACCTAATGAGCTTCGTCAAAGTACTAGTTGTGTGGTTGGAAACTGTCTCAACTCAAACACGACCCTAGCAAAATATTTAGTAACCAAATTCTCTGGAAAATCAAAAAATTTTATTGATGGGTTTAAAGTAGGTTTGTCAAAAGATTCGGTTAATTTCTATTCTAATTATAGTGATACTTTAGAAGGTTTTTATACGGCGCTTGTTTTTAAAAAATCCTTTATTGATGTATACAGGTTCAATGAACAGGATGTTTTACAATTAGAAAAAAGCATTTCTGATGCTAATGCATTTTACTCTGAACTTAATAGCAGATACACAAACTCATTCTCTGAACACGAAACGATGATTGAATCATTAAAAAACCAAACTGAGGAACATATCACTAAAATGAATAGTGATTCTACATCATTTTTTGAAGATTGTACAAAACGAAGAAACGAATTAGAAGTTTTGTATAATGAGAAGTTAAAATTAGAGGAACCTGCTAAATATTGGCAAGAAATGGAAAATGATTACAAAGAAAAAGCAAGGTTTTGGGTAATAATGAGTGTTATTGTAGCACTCGTTACTATGGCAGGATTAGTGATTGTTTTAGCGTTGTTACCGAATCTTTTTTCAAAAGATTCGCATTGGATAGATGTATTTAAAAATTCAGCTATAATAACAATTTTCCTTAGTATTGCAGTATATATTTTGCGCCTATTTGTTAAATTGGCAACCAGTTCTTTTCATCTTGCCAGAGATGCTAAAGAACGAAACAAATTGGCATATTTTTATCTTGCTCTAATTGCTAAAGGTGCAGTGGATGAAAAAGAACGTTCTATAATTCTTAACGCTTTATTTAGTAGAGCGGATACTGGTTTGTTGAAGGGTGATTCTGCTCCAACAATGCCAACAGGTGTTACTGAAATAATCGGTAAGCTTAACAATTAATTTTTTTACTAATCAACTTCCGATAATTTTATGTTATCAGAACCACCCAAGGAGGATTTACAGTGATTTTAAATAAAAAACAAATGACTGAAGAAGATATAAAGTTAAATTATATAACTCCTGCAATCCAATCTAAATGGGCTAACCATATCACCATGGAAACAAGAATTACTGACGGTCGAGTTAATATTAAAGGCAATCTTGTTGCAAGAGAAAAGCCGAAAAAGGCTGACTATGTTTTATATCTTAACAAATATAAACCCATTGCTATTGTTGAAGCAAAGGATAACAACCATTCTGTATCTTATGGCTTACAACAAGCAAAATTATATGCGTTGATGCTTGACGTTCCGTTTGCATATAGCTCTAACGGTGATGGCTTTCAGGAGTATGATTTTCTTACAGGAAAAGAAAGAACATTAGCTATGGAAGAGTTCCCCACAGTTGAAGAATTGACTGCACGTTGGGAAGTCGGAGCTAATGATGGTGAAGGCATTTCTGATAATGAAAGAAAAGTTATTGCACAGCCCTATTATTCAAGTCAGAATACTTATGCACCCCGTTATTATCAGCGTAATGCTATCAACCGTACTGTAGAAGCAATAGCAAAAGGACAAGACCGTCTGTTGCTTGTAATGGCAACAGGTACGGGAAAAACATATACTGCATTTCAGATTGTTTATCGTTTGCTTAAAAGTGGCTTGAAGAAAAAAGTTTTATATCTTGCTGACAGAAATATTCTTGTTGACCAGTCTATTCAACAGGACTTTGCTCCTCTTGAAAAAACTATTCACAAAATCAATTTTGCAAAAGATGACCCTGTAACAATTACTTCTCACGAAGTATATTTCTCTCTGTATCAACAGCTTGTTGGCAACGAAGATGAAGAAGTTGATGTTAGTAGCGAAGAAGTGTCAAATCGTCTTGAAAAACTCTTTAAAAAAAATTTCTTTGACCTTGTTATTGTTGATGAGTGTCACAGAGGTTCAGCAAAAAAAGACAGCAACTGGCGTAAAATTCTTGAATACTTTTCTTCTGCAACACAAATCGGTATGACTGCAACACCCAAAGAAACAAAATATATTTCTAACATCGATTATTTCGGCAAACCTGTTTACACTTACAGTCTTCGTGAAGGTATAGAAGATGGTTTCCTTGCACCATTTAAAGTTATAAACATCAAGACTAATATTGGTGAAGGTTGGAGACCTTATAAAAATCAAACTGACAAGAACGGCAACCTTATTGAAGACAGAATTTATACTAATAGTGATTTTGATTACAACATAATACTCGAAGACCGGACTTATGAGGTTGCAAAAGAAATAACAGAATATCTTAAAAACACTGACAGAATGCAGAAAACTATTGTATTTTGTGCAAACGAAGATCATGCCGATAGGATGAGAACAGCACTTGTTAATCTGAATTCAGATATGTGCAAGAAAAATCCTGACTATGTTGTCCGTATAACTGGCTCAGATACAATCGGTAAAAGTAAATTAAAATATTTTATTTCAGTAAATCCCGAAGGTCCTGTTATTGCAACAACATCGAAATTGCTTTCAACTGGCGCTGATTGTAAAATGACAAAACTTATCGTTCTCGATGAAATGATAAGTTCCATGACTGAATTTAAGCAGATTATTGGTCGTGGTACTCGTCTTCGTGAAAAAGAAGGTAAAAATCATTTTGTTGTTATGGATTTCCGTAATGTTACAAGACTTTTTGCCGACCCTGATTGGGATGGTCCTATCGAAATGGTAGATGGATATGACCCGAACCATAAACCTGGTGGCAATGGACCTACCGGTGGCGGTGGTGGAGGTGGCGAACCACCAGTAGTTGATAAATATATCGTTGACGAAAAAGGCTGTAATGTTCAAATTCTCGGCAAAACTGTTTCAGTTTACGATGCCAACGGAAAGCTTCTCCGACAGGAAAGTATAGTTGACTATACAAAATCCAACATTCTTGGTAAATATGCTTCACTTGACAACTTTATCCGTCAATGGACTGCTGAAGAAAAGAAAGAAGCGATCAAAAAGTTACTTGAAGAACAAGGCATTGATTTACAACAAATGAAAGAAGAACAAGGCATGGAAGATGTCGATGATTTTGATTTCATTTGTCATGTTGCTTACGACAAAAAGCCTCTCACCCGTCGTGAACGTGCTAATAATGTTAAAAAACGTGATTTTTTAAGTAAATACAGTGGTGTTGCAAGAGAGGTTCTTGAAACCTTGCTTGAAAGATATATGAACACCGGTATTTATGAAATAGAAAATAAGTCAGTATTAAAGCTTCTGCCTTTTAAGAAATATGGCAGTCGTAGCAAAATAGTATCATATTTTGGTGGAGAAGAGGGATATCTCCAAGCTGTAAAAGAACTCGAAGAAGAATTGTATAAGGTAGGTTAAAATAATGAGCTTATCAAATTTCGTTAAAAGAATCAGAGATATAATGCGTAACGATGCAGGTATCAATGGTGATGCACAGCGTATTGAACAGATGGCATGGATGCTTTTCTTAAAAGTATATGATGCCAAGGAAAAAGACTGGGAATTTGATGATGAAGATTATGAATCAATCATCCCTGAAGAGTGTCGTTGGAGCAATTGGGCAGTTGATGATCGTTCAGGCAATGCAATGACAGGTGATAATCTTCTCAATTTTGTCAATAACACTCTTTTCCCTACACTTAAAGGCTTGTCTGTCAGCAAAGAAACACCTATCAAAAAATCTATTGTTAAAACAACCTTTGAAGATGCAAACAACTATATGAAGGACGGTGTTCTTCTTCGTCAGGTTATCAATGTTATTGATGAACTTGAGCTTGATGATTATGAAGAAAGCCACGCCTTCGGTGATATTTATGAAACTATCCTTAAGGAGCTTCAGAGTGCCGGTTCTTCAGGTGAATTCTACACCCCTCGTGCCGTAACAGATTTTATGGCTAAAATGATTAAGCCTCAAATCGGTGAAAATGTTGCTGACTTTGCCTGTGGGACAGGAGGTTTCCTTACAAGCTGGCTTAAAGAACTTTCAGCTCATATTGAAACAACTGAAGACCAGGAAAAATACGATAATTCAATTTATGGTATTGAAAAGAAGCAGTTCCCGTATATGCTTTGTATTACAAATATGCTTCTTCATGGCATTGATGTTCCGAAAATTTATCACGATAATTCCTTGCTCCGTGATGTTCTTGACTACACAGAGGAAGACCAGTTTGAAGTTATTCTTATGAATCCTCCATATGGAGGTAACGAAAAGAATGAAGTAAAAAATCACTTCCCGTCAGACCTTGCGAGCAGCGAAACAGCGGACCTCTTTATGGCAGTTATTATGTACAGACTCAAAAAGAATGGTCGTGCAGCAGTTATTCTTCCTGACGGATTTCTTTTCGGTACAGATAATGCAAAAGTAGCTATCAAGAAAAAGCTTCTTTCAGAGTTTAACCTTCATACTGTTATCCGTATGCCTCACAGTGTCTTTGCACCTTACACTTCAATTACAACTAATATTCTTTTCTTTGACAGAACAGATCCCACAACTGAAACTTGGTTCTATCGTCTTGATATGCCTGAAGGATACAAAAACTTCTCAAAGACAAAACCAATGGAACTTAAGCACTTTGCTCCTGCTATGGACTGGTGGGAGAATCGTGAAGAAATCACGGTTGATGGCTTTGATAAAGCAAAGAAATATACAGCAGAAGAAATTGCTGAAAAGAATTACAACATCGACCTTTGTGGTTATCCTCATGAGGAAGAAGAAATCCTTCCCCCTAAAGAACTCATTCAGCAGTATCAAGCAAAAAGAGCAAGTCTTAACGCTGATATTGACCGTATCCTTGCACAGATTACTGATATTTTAGGAATTGATATTACGGAGGAATAACAATGACCGGACAACAGCTTAAAAATTCAATATTACAAATGGCTGTTCAGGGCAAACTTGTTCCTCAGGACCCGAATGATGAACCTGCTTCTGTTCTTTTGGAACGCATCAGAGCAGAAAAGGAAGCCTTGATAAAAGCCGGTAAAATCAAGAAAGAAAAGAATCCTTCTGTAATATTCCGCGGTGCCGATAATTTGCCTTATGAGAAAGTCGGCAAAAACGAGCCTGTGTGTATAGCAGATGAAGTGCCGTTTGATATTCCTGATAGTTGGGAATGGGTGAGATTAAGTACGGTTGTATACAATAGAGGACAAATTACCCCTACTGAAAACTTCTGTTATATTGACATTGGCTCAATAGATAATAAAAATCAAAAATTAAGCGATAGTGAAAATATCATTAGTTCTGATAAAGCGCCTTCACGAGCAAGAAAAGTTGTGTCGGTTGGAGATATTCTGTATTCTACAGTGCGTCCATATTTACATAATATGTGTATTATAGACCGTGAATTTAGCCATCAGCCGATTGCAAGTACAGGTTTTGCAGCTCTTACATGTCATGGGGATTTTTATAATGAGTTTTTGTTTTATTATTTAATGTCGCCAGACTTCGATTCATATGCAAATGATACCGAAAATGCAAAAGGCGTTGCATACCCTGCAATAAATGATAATAGATTATACAAAGCACTGATTCCTGTGCCACCTCAAAAAGAACAAATACGCATCGTAGAAAGAATAAAATCAGTAATTCCTTTTATTGAAAAATATGGTATAGCTCAAGTTGAAGTAAATGCACTGAATCAAAGTTTCCCTGAATTACTAAAAAAATCAATTCTTCAGGAAGCCGTACAGGGAAAACTTGTACCTCAAGATGAAAATGACGAGCCTGCATCTGTGCTTTTAGAACGCATAAGAGCTGAAAAACAGGCACTTATTAAAGCAGGCAAAATCAAAAAAGATAAGAACGAATCCGTCATTTTTAGAAGGGATAATTCTCATTATGAAAAGTGTGGTTCTGAAGAGGTTTGTATTGATGATGAAATACCTTTTGATATTCCTGATTCTTGGGAATGGATTAGGCTTGGTTCATTAGTTCAAGTAAATCCACGAAACACTGTTGATGATGATGCTATTACAGGCTTTATACCAATGCCTTTGATTCAGGATGGATTTAATAATCATCATTCTTATGAAGAACGAAAGTGGAAAGATATAAAGTCTGGTTTTACGCATTTTACAAACGGCGATGTTGTTATAGCAAAAATTACTCCATGCTTTCAAAACAGAAAATCAGCCATTATAAAAGAACTTCCCAACGGTGTAGGCGCCGGAACAACTGAGTTGCATGTTTTAAGAGATAACACTAATATTATGTATATGCCATATTTGTTACTTATAGCAAAAACTCACGAGTTTATTGAAAATGGCATAAAGAATTTTACTGGAACAGCAGGTCAACAACGTGTAGGAAAAGATTTTATATCAAATTACCTGATTCCATTACCGCCTGTAAACGAACAAAAAAGGATTGTTGAAGCTGCTATATCATTGTTTGAAAATGTTTCACAGTTGGCTGATTGAGTTCTCATTATGAGAAGTTAAACGGATTTGAGCGTTGTGTAGATGAAGAGATACCGTTTGAAATCCCTGAAAAATGGGAATGGATTCGTCTTGGTACATTGTTTCAACACAATACAGGTAAAGCTTTAAATTCATCTAATTCAGCAGGCACCAAACTAACATACATAACAACATCAAATTTGTATTGGGATAAATTTGAGTTGGCTAAATTAAAAGAGATGCCATTTACCGAAACAGAAATTGAAAAATGCACTGTTACTAAAGGAGATTTGCTTGTTTGTGAAGGCGGAGATATCGGAAGGGCAGCTATATGGAACTATGATTATCCTATAAGAATTCAAAATCATATCCACAGATTACGCCCTTATATAGATATCAATACAAAATTTTATTATTACATTTTTTATTTATATAAGCACATAGGATTGATAGGTGGTAAAGGCATAGGAATTCAAGGCTTATCTTCAAATGCAATTCATCAATTGCTATTTCCGTTACCTCCTTTAGATGAACAATATAGAATTGTAGAAGCAATAGAAAAGCTCATTCCGTATTGTCAAAAGCTATAATTTCAGGCATACACTTCAAGGTGAGGTGTATGCCTGAAATTTTACCAATCGACTATTTTATCAACGATTTCTCTTTGCTCGGTTGCTGTTTTACGAAGGTATATTCGTGTTGTTTCAATGCTTTCGTGTCCCATAAGGTCTGCAAGAAAAGCAATATCGTTACAGCGGTCGAGAAAGCTTTTTGCGAACCTATGACGAAAAGAATGAGGATAAACAACAGCAGGGTCAATACCGTACCGTACAGCTAACTTTTTTAACTGCCCGGATATACCACGGGTTGTAATTCTTTCACCATACTTGTTCAAAAAAATGAAGCCGCTTTCCTGATGCTTTTCGGCTAACCATGAAAGGGCTTCTTCTTTTAGTGATTGTGGTATATAGATGCGTCGCAATTTGCCGCCTTTTGAGTACAAATCAAGGTGACCGAGTTTTATGTGTTCTACCTTAATTTGAATGAGCTCACTGACTCTTGCACCAGTTGCTGCCAAAAAGCGAATTACAAAATACCAAAACATTTCATCATCTTTTTTGAGGCTGTTTTTGAAATATTCATAGTCAGCCTCGCTGATGACATTTTCAAGAAAAGCCTTCTGTTGTACTCTCACAAAGGGCATTTTCCATTTTTCTTTACCAACGCTTTCCAAGTAACAGTTGATTGCTCTGAGCCTTAAATTCACCGTTTTTGGCTTGTAACTTTCAATGAGCCACACCTTGTATTCACGCAGGTTTTTCTTTGTGACTTCATCGTACTGTTCGCTGTATTGCTTTATTGCAAACATATACGATGAAATCGTGTTTTCGGAGAGGTTTGTACTTCTCAAGTGTCTTTCAAATTTATTTTTATCTATCATAGCGAAAGACCTCCTTTCACTATGATTATACAACTTGAAAGTTATAGTTGCTCGATGTAGGGTATCAAAGAATTATACGCAGCAACAATACGGTGTTGTTCTAATATTGGAGGCAGTGGCACTAACAAATTAGTCATAGTTTCTGTTCCTACCCTCGGCATCTTAACACCATAAGTAATAGCATTTATTAAATTATCAACATACGGAGATTTTAAGTACATTCCTATAAACTCGTTGTCAATATCACTATAGGTGTTAAATGGAACAATTTCAGGAGTGCAAATTCCATCATCATCTGCTACTAATATTTTAATGAGATATGGACGTAATTTACTATACAGAATATCACCTTTATGAAAAACTGTTTTATCCCCAATTGCCTTACGCTCACCAACGGTTATTTTATTAAGAAGCTTGCCACCTCGTTCTATATCTTCAAGGTCCAATCCCCACGTATCCAGTGAAGCGTTTTGAGCATTAACTTTCTCTTTTGTTTGAGCATATGTTGATATTGTTCCAAGCCTACACCAACACCAGTTTTCAGGGATTTCAAACGGTATCTCTTCATCTACACAACGCTCAATTCCGTTTAACTTCTCATAATGAGAATTATCCCTTCTAAAAATGACGGATTCGTTCTTATCTTTTTTGATTTTGCCTGCTTTAATAAGTGCTTTTTTTTCACTTCTTATGCGTTCAAGTAATACAGAGGCAGGCTCGTCATTTTCATCTTGTGGTACAAGTTTACCCTGAACTGCTTCCTGAAGAATTGATTTCCTCAACAAATCGGGAAATGATTCGTTCAGAGCTTGCAAAGCTTTTTCGGCTTTATCATAATTCTTTACATGTTGAATTATAGAACAGTATTTTTCAACAATCCGTATTTGTTCCTCATAAGGAGGAACCGGAAACAAAAGATTAAAAAACAGTTGTTTGTTTAAATGCGGTATTGCTGCACCGATTTTTGAGTTTTTTAAGGGCATTCTATAAAGTTCTATAAATAATAATACATAATCAATATTTAAACGAGAAGAAATCCAAAGTTGTTTAAATGTACTACCCATATATCCATCAATTGGGGCTACAAATACTTCGCCTGAATTTTCTCCATCAACTAATATCATTAAGTCATTAGCACTGATGAATTTTCCGTTCTCGGATTTTATACCTTCTGTTTTGCCACGTAAGAATTTGGCATCCATTACAGTATGAACTTCGTTTGATTTTTTTGTGCCATCTAGTAATTGACATACCGTATTCAATCTAACGATTTCCCATGTATCGGGAATGTCAAAAGGCACTTCATCTGCTATACACACAGGCTCGTTTTTGCCGACTTTCTCATAAGGCAAATTATCAGAAATTTCTCTGGACTTCTCAAACTCTTTGTGGTATGTGTTTGTGTTGCATGAAAGGAGTGCGACACATGAGAATGATTGAAGATCTATTCTACGGTAACATATGCCCGTGCGAGAAGCGCCTGACTCGTGGTAGTGAATATTCGCAATTATTGGACAAGGCAGTTAAGAACGAGGAGAAGCTTTCCGCTCTCCTCTCCCCTCAACAGAAAGAGGTTTATGAGAAACTCAAAGACTGCATGACTGATATGAATAATATCCTTGAAAAAGAAGCTTTCATAGACGGCTTCAGGTTGGGCGTTAAGCTTATTGCCGAAGCAGTTTATGATAAGTCAGGAGATATCTGATACATAATTTAGAGAGCAGGTCATCACCTGCTCTCTTTTCCTTTGCCGATGTAAAAATTTTTACTGCATAATACAAAGAAAGAGGTTGCACTCCGCAACCCCATAAATTAAACCATTATCAACTCTTTATCTGCACGGCTGAAATCGATTTCTTTGGTATTTCTACCATCCAAGTAAGTAACAGCATTAAACATATTAACGATGCCGTGTTGAACAGGAATATTCGCTTTATTGCACGATCTGTATAAAACCTCTTTGATTTGTTGGTTATTCAAATCAGGATATTGGGTTTTAATCATTGCACATACCGATGTTACAAACGGTGTAGCACAAGAGGTTCCGGAAAAATCGCCGTATTCATCCACCCCGTATATTGATGGCAATTTAATGCTTTCGCTTGGTGCTGCCACATTAACCCAATCGCCAAAGGTTGAGGTCTCACTCAACATTCCATCTTTCGTAATTCCTGCAACAGACACCACACCATCACAAGCAGCAGGATATTGAGGAACTTTGCATTTCACATTCCCTGCAGAAGCAATATGCAAAGCTTTCTGCAATCTGCTTTCAAATTTCACAAACATACCGTAACTACTGTTTACAATATCCACACCATCAAGCTCAGCCTGAATTTCTGCTAATCTTAATATTGCCAATGCTGTTTCCCGTTCTGAAAATATTTTATACGAAACAACCTTAACATTTTCCAATGTATTTTCCATTAAAACACTGCAAACCTTGGCACCGTGTCCCATATTAGAAATTTGTGCTTGTGAGGAATCACCAACGAAGCTATGTGCAGCTAAAAGTCGATTTCCTAATACAGAACCAACACTCTCAACTCCGTCGTCAATCACTCCCACAACTATTTCAGGCAGTTCATCAATAGATTTATTGTGTAAAATGTAATCAAAAGCATCTTTGCATCTGAGATAATCGAATCCCCAGGAATGTTGAGTATTCGACTCGTGAAGCGTTAATTTCGGAAGACTTTGTTTTCCAAGGTCAATTGTTACATCTGGTTCAACATAAATAACGGAAGGTGTTTTGGTGTATTTCACATATGCACAATATGTTTCTTCAATGCTCGAATATTGCATAATGTAGATATTGCCGTATCCGAAAATATAATCAATAGCACCGTGATTTTCTATTTTTGTACTGCTGATAACGATAAGCCGTTTTGAAGAGAAATATTTATATGGAACATCTCCGGTTATCGGATATCCATTCGAGTTATAAAAGTTAACGAAATCAAAAACTTCTTTTGAGAAAATTTTCAATTCACCGGATTTAATGTACTTAGCATTTGAAATAGGGGTTGTCATATAATCATCCATCATTTTACTTTTTTCTTTTAAAGCCTAAAAAAAGCCTCACTTATATATGACAATTTCTTGAAAATACTTCAGTGTTTTTTCAAGCAAAAAAAATATTTCTATGTTTTGCATAAAACATAAACCTTTAAATTAGTAAAATCAGCAAGAAAAAACCTAAAAAAGAGGTGTTTATTGACGGCTTTAGGTTAGGTGTAAAACTCATAACAGAAGCGATTTACGATAAGGTTGGAGATATTTGATATAGAACCAAATAACATAGCAAAACGACCTGAGAGTGTATCTCACCCTTAGGCCGTTGTTATTTTTACTAAACCAACCGCACTAACAATGTGCATTTTGCTGAATTTATAAAAATATGAAAATAAATGTGAAGTATTTGCCGTATTTTGTCATATATAAGTAGACGTTAATATCAAAGACGTTTAATACATACTTAAGGAGACAAAAAATGCAAATATTAACTACTTCAATAAGAATAATTGATTATGAAAGCAACAAAGTTTACACAAGAACAACACCCGAATCTTTCGATGAGTACATAAACGAATTAATTATCCACGTTAACAGCAATACAGCAGTTAGAGATTTTAAAACAAAATCTGTAGAAACAGAAGTTATTTCTTGTGTTAAACAGATATTGAAAAACCGCAACGATAATGAACTTATTAAAGAAAAAATCGATACTATTGCTAATAGACTATTAGATAAAGAAATCGAAGCACAAAAAATAGTTGCTAGAATGAACACCAATGTACAAAAGGGTAGTTTAATCCAAGCTCTTATGTATGATGATACGCATGGTTTATTCACATATTTGTTAGCAAAGGTTGAACATAGCGATTTTGTAGATGATACTGATTTCACTTTTAAAAGTGGTTTTTCGAAAGACAAAAAGACCCTTTGGAAATCGTGTTTAATTGATTTGCCAGATAATAATCCTAATGAATACTATGCAAAAATTTATTCTAATACTGTTGCGAAATATTGGAGTGATGATTTCCTAGAATTGGAAGAAATGATAAGTGATGAAACAAACACATCAAATGCATTTAAAGCTATTGAAGGTGTTTTAAATAAAACTATTAAAACTTCTGCTCCTAAAGATCATATAATAATAAGGAATTCTATCATATCATATTTCAAGAATAACGAACATTTCGATTACAATCAAATGTTAGAGTTCGTATTAGGTCAATATCAAACAACCGATTTAACAACGGAAAGACTAGGAACGTTGAGAGAAAAACTAAATGAGTTACCCGAAACAAAAAAATTCGACAGACAATTTTTAGCTATACCTTCGGTTATCAATGCACGAATCAAAAAAGTTTATGAAGTTAATGATGGTATAGAATTAAGAATAACAGATGCCGTTCATGATATTGCCAATACTATCACTGCTTTTCGTGATGATGACGGAACTAAATACATTAAAATTAAAACGAACAAAGAATCAACATTTGTGCGTTTTTGTAATTAATAACATATCTTAAGGAGATTATGTAGTGGATTATATATCTAATATAAAAAGTATTTTTTCACAGCCATCAATTCGTATTAGTGAACGAGCTAAGTGTGTAGATTTGTTTTTAGAAACAGATACTTTACCTAAATATAATGAACTTTATGAATTAATTTGCAGCTTTCCATCTAGAGACAATGTTAAAATATCATTGTCAGATATAACAGATGAAAAATTTATATTTGGAAACCGTAAAAATATTATTTCGGAAGACAATTATCATTCCTACTTATCAGTGGTAGATGTAACTGAAAAAATAGAAATAAATATCAATATAGAAAAAGAAATATCAGATAATCAATTTTCAGTTTATTGTTATGACAGTTTTATAAATGACATTTGCACTCTATCTATATTTGATGCATTAGCTACTTTTGCTAATTTATTAAATGGATTAGATAAATTACATTTTGTTGTTTATGATAACTCCTGTTCATTCATGACAAAAACAATGTATTTTTCCTCAGAAGAAAAAATAGTTTTTAACAATGATTTTTCTCGCATCAACCGACTTCAACAATGTCACGATGTATCTAGATTTTATTGTGACAAAAAGCTTGAGCTAATACCTGAAGATTTTAAAATAATTGCTAACACACCAAATAATCCCATAACTTTGTTATTTGAGAAAATATACACAATCCTTGCAATAGTTTATATATCTACAACAGCAACTATAAACACAGAAAAAATATTAGCACAAATTACAGGTCAACGATCAGTTAGCTATCAATTTGAACTGAAAAACATCTCAAAAAATGACGGACTTTATAAAATATATAGTTGGATATTCACTGATGGTAATGCAACAGATAAAGCAATTATTGCAAGAAATGTTATTAGTCTACATTGTAGATATACAAACTTAATCGATATTGATGACCTGGCTTTTGCAACAATACAATCAAATTACAATTTATATTTACGCAATAATGTTAATCAATATTTAGAGCTTAAAAATAAGGTTGCCGATTATATCTGCGATATTATTTCTAAAACTGGAGATTATGCAACCAATATAGTCGATAAATTCAAACAAAATTTAATTGCAATCCTAGGTTTTTTACTAACCACCCTTTTAGCTAATATCGTTTCTGCAAATCCGTTAGACAATATTTTTACTAAAGATATTACCACCTTGGTTTATGCAATACTACTCGGTTCTATAGTTTTTTTAGTAATAAGTATTCGTGAAACTAATTATAAAATAAAAACTATAGAAAAAGCTTACAATTCATTAAAAGAGAATTATATTGACATACTATCAGAAAATGATATTCAAGAAATCTTTAAAAAAGATAAAACCTTTGATGACACCAAAAAAGAAATACAAAACAAAACTCGTTTTTTCGCTATAGCATGGGTTTCTGTAATTGTTCTAGCTTTCTTTGTGGTTGAATATCTAAGTGACGCACCAATTTTGTGGGATCATTTTTGGAGGTTTTGGGATTTTTTAAAAAATTGGGTCTTAAGTCTTTTTCTCAAAGGATAATTCAAGTTTTCATCTAAACTATAACTAATAATGATAGCAGGGAAACTAATCCCTGCTATCATTTTTTCTTTTCTATGACTATGTATTAGAATAGATTCTCAATAATAAAATAAGAGTGTTGAGCTGATGTTTAAAAAATTTGACTGCATAAGTCAAAGAAAAGGAAAATAAGTTTCGAGATGATTTTACGCTTTGAAAATCATCTCGAAAGCGTTTATGTGTTCACTAAATCGATACTCTCTATGATGTAAAATGCGATGAAGTTTTGAAAAATAGTTATTCTTTCGCCATTTTTCGCCAAACAAAAATGCGAAGATTATATATAATAATCAAAAAAAGTAAAAAAATCTTGCAAAAGCAAGTTGGACTTTATTATCACAGCATAATTGTTTTTGATGATGAACTATCAAGAAATAAAAAACAGAAATCAGGACTTCGTTGTTAAAAATCGCTCTTCAAAGTACGTCTTAATGTACCAATCATTAAGAATTTTTTCCAAAAAGCTGTTGACAATTCTATCGGGTGTGTTATAATCTATTCACAAACAGAACATTTGTTCTTCATGGTTTAGTGTTTTTATTTTGAAAAAGTCAGGAGTGGTTTGTGTGAATGTTGGTCGTGAAAATGCGCGGAAGAGTCTTCCTTCTTTCGATTGTCCGAATCCTGTTTGCAACTGCAAACGGATATTGTTTGCACCCAGTTCTGAAACAAAAAACCAGTCCTCTCTCGTTTTGTTGCAAAGAGAAACTGATTTTGGTGAAGTGGATTTCGTTTTGATTTGTCCGAAATGCAAACAGAAAATCGGTGTTGTCTGTTCTAAAAAACACTCAAAAGCGTTGGCATAGTGATACATCCTCCCATCAGTGAAAATGGAAGTCAAGGGTAGATATCAAGTCCGAAACTGAAAGCTTGCTGCTTTCTTTTTATGGCTTGGTGTCTGCCTTTTTTATTTGTAAATCAAAAATTTTATATGAAAGTGAGAACGATTATGAAAGAAAGTCAATTCAAGTCTTACGATGAACTGCCGTTGTTTTTGAATGCTCAACACCTTTCAAGTGTGCTCGGAATAGGTCGTGCATCTGCTTATGAGCTGATGGATGAAAAAGGTTTTCCAACATTAAGAGTAGGCGGAAGAAAGGTTGTTTCAAAGGAAGCGTTCATAAAATGGGTTACTGAAAATACAGGTAAATAAGGTTTTTTCAAGGATTTTAGTACGTCTTAATTGAAAGCAGGTTAAAGTGAGGCGTCTGCCTCACAAATCACATCAGACGGCAGAGCCGACTGTTTCAAGGTTTGTGAGAAAAAATGAGAGGGGTCTATCAGATTATGAGCGAAAATAAGAAGAAAATTGCATATTGGATGACACCTACAATGATAGCTGAAATTCAAAGCTTCGTTGATGAAGGGTTTTCTTCATCAAAAGGTGAGTTTGTGCGTGAAGCTGTTGAGTTCTATATGGGCTATTTAAGAAGCGAAAAGAACATGGATTATCTCGCTCCGTTAATTGCAACTGCAGTGAGAAAAGAGATTGAAAGCTCGGAAAAGAATATCAGTGAAATGCTCTTCAAGCTCGCTGTTGAGTCGGCAAAGCAGAACCATGTCATAGCGTATGGGTTCAATGTTGATGAAGAAAATTTAGATGGATTGAATAAAGCTTGTTGTGGAATAGTTGCTCGTAACAATGGCGTAGTTTTGTTTGAAGATGCATATGAAATTCAATCACAAGGTAAAGGATAAGGCATGGCAAAGATAATATTTACAAGCAGATACTTCCGGAATCCTAAAGGTTCAAACTTAGGTAAGCTGGTTAAGTATATGGGAACTCGTGAAGGTGTTGAAAAACTGCCTGATGGTGAAGATCATTCTCCTGCAACAGTTCGTCAGCAACGGCTCATAAATCAAATTACAAAAACCTTTCCTGAAACCAAAAACTATCTTGAATACGAAGATTATCAAGCAGAACAATCAAAATATTTGGCGAGTGAATTCATTGATGCAGTTATAGAAAGAAACGCTGACAGAGTTGAGGACAGCAAAAAGTTAGTTCAATATATGGCAGAACGACCGGGCGTTGAAAAGTTAGGTTCACATGGTCTGTTCAGTTTCGATGATGAGAAAATCGATTTAGATTCTGTTGCTGATGAGGTTTCTAATCACGATGGCTTGGTCTGGACTCATGTTGTAAGTCTCAAACGAGAAGATGCAGAAAGACTTGGTTACAACAATGCAAATGCTTGGAAAAGTTTGTTGCAGAGAAATATTTTTGATATAGCACAAGCTCATAAAATCAAGCCAAGCAACCTGAAAATGTATGCAGCCTTTCATGATACTACTCATCATCCTCACATACACTTGCTTGTGTATTCTCAGGATGTGAAGGAAGGTTATCTCACCAACAAAGGCATAGAAAATCTTCGTAGCAGGTTCGGTAATGACATATTCCGTAACGAACAATTCAAACTCTTTCAGGAAGAGACTCATCAGCGTGATGAAGTCAAATCTCTTCTTCGACAGATGCTTGAAGATAAAGGTTATCATTTTAATTCCACACCGGAGTTGCAAAATATGTTCGTGGAGTTGTCAGAAAAGCTTTCATCCATAGAAGGTAAGAAACAATATGGTTACTTGCCGAAAGATATAAAAGCTTTGGTTGATGAAATTCTTGTTGAGTTATTCAAGGATGAGAATCTCTCTGAGATGTATAAAAATTGGAATGACATCAACAGAGAAAAGCTATCTCTCTACTATGATTCAAAAGAGAAGCCTGACATACCGATAGAAGATAACAAAGAGTTTCGCAGTCTTAAAAATATGATTATTGAATTTGCAAAAGATTATGGCGAAGCAGAACACAAAGAATATATATCAAAAAACTTTGCGAGTGACTATGCTTTTACAAACATTGCAAAAGCATTCTTTAAATTGTTTGAAAGCAGTTATCAGAAGAAAAGTAGTAAACTCAATTCAAAAATTGATAGCAAGCTAAGAGAAAAAATCAACGAGAAGAAGCTTGCTCAAGGTCTTAAAATTAATGTTTCCTTTGCTGATGATGAGGATGAAGAAGAATACTTGGGGTTGAGTATGTAAAATAGCTGGATATTCTAAAAAACTTATGGTATATGTTTGTGTTGCGAAAGGAGTGATAAGATGGCAAAGCGAAGACCGAGTGGTGACGGTATGGTTCGTAAGAAGGACGGAAAATGGGAAGCACGAATTGTTGTTGGTCATAAGAATGACGGCTCACCTATCTTCCGATATGTGTATGCTAAAACTCAGAAAGAGCTTAATGAAAAACTGCTTAAGAAAAAGAATGAGTATCACGGCATAGAGCTGACCGAAGACAGTAACATGACTGTTGGTGAATGGTTGGATAAGTGGCTTGAGAAATATGCAAGCCTTACCTTGCGAGAAAACACCTTGACCGGTTACCAAAGAATAGTTAATAACTATGTGAAGCCTAACATTGGTGACAAGCCTATTGCATTCATAACTGCAAACGACCTGCAAAAGCTTTATGTAAAACTAAAAAACAGTGGCAGAAAGCACTACCACCCTGAGTTCAAAAGAGAGCTTTCAAATGGTTCGGTTCTGCGAGTTCACACTATGCTGCATAAAGCATTTGAGGATGCCATAAAGGAAGGTCTCATTCCTAAAAATCCAACACTCAATACCAATCCACCAAAGAAGAAAAAAACTGAAATGAAAGTTCTCAACGATGAGCAGCTTGAGAAATTTATGAAAGCCATTGAGCAAGACGAGATATGGTATGACTTCTTCTATACTGAGCTTACAACGGGACTTCGCAGAGGTGAAATCTGTGGTCTTAAATGGGAAGACTTTGATGAGAACGAAAACTCCGTTACTGTTAAAAGAAGCCTGACCACAGTAACTGACGGTAAGGTTATTCAGAGCGAACCGAAAACTGCTGACGGTAAAAGGAAAATATATCTGCCTGAAAGCACGGCAGAGCTTCTGAAAAAGAGAAAGCAAAGCTCAAACAGTGAATGGATATTTGAAAATCCTCTTGACCCAAAGCTACCTGTGGTTCCCTACTCCGCATATCACCGATTAAAAACTATTCTGCGACATGAGGATTTACCGATTATCCGTTTTCACGACCTGCGTCACACCTTCGCAACTCATGCCCTGACAAGTGGTGTTGATGCAAAAACACTATCGAGAATCCTTGGTCACACAAATGCTTCCTTCACCCTTGACACATACACTCATGTAACAACTGATATGCAGAAACGAGCATCTGAGGTTGTTGATAATTTCATAAAAGACCTGTTCGGAAAGGATTTTGAAAACCTTGGCTAAGAAAAGAAAAAGCGGAGAAGGAACTCTCCGAAAAAGAGCAGACGGACGTTGGGAAGGCAGAGTTGTTGTTGGCTATGATGAAAACAACAGAGCAATCACAAAATCCGTTACTGCCAAAGAACGATACAAATGCCTTGAAAAATTAGAGCAACTGAAATTAGAATGTGGCATTGCAAATCACAAGACAATAAATTCAAATATGCTTTTCGGTGAATGGATTGATTTCTGGTATCAGAACTATTGCAAAATGCAGCTGAAGCCATCAACTCAGGCAGGTTATGAACGAAGAATTTATCAGCATATAATTCCATCCATCGGTAAGATACCGCTTAAAAGCTTAACTCAAAATGACTTACAGCAATTCTATGCAGACCTGAAAAAATCAGGCAGGTTGCAATATACAGAGCTTAAAGGCGAAGGTGTTTCGGATATGCTTGTAAGAGCAATTCACGGCAACTGCAGGTCGGCACTTGAAAAGGCAGTTCAGGAAAACCTGATACTTGTAAATCCTGCAAACGGATGCAAGATACCGCCAAAGGTCAAACGAGAAATGCAGGTGCTCACACCTGATGAAATTCAGAGATTTCTCATACAAGCAAAATATGACGGATTGTTTGAATTGCTCCTTGTCGCTCTGACAACAGGTATGCGAAGAGGTGAAATTCTCGGCTTACAATGGGATGACATAAACTTCAGAACAGGTGAACTGCATATACAACGGCAGGCTCAATGCGTTGATGAAAAGTTGGTTATCAGCGACCCGAAAACAGAAACCTCAAAGCGAACAATAATACTACCGAATTCAGTTCTAAAGGTTCTGTCGGAGTTAAAAGAAAAGACAGCTTCCAAATGGGTATTCCCATCCCCTGTTAATGAAAATATGCCGAGGAATCCGCAAACGGTCTATAAACGAATGCAACAAATACTTGAAAAAGCAGGTTGCAAGAAGGTCAGATTCCACGATTTGCGACATACATTCGCCACAACTGCACTTGCAAACGGAATGGATGTTAAAACACTTTCCACTATGATAGGTCATGTTTCCGCACAGACTACTCTTGACATATACTCTCACAGCACCGAGGAAATGAAACGGAATGCTGCCAAAAAAATTGAACGGACTATCGGCAGAAATGAGAGCATTAAGGAAGAAGACGAGGAAACATCCGACCAGGCTCCTAAAAAGCCTGAAATGGCGAAATTTGAGCCAACCAAGGGCAAATACAGAAAGCCCGGAACAGGTTGCATAACAAAAATCAACGATAACCTTTATGAAGGGCGATATTCACCAAGACTGCCAAACGGAAAACGGCTTTCAAGAAACATTTACGCCAAAACAAAAGAAGAATGTGAAACACTCCTTGCAGAGCTTATAAAGGAAATGAAAGCCGAAATTCAGGCAGAAAGAGAACGAATAAAACAAGAGCAAAGCATGTAAAAATTTTTACTGCATAATACAAAGAAAGGGATCTGACTGAAAAGTCAGTTTCCTTTCTCTTCTTTTTATGCATTGTCAGGTATCCAATACAACTCGCTTCCCATTTTCCAAAAGATATTTAATGAATTTTTCAAACTCTTCTTTTAAAGCAGAAAAGTTTTCTGTGAATTGAAAATCATTAATAATCACCACATCTACAGAAATATACCTATCATAAAATTCTTGAATATTTTTCTGTGACATATATTGTAACATTTCGTAGATAATCTTTTCTGCATTAGTTTTTTTTACAACAATTTTCTCAACATCTTTCTCAGTAAACATAATAACATCCTCCAAATTTTTATAATGTGTATACTCCACCGCTTTTGTTTTTCAAAATGCGGGTTTTGATTTCTCCTTTGTTTTCTTCCTCTACAATTATTAAATCAAAAAACATTTCCAAGCCGCCATCTGTGCCATATTCACATTGAAAATCCTGCAGGTTAAACACTCCTGACACCTTATCACACTCCAGAAGAACAATAAGTGCCATATCTGTTTTCTTAATGGCGTTGTGTGCCCTGCCGATCAGCTGGTCAAACTCCGCAGGCTTGTTAACATCATATTTAAGTCTGGTAACAACCACACTATTTTCCATCTCGTGATTGTTTTTAGCGTAACGCTTCAAATCTTCAAGCAATTTTGATTTTCTGCTCCATATAAATCTGTCATCTGCCTGCAAAAATCCGTTTTCTGCATCAATCAGCATTTCTATAGAATCTTCTCCTCTGCCTTCGCTCCATTTGTTGTAGGCAAGCGCAATCATTTTGTAATTTCTCATAAAACATCCTCCTTTGATTCAGGTTATACCCCCAATGTTTGTATAATCGATTAACTCTTTGAAGTTGGTCCACTTTTTGAAAAAAAGTTGCAAATTTTTAAAAAATATTGCAAAAACGGACCAACTCTCGAAACTGAAACGGTTATATAAGCAGACTCCTATAAAAACAAACAACTGAGGTTGAAGTTTTCAAAACCAATACTAAAAGAAATTAAAAACACTTAAGCATTGAGGTGTGTAAAATGACAATAAAATGTGAAAAAATATTTGATAAGGCATACAGAAAATTAGAAGAGCTGTATAGTGAAAAACATCATAAACCAGATATAAGAATTATTAGTCGTTTTTATGAAGAAAAGAAAATTTTAATTGGAAGCGAATTGTATATATGCTTTCTTGATTTGGTGGGTAGGCTTAAGAATGTAGCTGCTGAAAAAGGTGAATGTGTAACGCTCTGGGGGACTACAGGTTCTTCATTTATTGCTTATCTTTTAGGGGCAACAGATGTAAACCCCTTACCAAGCCACGAATATTGTCCCACTTGTCATAAAACAAATTTTCGGGGCGAAGAAAATCCATTTGACAGACCTGCTATTACTTGCTCATGTGGTGCAGACATTGTATTTGATGGGTATAACATTCCTTTTGAATCTAATATTGAAAGTGCTTTAAATGAATATATAGATGTAAGGGTTTCTTACAAATTTTTTAAAGAAGCAAAACAATTGATTTTAAATGAAAATTTGGGTAAGCGTATTATTACACTCGAAAATGATGATATGAATGTTAATTGGTTTTGTTTTGCTGATGACATAGAATGTGAAAATAAAACTTGTACATTCAAAGATTTTAGCACAAATTTTTCGTCACATCCCCACATCACCTTGAGATGTGATAAAACGCTCGATAAATATCGTGAATTAGAAAATGTTACAGGAGTTAAGTGGGAAGAAACTAACAACTTCAGTTATAGTTGTGTACCACTATTGATTGAAAGTGGAACTATATACGACATACCACACTTCAATAACGATTTTTGCAAAGAAATAATAAGAATTATTAAACCCAAAAGTTATGGTGATCTATTGAAGCTTATAGGTTTAGCATATTCTACAAATGTATGGAAAAACAATGCCGAATCTCTTTATTATGACCACAAGCTATTATTCAAAGAAATTCCGGCGTTTAGAGAAGAATTATATGATATGATTTGTGATAAGCTTCGTAAAAAAGGTATCCATGAAACCGGATTTGCATACGAAGTAACCGAAAAAACAAGAAAAGGGTTTTATTTCAGTAATGGTGGAGTTGATGATGACACCTTGGCTGTTTTGTTGGAACTTGGGTTTGATACAGATTTCATTTCATTTATTGAAAATGTTCTGTATATGTTCGCGAAAGCTAATGCAGTTAATTGTTTTAAAAATGCAATGAAGCTGATATTCTATAAGGTGAGTTTTAGCGATGAATATAATACAATTATAAAGGGGATATAAATTAAACCACCAATTTGACAATATGGTTATAAAAACATATAATCAAAAATATCAAGCAAATAATTTCTAATAGTGTAGGAGTGTTATAGCTATGGAATGTACCGAATACACAAACAAGCTCAACGAAATGTATGAGGAAACATACAATAATGATAGTTATGAAAATCGTTGTCCGCATTGGGAAAAATGCAAACCTGACGAACCTGTTAAATTTTGTTTTGATAGAGTAAAAGTAGGTACAGAGTACGGAACAAGCCACCCTAAAGTTTTATTTTCAGGCTTAGAAGGTAAACACGGTGAAGTTTCCGATTATAGAATCCCTGAAATATCTAAGCCAAGTCTGGACGCAAATAACTCTCATTATATTGGAGTGCGCTATGTTTTATCATATTTATTATCTAAGCTCTCTAATCAATCTGCACCAGCTAATGCAGATATAACCGAGTTATCTACAGATAAATTTGTTGAACACCTGAAACATTATTGTCTTACCAATATTTACAAATGTGCTTTTGGCAGCCCTAAAAAAAACCGAGGCTTAACACATACTGAAGCAATGAAAACAGAGTGTTATAAGATTTTTTTAAAAGAAATAGATATATTGCGACCGGACTTTGTTGTCATTCAGGCAGTATCTGAAGTCCCTGAAAACCTTTGGAAATCAATATTAGTTAAATATGGTCGGAACTACAAATTATTAAAAGGTGATGGACAAAAAAACAACACCTCCGCATATCAATTACATTACGAAGATGGTACACCATTCTATTGTATTTGGACTTATCACGGAAGTGGCAGACCACACGGCATCGGCAAAGCATTTGGTGACAACAATATTGACTATATTCAAAATGAGCTAAATCCTATACTCGATAAAGCAATTGAGGCTTATAAATCAAACAATTGATTCTGATGAAACCACATAAAAACAACAGACAGGCAAAAGCCTGTCTGTTGTTTTTGGTCGAGATGACGGGATTTGAACCCACAACCTCTACGTCCCGAACGTAGCGCTCTACCAAATTGAGCCACATCTCGTTATTTAATTTTTCTTTTTCTGTTTGTGGGATGTTATGTGGTCATTTCGGTTTTTTGAGTGATTTTTCAAAATTTCTGAAATGGTGTAATCCCAAGTGTATCAAGGCTTATGGTGGTTTTTGAGTTTTTGTCGAACCCTGGGAACTGCGTTTTCCCGAAGGTCGCGCTCTTCCTGTTGCAACATAGTCGTCTCGCTCGTTGTTCACTTCGCGATACTCCTTGTTGCGCCACTCCTTATTCCTCGCTGCATCCGCCACCGGCGGCGCTCGGAAACGTCCCCAAATTGAGCCACATCTCGTTATTAAGTGCAAAAAGGATTATACATTATTGTTGCAGCAAAATCAAGTGTTTTGAACACTTTATTTTTTGATAGTTAATTCCCAAGTAAGCTCCACAGTAGGAAATAGGTAGATTTTAGTATGGGAAAAGAGTGGAAGTAAGTGTGGGAAAAGGAGTAAAAAACGAAAAAGCAAGAGAAAAAAGGGCAAAAATCAAAACTACTTTTACAAGGGGGTATCTTTACGGGGCAACCCACCACCATTCCGCCTGAACATAAAATAAATGTGAAGATATTTACCCGAAATACACTCACCTGAAATATTATAACTTATTCAAGAATGGTCCCCCTCCCTATTAGCCTGAAGGCTAACAGGGATGATAGGCTTAGCATTACTTTTACATACTGGTGATTGGCATCCGGCATCTAAACAAAATTTTGCACAGTTTTTATACTTAATTTTCGGTAATATATAATAGTATAAATTTATTGCTTTATACGGATAAACCCTATATAATATAGGTTGAATTAAAATGGGTTGGAAGGTGCTATTTTTGAACATTATTGTAGTTGGTATGGGTAAGGTTGGCTATACTGTTGCAGAACAGCTTTCTCAAGAGGAGCACGATGTCACAATCATTGATACAAATGAAGATGTTATAAACGACACTCTTCAGGACATTGATGTTATCGGTATTATCGGCAACGGTGCAACCCGTAGAACCCTTGAAAATGCAGGCATAGAAGAATGTGATTTACTTATCGCCCTTACGGGTAGCGACGAGCTTAATATTTACTGTTGTCTTCTTGCCAATAAGCTTGGTGCAAAAAGCACCATCGCCCGCGTGCGCGACCCTGAATACAGCAAGGATGTTGGTCTTTTAAAGGACAACCTCGGACTTGCCCTTGCAATCAATCCCGAAAGAGAAGCGGCGGCGGAAATTCAGCGAATTCTCAAATTCCCCACTGCCCGAAATGTTGATATCTTTGGCCACGGCAAGGTTGACCTTTTAAGCTTTGTTGCTCACGGCAACTGCTTTTTAACCGGCAAATCCATTAAAGATTCCTTCTCAAAGCTGAAAACTAAAGCCCTTGTTTGCGCCATTGAGCGTGGAAAAGAGTTTTTCATTCCTACCGGTGATTTTGTTATTCAGGAAAATGATACAGTTGCAGTTCTTACCCCTGCAAAAACGGCCCCTGATTTTTTCAAGCAAATCGGCTACCGCACTAACGATATTAAAAACATTATGATAATTGGTGGCGGTAAAATTGCTCTTTACCTTGCAAAAGCCCTCAACCACCTCAATGTTTGCACAACAATCATTGAAAAAGACCTTGACACCGCCCTTAATCTGAGCAGTACCCTCGGCAACATCAATGTTGTTCACGGTGACGGCACAAACCGCTCCCTTCTTCTTGAAGAGGGGCTTCTTGAAGCGGATGCTTTTTGTTGTCTTACGGGGATAGACGAGGAAAACATTGTTCTTTCCCTTTTCGCAAAAAGTGCCGCACCCAATATTAAAACCATCACAAAGATTAACCATACGCTTTTCCGAGAGGTTATACAGACTCTTGATATAGACAGCGTTGTTTACCCTAAATTCACAACTGCAAGTATAATTCTCAAGCATGTTCGCGCAAAAACTGCCCGAGGCGGTGTAAGCGATGTTCACAAGCTTACAAGAATTATCAATAACAAGGTTGAAGCCATTGAATTTAATGTTACATCTGAAAGCAAGCTTGTTAACCATCAGATTCAGTATCTGGACTTAAGGAAAAACATTCTTTTGGGCTCAATCACCCGAAACAACGAGGTTATAATTCCCCGAGGCACAGATGTTTTGAAAGCGGGCGACTCCGTAGTTGTTGTTACAACCTCTGAACGCCTGACAAAGCTTGATGATATTTTGAAATAAGGAATACGTTTATGAACAAAAGAATGATTGCATATATATTGGGTATATTGCTTTTGTGCGAAGCGGGATTGATGCTTTTGCCAACTGTTGTTTCGCTTATATACGGAGAAGCAGTAGTAACAAGCTTTCTCTCAACAATAGTGCTTCTTGTGGCAACAGGACTTGTGCTTGTGGCAATGAAGCCGAAAAACAAAACAATTTACGCTCGTCACGGACTTATCATCGTTGCTCTCGGTTGGATTTTAATGAGTCTTTTCGGAGCACTCCCCTTTTATTTCAGTGGAGAAATTCCAAGCTACCTTGACGCTCTTTTTGAAGCAGTTTCAGGCTTTACAACAACAGGCTCAAGCATCTTGACCGATGTTGAAGCTCTTTCAAAATCAATGCTTTTCTGGAGAAGCTTCACTCATTGGATTGGCGGTATGGGTGTTCTTGTATTTATGATGGCTGTTCTGCCCCTTGCAGGTGGCGGCGGTGACTTGCATCTTATGCGAGCGGAAAGCCCCGGTCCCAATGTTTCAAAGCTTGTGCCAAAATCCAGCAAAACTGCCCGTATTCTTTACGGAATTTATCTTACTCTTACCATTTTTGAAATAGTACTCCTGCTTTTGGGAGGTATGTCACTTTTTGAAAGTGTAACCATTGCCTTTGGTACGGCAGGTACAGGCGGATTCGGAGTCCTTAATTCAAGCATTGCTTCATATTCCACCTTCTGCCAGGGCGTTATAACCGTATTTATGACGCTTTTCGGCATAAATTTCAATATTTATTTCCTGCTCCTTTGTAAGAAATTCAAGGATGCTTTAAAGAGCGAGGAGCTCTGGACTTATCTTGCAATAATGCTTTCTGCAATCGTTGTTATAGCGATAAATATAAAAGACCTTTTCACAAGCTTCGGTGAAGCTCTTCACCATTCCGCATTCCAGGTAAGCTCCGTTATGACAACAACAGGCTTCGCCACAACAGATTTCAACCAATGGCCCGAATTAAGCCGTATCATTATGCTTGCAGTTATGTGCGTTGGTGCTTGTGCCGGCAGCACCGGTGGCGGACTTAAGGTTTCACGTGTTATTATTCTACTGAAAAGTGCAAGGCGAGAATTCCGCCGCATTTCTCACCCGAGAAGCGTTAAGATTATCACCTTTGACGGCAACAGAGTAAGCGATGATACAATCCGCAGCACCTTTGCGTATTTCTTTATTTATGCTATGATTTTCGCCTCATCCGTGCTTGTTGTTTCCATTGATAACTTTGATTTCACAACCACAGTAACCTCTGTTATTGCAACGCTCAATAACATCGGTCCCGGTCTTAATATGGTTGGTGCAACAGGAAATTATTCTGAATTCAGTTTACTCTCAAAGCTTGTTTTAATTGCAGATATGCTTTTGGGAAGGCTTGAAATATTCCCCCTACTTTTTCTTTTTGCTCCCTCAAAGCAAAAGGTTAAAATTTTCAGCAGAATAAAAAATAAATTTAAGTAATATGAAAGGAAAGAGAAATGAGAACAGTAAAATGTATCAATGAAAACTGGCTTTTCACAATGGACGAAAAGCAAAATGTTGGAACACTTCCCAATGAATCAGAACAACTCAATCTCCCTCACACCTGGAATGGCAAGGACGGTCAGGACGGCGGTAACGACTACAAACGTCAGAAATGCCTTTATTTCAAAGAAATTGCAAAAGCGGACCTTACAGGCGAGGAAAACTACCTTGAATTCGATGCAGTAAGCTCTTCTGCAGAGATTTTCTGGAACGGAGTTTCTCTTCTCGTTCATCACGGCGGTTATTCACGTTTCAGAGTTAAAATCCCTGCTGACAAAATCAACGAAACAAACCTTTTAACTGTTGTAGCTGATAACTCTCCCAACGAAGAGGTTTACCCCCAGACTGCAGACTTCACTTTCTATGGCGGTATTTACAGAGGTGTAAAAATCATCAGTGTACCCTCTGCTCATTTCGATTTAGAATATTTCGGCTCACCCGGTGTGACAGTAACACCTGAAATAAAAGGCAACGATGCAGAAATTGAAATTGAAGCATATTTAAAGAACGCCGACGAAGCAAAGGTTATTTTTAAAATCCTTGACGGCTCGGAGGTTATTGCCGAAAAAGAAGCAGATGACGATAACGAGGCAGAAATCGAAATCAAAAATGTTCACCTCTGGAACGGCAGAAAAGACCCCCATCTTTATACTTTAGAAGCAGTTCTTTCAAAAGACGGTGAAGAGCTTGATAAAGTAACAACTCGTTTCGGTTGCCGTACCTTCAGCGTTGACCCCGAAAAAGGCTTTATTCTCAATGGTAAGGAATATGCTCTTCGCGGTGTTTCCCGTCATCAGGACTACCCCAAAAAAGGTAATGCGCTGACTCTCGAGGACCACAAGAGAGATATTGAGCTAATCTGTGAAGTTGGTGCTACAACAATCCGCCTTGCCCACTATCAGCACGCTCAGGAATTCTATGACCTTTGCGATGAAAGGGGACTTGTTATATGGGCAGAAATCCCCTACATTTCACGCCATATGGAAGGCGGTTATAACAACACAATAAGCCAGATGAAAGAGCTTGTAGCTCAGAACTATAACCACGCTTCTATCTGTTTCTGGGGACTTTCCAACGAAATCACAATTGCAGGTGCAGACGACCCCCACCTTATCAAGAACCATAAGGATTTAAATGACCTTGTTCACGAAATGGACAAAACTCGTCTTACTACCATTGCAACAGTTACAATGTGCTCAATGGACAACGAATATGTTCATATCAGCGATGTGCTTTCATATAACCACTACTTTGGTTGGTACGGCGGTACAACAGATATGAACGGCAAATGGTTCGATGATTTCCATAAAAAATATCCCAACAAAGCAATCGGCTTAAGTGAATATGGCTGCGAGGCTCTTGACTGGCATACATCAACTCCAACTCAGGGCGACTATACCGAAGAATATCAGGCATATTACCACGAGGAGCTGATTAAACAAATTGCAGTTCGTCCCTATATCTGGGCAACTCACGTATGGAATATGTTTGACTTTGCCGCCGATGCCCGTGCAGAGGGTGGCGAAAACGGTATGAACCACAAAGGACTTATAACCTTTGACCGTCAATACAAGAAAGATGCTTTCTATGCATACAAGGCTTGGCTGAATCCCGAACCTATGGTTCATATCTGCAGTAAAAAATATATTGACAGGGTTGAAGATGTAACTAAGGTTACTGTTTATTCAAACTGCGATGAGGTTGAGCTTTTCAGAAATGGTGAAAGCGTTGGTAAACAGAAAAAGGGCGATTTCCCCTTCTTCTATTTTGAGGTTAAGAATGAGGGCACATCAACTCTTGAGGCTAAAGCGGGTGAGCTTTCAGATACTGCAACAATCAACAAGGTTGACACACCCAACGAAGCCTACATAATGAAAGAAGAAAACCAGGTAATAAACTGGTTTGAAATCAATACTCCCGCCGGCTACTATTCCATTAACGATACCATAGGCGACATTATGAAAACCTTCAAGGGTAAAATTGCTATGATTAAACTTTTGAAGCTTATTAAAAACGTTATGTCACAAGGCTCAAAGGACGGCAAAGCTGAGGTTATGGGCTTCAGCTTCGGCAAAATCAATAAGAGTATGATTCAGTCAATGTACGGTATGGTAAAAGGCTTTACAATAAAACGTGCATTTATGATGCTCGGTAATAAATTTACTAAAGAACAAATCCTCGAAGTAAACGCTATGCTTAATAAAGTTAAGAAGAAATAAGGTGTTTTTTTGGCAGAAATTCTTGCAACAGTAATGGCGATATTTGCCGTAATCGGTGCACTTGACAAAATCTTCGGCAACCGTCTTAAATTAGGTGACGAATTTGAAAAAGGCATAATGACTTTGGGTCCTTTATCCCTTTCAATGCTGGGTATGATGACTATTGCCCCCGCCCTTGCTGATTTGCTTTTACCCGTAATAACCCCTGTTGCAAATCTTTTCGGCTTTGACCCAAGTGCATTGGCAGGCATTTTAATCGCTAACGATATGGGAGGTGCAGCTCTTGCAGATTCCGTTGCAACAGACTCTCTTTTAGGCTCCTTCCACGGACTTTGCGTTGCCTCAATGCTGGGCGCGACGATTTCATTTACAATTCCCGTTGCCCTTCGTTCATCAAAAAAAGAACACCATAACGATGTTCTTTTAGGACTTCTCTGCGGTATCAGTACAATCCCCGTCGGTTGCTTCGTTTCGGGGCTTGTAATGGGTATTAAGCCTCTTACAGTTTTAATAAACCTTGCCCCTGCCATTTTCATTTCCGTCATCATCATAATCGGACTTCTTAAATTCCCAAAAGTAACAATTAAAATCTTTTCTGTTTTCGGAAAATTTATTTCAATTCTTATTACCTGCGGTCTTGCCTTGGGGATTTTCCAGACCCTTACGGGCAAAACCATTCTCAAAAACACCGCACCGCTTATGGAAAGTGCCGCAACGGTTTTCACAATCTGCATAACCCTCGCAGGTACTTTCCCTCTTATTGCAATAATTTCAAAGCTATTAAAAAAGCCACTTTCAGCTTTGGGTAAAAAATTAGACCTTGACGATACCTCCGTTGTCGGTCTTATTGCAACTCTTGCAAATTCAATTGCCACAATGGAAAGTGCTGACAGAATGAACAGAAAAGGCAGAGTTATGAACCTTGCCTTTGCAGTTTCTGCCGCCTTCGTTTTCGGTGACCACCTTGCATTTACTCTTTCGTATAATGACGAGCATATCGTTCCCGTTATCATAGGAAAGCTTGTGGCAGGTATCACCGCACTTATAGTTGCAGTTGTGCTTGAGAAGAAGACAAAAGTTGCTAAATAAATAATATTGTGATAAACTATTAAATATAAACTTGAAAGGAGTTCGTTATGAGCGTTTTATCTTTTAAAACATTTTGCATTGAGTTATACGCAGAGCATACAAAAAAAGATAGCTCTGATATTTATATACTTTTTCAAAACAGCGGACTTCTTGACCTTTTGGAGTCTGACTACGAGGATTTGCACGGTATGTCAATGGAATACCTTATGCATTTTTTTGATGAATTTTTAGGAGGGGGAAAATGATACTGTACCACGGTTCAAATGTTATTGTTGACTCTCCGAAAATCATAAAAACTGAATTCGGCAGAGATTTCGGATTTGGTTTTTATACAACCGATATAAAGGAACAAGCTGTTCGTTGGGCTAAAAGAAAAGCCAGACTTTCAAATGAAAATTCTGCTTATATTTCAATTTTTGAAATTGATGATAACATTCTGAAAAAGCTCAATTGTAAAAATTTCCCTGAACCCTCTTTAGAATGGCTTGAAATGGTATGCAACTGCAGAAACAATATTAAATACACTCACGGCTTTGACATTGTAACAGGAAAAAGCGCCAATGATAATGTAGGCGAAACTGTCACATATGTTTTGCGTGGAATTATGAGAAAAGAAGATGCCGTTGAAAGGCTAAAATTCGAACAAATTAACAATCAGATTTGCTTCAACACAGAAAAAGCTCTTCAACATTTAAAATTTATCGGCTATGAGGAGTGCAGGTGATTATATGGCTCATCATTTATACAATTCAACCGTAATACCTGAAATTATAGAATTAATCAGCAAGCATTATAACATTGACGAAAAAACTGCAATGGACCGATTCTATAAATCCAAAACACTAAAAGCCTTAAATGACGCTGAAACCGGTCTATACGGACAAAGTGCACTTTTCATTTTTTCCGTGTATCAAAATGAAATAAAATCATAACATAAAGTAACAACCTCGGAGTTTTCGCTCCGAGGTTATCTTTTAAATCATAATCATTTTAATAAGGCTGTATATAATTTTTTATAGTATGTATCATAGGATTGGCGGAGCATTTCATACGCCCGTTTTTTATTTTGAATTAAATCATCCTTTAAAAAGTTTTTGTACTACTATGTGTCGCAAAAATGAAAACTTGACATAAAATTTTAAAAAAAATTTGAGAGGGTGTTGCCCCTCTCAATTTTAACAAAGTTCTTTTAATACTGCAACACCCTCTGCCATTGTAAACCCACCCGGAGTTTTATCAAAATTCCTGTTCCCGTTATTCCAGCGAGAGCACCATTCTTTTATCTGTTCGTCCGTCATTTTTAGATTTTTAACATCTGTCAATGACTTTACTGTATTGATAATATTATCTTCACTATCACCGAGAATTTCCAACAATTCGTGATATCTTTCATTTTTATATTCTTTTGCCTTTTCTAAAAGATAAGGCATAAATGCAGTACAGGCCTTACCGTGAGGAATTCCAAAGTTTTCTGTTAACACATAACCGACTGTATGAGGGAAAGCCGCACCGCATACATTAAGCTCAAGTCCTGCATAAATCGAGCCGTAATATAAATCTGCTCTCATTTTTTCATCGGGCAAGCTTTTGGTTTCGTCAAGATATTTAAGACCATTATATATAAGCGGTAAAGCCATTTTTCCGTATTGCGTAGGTAAATCACTGCACAATGGCGCAAACCAACCCTCAACCGCGTGAGCGAAGGCATCAAGAGCAGTAGAAACGGTCACATCATAATTCATAGAACAGGTGTATTTCGGGTCAAGGAAGGAAACTGCAGAATAGCAGTCTGCACCCGAAATACTCTTTTTCATTCCGTCCTCGTCATTAGTGAGAACGCTGACTCCCGTTACCTCGCTCCCTGTTCCGCTTGTTGTGCCAACAAGAATAACCGGCAACGCCTTTGAAGGAATTTTTCTTGAATACAAGCCTTTTATGTCATAATCGGGGTTTTCAGCACAAATTGCCACCGCCTTTGAAGCATCAAGCGGTGAACCGCCACCAATACCGATGATAAAATCCGCACCAAATTCTCTCGCCTTCTCCCCTGCTTTAATTACAGTGGAAGCAAGAGGATTTTCTGTTATTTCATCAAATATTGTAAATTCAACATTTTCATTATTTAAAGCGGTAATAACATCATCGAGAGCACCACTCTTTTTGCCACTTGTTCTGCTTGTAACAATAAGGCATTTTTTGCCAAGCTTACTGAACTCTGCACTATTCTTTATTACGCAATTTTCACCGCTTATTAAACGAGCGGGCATATAAATGTTAAAATTCATAAAAACACCTCTGCAATTTTATACATAATTATACCATATTATATAGCAAATTCCAATTGAAAAAACAAGCATTTTGTTGTATAATGTGATAGTTAAGTTATATGTTGGAGGAATGTGTCTTGAAAAAATTTTTCGGGCGAAATTTAATAAAACGCTCCGATGTTTTTGTTATTTTTTTAACACTTTTACTAATTTTTTCCACATTTCTTATTTTCCGCCACTCTTCCGATGAAACACCTGTTGCCACCATAACAGTGGACGGAAAGGTGGAAAAAGAGATAAATTTAACCTTTCAGGAGGACTGTATAATTACTCTTGAAACAACCCCCGCGGTTACACTTGAAGTCAAAAACCATAAAATTCGTTTCATTTCTTCAAAGTGTCCTGACGGTACTTGTGAAAAAATGGGTTTTTTAAGTAATTCGGGTGACACCGCCGCCTGCATCCCTGCAAAAGTTATTGTTACAATAAGCGGAACAAACTATTCCGAAATTGATGCGGTAGTAAGTTAACAATGCGTAATTTTTGCGATATTTTTACGAAGAACTATCTTTACGGTGCAACCCACCACCGCTAACACGGTCCCCCTCCCTATTCCATCAAAGATGGAACAGGGATGATAAATTTTTGCAATACTTTTATAATTGCCGTGCGCAGCACCCGAAACTCTTCACTCTTCACTTTTCACTCTCCACTGCGAGCAAAAAGGAGCTGAACATTTGAAAAAAAACAAAGCGAGCCTTGTCGCCCTTATGGGAATGTTTTGTGCTTTGGCAATGGGGCTTTCCTTTCTTGAGTCTCTGATTCCGCCGATTGCACCCGTTCCCGCCATAAAGCCGGGTTTTTCAAATATCGTCACTATGTTCTGTGTCAGTTCATTGGGTGCACCTTACGGACTTGCAGTAACTCTTTTCAAAGCCTTTTTCGCTTTACTGACAAGAGGTTCAACAGCATTTTTTATGAGCCTTTCAGGAGGACTTTTAAGTCTTCTTGTTATGGTAATAATTTTCAAATATTTCAAAAACACATTCGGTTATATCGGTATCGGCGTTTTATGTGCCCTTTTTCATAACATAGGTCAGCTCGCCGTAGCCGTTGTAATATTAGGAAAAGCAATTTTGAGTATTACTCCCTTGCTTCTTCTTTCGGGCTTGGTTGCAGGTATTGTAACAGGAACTGTTTTTAAATACACCTTGCCCGTCCTTTCAAAAGTTTTAAAAACAAACACAATCACTCACAAGGAGTAGATAAAAATGATTAAACATATTGCAGGTGTTCTTCACCCTGCCGCAAAGGGTCGCGGCGGCGTTAAGGTTCCCCACAACAAAAACACCGAAAACTGCAAAATAGTTAGAATGCCTATTCCCGAAAAGGTTGTTCTTCCAATGCAACAGCATATCGGCGCACCTTGTTCTCCGACTGTTAATGTCGGAGATACAGTTAAGGTTGGTCAGGTTATCGGTGACACGGACAAATTCATTTCCGCACCCATTCACGCATCCGTTTCGGGCACAGTCACCAAAATTGCGGACACCGTTCTCGCCAACGGTAGGCTTGCTCCTGCGGTAACAATTGAATCGGACGGAGAAATGACTCTTTTTGATGAAATCGCTCCTCCCGTCATCAATAATATTGATGATTTTATAAGGTCAGTTCGTGATTCGGGTCTTGTTGGCCTTGGGGGTGCAGGCTTCCCAAGCCACGTTAAATTTCATCTTGACCCCAAGAAGCCTATTGACACAATTGTAGTTAATGCGGCAGAATGTGAGCCTTATATCACAGTTGACTATCGCGAATGTTTGGATAACACCCTTTATATAATCCGTAGCTTGATGATTATAAAAGAATATTTAGGTATTCCTAAAGCAGTTATCGCCGTTGAAGATAATAAACCAAAAGCAATTGAGGCTCTTCAAAAGGTTGCGGACGAAGTCGGTGATGGCTCAATCAAGGTTATGCAGTTAAAATCCCGCTACCCTCAGGGTGCGGAAAAAATGATTGTTTATTCCGCAACAGGAAGAAAAATTCCTTTCGGAAAGCTCCCTGCTGATGTGGGTTGCATCGTAATGAATGTTACAAGTACTGCCTTTATCGGCAGATATCTTGAAACAGGTAAGCCTCTCGTAAGCCGTTCTCTTACCGTTGACGGCTCTGCAATCATTAAGCCTCAGAATGTGAGAGTTCCTATCGGTACAAACCTTAACGAGCTTATTGATTTCTGCGGTGGCTTCAAGCCCGACCTTGACAAGGTTATTGCAGGCGGACCTATGATGGGTACTGCACTTGTTAGCACCGATGTCCCCGTTATCAAGAGTTATAACGCAGTTCTTGCATTCTCCAAGGGAACTATAAAAGACAAGCCGGACAACGATTGCATCCGTTGCGGACGTTGCAGTCAGGTTTGCCCAATGGGACTTATGCCAACTAATGTAATGCGTTCCGTTAAGGCTAAAGATATTGACGGACTTAAAGCAAGTAATGTTGTTGCTTGTATGCAGTGCGGTACCTGTGCTTATGCTTGCCCTGCAGGCAGACCCCTTGTTCAGTACCTTGTGCTTGCAAAAGATATGTTAAGAGAGGACGGTGCTAAAAAATGAGTGAAAATGCCCTTATACAGAAAATAAAGCCCACCGTTGCGGCATCTCCCCACGTTAAATCGGGCGAAACCTCCCAATCAATGATGCGAGATGTTATTATCGCTCTTGTTCCTACTTTAGTAGCTTCTGTTTGGCTTTTTGGTCCAAGAGCACTTATAGTAAATATCATCAGCGTTGTTTCCTGTGTATTATTTGAATACATAACAAGGAAAATTTTAAAGCGCAAAAACACTTTAAGCGACCTGAGTGCCGTTGTAACAGGTCTTTTACTTGCTTTCAACTTACCCTCAACAATTCCCTTGTGGATGATTCCCATCGGTGCATTTGTTGCGATAGTGGTTGTTAAGCAGTTCTTTGGCGGTATCGGACAGAACTTCGTTAATCCGGCTTTAATGGGACGAATAATTCTTATGGTTTCCTTTCCCGGTCCGATGTCCACCTGGACAGAGAATTATAAATGGGGCGAAACTGTTGATGCCGTAACAACCGCAACTCCCCTTTATGTTCTTCAGAATGTTGGCGAAAAATTCTCAATGAACGATATGCCCTCATATTTAGAAATGTTCCTCGGTCAAAGAGCAGGCTGTTTGGGTGAAACCTGTGCCCTCGCTCTCATAATCGGTGGTATCTATCTTTTAGCAAGAAAGGTTATCACCCCTTCAATTCCCGTTTCATTTATTGCAACAATGGGAATTTTTATGGCAATCGCAGGCAAAGGTGACCTTGATTATATCGTATATAATCTTTTAGGCGGCGGTCTTCTTATAGGTGCTATCTTTATGGCAACAGACTATGCAACCTGTCCTCTTACCTCAAAAGGTAAAATTATCTACGGTATCGGTTGCGGTCTTGTAGCAGCAATTATCAGGCAATTCGGCAGCTACAATGAAGGCGTTTCCTTTGCAATCATTCTTATGAATCTCCTTGTTCCTCATATTGACAATTTAACAAAGCTTAAACCCTTTGGCTATATTAAAGAGAAAAAGCAGAAGGAGGCAAAAGCAGAATGAAAAACAAAACCTTCAAAGAAATTGCAGTTCCTGCAATAATGCTTTTCCTCATTGCCGCAATTTGTACCGCTCTTCTTGCAGGAACAAATCTTTTAACTAAAGACAAAATTGCTCAAATTGCAGTCGAAGCAGAAAACGAAGCCAAAGCTGCAGTTATTGAAGCCTCATCATTCTCCGAGGCAAAGGAAATTGACGGCAACACATATTATGAAGCATACGATGAAAGCAACACGCTTTTAGGTTATGTTTTCAATGTTAAAACAAAAAGCTACGGTGGTGAGCTTATTTGTATGGTAGGTATCTCCGCAGAAGACGAAAAGGTTACGGGAGTTGAAATTACCTCTATCAGTGACACTCCCGGTCTTGGTATGAAAGCCACCGCAAAGAACTGGCTTGCGCAGTTTATCGGTAAAAAAAGCGGAATTAAGGTTAATAAGAACTCTTCTTCCGACACAGAAATTCAAGCAATTACAAGTGCCACAATTACTTCTCAGGCAGTAACCGATGCAGTAAACAGTGCATTTGAAATTTTATCACAAGTAAAAGGAGGTGCCGATAATGGCTAAAGGTGAAAAATGCTCACTTCGCAAAGAGTTCACAAAAGGACTCATTCGCGAAAACCCAGTTTTAAGACTCGTTCTCGGCACTTGCCCCACTCTTGCAGTTTCAACTTCAATGGTTAATGCCATCGGTATGGGTATTGCCGCAACAATCGTTCTCATCTGCTCTAATGTTGTTATTTCTGCATTGAGAAAGGTTATTCCCGATAAAGTCAGAATCCCTGCTTATATCGTAATTATTGCCTCGTTTGTTACAATAGTTCAGATGATGGTAAAAGCATTTGTCCCCGCTCTTGACGAAGCTCTCGGAGTATTTCTTCCTCTTATCGTTGTTAACTGCATTATTTTAGGAAGAGCAGAGGCTTTCGCAAACAAAAACACCGTTATCGCTTCTGCGGTTGACGGCTTGGGAATGGGTATAGGCTTCACTGCCGCGCTTTTCTGTATGGCTCTTATAAGAGAGCTCCTCGGTAACGGAACACTCTTTGCAGACGCACAGAACCTTCTCGGTGTATTTGGCGACAATGTTTTAGGCGGATTTAATGGTGTTACAGTTCTTAACACTCCTATGACATTATTCATACTTCCTGCAGGCGGTTTCTTTGTATTCGGTATTCTTATTGCTGTTGCAAATAAAATAAGCGAGAAAAAGAAGCTCCCGAAAGCTGAACTACACGGTTGCGATAGTTGTCCTTTAGCTGCCACCTGTTCAAAGGTTATTACAGAAAAGGAGGAGCATAAAGTATGAGTTCTACACAAGTTTTCTCAATAATCCTCACAGCAATTCTTACAGAGAACTTTGTTCTTTGCAAATTCCTCGGTATCTGCCCGTTTTTGGGTGTTTCCAAAAAGGTAAACACCGCTTTAGGTATGAGTGTTGCAGTTATTTTTGTTATGCTCATTTCCACCGCAGTTACCTACCCCATTAACTCACTTCTCAATCAGTATGATTTAGGCTATTTGCAGACTATTGTCTGTATTCTTGTTATTGCCGCACTCGTTCAGCTTGTTGAGATAGTTCTTAAAAAGTACATCAAGCCTCTTTATAATGCACTTGGTATCTATTTACCCTTAATTACCACAAACTGTGCTGTTCTCGGTGTTGTTCTTCTTAACTTTGACAACAACTATTCTTTCGGTCTTTCAATGGTAAACTCTCTCGGTGCAGGTATCGGCTTTATGGTAGCAATGCTGATTTTTGCAGGTGTGCGTTCAAGGCTTGAAACTGCCGATATACCCGAAGCTCTCAAAGGACTTCCCTCAACACTTATCGCCGCTTCATTGACCTCGGTTTCCTTCCTTGGTTTTTCCGGTGTTGTAGACGGAATTTTCGGTTAAGGAGGTAGAAGAAAATGACAGAAATTTTATTCCCTATTCTCCTTGTTGCAGGTATCGGTCTTGTTTTGGGATTAGGTCTTGCAATTGCTTCAAAGGTTATGGCGGTTCCCGTTGACGAAAAAGCAGAGGCTATTACAGAGGTTCTCCCGGGTGCTAACTGCGGTGCTTGCGGTTTTTCCGGGTGTGCAGGCTATGCAGCGGCACTTTCATCAGGAAAAGCAACCGAAACAAACCTCTGCGCTCCCGGTGGTACAAAGGCAGCAAAAGAAATTGCAGAAATTCTCGGCACTGCTCCCGCTGAAGTAATGCCTACAACCGCAGTTGTTATGTGTATGGGCAACTCTTCCAACGCTCAGGATAAAATGACCTATAATGGTGTTAGTAGCTGCAGAATGGCTACTCAGCTTTTCGGTGGTGCAAAAGAATGTGCCTATGGTTGTTTAGGTCTTGGCGACTGCGTTGACGCTTGTGAATTTGATGCAATTCACATTTGCGACGGTGTTGCAAGAATTTCGACAATTGCTTGTCACAGCTGTAAAGCCTGTGTCAAGGCTTGTCCTAAAGGACTTATCAAGATGCTTCCTCTTAACGTTACTCAGGCGGCAGTTCTTTGCAATAACAAGGAAAAAGGTGCATCCGCAAGAAAGCATTGTAAAGGCGCTTGTATCGGTTGTATGAAATGCGTAAAGGCTTGCGAACACGATGCTGTTAAGGTTGAAAACTTCCTTGCAAGTGTTGACCCCGAAAAATGTATCGGTTGCGGTAAATGCCACGAGGTTTGCCCCGTTGGATGTATCGATTTGATTACACCAAAAGGATAATACAATATTATGAGATACAAAAAAGACTATGGTTTTTTGCCATAGTCTTTTTCGTATCTCTATTATTTAAATTTTATTCTGAAATAATCTTTTTATTGAGTTTCTTCTCAATAACAGGAACTACCTTGGGAATAAGGAGTTTAACAATGAGAAGGTATGCAATAAGTCCACCGATTAAACCAACAACCACACCTGCGATAACGTCAGTGGGATAGTGAACGTGAACATAAATTCTTGAGAACCCGATGAGTAATGAAAGAATGAATGCGGGAATACCAACTGCAAGGTGTTTTTTGTTCTTGAAGCAACCAAGAAGAAGAGCAAAACCTGCACCGATTGAGGTTGAAGTGTGACCTGATGGGAATGACCAGCTACTGCTCTTGTCAATAAGACCGGGCCAGATATATTTATAACCTGCATCTGTCCAAACTGACGGGTCAATGTTATAGGGTCTTGGTCTTTCAATAAGATTTTTGAGAGCAACATTATTGATAAGTGATGCAACTGCAAGACCACCAATTACGAGAACACCAAGCTTTCTTGTCTTTTTGGGAACAAGCAAAATAATACCTAAAACCCACCAAACAATACCGGGTGTGTCACCAAGATGAGTGATAAATGTCATAATAACATCTAAAACGGGATTCATAATGCTGTCAACAAACTGATAAATAGCAACGTCAACATTAACAATGAAATCATTCAAAAAGAATTCTGCCATAACTGCCTCCTAATACGTAAAATATTAAAAATATTTTACTATTTTATATGATAAAAGTCAATATAAAATGATAGTTTCCCTATTCATAAAAGCCTTGTCTTTTATGAATAGGGAAACAAAAAGAGAGTGGCAAAGCCACTCTCTCGGTTGTTATAAAAATTATTCAATAATTTCTGTAACTGCACCTGAACCAACTGTTCTACCACCTTCACGGATAGCAAAACGAAGACCCTTTTCAATAGCGATGGGAGTGATGAGTTCAACAGTCATCTCAACGTTATCGCCGGGCATGCACATTTCTGTGCCTTCGGGAAGGCTGATTGTACCTGTAACGTCAGTTGTTCTGAAGAAGAACTGAGGTCTGTAGTTGTTGAAGAAAGGTGTATGACGGCCGCCTTCATCTTTAGAAAGAACGTAAACCTGACCTTTGAATTTTGTGTGGGGTTTGATTGAACCGGGTTTGCAAAGAACCTGACCACGTTCAATACCTTTTCTGTCAACACCACGAAGAAGAGCACCGATGTTGTCACCAGCTTCTGCATAGTCGAGGAGCTTGTGGAACATTTCAACACCTGTACAAACAGTCTTGCTGCTTTCCTCTTTAAGACCAACGATTTCGAGTTCGTCACCAACACGAAGCTGACCACGTTCAACTCTACCTGTTGCAACAGTACCACGACCTGTGATTGTGAATACGTCTTCAACGGGCATAAGGAAGGGAAGGTCTGCCATACGGTCGGGAGTGGGGATGTAGCTGTCAACTGCATCCATGAGTTCAAGAATAGGAGCATAAACAGGATCATTAACATCTGTTGAAGCAGAATCAAGAGCCTGGAATGCAGAACCTTTGATGATGGGTGTATCATCGCCGGGGAATTCGTAAGAATCAAGAGTTTCACGAACTTCCATTTCAACGAGTTCGAGAAGTTCGGGGTCATCTACGAGGTCGCATTTGTTAAGGAATACAACGATGTAGGGAACGCCAACCTGACGAGCAAGAAGAAGGTGTTCTTTTGTCTGAGCCATAGGACCATCAGTAGCAGCGATAACAAGGATAGCACCGTCCATCTGTGCAGCACCTGTGATCATGTTCTTGATATAGTCAGCGTGGCCGGGGCAGTCAACGTGAGCATAGTGACGAGCGTCTGTTTCGTACTCAACGTGAGCTGTGTTGATTGTGATACCACGTTCTCTTTCTTCGGGAGCCTTATCAATGTTTGCATAGTCTTCGAACTGTGCATAACCTTTCATAGAAAGAGTTTTTGTGATAGCAGCTGTAAGAGTTGTTTTACCGTGGTCAACGTGGCCGATAGTACCAATGTTAACGTGGGGCTTAGTTCTTTCGAATTTCTGTTTAGCCATTGGAAATTTCCTCCTTTAATTTAAGCATAAATTGCACGATATAATCTTATCAAATATATCGCAATAATTCAATAGTTTTTTAAAATTTGTTACTAAAAACGGCGGTTTAAAGCCTGTATTTTTAGTTCTTTGCTCTTTCGTCCATAATCTTTTCAGCAATATTTCTGGGAACTGCCTGATAGTGGCTGGGCTCCATAACGTACTGACCACGGCCCTGTGTTTTTGAACGGAGGTCTGTAGCGTAACCGAACATTTCTGAAAGCGGAACGTGTGCAACGATTTCAGCAGCACCGTTTCTGTCTTCCTGACCCTGAGGAAGTCCGCGACGAGAAGTAAGGTCGCCGAGAACATCACCGATGTAGTCAGTAGGAACAACAACAGTAACCTTCATAATGGGCTCCATAAGAACGGGAGCAGCTTTTCTCATAGCTTCCTTGAAAGCCATTGAACCGGCGGTCTTGAAGGCAAGCTCTGAAGAGTCAACCTCGTGGTAAGAACCGTCATAAAGAGTAACTTTAACGTCAACAACGTTGTAGCCTGCAAGAACACCGGAGAGCATAGCGCCCTTGATACCTGCTTCAGCAGGACCGATAAATTCTTTCGGGATAGCACCGCCGACGATGGAGTTAACGAATTCGTAACCCTTGCCTTCGTTGGGCTCGATACGAATTTTAACGTGACCGTACTGACCGTGACCACCGGACTGACGGGCAAACTTGGTGTCAGCCTGTGCTTCTGTGGTAATTGTTTCTCTGTAAGCAACCTGAGGTTTACCTACGTTAGCTTCAACTCTGAATTCACGAAGAAGTCTGTCAACGATGATTTCAAGGTGAAGCTCACCCATACCGGCGATAATAGTCTGACCTGTTTCTTCGTCTGTGTAGCATTTGAATGTGGGATCTTCCTCTGCAAGTTTTGCAAGAGCGATACCCATCTTTTCCTGACCTGCTTTGGTCTTGGGTTCAATAGCAACACGGATAACGGGCTCGGGGAATTCCATAGATTCGAGAATAATGGGGTGATTCTTATCGCAAAGAGTGTCACCTGTTGTTGTTCTCTTGATACCAACAGCAGCAGCGATATCACCTGCATAGCAGCAATCGATATCTTTACGGTCGTTAGCGTGCATCTGAAGAATTCTACCGATTCTTTCATTATCGTCTTTTACTGAGTTATAAACGGTTGAACCTGTTTCGATTTTACCTGAATAAACTCTGAAATAGCAAAGCTTACCAACAAAGGGGTCAGTTGCAATTTTGAAAGCAAGAGCTGCGAAAGGACCGTTATCGGTTGATTCGCGAATTTCTTCCTCGTCAGTATCAGGATTTACACCCTTGATAGCTTCAATATCTGTGGGAGCAGGCATATAGTCTACAACCGCATCAAGAAGCTTCTGAACACCTTTGTTTTTGTAAGATGTACCGCAAACAATCGGAACCATATCGTTAGCAATAGTAGCTTTTCTGATGCAAGTTTTGATTTCTTCAACGGTGAGTTCTTCACCTTCGAAATACTTCATCATAAGCTCATCATCTTGCTCAGCAACATGCTCGATGAGTTCGGCACGATATTTTTCTGCAAGTTCCTTCATATCTTCGGGAATTTCTTCAATTCTGATGTCTTTGCCGAGGTCATCGTAATACATAACCGCGTTCATTTCAACAAGGTCGACAATTCCTTTGAATGAAGATTCAACACCGATGGGGAGCTGAATCGGTACAGCGTTACATTTAAGACGATCTTTGATCATATTGAGAACATTATAGAAGTCTGCACCCATAATGTCCATTTTATTAACATAGATCATTCTCGGAACTCTGTATTTATCAGCCTGTCTCCAAACAGTTTCTGACTGGGGCTCAACACCGCCCTTAGCACAAAGAACTGTAACGGAACCGTCAAGAACACGAAGTGAACGTTCAACTTCAACTGTGAAGTCAACGTGACCGGGAGTGTCGATGATGTTGATTCTGTTGCCGTTCCAGAAACAAGTTGTAGCAGCAGAGGTAATTGTAATACCTCTTTCCTGTTCCTGTGCCATCCAGTCCATTGTAGCAGCACCGTCATGTGTTTCACCTAATTTGTGGTTAACACCGGTATAGAAAAGGATACGCTCAGTTGTTGTGGTTTTACCCGCATCAATGTGAGCCATAATACCGATATTTCTGGTCTGCTGTAAAGATACCTGTCTTGGCATAATATCCTCCGAATTATAGTTAAAATTTTCAGATAAATAAAATTACCATCTGAAATGTGCAAATGCTTTGTTTGCTTCTGCATTCTTGTGCATATCTTCTTTTTTCTTGAAGGCAGCACCTGTAGAATTAGTAGCATCTAAAATTTCGTTAGCAAGTCTTTCCTTTGCAGTTCTTTCTGAACGCAAACGGGAATAAACTGAGATCCAACGAAGACCGAGTGTTTCACGTCTTTCGGGACGAACATCGATCGGAACCTGGTAAGTAGCACCGCCGATACGACGAGCCTTTACCTCGAGAACGGGCATAACATTTTCCATTGCAGCTTCAAAAACTTCAAGGGGGTCTTTGCCTGTCTGTTCTCTGATGATATCGAATGCGTCGTAAACAATTTTCTGTGCGACACCTTTCTTACCATCTAACATTACATTGTTAATAAGCCTTGTAACAAGCTTTGAGTTGTAAAGCGGATCGGGCAAAACATCACGTTTTGCAATCTTGCCTCTTCTTGGCACTTCGCTTCCCTCCTTCATATAAATGATATCTTAGGTACTCGAGTGACTATGCTTCCCGTGGCGCCAATGGGCATTTACAACTCTGTATAGTCATAAAAATACTCACCATTGGTTGAATAAATTCAGCCTGCAAGAAGATTTGTCCTTGAATAATCAGTTTTGGTAAAATTATTTTTTACCGGCTTTGGGACGTTTTGCACCGTATTTTGAACGGCTCTGCATTCTGTTAGCAACGCCCTGGGCATCAAGAGAGCCTCTGATGATGTGGTAACGCACACCGGGAAGGTCCTTAACACGACCGCCACGAATGAGAACCACGCTGTGCTCCTGGAGATTGTGACCCACTCCGGGAATGTAAGCAGAAACTTCGATTCCGTTTGTGAGACGAACTCTGGCAAGCTTTCTGAGAGCTGAGTTAGGCTTCTTAGGTGTGTCAGTCTTAACAACTGTGCAAACACCGCGCTTCTGAGGAGAATTGTTGTTTGTTAAAACATTCTTCTTAGAGTTGAGACCTTTACCCAAAGCAGGAGCTTTAGATTTCTTTTCGAGAGTTGATCTTCCGCTGCGAACGAGCTGATTAAACGTAGGCAAGTATTTTCACCTCCAATATAAATATAGGTTAAATACAGAACAGGACATACCTATCCCATACGCACCGAATAATAATTTACCATTTCAGAAACCTTTTGTCAACAGTTTTACCAAAGTTTTTTACAAAAATTCATTGATTTTCACAAAAACTTTATATTGTACGGGACGGTCTTAACCGTACCATTGTTGTTTTCTGAATAAAGTAAAAATATCGCAAACCCTATCATCCCTGTGCGCATCGGCGCATAGGGAGGGGGACCGTTCTTCATTGGCTAAATCATAACTTTGTGTAAATTTCGGGTGTTATGTTTTTATACTGATGCAGTTCGGGCGGAATGGTGGTGGGTAGGAACCTTACTGGATTACTTTGTAAAAAGAGAGGAATAGAACAAATTGGGATTCCCCTTTTCAACAAAGTAAAGAGGTAACGTATCTACCCACCACCACCCCGATTTAAACATTGAACAAATAACAGATTGGCACGAAATATATTTACCGATAAATTAAAATGCGCTCAAGAACGGTCCCCCTCCCTATCCGCAAGCGGACAGGGATGATAGGCTTCGCAATACTTTTATAAACCTCTAACTGCTAATTGCTATCTACTAACCTCTAACAGCAATACTGGCGACTGGCGACTGATAGCTAAAAAATCCCCTTGCATCTCTGCAAAGGGATTTTTTATTTTATTCCATAGGAATTTCTATTGAATTAAATGTTTCCTCGGGAACCTTTGTTGAAACAACATCAACGTCGCTGTAGCATTTCATACCTGTACCTGAGGGAAGGAGCTTACCGATAATAACGTTCTCTTTAAGACCGAGAAGCGGGTCAACCTTACCCTTGATAGCTGCATCTGTAAGAACCTTTGTAGTTTCCTGGAAGGATGCTGCAGAAAGGAATGATTCTGTTGCAAGAGATGATTTTGTAATACCGAGAAGAACGGGAGCTGCCGTTGCAGGAACGAAGGGCATACCATCTGCTTCGCAACGTGCTTTTGCTTCTGCATTAGCGTGGTTAAGCTCGCGCTTTTCAATTGAAGTACCCTGAAGAAGATTTGTTGAACCGGGATCTTCAACCTTAACCTTTCTCATCATCTGACGAACGATAACCTCGATATGCTTGTCGTTGATATCAACACCCTGCATACGATATGTCATCTGAACTTCTTTAATGAGGTAGTTATGAACAGCGTCAACACCGAGAACTGCAAGAACGTCGTGGGGGTTAACTGCACCTTCTGTAAGATGCTGGCCCTTCTTAACGTATGCGCCCTCTTGAATTTCCTGGCAAAGTCTTGCATCAAAGGGAATAAGATATTTTTTAACATCCTCGTCGTTAGTAATAACAACGTAGTTGCTCTTCTTGATTTCCTCAAATGAAACCTTACCGTCGATTTCGCTGAGCATTGCAAGTGTTTTGGGCTTTCTGCCTTCAAAGAGCTCTTCAACACGGGGAAGACCCTGTGTGATGTCGGCCTGAGAAGCAACACCACCGGTGTGGAAGGTTCTCATTGTAAGCTGTGTACCGGGTTCACCGATGGACTGAGCAGCGATAATACCAACTGCTTCACCAACTGTAACGGGACCTGCTGTTGCAAGGTTTGAACCGTAGCACTTGATACATACACCGTGGTCACATTCGCAAGTGAGAAGTGAACGGATTTTGATTTTTCTGTCTGCTTCATTGGGACGAGCGTTAACCATAGCAGCAATTTTCTTTGCAAGCTCATCATCAATCATTGTGTCAGTGTCACAAATGATTTCGCCGGTTGTATCGTCGCAGAAGTTTTCAAGAAGATATCTGCCTGTAAGACGTTCGCTTAAAGGCTCGATAATATCGTTACCGTCTTTGATATCGTAAACCTCAAGACCATCACTGCAATGGCAATCTTCTTCACGGATGATAACCTCTTGAGAAACGTCAACAAGACGTCTTGTAAGATAACCCGAGTCAGCAGTACGAAGCGCTGTATCAGCAAGACCCTTACGAGCACCACGGGAAGAAATGAAGTATTCGATGATATTCAAGCCTTCACGATAGTTAGCTCTGATGGGGATTTCGATAGTTTTACCTGCAGTATTGGCAATAAGACCACGCATACCTGCCAACTGACGAAGCTGTGAGTCGGAACCACGGGCACCGGAGTCAAGCATCATAAAGATGGGGTTGTAAGGATCCATTGCATTACGAAGCTCTGCGGAAACGTTCTTTGTACAGGTTTCCCAAGCCTTGATTTTGCTACGTGAACGGTCTTGCTCACTGAGAAGACCCATCTGATAATCTTCTTCAATAGTATCAATAAGAGCTTCTGTTTCAGCAAGGAACTGTTTCTTCTTTTCGGGAATTGTTGCATCGCAAACAGCAACTGTAATACCGCTTCGTGTTGAGTAGTTGTAGCCTTGTTTCTTAATGTTATCAAGAACAACCGCGGACTTTGCAGTACCGTGAACTCTGATACAACGTTCAATAATTTTACCGAGAACCTTCTTGTTAACAAGCTCATTGATTTCAAGCTTGAACATATTTTCAGGCTTGCTTCTGTCAACAAAGCCAAGATCCTGAGGAACGGGAGTGTTGAAGATAACCTTACCGAGAGTTGTTTCAAGGAGCTCTGTATAAACCTTGCCGTCAACCTCTTTTGACATACGGATTTTGATGGGAGCGTGAAGACCTAAATCACCTTCATCATAAGCCATCATAGCCTCGTCAACATTTCTGAACACCTTGCCGTTACCCTTTTCTTCGGGTTTAACAAGAGTAAGGTAGTAAGAACCGAGGATCATATCCTGTGTAGGAACAACAACGGGCTTACCGTCAGAGGGTTTAAGAAGGTTGTTAGCAGCAAGCATAAGGAATCTTGCTTCTGACTGTGCTTCTGCAGAAAGAGGTACGTGAACAGCCATCTGGTCACCGTCGAAGTCAGCGTTGAACGCTGTACATACAAGAGGATGGAGCTTAATAGCTCTGCCTTCAACAAGTACGGGCTCGAAAGCCTGAATACCAAGTCGGTGAAGAGTAGGCGCACGGTTGAGCATTACAGGGTGGTCTTTAATAACAACCTCAAGAGCATCCCAAACCTCAACGCTTGCTCTTTCAACCATTTTTCTTGCAGATTTAATGTTGTTTGCTTTACCAAGCTCGCAAAGGCGTTTCATAATAAAGGGCTTGAAAAGCTCGATTGCCATTTCCTTGGGAAGACCGCACTGATAGAGCTTAAGCTCAGGACCAACAACGATAACGGAACGACCTGAATAGTCGACACGTTTACCGAGAAGGTTCTGACGGAAACGACCCTGCTTACCTTTAAGCATATCGGAAAGTGATTTAAGTGCGCGGTTGTTGGGACCTGTAACAGGTCTTCCGCGACGACCGTTATCAATAAGAGCGTCAACCGCTTCCTGAAGCATTCTCTTTTCGTTGTTAACAATAATGCCGGGAGCACCGAGCTCAAGAAGCTTCTGAAGACGGTTATTTCTGTTAATAACTCTTCTGTAAAGGTCATTAAGGTCAGAGGTTGCAAAACGTCCGCCGTCAAGCTGAACCATAGGACGAATATCCGGAGGAATAACCGGGATAACGTCAAGAATCATCCATTCGGGACGGTTGCCGGAGTTTTTGAATGCCTCTGCAACCTCAAGTCTTTTGAGTATACGGATTTTCTTTTGACCTGCGGCAGTTTCAAGCTCTTTGTGAAGCTCTTCGCAAAGAGCATCTACATCAATTTCGGAGAGAAGCTCTTTAATAGCCTCTGCACCCATAGCAGCCTTGAAAGAGTCGCGGTCATATCTTTCAACCATTTCCTCGTAGTCTTTTTCGCTGAGAATCTGTTTTTTCTCAAGAGGAGTATCACCGGGATCAACAACAATATACTTTGCGAAATAAAGCACTTTTTCAAGGTCACGGTGTGAAATATCGAGCATAAGTCCCATTCTTGAGGGTGTGCCCTTAAAGTACCAGATATGTGATACGGGAGCAGCAAGCTCAATGTGACCCATACGCTCACGTCTTACTTTAGCCTTGGTAATTTCAACACCGCAGCGTTCGCAGACTTTACCTTTAAAACGAATTTTCTTATATTTTCCGCAATGACATTCCCAGTCCTTTGTAGGTCCGAAAATCTTCTCGCAGAAAAGACCTTCTTTCTCGGGTTTGAGAGTACGGTAGTTAATGGTTTCGGGTTTTTTAACCTCACCATAAGACCATTCTCTAACAAGGTCCGGAGAAGCGAGTCCGATTTTTATCGATTCAAAATCAATGTTGTTATCTTCAACAGATACGTTAACTGAATCGTATGCCATATATGATTAACCCTTCTTCCTATTCAATGATGTCTGTCGTTTGTTCATTAAAATTCTTCATTTGAAAAATCTTCATCGAAATCATCGCTGTAATCTTCATCAGCGCTGTCTTCATAGAACAAATCATCTTTTGATTCTTCATCAGTTACAGACCAACCAGCTGCATCCTCTGTATCGTTAACATTTGAGAATGCTTCGTCGTAATCGGAGTTATCAACAACAGGAAGAACTACTTCATCATCGAAGTTCTGTCTGAGGTCGATTTCATTATTCTCTTTGTCAAGAACGCGAACATCCAGACCGAGAGACTGAAGCTCTTTAATAAGAACCTTAAATGATTCCGGAACGCCGGGTTTGGGAATGTTATAGCCCTTAACGATTGATTCGTAGGTCTTAACTCTACCAACAACGTCGTCTGATTTAACTGTAAGAATCTCTTGAAGAGTATAAGCTGCACCGTATGCTTCAAGTGCCCAAACTTCCATTTCACCGAAACGCTGACCGCCGAACTGAGCTTTACCGCCGAGGGGTTGCTGAGTAACGAGTGAGTAAGGACCTGTGGAACGTGCGTGAATCTTATCATCAACAAGATGATGGAGTTTAAGATAATACATTATGCCGACTGTAACAGGGTTGTCGAATTTTCTGCCTGTACGGCCGTCAGTAAGCCAAGTTTTACCGTCTGTTGAAAGGTTTGCTTCCGCCAGCATATCACGGATATCTTCTTCGTGAGCACCGTCAAATACAGGTGTCATAACCTTGTAGCCGAGAGCTCTTGCAGCATAACCTAAGTGAACTTCAAGAACCTGACCGATGTTCATACGTGAGGGAACACCGAGGGGGTTAAGAACGATATCAAGAGGAGTACCGTCGGGAAGGAAGGGCATATCTTCCTGGGGAAGAATTCTTGAAACAACACCCTTATTACCGTGACGACCTGCCATCTTATCTCCGACACTGATTTTACGCTTCTGAGCGATGTAGCAACGAACTACTTTATTAACACCCGGATTAAGCTCGTCGCTGTTCTGTCTTGTAAACACTTCAACCTGAACAACAACACCGTATTCGCCGTGGGGCACACGAAGAGAAGAGTCTCTTACCTCTCTTGCCTTTTCACCGAAGATAGCACGAAGAAGTCTTTCTTCGGGAGTGCATTCTGTTTCACCCTTGGGAGTAACCTTACCAACAAGAATATCACCGGAATGAACCTCTGCACCGATACGGATGATACCGTTTTCATCAAGGTTTGCAAGAGCATCTTCACCAACGTTGGGAATATCTCTTGTGATTTCTTCCGGTCCGAGCTTGGTATCTCTTGCTTCTACCTCGTGTTCTTCAATGTGTACTGATGTATAAACATCTTCACGTACCATTTTTTCGTTAAGAAGAACCGCGTCTTCGTAGTTGTAGCCTTCCCACGTCATAAAGCCAACGAGAGCATTTTTACCTAAGGAAATTTCACCCTGAGAGGTTGCGGGACCGTCTGCAATAACGCTACCCTCTTCAACTCTTTCTCCTATTTCAACAACGGGACGTTGGTTAATACAAGTGCCCTGGTTGGAGCGCATAAATTTGATAAGCTCGTAAACATCTGTTTCGCCGTTATCAGCAATAACCTCAACCTTTTTAGCACTTACTTTATTTACGATACCGCCACGTTTTGCAAGTACAACAACACCACTGTCAACAGCAGCTTTGTATTCCATACCTGTACCAACTATGGGAGATTCTGTTTTAAGAAGCGGAACTGCCTGACGCTGCATATTAGAACCCATAAGAGCACGGTTTGCGTCGTCGTTCTCAAGGAAGGGAATCATTGCGGTAGCAACTGAAACAACCATCTTGGGAGAAACGTCCATATAGTCAGCATATGAGGGAGCAACCTCGCGGAATTCGTCACGGTAACGAACTGTTACACGGTCATTCATAAAGAAGCTGTTCTCATCAAGGGGCTCGTTAGCCTGAGCAACGCAGTAATTGTCCTCTACGTCCGCTGTCATATATTCAACTTCGTCAAGAACCTTACCTGTTTTCTTATCGATTTTGCGGAAAGGTGCTTCAATGAAGCCGTATTTGTTGATTCTTGCAAAGGTTGCAAGGTAGGAAATAAGACCGATGTTGGGACCTTCGGGAGTTTCAATGGGACACATTCTGCCGTAGTGGCTGTAATGAACGTCACGAACCTCGAAGCCTGCTCTGTCACGGGAAAGACCGCCGGGACCGAGAGCAGAAAGACGTCTCTTGTGAGTAAGCTCAGCAAGGGGGTTTGTCTGGTCCATAAACTGTGACAGGGGCGAAGAACCGAAGAATTCTTTAATTGCCGCCATAACAGGTCTGATATTGATAAGTGCTGCGGGAGTTGCCTTTTCAGGCTCCTGAGCCTGAAGGCTCATTCTCTCACGAACAACTCTTTCCATTCTTGTGAAACCAATTCTGAACTGGTTCTGAAGAAGCTCACCTACTGAACGGATACGTCTGTTGCCCAGGTGGTCGATATCATCAACATTACCAAGCTCGTTACCGAGGCAGTTGAGATAGTTGATTGATGCAAAGATATCATCAATAATAATGTGTTTGGGAATAAGGTCATCGCAACGAAGCTTCATAGCTTCAAGAAGAGCTTCCTTGTCGTCACCGCATTCGTCAATGATTTCTTTAAGAACAGAGAAACGAACTAATTCGTTAATCGCAATATCTTCAAGCTCTTCTCTTGTAACGCAGTCAACAAAATCAAGAGGGTCAACCATATTGTTGGAGATAACCTTAACGCGTTTACCTTCAACATCAAGAACAACCTCTTTAACGCCCGAACGGTTAATTGCTTCTGCTGCTTCTGCAGTAATTTTTTCACCTGCAGTTATAAGCAATTCACCTGTAAAGGGGCTGAAAACATCATCAGCCGCAACACCGCCTGAAATACGGTCTGTGAGAGCGAGCTTCTTATTATATTTGTATCTGCCGACTCTTGAAATATCGTATCTGTGGGGGTCAAAGAAAAGATTATTGACATGTGTTTCCGCAGATTCAAGTGTGGGCGGTTCACCGGGACGAAGCTTTCTGTACACCTCAAGCAAAGCCTCTTCTGTGTTTTTGGTAGTATCTTTCTCAAGAGTTGCTTCAATTCTGTCATCGTCACCGAAGAATTCACGAATATCGTTGTTTGAAGAAAGACCGAGAGCGCGAATGAAAGTTGTGATAGGTAACTTTCTGTTCTTATCAATTCTTACATTGAAAATATCGTTCTGGTCAGTTTCATATTCGAGCCATGCACCTCTGTTAGGAATAACAGTAGATGTGAAGAGCTTTTTACCGTTCTTATCATATGTGAAACCGTAGTAAACACCGGGAGAACGAACAAGCTGAGAAATAATAACACGCTCGGCACCGTTAATAACGAAGGTACCGCTGTCGGTCATTATGGGGAAATCACCCATGAAAACTTCGTTTTCTTTGATTTCACCTGTTTCCTTGTTATAAAGACGCACTAATACACGAAGGGGCGCAGAATAAGTTGCATCTCTTTCCTTGCACTCCTGAACAGTGTATTTAGGCTTCTCGTCCATACGATAATCGATAAACGTAAGGACAAGGTTACCCGAGTAATCCGTGATTTCATCGATATCACGGAAAACCTCTCTAAGCCCTACATCAAGAAACCACTTGTATGAGTTCTTCTGTACTTCAATGAGGTTGGGCATCTGCATAACTTCATTGATTCCGGCGAAACTCATTCGAGTGTTCTTTCCGAGCTTTACGGGTTTTACATTCGCCATAAGACACATCACTCCGTTCTATTTTAAATTCTCTTTTTACCGAGGCAAATCGGCTAAAAAAAGAAATAATTAACTGTCAGATTTTGGAACATTTTGTAGTAAAAAAAGATACGTCAAAACACACTAATTCATAATATTCCACTTTATAGGAGTTTACATTATAACTCAACCTTTTTCAATTGTCAAGAAGAAAAATAAAAAAAAATTCAGAAGACAACGGATTTATGAACTAAACCCGTTATCTTCTGTTACCATTTTCTTTTTAACTTTTTTCATTACAACTGTATATGCCGGGAACAAGAACAAATCTGCAGCCGCCCAAGCAACAGGGTTTGCAACGCAAACCGCATCATAACCGAATCTTTTTACAAAGCCGAAGCCCATACAGGCTCTTGCGACAAGCTCAAAAATGCCCGTTGTCATGGCGGTCATACTGTACCCTACTCCTTGAATTGAATTCCTTAAAACAAAGAGAACTGCAAGAACAGGATAAAAATAGCTTCCCGCATTTATATATTGCTGTGCAAGGGCAATAACCTCTGTTTCTGTGCCGTCAATAAACAAAAGCGAAATATACGGCCCGAAAAATCTTGCAACAATAAAGCCCATTACCGAATAAACCAAAGCAATAACAACTGCTCTTTTAACACCCTTTGTAATTCTGTCATATTTTCCCGCCCCAAGATTCTGTCCGCAATAGGTTGCCATTGTTATACCTATCGTTTCTGAAGGAAGCGTTATCATAAGCTGAGTTTTAGCTCCGATTGTGAAAGCTGCAATAATGTCAGCACCCAAGCTGTTAATGCAGGAAGAAAGCATAACCGAGCCCATAGCAGTTATGGAAAACTGCAAAGCAAGAGGTAAACCGTTTCTCAAAAGCTCCTTAACGAATTTAAAATCCAATGCTTTGGTTTCTTTTGTTATATGGAGAATCCCAAAACTGCGTTTAATATAAATAAGGCAAAGAATGCCCGAAACAAGTTGCGCAACAACTGTTGCAACTGCCGCCCCGCGCACACCCATATCAAAAACAATAATGAGTAAAAGGTCAAGACCGATGTTCAGAAAAGACGAGAACACCAAAAAATACAAGGGTGTTTTACTGTCACCCAATGCACGAACAATGCTCGCAAGCAGGTTATAAAACATTGTTGCGCCTATACCTGCAAATATTATTACAATATAGTTATATGCATCTGTGTAAATTTCTTCCGGTGTGTTAAGAAGTCTTAAGAAAGTATTTGTCAAAAGCACTGCCGCTACTGTAAAAATTATACCTACAACAATTGATGTATAAATAATATTAGCAACATATTTTTTCAGATTTTTTATGTCCTGTGCGCCGAAACGCTGAGCAATGGGAATTGCAAAGCCCGAGCAAAGTCCTAAAACAGAGCCTATTATCAAAAAGTTGAGTGAACTAACGGACCCAACCGCAGAAAGAGCATCTTTACCCACAAACTGCCCTACTATAATAGTATCTGCCATATTGTAGAACTGTTGGAAAAGGTTACCCAACATCAACGGCAAACAGAATTTCAATATATTTTTCGTGGGACTCCCCGCAGTCATATCCTTTACTTTAGCCATACCCACTCCTTGCGAAGCCTAACCCCGCATTTCTCATTCCGCATTTATAACCTCATACGCCATATCGGGAGAATCACTCATAATGCAGTCTGCACCGATAGCGTTAAGCTCTTCAACCTCTTTTGCATCATTTATAGTCCAATACTGAACTGCAATGTTGTGTCGGTGAGCATAGTTTATAACTCTTGGTGTATTAAGATATATAATTGCGCGTTCTGACGGAATCTGCAAAGCCTCATATTTAAAGAAGCTTTCATCAACATCAATTCCGTAACCGCAAAGCACATAGAAAATAATAGTTTCAACAATACTTGCAGAACGGAGCATATCCGGGTAATTCTTATCTGCATAAGCAGTTACATCGGGGTTAAATGTTCCAAAAACCACATCTGCCAAAAGGTCTTTTTCCTTAAGAATTCTGTAAAGCTCATCACAAGCATTTTTGCCGTTTTCGCCTGAATCCTTAATTTCGATTATATATTGAAAATCACCATTATCTTCAAGATAATCAAGAACATCCTCAAGAAGCACCGCACGAAGCTCATCGGGGATTTCGTCACCTCTTAAACCACGATAAGGGTATTCACCGTCTGCATTCTTGAAATTCTCACCAAAATTAAGTTGACGAAGCTCTTCATAAGTTTTCTCAGAAGGCTTCACGCCCTCTTCACCGAAATACTCTGCAGAGTTTGTCGTTCTGTCAAGAGTGCTGTCGTGAAGAAGAATGAGCTTTCCGTCTTTAGTTATATGCAAATCAAACTCATATATATCAACATTAAAATCTTCTGTTTCAATGCAATACTGAAAAGCCGCCATTGTATTTTCGGGTGCAATATCTTTACCCGAACGGTGAGCGGAAACGAGAGCCTTTTCTTCAGTTATGTAGGGGTTAGTAATTTGGCTTTCATCCGCCTTTTCACCATCTGAAATCTTTCCGATTACAGAGGGTATAACTATAAGAACAACGGCTAATGCCAATACGACCGAAAGAACTTTTACCACAACTCCAAAAATTCTTTTAGGAAGACTTTTCTTTTTATTTTTTCTTTTCAAAAATATACACCTCTTCCGATAAATTTTTTCAACTAAAAATTAAATTTATCACAGCACTCTCCTTTTGTCAACCGAAATATAATTAAGTTCAAAAATAATTCAAATACAGAAAACTTGAAATCACAATATATAATATGGTATAGTAAATCCAAATAGAAATGTAGGTGATTTTATGAAAAAGAAAACCTCTGTAAGAACAAAATTCATTCGCACTGCAACAAAGACAGCTATGCCCGCCTTACAGGTGCTTTGCGCTCCGCCTAAATTGGAGCATATAAAAAAAGCGCTCTTTATTCAACCCCACCCCGATGATAATCAGATAGGCGCAGGCGGAACAATTGCATACCTTGTAAGTAAAGGCGTTGAGGTATATGAATTAACTGTTCTTGATGATCGCTTTACCGACCTTACATACAAAGGCGAGGGTTATACGGTTCGCCAAAAGGAAGCTCTTGCAGCACAAGAAAAATTGGGTATGAAAAATGCAGGTTTTCTTGGCTTCGGTGACAGAACAAGAGCTACATCAAGAGAAATTGCCGATAAAATTACTCCTATTATCAGAGAAATCAAGCCCGATGCAATTTTCACAGTTGACCCCAACCTTGCAAGCGAATGCCACGAGGACCACATCAAAGTAGGTAACGCTGTTAAATTTGCATTTATGGATGCAGGTTTTGATTTCGTTCCCGAATTTGATAACGGCAAGCCACGAAAAGATACCCACGGCGTTTTCACAATCGGTTTTTATTATACAGATACACCTAACACAATTGTTGATATAAGCGATTTTGAGGATTTGAAATTTGAAGCAATCAATTGCCACGAATCCCAGAAGGACGTAGCGCTCAATGCTGCCCTCAGAATCCAAGACCAGTATTTTGCTCAAGGCACTGACTTCAAAGCCGCCGAGGTCTTAAGACTCCAGAATAAATTACATTCACATTGTTTCAATTTGCCTATAGAATAAAAGTATTGCAACCGTAGGGTACGGTCTTGACCGTACCGAGAATTACGAATTACAAATTAGAAATGAGGAATTTCGGGGCGCAAAAATGCGCCATAGAACGAAAAAGTTGATAGTGTTCCTACCTCTCTTCAAAGAAAGGCAGAAAAGACCGCAACTTCATTAAAATCAATACACATTATTCTAAAAGGAAAATAAAATACAAAAGTTTATCGGACAGTTACAAATTGAAAATGATTTGCAACTGTCCGATTTTGTTAATCAATACTTATCTTTTATTTTCTTAGCGTTTGAATATGCGCTATATGTTTTGCTCTTATATGCTTTTACCTTATAGGTATATGTCTTCCCCTTCTTCGCGGATTTATCAGTATATTTTACTTTTTTATAGCCCTTAACAGTAGCGATTTTCTTATAAGAACCGCTACCTGTTTTGCGGTAAACCATATAGCCATCTGCACCTGAAACCTTGTTCCATTCAAGAGTTACGCCACTCTTTGTGCTCTTGGGTGTTTTCAAAGTCGGGTCGGCAAGGTAGAGCTTTGAAAGTGAGCTTGAAAGACTTGAATTCCCTGCTTCATTTCTTGCTCTTACTGCATAGTAATATTTAGTTCCTGATTTTGCGGTTTTATCTGTATAACCGGTCTTACTTGTAGAACCGATATATTCCCAATCTGTTTTACTTGTTTTGCGATATATTCTGTAGGTATCTGCACCACTTACCTTACCCCAGGTGATTTTCACACCATCAGCGGTGTTTTCAATATTTTTAAGTTTAGGTTTACTGCATTTCAACTGCTTGATTGTTTTAGTTTCAAGTGTTTTTCCGCATTCAGTACACTTTTTAACTTTCTTACCTGCACTATTTACAGTTGCTTTTTTATCAGTTTTCCAAGAACCTGCGGTGTGTTCTTTCTTTGCGATTGTTTCTGTTTCAAGAACCTCTCCGCACACTGTACATTCTTTATGCTTACTACCGGCTTTGGTGCAGGTTGCATTTTCATCAACAATCCAATCCCCCACATTATGACCTATTGCGGATATAACAGTCACATCACTCCTTGCATCACAACGTGTACAATGGTGGGATTTTGAACCATCTTCTGTACAAGTAGCAGAGTCGTCCACTGTCCAAGTTGTTGAATAGTTGTGACCTGTCGCAAACAGAACTTCTGTTTCGAAGACTTCACCACAAACAGTACATTTTTTATGTTTTAAACCATCATTTTCGCAAGTTGGTTCACTTTCTACAATCCAGCCACCTATAATGTGGTCTGTAACTAAATCATCAGGAACATCTTCGAAATCTACAGATTCAAATACTTTTAATTTCGGAATATCATTTTCATATTCGATAATACACCTATATGTACCCAATACATCATCCGGTTTCTCATATTCATGCAAACAACAATATACGTTATATTGTTCACCGGTTTTATTGTAGCCCAATATACGATATGCCCCGGCACCACCATAACCATAATAATGCATTGATTCATATGTGTTGTTATCGGAATTGTATCTGACAAAACGACTTTGGGCTTCTCTGAGTTCTTCTACCGAAACATCAAAATAAGTAGTAGCTTTAGCTTCAAAAGTTTCCGCAGGTATGGATTGTATAGGACGAATTAAAGAATGCTCTAAATAATGCATAACAAAATCAACATTTGTTGCAGATGGTTTACCAAAACCATACACATAATAGCTCATAGCATCTAAAACAAGGTTTTGTGGATTCAAAGAGCAAATATCATCAGAGCGACTTGTAAAAACATCATCAACAATAGCATCACACTGCACACACTTAAACTTTCCGGCATTTTCACCGGATAATATTTTTTCGTATCTATGACCAAAATCATCAGTTCTTATGTAGGTATTTGTTAATCCACAATTCTGGCAATATTCTTCTATCTCGGGTCCTTCAGTGCAAGTTGATTCCCTGATAACCGTCTCTGTAAAGTTATGCTGCAATGCTTCAAGATATTCTGTAAGTTCATAACCACAAGGGCAAGTAGATGTTTGATAACCACCTGATGTACAAGTGGGTGCAGTTGTTATCACAGCTTCTCCGTAATGTTCTTCCAAATTTGCTATATCAATATTATAGTGTATGTTGGTATCCGCTAAATAAGAGTTGTTGGAAGCAATGATTATACTATCCCACTGCTTCGTGTCACCTTCGTAATACACGTCGTTTAAACTAATACAATCTATGAAAACCCAATCACCTATACTTGTTACACTGTCAGGGATAGTCACGGATATAAGGCTGTCGCAATAACCAAAAGCAGACTCACCTATGCTTATTACACTGCCAGGTATTGTCACAGATATAAGACTTGAGCAATCTTCAAAAGCACATCTACCTATACTCTTTATACCATCACCCATAGTTAGTGATGTAAGACTACAACAAAGTTCAAAAGCAGACTCACCTATACCCATCACACTATCGGGGATTGTTAATGATATAAGATTATCGCAACTAAAAAAAGCATACCTACCTATACTTGTTACACTATTAGAAATTGTAACTGATGTAAGATTTGTGCAACCACAAAAAGCAAAATCGCCTATATCCTTTATACCGTTACCCATAGTTAATGATGAAAGACTATAACAACGTTCAAAAGCAGACTGTCCTATAACTGTCACACAGTCTGGTATTGTTACAGATGCAATGTTAGTGCCACCACAGAAAGCAAAATCACCTATACTTGTTACACCATTGGGAATAACAAGGTCTGTTACCAATTCACCGTCGGCATATAAATAATTGGCATACCATAATGGACTGGAATCATAATCACTAAAATCAATATTACACCATGCCTCTATGTCAGATATGTATACTGATGTAAGACTTTCGCAATCGTAAAAAGCATCCTCACCTATACTCGTTACACTGTTGGGGATTGTTACAGATATAAGACCGGTGCAATTAGAGAAAGCAGACTCTCCTATAACTGGCACACTGTCTGGTATTGTTACGGAGATGAGGTTAGTACAATCACAGAAAGCAAAATCACCTATACTTGTTACATCATTTGGAATAACAAGGTCTGTTACCAATTCGCCGTTGGCATATAAATAATTGGCACAACATAACGGATTAGAATAATAATTCCAAAAATCAATATTACACCATGCCTCTATGTCAGATATGTATACTGATGTAAGGCTTTCGCAATCGTAGAAAGCATTCCCACCTATACTCGTTACACTGTTGGGAAGTGTTACAGTTGTTATGTTTTTACAATTAAATCCATAGGCAGGTATATGTGTAACGCCATCAGGAACAATAAGTTCTGTTACCAATTCTTTGTCAACATATAAATAATCTGCATAAGCCATTGGATTGCACTTATTATATTCCTCTTCCCTTGCAAAACTAATATTACACCATGCAGCGATATCAGATATGTATACTGATTCGAGGCTTCTACAATTATTGAAAGCAGAATAACCTATACTCGTTACACTGTCGGGGATTGTTATGGATGCAAGGCTTGTGCAATCAGAGAAAGCATAATCACCTACACTATTTACGCTATCTGAGATTGTTACTGATGTAAGGTTTGTATTATTAGCGAAAGTACAATCCGGTATTTTTGTTACACCTTCGGGAATTTCAACAGTCGTTGGTAATTCTCCATTTATATACAAATAATCTCCAAAATGCAATGGATTTGAATAATAATTTTTGAAATCGATATTGAACCACACTGTTATATCTTCTATATCTACCGAGGTAAGACTATTGCAATATATAAAAGCATCTTCATCAATACTATTTATACCGTTACCTAATGCTACAGATGTAAGTTTTGAACAATAATAGAAAGCAGATTCGCCCACACTTATTGTACTATTAGGAATCTTTATAGATGTGAGCTTTTGGCAATTAGAAAATGCATTATCAGCAATAATTTTTGTTCCAGATTTTATTTCATAGTCTCCGCTGAGTGAAGTTTTCGCCTCTATGAGATGGCTACCAATATAAAGAACATCATTTTCCCAGTTTTCAGAATTGTTATAGTATGCAGTGTTATCGAAAGCGACACTACCTATACCAAGTACACTGTCAGGAATTGTTACGGAATCAAGTCCTGTACACCAACTAAAAGCGGAATCAGCGATTGTTTTTGTTCCTGCTTTTATTTCATAGTGTCCACTGAGTGAAGTTTTTGCCTCTATGAGATGGCTATCAATATAAAGAACATTATCTTCCCAATTTTCAGAATCGTTATAGTATTCCGTGTTACAAAAAACCCATAAACCTATACTAGTTACACTATCAGGAATTGTAATGGATGTAAGACTATTGCAACCATAGAAAGCACAATCATATATGCTTGTTACACTGTTAGGAATCTCTATTGATGCAAGACTTGAACAATTTTTGAAAGTCGAACCACCTATACTTGTTACACCACCAGGAATTTCTATTGATGTAAGACTTGTACAATTATAGAAAGCAGAATCACCTATACTCGTTACACTGTCAGGGATTGTTATAGACACAAGGCTTGTACAATTATAGAATGCAGCCTGACCTATACTAGTTACACTGTCGGGAATCGTTACCGTTGTTATGTTTTCACAACTGAATGCATAGTTGGGGATACGTGTAACACCATCAGGAACGATAACTTCTGTTACCATTTCTTTATTAACATATAAATAATCTGCATAAGCCAATGGATTGGAATCATTGTATTCTCCGTCCACTTCAAATCCAATATTGCACCATGCTCTTATGTCAGATATGTATACTGATACAAGTCCGGTACAATTTTCAAAAGCATGATTATTTATGCTGGTTACACTTTTAGGAATTGTGATAGAGGTAAGTCCTTTGCAATATGCGAAAGCAAAAGCACCTATACTTGCTACACCATCAGGGATTGTTACAGATGTAAGACTGGTGCAATTATAGAAAGTATAATTACCTATGCTCGTTACGGGCAACTCATTGTATGTATCAGGTATTGCAACTTCTCCGCTTACAGATTCGTCACAATCTGTTACAGAATAGGAAACACCATCAGCATCAAGCTCAAATGTCAAAACATCAATACTCACAGCCTTTACCTTAACCGCAAAAAGCCCACTGAAATCAACTTCATTAAGCCCTACGTATGCAGAGCTGAAAATAATAGTTATAGCAAGAAAGATGGATAAGCTTCTTTTCAATATATTTTTCATAATCCACATCTCCAAAAAGATATATTTACATAACTCCACATTATATAATACCATAATTTAACAAAATATTTAATATCACTAATTAACAAAATCCACTCATAAGTTTTGTGCATAAAAAACACTCCCTTATCAGCCGAAACTGATAAGGGAATTTTTCTTACTTCGCAACGATATTTATAATCTTACCGGGAACATAGATTTCTTTAATGATATTCTTACCGGCAAGGAATTCTTTAACCTTTTCGTCTGCCTTTGCAACAGCGATAGCCTCTTCAGCAGTTGAATCTTTAGCAATTGTGATTGTTGCTCTGAGCTTACCGCAAATCTGAACGGGAACTTCAATTGTTGAGTCAACAGTTTTTGCTTCATCAAATGTGGGCCATTCTGCAATTGCAAGCAAGCCTTCACCGCCGAGCTGTTCCCAAACCTCTTCACAGACGTGAGGAGCAAACGGGTCAAGGAGCTTAACGAAGGTTTTAAGCTCACCCTTTGTGATTGAGCCAACCTCGTAAATCTCGTTAAGAAGGGTCATAAGAGAAGCGATTGCAGTATTGAATTTCATATTTTCAATATCTTCGGAAACCTTCTTAATTGTTTTATGGAAAGCGACTTCAAGCTCTTTTGAATATTCTTCGCCGTCTTTAACTATTTCAAGGAGATTCCATACTCTGTCAACGAAACGCTTACAGCCCTTAACACTGCTTTCGCTCCAGGGTGCTGCCTTTTCATAGTCACCCATAAAGAGTACGTAGGTACGAAGAACATCTGCACCGAGAGCGTCAACAACTTCATTGGGGTCAACAACATTACCCTTTGATTTACTCATTTTTTCGCCGTCAGGTCCGAGAATAAGGCCCTGAGCAGTTCTCTTTGCATAGGGCTCATCAAAGGGAACTTCGCCTAAATCGTAAAGGAATTTATGCCAGAAGCGAGAGTAGATAAGGTGACGGGTAACGTGCTCCATACCGCCGTTGTACCAGTCAATGGGGCTCCAATATTTAAGTTTTTCTTTATCAGCAAATGCTTCTGTATTGTGGGGGTCAATATATCTCAGGAAATACCAGGAAGAGCCTGCCCACTGAGGCATTGTGTCTGTTTCACGCTTTGCAGGTGCACCGCATTTTGGGCAAGTGCAGTTAACAAAGCTGTCAATTTTTGCAAGGGGACTTTCACCGTCCGAACCCGGTTGGAAATTATCAACCTCGGGAAGTTTTAATGGAAGCTCTTCATAGGGAACGGGAACAATTCCGCATTTTTCACAGTGAACAATCGGGATTGGTTCGCCCCAATATCTCTGGCGGTTGAATGCCCAGTCCTTCATTTTATACTGAACACCTTTTTCGCCTATGCCTTTTTCACTAAGGAATTCTACCATTTTTTCAATAGAATCCACTTTCTTTGTCATACCGTTAAGGAACTCGGAGTTAACCATTTCACCGTCACCGGTGTAGGCTTCAACCTCCATATCCCCGCCCTTGATAACCTCGATAATATCAATACCGAATTTCTTTGCAAATTCGTAGTCACGCTGGTCGTGAGCAGGCACAGCCATAATAGCACCTGTACCGTAACCCATCATTACATAGTCAGATATGTAAATGGGGATTTTTTTGTTATTTACGGGATTGATTGCTTCAAGGCCCTCAATTCTTACGCCCGTTTTCTCTTTAACAAGCTGTGTTCTTTCGAATTCTGTTTTCTTAGCACATTCTGTTCTGTAGTTTTCAATATCAGCCATATTGGAAATTTTATGAGCATATTTGTCGATAAGAGGATGCTCGGGAGCCATAACCATAAAGGTTACACCGAAAAGAGTGTCGGGACGGGTTGTGTAAATCTTCATTTTCTCGTCTGTGCCGTCGATTTCGAAGTTAACGAATGCACCTGTTGATTTACCAATCCAGTTAACCTGCTGGAGCTTGATATTGGGAAGGTAGTCAACCTTATCAAGACCCTGGAGAAGTTTGTCTGCATATTCAGTAATACGAAGATACCAAACGTCCTTTGATTTTTGAACAATATCACTGTGGCAAATATCACATTTACCGCCCTGAGAGTCCTCATTTGAAAGAACAACCTTACAGGAGGGGCAATAGTTAACAAGAGTTTTGTCACGGAAAACAAGACCCTTTTCAAACATTTTAAGGAAAATCCACTGTGTCCATTTATAATAGCTCTCTTCAGTTGTGTCAACAACTCTGTTCCAATCGAAAGAGAAGCCAACCTTTTTAAGCTGTGAAGAGAATTTTTCGATATTCATATCTGTAACCTTACGGGGATGAATACCTGTTTTAATAGCATAGTTCTCAGTAGGAAGACCATAAGCATCAAAGCCAATGGGGAAAAGAACGTTATAGCCCTGCATTCTTCTTTTTCTTGATATTACTTCAAGACCTGAATATGCTTTAATGTGACCAACGTGCATACCTGCACCGCTGGGGTAAGGGAATTCAACAAGACCGTAGAATTTGGGCTTTTCGGAATTATCTTGTGCGTGGAAAACGCCCTCGTCTTCCCACTTTTTCTGCCATTTCTGCTCAACGGCGGAAAAATCGTATTTCATAAAATCCTATCCTTTCTGTATGTAAAACTGAGATTTACTTTCTCAGCTATAATTTACCATTTTGTTTTAGTCGCCAGATGCCAGATGCCAGTGTTGGGTGCTGCGCACTGCGATTATATATGGCGCATTTTTGCGCCCCTACACTTTGCACTTTGCGCTTTGAATTTTGCACTTTTACAATCGGCTTTGCCCCGACGTTCCTCACTCCTAACTCCTCACTCCTAACTTTTTTATCAATTCAAAAATTGATTAACATCAATTTTTGAAGCATCTTCCCAAAGTCTTTCAAGATTATAGTAATTTCTTGCTTCTTCAAGGAAAATGTGAACAACAACGCCTCTGTACTCAAGAAGCACCCAACCTGTTGCTCTGCCTTCGATATGGTCGGCTTTAATGCCTGCTTCTTCAAGCTGATATTCAACCTCGTCAGCAAGTGAGCGCACGTGGGTGTTTGAGTTTGCGGTGCAAATTACGAAGTAATCTGCAACAATTGTAAGCTCTTCAATTTTGATAACCTGAATATCGTTGCCCTTTTTATCATCAAGTGCTTTAACAATTTTTTTAACAATATCAAGACTCATATTTTTACTCCTGTTTTTCTTTTAATATATTCATCATAGCTTCATTGTAGGCATCCATCGTATCAGGATGAATAACCCTCTCTCTGTCTATAAGGTCTTTTATTGTAAAGCCAAGTCCCTCAACAATAGCCTCATCAAGTGACCTTACTGCTTTTTCTCTCATTATCTCAACGCCGTCATAATCTCGTTCGGCACTGATAAAATCTGCAATAAACACAATTTTTTCAAGAAGACTCATATTTTTTCTTCCTGTTGTATGATAGCGCACAGCGTTGATTATATCTTCATTCTCAATTCCAAATTCTTTTTTTACATATATACTGCCACACATAGCGTGGTAAAGCTTTGCAGTGCTTATTTCAATTTCGGAAAGCTCCGCACCATTCTCAAGCATATATGATAACTGAAGTCCTGCGGGGGTGTCCTTACAACAGTCGTGAATAAGACCTGCGGTATAAGCAATTTCTTCGTCATAGCCGTAAAGTCTTGCAAGCGCTTTTGCAGACTCTGCCACATTAAGAGAATGAACAAATCTCTTTTCTGTCAATTTTTCTTTTAAATGTGCAGTATATTCCGCATCCCTGTTCATTGATACAACCCCCTCGAAGAAATATAATCAAAAACCTCTTCCGAAAGTCCCCTGTTCCCGCTCTCTTTTAAAGAAGACCGAATTTCTGTTGAGCTTATTTCAAAGGGCACGCTTTCACAAATAATAACTCTGTCTTCCGCTTTAAGAACATTTTTCACAAAGTCTTTCATATTTTGGAGTTCTTTGAGGTTTTCCGTTCTGCAGGCGCAAACAATGGTCGCAAGTCGGAGAATTTCCTTATGCTTGTACCATTTATCAAAAGATAGAAGCATATCATCCCCCATAAACAGAAACAATTCTGCATCGGGATTTTCTTCTTTAATTTGTGTAAGAGTATCAACGGTGTAGCTTTTTCCGCCTCTTTTAATTTCAATATCACTTACAGAAAACATTTCCTCTTTAAAAAAGAGCTTGCACATATTAAGCCTGTCCTCTGCAGTAGCAGAGCTTGAATTTTTAAAGGGTGATAAAGCCGTCGGTATTATTATAACCTTCTGCGCACCGCATACACTTGCGAGATTTTCTGCTAAAAGCTTGTGTCCATTGTGTGGCGGGTCAAAGGAACCGCCGTATATTGCAATTTTTTTCATAAATCAATATAAAGTCACTGATTGCAATTCAAGATTGCCTCTGTAGGATTTAATTTTGATTTTAACTCTTGTAACCTCTTCGGGAGTAATTTTTACAATTCTCTTGTAGCCAACAACTCCGCCCTTTGCTACTCTCTTGAATTTACCGTTGCCGTTGTCTATGTAAACCTCATATTCTTCAATGTGCTGACCGTTGATAATATGCTCCATCATAACAACCTTGTCAAACATATCTTTCTGAGAAAGTGTTATTATGATTTCAGGCTCTTTATCATTGGGAGCAGGACGCCAGGTTTTGCTTTCATCATCAAGTAAAAGATTGCCACCATCATATTCTGCCGAAAGTGAACTGCTGACTTCAACCGTTCCTATCTGAGAAACCTTGTAGTTAAACATTCTTTTAAGGTCATAGCCGAAGGCTTTCAAAATCTGTGTGTCCATTTCAGCAAACTTGCCGTTTTTCATAGGCGGAACACCAAGCATCCAGGCGCAGTTAGCACCAACTGAATTAAAGTAAATCTTTTGAAGCCTGTCCTTTGTTTTGGCAGTATATTCATCATCCTTGTGATAATACCATCTGTCGCGGATGGACATACTGACCTCGCAGGGATACCAGATAAACTTATCTTCTTTCTTAATTGCCTTGCGCGAACCGATATCAAGCTCGTATTTTTCTTCCTTCTGATGCTTTTTCTGAGGCTTTTTGCTTTTTTCAATAGCATTGTAAATACTGTATTTTTCAGGGACAACGCTCCACTCGTTTTCACGGATTACGCCCCATTCATTGCCGTACCAGCGAACATCGGGGCCAACAAGAGCTATAACGGCATCCGGTTGGCATTCTCTTACGATTTCGTAATAGCCGTTCCAATCATACTCCTGTATATTTCCGTTTTTATCGGGTTCTGCCGCACCGTCAAAGCGAACATAGAAAATATCGCCGTATTTTGTAAGAACCTCTCTTAAAAGATTTTTGAAAAATCTGTCATAGGGCTCTCCACTGCCATAAAGAGGGCAATTCCTGTCAAGAGGAGAAATGGAAATACCGAATTTAAGACCCTGTTCTTTACATTCTTTGCTTAAAAGCTCGACAATGTCTCGGTTTTCCACCTCCCAATCCGTTGCACTTTCAACGGAATAAGCAGTATATTCCGAGCACCAAAGGCAGAAACCGTCGTGATGCTTAACATTGAGCACCATTCCGTTAAAGCCTGCATCCTTAAAGAACTGCACCCATTCCTGAGCGCTGAATTCCTCAGGGTTAAAGTTTACGGGGTTAACCCCGCCGTCAGTCCATTCTCTGTTTAAAACTGTAGCAAGACCAAAGTTTATAAAGCCGTAGAACTCTGTCTTTTGCCAATTAAGTTGTCTTTCGGAGGGTCTGACCTCCGCAGCAATTTCGTATGGTTTCATTACGCAATCCTTTTAATAAAATATTTTATTTTCCGGGGTCGCAGTTTGTTGCAACAATGTCAACACCGAGACCGCAGATATTTTCAATAACAACATCACCGATTTTAACGGGTGCTTTGATAACTGCTTTATTGATTTCTTCCATACAGTCAAACATTTTGCCCTTGGGAACAGGCCCTGCACTCTTAACAGGAACAACCGGATGAACACCGCCCTCAACCTTGATACTTGTGGTAAGGCTTCTCACAGGGTTGGTAATTTCAGTTCGGGCATAGGAATCACCGCGTTTACAGGTGTTACCCTTAACGGAGATAACCTCACCGTTTTCGATTTCCACTTCAATAGGGCAACCTAAAGGACAAGAAACACAAATAAGACTTTTTTTCATTTTACCTTGTCCTCCTTATTCTTCTACTCTGACAACGATTTCGCTGTCTTTAGTCATATCTTTCAACATTTCTGTTGTGATTGTAACATTTTCCATTTCACCGGGAGCAAGCTTAACTTTTTTCTTCGATGAAAGGATTTTGCCGTCACACTCAACAACAACCTTTGCACCTTTATAAACCTGACCAACTCGGAAATAGAGCTTAAGGTTTTCTTCACCCTCAATATTAACTCTTTGAGGAACAATATAACGAACACCGTTGATGCCCTTAGTGTTAACAAATGTACCGCCTTTTTTCTTGCCGAAAATGTAATCTGCAGCACCCTTACCTGCAATCTGACTTTCTTCTGTAACATAGTCAACAAGGTCGTGAACCTGAAGAACATTACCGCAGGCAAAAATACCCGGTTGAAGTGTTTCCCTGTATTCATCAACAACGGGACCGCTTGTAACTCTGTCAAGCTCAATGCCCACATCCTTTGAAAGCTCGTTTTCGGGAATAAGACCGACCGAAAGAAGAAGTGTATCGCATTCAATATATTCCTCTGTTCCGGGAATTGGTTGGAGCTTCCCGTCAACATTTGCTATTGTAACGCCTTCAAGTCGGTCTTTACCGTGAGTTTTAATAACCGTACAGCTTAAACGTAACGGAATACCAAAATCGTCAAGACACTGAACTATATTTCTTGTAAGACCGCCCGAATAGGGCATAAGCTCACAAACAACCTTAACCTCTGCACCTTCAAGTGTCATTCTTCTTGCCATAATAAGACCGATATCACCGGAACCTAAAATAACAACCTTTTTACCGGGCATATAGCCGTCAATATTAACATATTTCTGTGCAGTACCTGCGGTCATAATACCCGAGGGTCTTGAGCCTGCAATAGAAAGAGCTCCGCGAGGTCTTTCACGGCAACCCATAGCGAGAATAACCGCAATTGCTTTAAACTGCATAAGACCTTCATTATTATTTACAGCGGTGACAACTTTATCATCGGAAATATTGAGAACCATTGTATCTGTAAAAACATCAATATCTGTTTTCTCAACCTGTTCTATAAATCTTCCTGCGTATTCGGGACCTGAAAGCTCTTCACCGAAATAGTGAAGACCAAAGCCTGTGTGAATACATTGTTCAAGAATACCGCCGAGAGTTTCGGCTCTTTCAAGTATTACTATTTTCTCTACGCCCTCTTCCTTCGCTTTGAGAGCCGCAGCCATACCGGCAGGGCCGCCGCCGACTACTACCAAATCATAATTCAACATCGCACCCTACCTCCTTATTTTGTTTTATGATACATAATCTTCGACTGACCGCCGAATTTTGTAATTTCGTTCATAGGCACATTTAATTCTCTTGCAAGAATTTCAACTACCTTACTACCGCAGAAGCCACCCTGGCATCTGCCCATACCTGCTCTTGTTCTTCTCTTGACACCGTCAACATCACGAGCACCTGCAGGAGCGTGAATGGCATCAAGGATTTCACCTTCGGTAATTGTTTCGCAACGGCAAACTATTCTGCCGTATGCTTTATTTTTCTCAATGAGCTTTGCTCTCTCTTCCGTTGAAAGATGACGGAAGCGAACGGGCTCAGGTCTGATGGGATTGAAATCTGCCTTTTCCTCGAAGCCTCCTGAAAGCTCGTTGATAATACCGTCAACCATTTCCGCAATAGCAGGAGCAGAAGAAAGTCCGGGAGATTCAATGCCTGCCACATTTATAAATTTCTTATTAACGGCAGAAGAACCGATAATAAAGTCATCGCCGGTGGGATGAGCGCGGTTACCGCTGAAGGATGTAATTGCATTTCTCAAAGAAACTTCAGGAACGCTCTTTATTGCGCTTGAGTATATTTTGTCAAGACCAACTGATGTTGTAGCAACATCATCACCATTGTCAATATCTTCTGCAGAGGGACCGACAATAAGATTGCCGTCAACTGTTGGAGAAACAAGAACGCCTTTACCCATCTTTGTGGGGCATTGGAAAATTGTATGTGACACAAGTGAGCCCTGGGATTTATCAAGGAGATAATAGTCACCGTGGCGGACAACAATTTCTATTGATTTGTCACCAATAAGCGAAGCGATTTCGCCTGAATGAACACCTGCAGCATTGATTACATATTCCGCAGTAATTTCACCGAGAGATGTTTTTAACTTGAATTCATCGTCAACATATTTGATGTCTGTAACTTCGCAGTTCCTTAAAAATTCTGCACCGTTTGTTACTGCATTTTCAACACCTGCAATTGTAAGCTCGTAAGGACAGACAATTGAAGAAGTGGGCGCAACCAAAGCACCGACTGCCGTATCACCGATACCGGGTTCAAGCTCTTTAAGTTCATTTTTTCCCACAATGCGGAGTTCAGGAACACCGTTTTTTTCTCCTCGGTCTTTAAGAATCTCAAGGTGAGGTATCTCCTCTTGTGAAAAAGCCACAACAAGAGCTCCGTTATTTTTAAGCGGAACATTAAGCTCCTTGCAAGCCTTTTTCATAAGCTCAACTCCGCGAACGTTGAGCTTTGCTTTAAGTGTACCGGGCACAGCATCAAAGCCTGCGTGAACAATAGCAGAGTTTGCCTTTGTAGCCCCCATTGCACAGTCATTGCATCTTTCAAGAAGTGCAACCTTAATGTTGTATTTGGAAAGCTCTCTTGTAATGAGAGAACCTACAACACCTGCACCGATGACAACAACATCGTACTTCATTCTAACATCTCCTTGTGAAAACAAAACATAATAACCTATAATAGAAAATTATTATATCACAGCGTACTTATAAAAATCAAGTATATTGCACCTTGTTTTTTAGCTAAATATAGTGTAATATTATACAAACAGAAATCAAGAACAACAAATCAGAAACGAGGAATTTATGAACAAGCTAAAAAACAAGGTTGAGTTACTCGCTCCTGCTGGAGATATGAATTGCCTTATTGCCGCCGATCGTTTCGGTGCTGATGCTGTATATATCGGCGGACCACTTCTTCAACTGAGAGCTGAAAAATCCGCTTTTACGGAAGAAAATATTGATACAGCAGTAAGACTCTTACATTCAAAGGGCAAAAAACTTTATGTCACCGTAAACAGTTTCACAAAAAACAATGAAATTGAACCTTTAAAAGACTACGCCCGAACCCTTTACGGATTAGGTGTTGATGCGGTTATCGTGTCCGATTTGGGGGCAGTCAGAACAATAAAACAGGCTGAGCCAAATCTTGAAGTGCATATAAGCACCCAGGCAAACTGTTGCAACTACGCCTCCGCTTTGGCTTACTATGAAATGGGTGCATCAAGAATTGTTGTCGCACGTGAAATGACCATTGATGAAATTGCAGAAATGCACTCAAAAATCCCTGAAGAGCTTGAGCTTGAAGCATTTGTTCACGGAGCTATGTGTATGGCTTATTCAGGCAGATGCCTTATTTCTTCATATATGAACGGCAGAAGCGGTAACAGAGGCGAATGTACTCAGCCTTGTCGCTGGGAATATTACCTTGTTGAAAGAAACCGCCCTAACGAATATATGAAGGTTGAAGAATACCTAGACCATTCTGCTCTGCTTTCTTCTCACGATATGAAAGCAATCGGCTTTTTGGACAAGCTCGCCGATGCAGGTATTGATTCTTTTAAAATTGAGGGCAGAATGAAAACCGAATACTATGTTTCTCACGTAGTTAACGCTTACAGAAGAGCAATTGATAAATCCGCTCCCCTTGAGCTTTTAGATGATGAGCTTAACGCTATAAGCCATCGCCCCTATAACAGCGGATTTTATTTCGGCAACCTTGTTCAAGGTCATAAAAACGACGGTCTCTACCATTGGGATTGCACATTTGCAGGTGTTGCCCTTGAAGATTGCAAGGAAGGAAAATTAAAAATCCAGCAACGAAATTTCTTCAGACTTGGCGATACAATCGAGGTGCTTTCACCCGAAACCTTCGGTATGAAATTCACCGCAACAAAGATTGTAAATGAGCAGGGTGAAGAATGCGAAAGTGCCTGTCACCCCCAAGAATTTCTCACCCTCGACTGCACCGCAGATGTTAAGAAAGGCGATATTTTGAGAGTCAGAACAGAAAAACAAGAGATAGTAACAGATATTAAATAATTGGTAAATTAAAGTGAGGAATGAGGAATGAGGAGTGAGGAGTGTTGGGGAAGCTTCGCTTCCAAACATTATATTTGCTTCACTAACCGCTACTTTTTTCCTCACAACAAACATTTTCTTGGATATAGACATTTAGTAAGATAAAGTTTCGGTTTGATTTTATAATTATAATTGCCGACCGCAGGTCCCGACACTCCTAACTACTCACTCCTAACTCCTAACTAAACAATACAAGGTATTTCACACTATGACTTCTTTTGAAATCCTCGCTCCCGCCGGAGCACAAGAACAGTTAAAAGCCGCTGTAAGAAACGGTGCAAATGCAGTATATTTAGGTGTTGATAATTTCAACGCCCGGCGCAATGCTGACAATTTCACAACCGAGAATTTAAAACACGCGGTAAAATACTGCCGTCTTCGCGATGTTAAGGTTTATGTACCTCTCAACACCTTGATTTTCGACAAGGAAATTGACGAGCTTTATAAAACTGTTACGGCAATTGCAGAAAGCGGTGCAGATGCGGTAATTGTTCAGGACTTTGCAACAGTAAAAGCAGTTAAAGAAATATGCCCCGAGATGCCTCTTCACGCATCAACTCAGATGGCAATTCATAATGTATCGGGCGCAAAGCTTCTTGAAGAAATGGGCTTTTCAAGAATAGTTTTAGCCCGTGAGCTTTCATTAAATGAAATAAAAATCATACGGGAAGCAGTTAATATAGAGCTCGAAGTCTTTGTTCACGGTGCTCATTGTATGAGCGCATCAGGAAACTGCTATCTTTCTGCAATGCTGGGTGAAAGAAGCGGAAACAGAGGTCTTTGCGCTCAAGGGTGCCGTCTCAATTGGAAAAATCAGCACGGCAGAGAATATGCCCTTTCTCTCAAAGATATGTCATATCTCGATAGCATAAAAGACCTTATGGAAATCGGCATTGACTCCTTTAAAATTGAGGGCAGAATGAAGCGACCCGAATACGTTGCCGCCGCCGTAGGCAGCTTAAAAAAAGCAATAAACAATGAGCTTTACGACAAAGGAATACTCCGTTCCGTTTTCTCCCGAAGTGGCTTTACTGACGGCTATTTAAAAGGAAGAAGAACTGTTGATATGTTCGGCTACCGTGTTAAAGAGGATGTAACGTCAGCAACTGCTGTTTTGAAAGAACTTGAAAATTCATATAAAGACGAAATCCGACCCAATAAAGTAAGTGCAAAGTTAATCCTCAAAAAATACGAACCTGCAACGCTTTTCTTCACTTCAAAAGGTAAAACTGTTCAGATTCAGGGGGAATTACCCCAAGAGCCGAGAACCGCCCCCCTTTCCGAAGAAATTGCATTCAGAAACCTTTCAAAATTAGGTGATACCTCATTTTATTTAGACTCTCTCGAATTTGAAAACAAGGATTTATTAACTCTCCCCGCCTCCGCTATAAATGCTTTAAGGCGAAATGCCGCAAATCTTCTGGAAGATAAACTTTCAACAAAGACTTATAAAATAAATCACATAAAACCCGACACGCGAACCCACAAAAATATAACCGAGCGTACCGAAACGCGAATACGTCTTGAAACCTTTTCACAATACAGTGATATTTTCGAAAAAGCGGATTTATTAATTCTTCCCCTTGAAGAAATAATCAACAATATTCAAGAAATTGAATGCTTACCCGTAAAAATTGCCGTGGAATTACCTCAGCTTATTTACCCGGAAGATGAGAAAGAGATATTAAAGAAACTCTCCGTAATCAAAAAGACCGGTATTGTCAGAGGAGTTACGGGTAATATCGGAGGAATTGCCCTTCTCAAAAAAGCAGGGTTCAAAATTTACGGCTCTCACGGTCTGAACATCACCAACTCTTTTTCTGCACAAAGCTATAAAAAAATGGGACTTGAAGATGTTACACTATCATTTGAGCTTTCGGAAAAGTATATAAAAAACCTTTGTGCAGACACAAAAAAGGGTGCATATATTTACGGTTATTTGCCAATTATGTTAATGAGAACCTGTCCGCAAAAGAGTGTAGACGGTTGTGGCAATTGTAACGGAAAAAGCGTTCTTACAGACAGAAAAGGAATTGATTTTCCTCTTTTGTGCCATAACAAAAAATACAATATTCTCCATAACAGTGTACCCCTTTATATCGGAGACAAAAACCTTTCAACCCTTGATTTTGTTACATTCTATTTCACTGTGGAATCAAAAAAAGAATGCGAAAAAATTTATCTTTCTTATTCAAAAGGCAAAACCATTGACGGTAAAAAAACTAACGGACTGTTTAACAGAGAATTACTTTAGCACACCAAAAAGTTTGTGAAAAAGTTTCACAAACTTTTTTCTTTTATGAAAACAATAATTCAACTTTTTTGTAATAATGTGTTAAATATTACAAAGTTCATTGTGCAACATTAACAAAAGATTTCACCCTTTTAAAAAGGTTTTGTGTAACTCAAAGATAAAGAATAAACAAATTTCATTGTGCATATTGCACAACTTTGTCGAGAGCCATTTGTGCAAAATCACTTGACTTTTTCTGTTTTTTGAGTATAATAGCATTGTAATCAAACGAAAGGAGTCCGTGTTATGATTAACTTCCATAACATTGAGAAGAAGCTTCTCAAAGAGATCGAAGAAGAAAAGGGCTTCTCTTGGAGAAAACTTACAAAGATTATTGAACTCAACGGTCTTTATAAGAAAATGCAGTAAGCTCTGCACTTCTTCCCCGATATACCACTTGAACATCTGCTCCGCCCATATACATCGCCGAAGCAGACTTCAGGGTTGATATATAAACGATTAGTTTCATAAAGCCAAAACAACAAGCCGCCTTTGAATAGGCGGTTTGTTGTTTTTTATAAAAATTTTCGATAAAAGCGTAAACAACAAAAGTATTTGTCATTTTGTTATAGTTTCTCCCTTGTTTTTTGTATCTTTCATTCATTGACTATATAGTTTTTTTAGTTTATATTAACCTTATAAGTAGATTTTAAAAGGAGAAATTCAATGACAAAACATGAAGCAAAAATCAAGGCAAAAGAGTTAGTGTCAAAAATGACCGTTGAAGAAAAAATAACCCAGCTTCTTTACACCTCACCCGCTATTGAACGGCTTGGAATAAGTGCATATAACTGGTGGAACGAGGGCGCACACGGTGTAGCAAGAGCAGGAACTGCAACAGTTTTTCCCCATACAATTGCTATGGCGGCAACCTTTGACGGCGAGCTCATAAATGAAATCGCAGATGTAATTTCTACTGAAGGACGTATCAAATACAACAAACACGTTGAATACGGCGATCACGATATTTTCAAGGGCATCACTTTTTGGGCACCCAATATCAACATTTTCCGCGACCCCCGTTGGGGACGCGGTCAGGAAACCTTCGGTGAAGACCCTTTTCTTACTGCAACCCTCGGTACAGCTTTTATAAAGGGGATTCAGGGTGAGGGCGAATTCTTAAAAGCTGCCGCTTGTTCAAAGCATTACGCGGTTCATTCAGGTCCTGAAAAAGACCGTCACGGCTTTGATGCAATAGCAACCCCTCACGACCTTTATGAAACATATCTTCCTGCATTTGAAAAAACAGTAAAGGCAGGTGTAGCAGGTGTTATGGGCGCATATAACCGCACAAACGGTGAACCCTGTTGCGCTCACTCCTATCTTATAGGAGAAGTTCTCCGCAAAAACTGGGGATTTGACGGCTACGTTGTTTCCGACTGCGGAGCATTGCAAGATATTTACGAATTCCACAAATTCGTTGAAACTAAATCAGAAGCAGCAGCAGTCGCCCTCAAGAACTCCTGTGACCTTAACTGCGGTCAGACTTATGATGCTCTCGTTGATGCTTATGAAGAAGACCTAATTACAGAGGAAGAAATCACCGAAGCTGCAGAAAGACTTTATATGATTCGTTTCCTTTTAGGCGAATTTGAGGAAGTAAGACCTTATTCAAACATTCCTTACAGTAAGCTTGACTGTAAAGAACACAGAGCACTTAATTTAAGAGCCGCTGAAAATTGTGTAACACTTCTTAAAAACGATAATTGTTTACCCCTCGATAAAACCACAGATAAGCGAATTGCAATCATTGGTCCTAACGCTCTTTCCGTTACTGCTCTTGAAGGCAACTACAACGGCTATGCATCTGAATATATTACCGTTGCAGACGGTATGAGAAGAGTATTTACAGAAGCCGATATTTCTGTTGAAAAGGGTGCAAACTACTGCAATGAAAAAGAGAATGACTGGGGTGGCTTCGGCAATATGCTTAGTGACGGTGTCGCTGCCGCCGCAGAAGCAGATATTACAATTCTCGCTCTCGGTCTTGACTGCTCAATTGAGGGTGAAGATACCGGCTATGATAATGACTATACTGCTTGCGGTGACAAGAAGAATATCTATCTTCCCAAAACTCAACAGAAGCTTGCAGAAATGGTTTGCGATGCTTGTGAAGACGTTATTGTTGTTATAATGTGCGGTAGCTCCGTTGACCTTGGTGAAAAGGTAAGAAACCACGCTAAAGCAATCATTCACGCTTGGTATCCCGGTTCACAGGGCGGTCTTGCAATTGCAAAAACAATTTCAGGTGATAATAACCCCTGCGGTAAATTACCCGTAACAATTTATGACGGTGAGCATCCTCTCCCCGATTTCACAGATTACAATATGCAGGGTAAAACCTACCGTTTTATTGAGGGCGATGCACTCTACCCCTTCGGTTATGGTCTTTCATATACAAAGTTTGAATATTCAGATGCAAAAATTCTTGAAAAAACTAATGATAATATCAAAGTCAGCGTAAATGTTAAGAATATAGGAGACAGAGCAGGTATTGAAAAAACACAAATTTATGCAGAATATTCCGACTCAAGAACCTACACACCCCACTTCCAGCTTTGCGGTATTAAATCCACACAATTAGAGGCGGGCGAAACCCAAAATATAATAATTGACATTGATACCTATTGGATTAAAGCAGTTCTCGAAGATGGTCAGAGAGTAACTCCCGACGGCAAAATCACGCTTTATGTAGGCGGTCATCAGCCTGATAAGAGAAGTAACGAATTACTTGGTTACAAATGTGAGAAGGTTGAGGTATAATTATGATAAATGTAGCATTAGTAGGCACATGGCACGTTCATTTTGAAGGCTATGCAAACACAATTCAAAACAACCCGCTTTGCAAAATCACTGCTCTTTGGGACAATAATAAAGAGGATGCAATTCGCTATGCAAAGAAATATAATTGCGAATATGTAGAGGATTATGACAAACTTCTCAACAGAGAAGACGTTGATGCAATTATGGTTTGCACATCTACCGATTTGCACAAAGAGGTTATGATAAAAGCCGCCGAAGCGGGAAAGCATATTTTCACAGAAAAGGTGCTTTGTTTTACAGAAGCAGATGCACTCGAGGTAAAAAAAGCAGTAGAAAAAAACGGCGTAAAATTCTGCATTTCGTTCCCCTGGAAAGCCAGTGGCGATTTTATATGGGTTAAAAACGCTGTAGATAACAAGCTGGTTGGCGAGGTTAATTATTGCCGAATGAGAAATGCCCACAATGGTGCAGTGGCAGGTTGGCTCCCGCAAACCTTCTATGACAGAGAAGCTTGTGGTGGCGGTGCTATGATGGATTTGGGTGCTCATTCAATGTACCTGCTCAATTGGTTTATGGGCGAGCCTGAAAAAGCAGCTTCCGCATTCACTAATGTTATGATAGACTCCGTTGAAGACAATGCAGTAACTGTTCTTACATATAAAAACGGCGCTATCGGTGTCAGCGAAACAGGTTTTGTAGCACCGAACAATCCCTTCCAGCTTGAAATTGTAGGCTCAAAAGGTACAATTCTTGCAGGCGGATTTATGAACAAGGTTTGCTATAATATCGGTGACGGTTGGGTTTTCCCGAAGGTCCCCGACAGTACAAAATCACCAATGCAAACCTGGATTGATGCAATTGAAACAGGCTCCCCCATTCCCTACGGAATTGACGATGCTGTTGCCCTTTCAAAAACAATGGAGCTTGCATATAAAAATGTAATTTAAACATAACCCCATAGACATTTTGAATGCCTATGGGGTTATATATTTTCTTACCTGAAATCAAACTCTTTTACTTCCTTGTCGGTTTTAAAAGTAAACAAACATATAATTTACTATCATCTTTTTCATCTTTCAAGGCTTCCCAAGAACCTCAAAAACAAACTCAAAAATAAATTCTGCCACAACCTCACCTCAATGAAAAAAGTTACTGCTACGCCCTACCTCTCTTCGAAGAGAGGGGGACCGCCTTTTGATAAACTATATATTTACACAAAGTTCCAAACGAGCCAAAAAGAAATATTTTTATAAAAAATTTGGTCGGGCGGTGGAGAGTTCTCTACGCGAGCCCTCGAGCGTAGTTGAATCGCAAGATTCAATTGTAACGCACCAGTAAGGTACAGGCTTGCCTGTGCCACAGAATAAATTGAATCTAAACAATTACTTTATTACAGTTTCACCTATGGTGAAAAGACGCTTACGCGTCAAGAACCTTCCACCACCCGACCAACTACATTCAATAATAAACGAACCACTCGTTTGCAACAAAACCAAACAGGTAAATGCATTCAAGGTGGTCCCCCTTCCTTCGAAGGAAGGTCAACACACACCTTCACTTTATTCTCCTACGGCGCATTTTTGCGCCCCAAAACTTGCCACTTGCCATTTTCAACTTGCCACTAAAATTAAAGAATATATTCTTTAACAACCTCACCACTCAAGCTCTTATGAATAATCGCCTCATCATCAACAATCATATACCCTCTCGGTGTGTTTTCTTTAGGAATGGAAACTGAGCCGGGATTTGCATAAATATAACCGCCCTCTAATTCTTCAATTTTGCTAACATGGGTATGACCGTTAAAAAGAATATCACCCTTTTTGATTTTAGGAAGATTTTGCGGGTTCATTTTATGCCCGTGTGTAAGAAAGAACATTCTTCCCTTGTGATAAAAGAAAGCGTATTCTGCAAGAACAGGGAAAGAAAGCACCATTTCATCAACCTCTGCCTCACAGTTGCCTCTTACACAAAGTATTTCCTCTGCCATATCATTAAGAAGTGCTATAACGCCCTTTGGATTATATTCTTCGGGTAAATCGTTACGGGGTCCGTGATATAAAACATCCCCCAAAAGCACTAATTTTTCGCATTTTTCCTCTTTATATTTTTCAACTAATTCACGGCAGTATTTAAGCGAACCGTGAATATCGGATGCAATCATAATTTTCATAAGAATTTCTCCTTTTATATACTGAAATAATCATAACACAAAATGATTAAAAACACAAACAATTAACCCTGTTTTATTTTGCAAAACAAAATTAAACAGGGTTAAAACTTTTATTTTTTCTTTTTACCAAAGAAGCCTTTCTTCTCTTCCGGGTCAACAGGCTTTGCACCCATTGTAGTGTTGAAATTAAGAAGAGCTTCTTTCTGCTTATCGTTAAGGTTTTTAGGCACATCAACAGTAACTCTGATAAGCTGGTCACCGCGTCTTGTAGAGTTAAGCATCTGAATACCTCTGCCCTTTAATTTAAAGATATCACCGGGCTGAGTACCTGCAGGGAGAATATATTCAACCTTTCCGTCAATGGTGGGAACTCGGAGCTTGTCACCTAAAGTCGCCTGAACGAAGCTCACTTTAACATCGTACCAGACATTGTAGCCGTCGCGCTCAAAGAAGGGATGGGGTTTAACAACAACGCCAACTCTCAAATCGCCTGCAGGACCACCGTTCACACCTCGGTTACCCTCGTTGCGAACTGTAAAAATCTGACCATCGTCAATACCTGCAGGAATTGTAATTTCCTGCTTAACTGTTCTTCTGATTCTGCCTGCACCCTTACACCTTGAGCAAGGATTGGGGTTGAATGTACCCTTACCGCCACAACGCTGACAGGGCTTTGATGTACTGATAGTGCCGAAAGGTGTTCTCTGCTGAACATTGATCTGTCCTCTTCCGTTACAGTCGGGACAGGTTTGGGGTGATGAACCTTTCGCCGCACCCGAGCCTGCACATTCGTCACAGACTTCAATTCTCTGGAATTCAACAGTTTTCTTGCAACCCTTTGCAGCCTCTTCAAATGTAAGATATATGTTGGTCTGAATATCGCTTCCTTTTCGGGGAGCATTGGGGTTAGAACGTGAATTTCCTCCACCGAAGCCACCAAAGAACGAACCGAAAAGATCACCCAAATCAAATTCCATTCCGCCATCGAATCCGCCGAAGCCACCAAATCCGCCACCTTGACCTGCACCATAACTGGGATCAACACCTGCAAAGCCGAAGCGGTCATATTTCTCTTTCTTATCGGAATCCGAAAGAATTTCATAAGCCTCGTTTGCTTCCTTGAACTTTGCCTCTGCTTCCTTGTTATCAGGGTTAAGGTCGGGGTGATATTTTTTTGCAAGCTGGCGATATGCTTTTTTTATTTCATCAGGTGTGGCACTTTTAGAAACGCCAAGCACCTCGTAATAATCTCTTTTATCTGCCATAAGTAATTCCTTTACTCACTAAAGACGGCTCTTTGGGGAGCCGTCTTTCTATTTTTAGTCAACATCTGTGAAGGGTGCTTCTGTATAGTTATCTCCACCCTGTGCACTTGCTGCATTGGGGTCAAAGCCTGCGCCCATATTATTAGGGTCAAAGCCCTGTGCTCCGCCTGCTGCTTTGTAAAGCTTTTCGGAAATCTCATAGAATTTTGCCTGAAGAGCTTCCTGTTTTGACTTAATAAGTTCAATATCTTCGCCCTTGAGAGCTTCTTTGAGTTCCTCAACTTTAGCGTTGATGTCGTTCTTATCTGCTTCGTCAAATTTATCGCCGTTTTCCGAAACAAGCTTTTCGCATTCGAATACCATCTGGTCTGCACTGTTGCGAACATCAACGGCTTCCTTACGCTTCTTATCTTCCTCTGCAAACTGCTCTGCTTCCTTAACTGCGCGGTCAATATCATCCTTACTCATATTGGAAGAAGCTGTAATGGAGATTGACTGCTCTTTACCTGTGCCAAGGTCTTTTGCAGAAACGTGAACGATGCCGTTAGCGTCAATATCAAATGTAACTTCGATTTGAGGAGTACCGCGACGAGCGGGAAGAATACCGTCAAGGTGGAACATACCGAGAGTTTTATTATCTCTTGCAAATTCTCTTTCACCCTGAAGAACGTGAATTTCAACAGATGTCTGGTTATCAGCAGCAGTTGAGAATACCTGGCTCTTCTTTGTAGGTATAGTTGTATTTCTTTCAATAATCTTTGTGCAAACACCACCAAGAGTTTCAATACCGAGTGAAAGGGGTGTAACGTCAAGAAGAAGAAGGCCTTCTACATCGCCACCGAGAACGCCTGCCTGAAGAGCAGCACCCATTGCAACACATTCGTCGGGGTTGATACCCTTAAAGGGCTCTTTGCCTGTGTAGGATTTAACTGCATCCTGAACAGCCGGAATTCTTGAAGAACCGCCAACCATAAGAACCTTATCAATTTCAGAAACCTTAAGACCTGAATCGGAAATTGCCTGGCGAACAGGAGCCATTGTTGCTTCAACAAGGTCCGCTGTAAGCTCGTTGAACTTTGCTCTTGTGAGAGTTGTGTCAAGGTGAAGAGGACCGCCTGCTTCTGTCATTGTGATGAAAGGAAGGTTAATTGCGGAGGAAGTAACACCTGAAAGCTCGATTTTAGCTTTTTCTGCTGCTTCTTTAAGTCTCTGCATAGCCATTTTATCGTTAGAGAGATCTGTACCTGTCTCTTTTTTGAATTCTGCAACAAGCCAATCAATAATTCTCTGGTCGAAGTCGTCACCGCCGAGACGGTTGTTACCTGCAGTTGCAAGAACCTCCTGAACACCCTCGCCCATTTCAATAATGGAAACGTCGAATGTACCGCCACCAAGGTCATAAACCATAACCTTCTGGTCGTTTTCTTTGTCAATACCGTAAGCAAGAGCAGCTGCTGTGGGCTCATTGATAATTCTCTTAACCTCAAGACCTGCAATTTTACCGGCATCTTTAGTTGCCTGACGCTGTGAGTCTGTGAAGTATGCGGGAACTGTAATAACTGCTTCTGTTACTGTATCACCAAGGTAGCTTTCTGCATCGGCTTTAAGTTTAGAAAGAATCATTGCAGAAATCTGTTGAGGTGTGTAGGATTTGTCATCAATCTGAACCTTGTAGTCTGTACCCATCTGTCTTTTGATAGATGAGATTGTTCTGTCGGGGTTCTGAACTGCCTGACGTTTTGCTACCTGACCAACAAGTCTTTCGCCGGATTTTGAGAAACCTACGACAGAGGGAGTTGTTCTGTTGCCTTCAACGTTAGCAATAACTACGGGCTCACCGCCTTCAATAACTGCTACGCAAGAGTTTGTTGTACCTAAGTCAATACCAATTGTTTTTGCCATTTTAATTACCTCCAAATATATTTAAGTAAAATTTTTAACCATATTATTGATTGGTGACCTGAACAGTTGCAAAACGCAATATTCTGTCGCCCATTTTATAACCTTTTTCAAAAACCGCCGCAACGGAATTTTCGGGGAGCTCATCGTTTTCGACGGTCATAACCGCACTGTGAATATTGGGGTCAAATTCGTCACCGACCTCACCGAAGCTCTCAACCTCCATATTCTTAAGAATTTCTTTAAGCTGAGTAACGGTCATTTCAATACCTTTTTTGTAAACCTCAACATCATCAGTATTATTATCTAACGCTCTGTCAAAATTATCTATCACGGGAAGAAGCGCTTTAAGAGTGTTTGCTTTAGCATCACCATAGGTCGCTTCTTTTTCTCTTTGGGAGCGTTTGCGATAGTTGTCGTATTCAGCAAGTGTGCGAAGATGAGAATCTTTAAGACCTGCCAAATCAGCCGAGAGTTTTTCAATTTCAGCCTTAAGAGAGTCCACCTCTGCATTCTTTTTTACTTTCTTTTCTTTTTTTGTTTCTTTTTTCACTTCAGTAGCTTCTTCATTTTCGACTACCTTGTTTTCTTCATTCGCCATTTTTAATCCTCCTCCAGGGTTTCGGAAAGGAGATTTCCGATAACTGATGCTAAATATTTTATGCTGGGTATAAGCCTTTGATAATCAATTCTTGTAGGACCGATTATACCGATTGAGCCACTTTCCTTTTCACCAACTGAATATTTTGAGAAAATCGTTGATGAATTTTTCAGTTCTCTGTAAAGGTTTTCCGTACCGATTGCCACATTCAACTGTTTTTTGTGAGAGCTGAGCATATTTTCAAGAGGTGTTCCTCTGTGAAGAAAGTCCATAAGCCTGAAAGCATCCTCTGAAAGTTCTTCGTGGTTAAGTATATTCGACTGCCCTTTCAAATGAAGCTCGGTGGTTTTAACTGCTTCACAAAGGTCAGATATGGCACAAAGAAAAGGTGACATTATAAAAACTCTGTCCCCGAGAGAAGCTACAAGAGTCTGAATAAACATTACATTTATATCAGAAACTGACTTGCCGATAAAATATTTCTGGCAGATGTTGTAGAAAATCTCGGCAATATCAACGTTTATTTGAGTGTCACTTCTTACAACGGAGCTTTTAAGAATACCCGAGGTAGCAAGAAGAACAATCATTGCCGTGTGAGAGCTTAAAGGAACAAGCTCAATTCGTTTTATCTTCGCATCCGCATCCGCAGGCGAAGAAGAAACCGCAACGCAGTCCGTAAGCTCCGCTAAAATGCTACCCGCTTTTTCAAGAAGCTTATCGGGTTCACCCGAAAAGGACTGAAGCCAGATTTTAATCCGTTCCTGTTCTTCTATACCTAATTCATAGGTCGTCATTAAATTGTCAACATAATATCTGTAACCAAGTTGAGAAGGAACGCGACCTGCTGAAGTATGAGGCTGTTCAAGAAGACCCATTTCAACCAAGTCTGCCATATCATTACGAATGGTAGCAGAAGAAACCGCGTTACCCATTTGGGCGCATATAGTCTTTGAGCCAACAGGTTCACCCGTGGCAATAAAGCGTTCAATTATAATTGCAAGAATTTGTTGCTTACGCCCTGTAAGCTCTGCCACGACCTCACCTCTTTTTTTAGTTTTACCACTGTTAGCACTCTCGCTTATCGAGTGCTAACTCTGTTAATAATATACTCCCAACAATAGCATTTGTCAACCACTTTTGCAAATATTTTTGTAAATAGTTTGTGAATAAAAGGGAAATTTATGCAAAAAAAACTGCGTGAGTGTCCTTAAGATACCCACGCAAAAGCGAACATTTTTATATTTACCCAATATTCACCTAATATTTACTTAATCTTCACACCAACTGTCTTGTAACCACTATAAACCACACCACTTGAAGTTTTAACATAAGCTTTTACACGGAAGTAATATTTTTTACCTCTTTTGAGCTTTGAAACCGTTTTCTTTGTAGCGTTGGCTTTAGGTGAACTGTACTTTTTGAAACCACTTTTTTTACTTGTTGAATAGTAAATTACATAACCACTCTCACCTGATACATCTGACCACTTGAGCGTAGCCTTACCCTTAGCAGTTGATGTAACCTTAAGTGAAGGAGTTGTTGGTTTTGTTGCAGTTTGGATTACCTTTGCATCTCCACTCCAAATCACCTTTGAGTCCGACTTGTAATAAGCCTTAACCCTGTACTTATACTTTGTGCCGGCTGAAAGCTCGGAAATTTTCAGACTTGTACCTTTTACATCCTTAAGTTTAACATAAGACTTTGTTTTGGTATTATACTTATAAACTCTGTAACCTGTTGCTCCGGTAACCTTTGACCAAGTGAGCTCAATTGATTTCGTGGTCGGTTTTGCAGTTATTTTTTTGGTTGCACCGGGAGAAATCTTGAAAGTCAGATTCTTTTTACCGGTATATTTGCCTTTAAATGTAACTGTAACTGAATATGTACCGGGGTTTTTCCTGCCTTTTGAACACTTTATTGTATAATCGGTACCCTTTTTCAAAGTTGTTCCTTTGCTATCTTTAACAATCACGGTAGGCGTTATCACCTCTCCGTTGCAAGCGTAGGATTTCTTAGAAAGTTTTATTGTTTTGGGGTAGTAGATTGTTTTCTCATTAGCAGAAGAAACATAACCGCAAACAGAACAAACATTTTTTATTTTGCCGTTTCTTGTAAGGGTCGCTTTTGTAACTTTTGTTTTCGAACCATAGGTGTGTGCGCATTTTGCAATTGTTTTACCACCCATAATCCACTTTTCACAATCAGTACAATAAACACCTGCAGTTGAACCTTTTTTTGTGCAGGTGGAAGCTTTGGCTTCATAGTAAACCGGTTTGTGATTGGTAAAATTATCGCTTTTCTTCAGAAGATATGCCCAGTTTTCCTCATGGGGTTCCTCCCAACAAACACCTACAGCTGTGGCACCTTCGGGAACCGTGATATACCCGTTTTTCTTATATTCGGCATAAACTTCAGAAGAACCTTTAGATATTAAATAACCTTCTCCTTTGAGGAAAGTTACTCTGGAGCCATTATTTTTCGCAGTTACAGGTTTCGCTTCTTTGTTGACAAAAGAACTAACCATCAACCTGTCCCCACCACTCACAGGAAACACAACAGAAATATACTTGCCATTGTCGGTGCGATACTCCTCCTGAGCGTAGTAACCCTTCATCGGTTTGAGCACCTCATAAAGATTTGTGCATCCAAGCAAATTTTCAGGAAGTTGCTGAAGATAAGGAGAGTCAACTTCACGGAACACATTCTCACTAAGAGCCCTTGCCCACCCAAAGCCTGTATCATAAAACACTTCCACCTTATAGTTGTTGTTAGCGGGACGCTTTTCAACAGTAAAGGAGTCGTCCGTAATATCTTTGTAGGAGTTGTTATATATAACAGTTGTGTAGCCCTCAGGCGCACCATAGAAATCATAGGTGCCATTGTCAGGGATAATTCTGATTACATGGTAGCAAACAGGAGTGCAGTTTGCATAATTTGATAAAGTAGCGTTGTTATCTACAATAGAAATTTCGCCCAAATCAACAACCTTTATGCAGATATCTGTTGTATTTTCTTCGGTATGGAAGTAGTAATCCCCTACACCGTCAAACAATTCACTCAAATCGTAAACAATCGTGTCGTTGACAGTTTTTGTATTAAAGACAGACTTACTGTATTCAGTAGTCTCACCATCCTTGGTAAAATATACTGTGGAAGCAGTTGGAATGTAAAAAAGCATTTCATTCCAATCTGTAACATAGGTGTTGTTACCACGGGAGAAAATTATGGAATTATTTTCAGGAAATACTGCCGGAGAATCAACATCCTTTTCACCACCATAGTAGATTGTTTTCCAATTACTTTCAAAATAACCATCCCACATTTCGGCAGTAACATCAAAGATTTCAACACTGGGATTGTTTTGTTCGATACATGTTACACTCGTCACATTATCGTTTGCATCTTTTGATACCCCGATTACTCCGGCCACATGACCGTTTCTCCACAAAATATCATCAACAGCAACATTCCCTATGGAATGATTCGTTTTTTCCTTCATAGCCTGTGGAATTTCATAAGACATATAGGGGTATTTATAGCCACAACTCTTCATTGCCGTGGTACTGCATACAGAACCATAGTAAGATGCAGCGTTATATACCGTCCCCCATTTGTTTTCGGTGTACAAAACGGAAGCAGGATTTGCAACAGCACTATAAAAAGTAGAGGGATTATAGTTCCAAAGTGCATCTGTTCCGCCACGGAACACAGAAGAATAAGTTATACCGGAGAGAGAATAACCCACAGGTAAATAGGCCCTCTCAGAAGGAGCTTTTGTATTCAGCTCAGGAAAATTCGCACCGGTGGTCACCATCGGCTGACTGCACTGCTCATAGTAAGGCACCAACGGTAGCAGGTCATCACAGTTTGCACATCGACCGTCCACATAATGATGTCCTTTTACGGGTATTACTACCTGCTCTACCAACACCTCACCACAGATTTCACAATGACTGCCCTCAGTCAAACCCGTTTCTGTACAGGTAGGCACTTTGGCTTCATCGGTAACAAAAATATGTTCACTTTCATAACCCTCGGTAGATTCAGTTACATCTTCTGCTTCTTCGTTTAAATCCGTTTCTGTTTCAAAAGCATCCGTCTCCACAAGTTCCGAAGCAAATGCAGACGGCAGAAGTAATCCCACCAAAAGTAAAATACTCAGCAACAAACAAGTAACCCGTTTCATAATGTATCATTCTTTCGTCATATTAAAAATGCGTAGTCAAAACTACACCCAAAACACACTTCTATACAACCCACCAATTCCACAAGAAACACCCAAAGTAAATAACTCACTTTTGCTAAAGCAGAACCCTGTCACTTATGAAAATTATATTGAATTGCATATTAGAAATATAGTACCAAAACTGTTGCAAAAACACAATAGAAATCAGAATTTTTCATTACCATTTGATATATTGCGTTATCTGAAAATTTGTTTCCAACAGGTTTGGGTCTCCTCACACAAAAGAAAACCTATCATACCCAAAAGTATGATAGGTTCTGGCGCAGAAGTAGGGGACGGTCTTGACCGTCCAGCAAAATCCACCGATAATCTTTCGGGCTGGTCAAGACCAACTCCCTACCCTACGAATTCAACTTTATTGATCTGATTGCAGTACAATACCCCGACCTTTTCAATCCATCTGCCGTCAGGCAAATTCGTTGCGCCGAAGACAAAATTTCTTCACCATCCACTATTACTTGTCACTTGCCAAAAATCCGAACAACAAGAGAAAAGTGAAGAGTGAAGAGTTAATAGCGAAAAAAGTAAAATCCCCGTACTATCGTACGAGGATTTTTGGCAGCGGGATAGGGATTCGAACCCCAACAAACAGAGTCAGAGTCTGTCGTGCTACCGTTACACTATCCCGCTAAGACGAACGTTATTATACTATTACATTTTCCGATTGTCAAGAGTTTATTCAAAAATTTTGAAAAAAGTTTTTTGTAAGTTTTTATTATCATAATTAAAAAAACTGTTGACTTTTTTATTTTTGTGTGATAATATATCAAGGCTAACATATGCAGAGATACCGAAGTGGTTATAACGGAACGGTCTTGAAAACCGTCGTACGGCAACGTACCGTGGGTTCGAATCCCACTCTCTGCGCCACCTCTTTTGAGGACAATTTAATAACTGATTTCAGTTACCAATGCAGAAGTACTCAAGTTGGTGACGAGGCGCCCCTGCTAAGGGCGTAGGTCGGGAAACCGGCGCGAGAGTTCGAGTCTCTCCTTCTGCGCCAAAGAAAAAAGCATCCTTCGGGATGTTTTTTTCTTTGACTTAGAATAACAGATTTGAAATCGAACGGCGGTTCCGGCGCGGGTAAGGAGCACGACCGCCACCTGTGGCGGAAACAGGGAGTGTGAGTTGGCGCAGCGGTCAAAATTGTGCGAATCGAATAGCGAGCAAACAATTTTGGGCACCGCAAGAGAGCATAGGTACGAAACCTATAATCGAAGCAGATTACAAATCCATACACCTAACAAGGTGTGTGGGTTTTGTTTTTTGTTACAAAAACGAGAGAGACTCGAATTCCGAATTTAAAATACAACCAGTTATTCACAAATTATTCGTTGCATTTTCTTTATATATATTGTATAATGTACTATCAGCATATTAGAATAGGTGATTATAGCCTACGGAAAGGTGGTTCTATGAAAAAAACTTTTAAAATAATAGTTGTCGCAGTTGTTATAACAGTTATCATAGCTTTAACCGCTATGCCCTTTGGGGCAGTAGAAATAAAACGGTATTACGGTGATGTAAACAACGATTCCTACGTTACAACACAAGATGTAATAATTGCTCTTTCCGTTGCCGCAGGAATTTATGAAGACAATCTTATCAATATGGATTTTGAAGCCACGGATATGGATGACGACAACTTCATTACCACCAAAGACGCGCGTCTTATTTTGAGAACTGCAGCAGGTCAGGAGTTAAAACGCCAGATGGAAGGCTATGAATTCAGTGAAAATGCTGACCTTTTCCTCAAAAAAGTTAACGAAATGCGCGTTAACGAAGGCAGCAGTACGTTAAAGCTTTCGTCGGAGCTTTGCGATACCGCAAGAATAGCCGCAGAAGAATATGCCACAAAAACAGGCACCGCTTTCGCGAGAGAAGACGGCTCTTATTATTACAAGCTCCTTGACGAAAAAGGCATAAACTACACTTTCGCAGATAAAATAATAATCCCCGCGTCCTTTGGTTACAAAGAAACCTTTGACAAACTTGTAAAAATTGAGCAGAGCAAGAAAGCTCTTTGCAGCAACAATTTCAAAAAATTCGGCATAGGAGCATACACCAAAGACGGTCACACTTTCTATTGGTGCATTTTCCTTACAGATTAAAATTATAACATATAATACTTTTCACTCGAAAGGATGATTAAAATGAGTGACTACAAAATAGAAACAAAATGTGTACAGGGTGGCTACACACCCGGTAACGGCGAACCCCGTCAGATTCCGATTATTCAAAGCACAACCTTTAAGTATGCAACAAGCGAAGATATGGGCAAGCTTTTTGACCTTGAAGCAAACGGTTATTTCTATACCCGTCTTCAGAACCCCACTAACGATTCTGTTGCCGCAAAAATCTGTGAGCTTGAGGGCGGTACTGCCGCAATGCTTACCTCTTCAGGTCAGGCAGCATCCTTCTATGCAGTTTTTAATATTGCAACCTGTGGCGACCACGTTGTTTCTTCTTCCACAATTTACGGCGGAACATACAACCTTTTCGCAGTTACAATGAAGAAAATGGGTATTGATTTCACTTTCGTTTCCCCCGATTGCACAGAGGAGGAGCTTAATGCCGCTTTCCGACCCAACACAAAGGCAGTTTTCGGTGAAACAATTGCAAATCCTGCTCTTACAGTTCTTGACATTGAAAAATTCGCAAATGCAGCTCACGCTCACGGTGTTCCGCTTATTATTGATAATACCTTTGCAACTCCCGTTGGTTGCCGTCCCTTTGAATGGGGCGCAGATATTGTTACCCATTCAACAACAAAATATATGGACGGTCACGGTGCCGCAGTAGGCGGATGCATTGTTGATTCAGGTAAATTTGACTGGATGGCACACGCTGATAAATTCCCCGGACTTTGCACTCCCGATGACAGCTATCACGGCATCACCTATGCAGAGCGTTTCGGCAAAGAGGGCGCATTTATCACAAAAGCAACCGCTCAGCTTATGAGAGACTTTGGTTCAATCCAATCTCCTCAGAATGCTTTCTATCTTAACTTAGGACTTGAAAGCCTTCACGTAAGAATGAAACGTCATTGTGAAAACGGTCTTGCAGTTGCAAAATTCCTTGAAGAAAATGATAAAATTGAATGGGTAACTTACCCCGGTCTTGAATCCGATAAGTATTACTCACTTGCACAGAAATATCTTCCCAACGGTTCTTGCGGTGTTGTTTCCTTCGGTGTTAAGGGCGGAAGAAAAGCCGCAGAAGAGTTTATGAAAAAGCTCAAACTTATCGCTATCGAAACTCACGTTGCCGATGCAAGAAGCTGTTGTTTACATCCTGCAAGTGCAACACACCGTCAGATGAATGATGATGAGCTTGTTGCTTGCGGAATTACAAACAACCTTGTAAGACTTTCCTGCGGTCTTGAAAATGCCGAAGACCTTATCGCAGATATAAGCCAAGCACTTGCTGAATAAAAAACGGGACGGTCAAGACCGTCCCCTACAATTTAGAAAAGGAGGTATGAGGAATGCCGATTAAATTACCGGACGAGTTACCGGCAGTAAAAACCCTTGAAAAAGAAAACATTTTTGTTATGACCGATACTCGCGCCATAACCCAAGATATCAGACCGTTAAAGATTTTGGTTCTCAACCTCATGCCGAAAAAAACGGAAACTGAAACACAGCTATCTCGCCTTTTGGGTAACTCTCCCTTGCAGGTAGAATTTGAGCTTATTCACACAAAATCCCACGTACCGAAGCACACCCCAAAGGAATATCTCCTTGCTTTCTATAAAACCTTTGACGATATTAAGCACAGAAAATTTGACGGACTTATTATCACAGGCGCACCTGTTGAAAAAATGGAGTTCGAAGAGGTAACCTATTGGAACGAGCTTTGCGAAATAATGGAGTGGAGCAAAACCCACGTTACAAGCACCTTTCATATCTGTTGGGGTGCTCAGGCGGGACTTTATTACCACTACGGAATAAAGAAATATCCCCTCCCCGAAAAGCTTTCGGGAATATATAATCATAAAGCCGATTACAAGCATTCAATTCTTTTAAGAGGCTTTGATGACGAATTCAAAGTGCCCCACTCACGATATACTACAGTAAAAAGAGAAGATATCGAAAAAGTACCTGAATTAAAAATTCTCGCTTCCTCCGACGAAGCAGGTATTTATATTACCTCATCGGAAAACGGCAAACAGATTTTTGTTACAGGTCATTCGGAATATGACACAGAAACTCTTAAAAACGAATATCTTCGTGATAAGGATGCAGGGCTTGATATTAAAATGCCCAAAAACTATTTCCCAAATGACGATATCACAAAACCGCCAATAAACACCTGGCGTTCTCATGCAAATCTTCTCTATTCCAACTGGTTGAACTATTTCGTTTACCAGACAACACCTTATAATATAGAAGAGATATAAACATTCAACCCCATCAACTTTTCGTAAAAAAGTTGATGGGGTTGCTATTATTACAATTAACAAAAGTAGTAAGTATTATAGAACCTCTGCAAAATTTTGGCATTCAAATTCACTTATCAAATTACCGTCTTTATCTATACAAAACATTTTTTGTTTATACTCACTGTCTGACCAGGATTCCAAATAACCGATTATATTGCCATCTATCATTTGTAATGAGGTACAACCTGTAACATCTAAGTCAACGCTTGTTTTCCAAACAATTTGACCTTCCAAATTGACCTTCATAACATTATCTTTGTTACCTTCACCGATTAAAATCGCTCCATCTTCCAAAAGATTAACATCTATCTTCTTTCCGACGAAAACCGAAGGTATAATATCTTCACCGGTATCAATATCTAAGTAGTACAGGTCGTTATCAGTTACCAAAAACATTCTGTCCTCTGTATAGTCCATTTTCATATTATTGGTATCTTCAAACTCTCTGCTCCATATTTTTTTGAGATCTCTGTCAAAATATTCCACGTAAACGGTATTAAGATTACTGTCTCTTATAATTATTATATAATGATTAAAGTCCGCAGAAATGTTAATTGTTCTTTCTACACCATCCTTTATATTAGCATCTCTTATAAAGCCATTTGTTCTTGAAAATTCAAAAGAAGAAAAGTTAGCATTGGTTTGATTATCTAAGGTTACAAGGTAATACAAATAACCGTTCGGATGATTCATATCCAATACATAATCGGGACTGCTCATCGGGTCTTCAAGTTTTATATCAGGCCCGAACACAACCTTTGCAGTCTTTTTGATATAATCAGAATCAAACTTTTCACCCGACACAGTATAAAATGCCGAAATAGAAGGATAATAGCTTTCTTTACCGTCTATAGTCTGGGGTTCAACATCATTGTATCTACCATAAAAATGTAAAAAGTCACCCTCTATAATTCTGCCGTTTGAAGGATGCTTACCTGTTACAACAACAAAATTTTCATTAGGCGGATTCTTGCTATTGAATTCTTCCAACATCAAATCAGAATTACGCAACCAAACAAGACACGTATAGGATTCGTCATCCGTTTTTAAAACCTTAACAACACCGCCTTCAAAATCCACTTGGGCGTGTCTGAAAATATCCGGATAGCGTTGCAAGGAATCATAATCAGCTATATAAAGATAATCATCATCAAAATATTGAAGAACTGTTTTTTGCTCCTCTGTTAAAGATAAATTTTCATTATCTATCTTCATATTTGCCCAACTGACCTTTATACCGTCCAACGAAACTCCGCTTTGGTTATGCTCATCTTCTTGAACCACAACAGACGAGCTTTCTTCGGTTGAATCAGCAGTATTTTCGTCAGTGTTTTTACAACCCACCAAAACAGATGACAACAACACAAACAAACACATTAAAACCGATAGAATTTTACTTTTCTTTAATTTCATAATAATACACACCTCGCTCTAATTATACCAATATTTTGGTATAATTAGAGTATACATACATTTCATTGGTATGTCAAGTATTTATTAGTACAATCGTGATACCATAGAATTATATTGGTACGATGAGGTGTTAAGAATGAATCGTATTCGTGAATTACGTGAAGATAGAGACTTACGACAATCCGATGTTTCACAAATCACAGGAATTGACCAACGCACACTTTCTAATTACGAAACCGGAAAAACAAACCCTGATAGCTTTGCCATTATAAAGCTTTCTGAATTTTTTGAGGTCACCACAGATTATTTACTCGGCGTTTCGGATTATAATTACTATAATGCTCAACACATTTTAAATGAAATAGCCGACATTCAATCCCGACTTGACAACCTTTATGATTTTATAAAGAAAAATAAATAATTATAAAAAATCTCCTCTTCCTGAACTCATTCGAGGAAGAGGAGATTACTTTTATATTTTAATCATTGGTTATAACTTCTTTTTCAACTGTATTTTCATCAACAACCTCTTCTGTTGCAACAATTTCAGTCTCCTGAACAACAGGCGCTTCTGTCTGAGGAATGTAGCTGTAGGTCTGCCCCTCTTGAGCAAGGTATGGCTCTTCTTCGGGCAATTTCTTAAGATTGATTGCCGCAATAATACCGCTTACAAGAGAAACAAGCACCCAGACATGGAACACAAAATCAAGAATCATATCTGCCGAAAAGCCTGTGTAATAGAACATTGCAAAGGTATCTGCAACGAACAATAAAAGAGCTGCAATAAGCCAACCATAGCCGTGCTTCTTTGAAAGGAACCACATAAGCGCATAAACAGCAACGATAACAACCGCGATTGCAACGTAAATATACAACACTGCATCAGGGTCAGGTACAAAACCTTCAACACCATCATACCATTCTGCAGGCATTCTTCCTGTATAAAGAAGGCCGAACAACGTCATATAATAAGGAATCGCCGCTGAAAAAAGGAAATATGAACTGCCGCCTGCAAAAAGCAAAATGCTATTTATTAATGTAAATACAATAACAAGCAAAATATTGTGCCTTGCACCGTTATATCTTGCGGTAAGCTTCTGCCTTTCTGACATATTCTGATTTTTTGTGTTTTTAAATAATGCCATATTTATTCTCCTCTCACCTGTTTATCAAGTTAAACTAATTATACACCATTCTACAAAATTCGTCAACAAAAATTACAATCGGCTTTGCCCCGACACTGGTGGCTGGCAACTGGCGACTGGCATCTAACAACTTCTACAAGTTGTTATAATCAATCCTTCTATCCCTAAAATAAAACTCTCTGTCGCGGTCGCTTATTTTACGAAGCACCTTACAGGGATTTCCTACTGCCACAACATCAGAGGGTATATCTTTTGTAACAACGCTACCTGCACCGATAACCGTGTTATCCCCTATTGTAACTCCGGGTAAAATTATCGCCCCTGCACCAATCCAGCAATTTCTGCCGATTTTTACAGGCATATTATATTGATATGCTTTCTCGCGAAGCTCGGGTAAAATCGTATGACCTGCTGTTGCCACAATAACATTTGGTCCAAACATTGTATAATCCCCAACATAAATATGGGTATCATCAACCATTGTAAGACCAAAGTTGGCATAAACAGATTTTCCGAAATGCACGTGATGTCCGCCCCAGTTGGCGTGGAATGGTGGCTCTATGTAACAGTCCTCACCAATTTCCGCAAACATTTCCTTGAGCATAGCTGCTCTTTTATCTAATTCAGTAGGTCTTGTCATATTAAAATCATAAAGCTTATTAACATACCCTAACTGCTCAACCATTATATCGTCGCCACTGGGATAATAAATTATTCCCGAGTGCATTTTTTCTTTATTTGTCATAATAACACCTCTTCAAAAAAATTATATCATAAAAATATACCATTTCAACACTTTACCATTGAAAAAACAAGAGAAAAAGTGTATTATATTATGTAACGTAAAAATAAAAATGGAGAAAAATTATGAAAATTACAGATACAGTTTTTTATGTTGGTGTTAATGACCACGAAATTGATTTATTTGAAGGGCAGTATGTTGTTCCTAACGGTATGGCATATAATTCCTATGTTATTAAAGATGAAAAGACTGTTGTTATGGACAGTGTTGACATCAATTTTTCAAAGGAATGGCTTGATAATATAAAATCGGTTTTAGGTGATAAAGCTCCCGATTACCTTGTTGTTCAGCATATGGAGCCTGACCATTCTGCAAGCATTGATATTTTTATGCAGACCTACCCCGAAACTCAGATTATTGCTTCCAAGCAGGCTTTCACAATGATGAACGCTTTCTTCGGAACAGATTATAAGGACAGACAAATTGTTGTCGGTGAAAATGACACCTTAGATTTAGGCAACCGCACCCTCACCTTCGTTACCGCTTCAATGGTGCATTGGCCCGAGGTTATTGTTACTTATGATAATCTTGATAAAATCCTTTTCTCTGCCGACGGTTTCGGTAAATTCGGCGCTCTTGATTCAGATGAGGACTGGGCTTGCGAAGCAAGACGGTATTATTTCGGTATTGTCGGTAAATACGGTACACCCGTTCAGAATCTTCTCAAAAAAGCCTCAAACCTTGAAATCGAAAAAATCTGCCCTCTTCACGGACCGATTTTAACAGAAAACCTCGGTTATTATCTTGACCTTTACAACACCTGGTCATCCTACGGGGTTGAAAGCGAAGGCGTTGTAATTGCTTATACATCTGTCTACGGCAATACTAAAAAAGCTGTATTAAAGCTGGCAGATATTTTAAAAGAAAAAGGTTGCCCCAAGGTTACTGTTACCGACCTTGCCCGTGATGATATGGCAGAAGCAGTTGAGGATGCCTTCCGTTACGGAAAATTAGTTCTTGCAACAACAACCTACAATTCCGATATTTTCCCGTTTATGAGAACCTTTGTTGATGCTTTGACAGAAAGGCAGTATCAGAACAGAACAATCGGTATAATTGAAAACGGCAGTTGGTTTCCCACCGCAGCAAAGGTTATCAAAGGAATGTTCGAAAAATCAAAAGACATTACTTTTACAAACACAACTGTAACAATTAAATCTGCAATGAATGATGAAAATATCAAACAGCTTGAAAAATTGGCAGATGAAATATTGAAATAAATATTACCCCATTGGTTTTTCATTTAAGAAAAATCAATGGGGTAACTTAATCTTACAGCTCCTTAAACACACTTGCAACTTCCTTGAGAATATATTCTGCTTGTTGCTTTTCTTTTTGATATTTTTCCGTTTCTCTCACGTTTTCATTTTTCCATACAGAAAGAATTTCAGGGTATGTAAGCACAGTTTCAAATGCGGCAGTTTTGCCGTATTTTGCCTTTATCAACTCAATAATTCCGCAAGGGTCACTCTCATCATCGGAAAACAAAAAACCTTTTGAAACAGCAAAAGCGCAAAGATTTCTTGCGCTTTCTTCCTCACCCTCGTTACCGCAGGAAAGAACGCAGTCCACTCTCTTTTCAACCTCTTCTAAAGGTTGAGAAAATGCCTGTACCATAAGAGAACCTATTTGCTTTTGAGAAAACCCTCTTTTCATAAAAGCGGTAACATAACCGCCGACAATTTTGTCAACATCCTCGTTAACTTCATCGGGTGCAGTTGTGCTATCTAAAATCCATTGTGGAACAAAATTTTCATTGCTCATAAAATCACCGGAATTATTATAACAAAGCCGTTTGCACTAATCAATATTTTCTCCGAAACTTATGTAAATCTCTTCTGTTTCAATTTGTTTTTCTTTTAAAAATTCTGTCATTTGTTCTTTAGTTTCATATTTTTCACAGTCTGTTATTGCGTTAAACAAGCAATAGTACATCTTTTTAAATAATTTTAATTCACTTTGCAACTCACTCTTCATATAATCAATCTCCCTAACAATAATAACATAGTGTAATCGTTTTTGCACCATTTTTGGTTATATAAATAAAGTTAATTTTGAGCATAATATTGTAATAGGAGTTGATATTATGTTTAAAATCGAAAATGAATTCAAATCTGCTAATATTTCAAGAACAATCCGATTTACAGAACCTCTTTTTGAAAAGCTCAATCAAACTGCATCAGAAAACAATATATCTTTTAACTTACTTGTTCTTCAATGCTGCAAATATGCTTTAGAAAATCAAGAAAAAGAAAACAAATAAAAATTTTACCTACCGAGAAGCCAATTCACAACTCGATAGGTGATTTTTTATATATTCGATATTATAAAATCCACACATTCCTCTGCGGTTTTGCCGTCACATTCAATGGTGATATCAGCATATTTTTCATAAAGAGGTGCCCTTTCTTCGAAAAGTTCGGTGATGGTTGTCCCCTCTTTCATTGCAATACCACGGGTATGTATGTTTTTAATTCTCCGCTGAAGTTCCTCAGGGCTGACTTTAAGATAAACGATCATTCCGTTCTCTTTAAGTTTTTTCATAGCCCTTTCGCCGTAAACGGCACTTCCGCCCGTTGCAACAACGCAATCGTCAAAAGCCTCGCTACATATTATTTCCTCTTCAAGCTCTATAAAAGCATCTATACCTTCTTCATTTATAATTTGAGAAAGGCTTTTGCTTGTGCTTTTTTGAATACTCAAATCTGTGTCGCAGAAATCAAAGAGCAGGGATTTCGCCAGTATAACACCTATGGTACTCTTCCCCGCACCGGGCATACCAATAAGAACAATATTTTTCATAATAATCACCGCTATCGGCTTAGGCATTGTATTATACAATGTCTTTTTTATTTCTCTCCAATCAAAAAACGTGTAATTTTAGTTTTAAACAATAAATGAGAGATAATTACAGAAACCAATATTGAAATAACAAAATTAAGCATCGCATGTACGTACAAATTAATATTACCATTAAACAGGCTGATAGAAACATAAATAATTTGCTGATGCACCAAATAAATTGGCATAGAATACTTAGCAAGCATTAAAAACACTTTACTATTTTTATATTCAAACTTGTTCGCAATACCTTGTAAAACAACAAAAATCATTATTGCGCCGATTGCATTGAGCAAGAAAGAGCAACCGTAGTTCAGGAGTTTAAAAATAATCGTATCAAATGTTGAAACATATTTTGCAACAGCAAACATTCCTATATCAATAACTAACCAGACAATACCTGGAACTCGGGTAATAAAATTTAGTTTTCCCTGCCTTAATTTTAATCCTAACCAAAAAACAGGCACATATTTCAAAGCAGTCCATATCATAAAGTAATTTGGAATAATTCTACTACCAACAAGGCTTAAGCCATACATCCCTATAACAACGACCGAACCTGCAAATGTGTGTTTTTCAAAAAAAGAAGACAAAAGCCAAAATATAATAAAAACATTAAACAGCATCCACAAAAACCATAATTGGTTTGGATTAGATGCTAAAATATATCGGTCAATTATTTCAGTGAAATCAAAACGAAAGAAATACAATGCAAAAGGCACTACCCAAAAAACCGCAACAAAATAAAAAGGAACAATAAGTCGTTTGAATTTATTTAATAAAAACGGTAAAAATTTGTCGTACCTCTTTTTTTCATATTTCAAAAACGAAAATATATATCCCGATACTAATACAAACCCGTATATATGAAATGAATTCAACCATTCCGCTAACACAGATAACAATGGAGAAATTTCCTCAGGGTCGTATGTAAACCATTTTCCGCTCCAATAATTTATACTATGATAAAAAACAATTAACAGCATAAGAATTGTTTTTATAAAAGTACAATTATCAAGTTGTTTGTTTCTATCGATATTTACATTTCTAATAAGTTCCATACTTTTCCTCAATTTTACTTTCGTATGACTTTAAGAGCTTTCTTAACAAGGTATTTTCCATTCACCATAAAAGCATTTTTACCAACAGCCATTCCTGCATCAGCACAAGCTTTACTCAAGCCACACTTTTCTACATTATCAAAAAATGCTTTTCTTTTGGCCAACAGTTCAGGAGTGACAATCCTCTCTTTAGGGTCGAATGCTTTTTCAACATCAACAGATTTCAAGGTTACATTTTCAGAAACAGCTTCAAGCAAACCTTTACCTTTGTTGCTATTAACTAAAACCAATGAAATCCCGGTATCATTAGATGCCAGACCGGTAACTTTACTATATGACCAAAAATCTGAAATAACCAAATCAGAAATATGATTATTTACGAATTTACATTCTTTACAATAATCCCTTACAGACAAATGACATCCTGCAAATGCATAAAAATACGGTTCTACACCCATAGGCTTTTCATATACCTTACCATTTTCAAAGGTTATTTTTAGAACATACCTACCCCATCCTATCGTTTTAGGTCTGAAATTAACTGAAGTAATTTTCGATTTATATTTCCTTTCAAGCATTTCCAAATGCTCTTCGTATAATTTATGAGACGGGAATCCGCCACAAATAAAATCAACTGTATATAAATTGTCGTATTCTTTTCTTAAATAGTGATGCAATCCGGCAACCTGACAAGGAGAACCGCAAAACAAAACAATTCTGCCTGTTCCAAGCACTGTTTTTATCTCTTTAAAAGAATCATTGACATTGCTTTCAACATATTTACTACGACGAAAATCACCTAAATCTCGTTCATCTGTATTATAAACAGAAACAGATTTCAAATCCTCGTCATAGGCAAAGGAATAAACAACACCATTGTTAGCTTGAACAAATTCTGCCAAGGCAGTAAAAACACCACCTGATGAACTTCCGCCTACAATTGTTTGATTTTTATTTATTCCGCTATACGCCTCTGATATATTTTGTTTTTTTATAACCTCATTATTTACAGGACAGACTTTAGTACACAATCCGCAATCTGTACATTTTGCATTATCAACTTCTAATGAATAAAAATAGTTTTGCTTATTTACGGAAATGGCATTCACAGGGCAAATATTGTAACACGCACCGCAATTGGAACATTTATTAAACTGAGTAATATTATTCATTCTTTTCCCGGACTTGATTAAATACTCACTCAAATATTCCTTTGCCGCAACTCTTCCGTTATTTATAAATTCACACGCCTTTGAAAAATCAGGTTTATTCAAAGTGAAATCATCATCAATTTCATATTTAAAGCACTCTGATAAACCGCATTTTTCCAACAATACAGGTATTCTTTTTTCATTCTGGTGAACAAGTGAAACTAATGGCTTTTCGTTTATAACAGAAAAACAAGTACCGTGGAAAGATGTTGTTACTACACATTCTGCATTTTTGAAAAGACCTAAAAACTCCGCAGGACCTGCATCCAGAACATTAACATCAACTTTATAGTCATTATTTTTCTGAGGTTTATCCGCAATTCTGACAACGGGCAAATTATATTGTTTACGAACTTTTTCAACTGCTTTCGTTAAACCCGGATGGGTCATCAATTCATAAACAAGAATATATTTTTCAGGAAATCTTTTTTCATCAAATTTTGATACTGAATTCCAACAATCTTTATCAATCAAAAAAGAGCCATCAATGTCAATTCTCAACGATGTTTCAGTACGATTTTTTAACGAATCAATAGCAGATTCCTCTCTCAAAGAAATTGCATCATATCTGTCAAAAGCTTTTGAAAGACCTTCCCATTCTTGTTCAGAAAACGTTGCAGAACCCATACTTGTACTGTACGATAACTTTGGTTTGCCGTCAGGTGCAAATGGCAACAAGTTGTTAGTTGTTCTTAAACAACTTCTGTTAAACATCTGGTCGCCACCTGTTATATATGCGTCAAAACAAGTTAAATTACCCTCATCTGTTATTTCTTTGAAATAACTTCTTTCAAATTCAAGAAAACTCTTTTTTCTCTTATTCAGATGAACGGAGGTTTTTATTTTCTTTAAATTAGCATAAGCAGTAAAAATAGTAGATTTGCTTAACGGTAACATTTTTTCAAAAATTCCATCGTTATAATTTGATGGTTTTAAAAATGTTACATCGGCATCAAATGATTTTTCTAAAAATGTTTTGAAACCATAAGATTGTAATACCGCACCATAATTATCTACGTACTGCGTTGTAACAACTAACAAATTCATATAAACACCTTAAGTATCTTTTTTTCTAAACTTAATAAGTTTTTTAAATAATTGCTTTTCTTCTTCATTAGTAGCAAGAAAATAAGTAATCGTTGCATACATAACAGTATAAATACCAACTTTCATAACAAACCAAATAAAGCTATCCGGAAGGAAAGTCAATGGTATTCCTATAACGCCACTTATTACCATACTAAGAAGAACACCTTTGAAAACAGATAAAAACAATCGCTTTATATTCAAGTCCAAGGTCTTTTTTAAATAGAGATTGATAAAAATACCATAACCTACGATATAAGAAGTCATTGTTCCTATTGCTGCACCCCAATAGCCGAACTGCTTTATACATATAACTGATACAACTACATTCACAAGACACATAAAAATAAGTATAAGCGAACGTCCCAAGCGCTTCATTTTAGCGTTCAACAATGATTCTGTTGTAGTTTCAATAAAAGGTATGGTTCCGGGTATAATAAGCATCAGGGTTATGTAATAAGCACTCATAAACTCATCGCCTACCCAGATACTTATAAAATTCTTACCAAAAAGAATAAATCCGGTAATTATAAGCCCGGCTAACATAAACTGCAATCTGCCGGGAACTATAACAAAATCTGTCATTTCTTCCCCTGAAGCATTATTAGCCACAAGCTTTGTTGCTTTGGGTCCAAACAAACTGCCGATTGCCGTAACAAAGGTAGAGTAGGTTATAAACAGTGATAATCCGACAGAATACAATGTCACAGTTTCCGGGTCAGTCATCGCCCCCAAAATAACATTATCAAGATTCTGATTCACCTGATTAATAATGGTTTGTAAAAATATAGCAAATGAGAATGTTACGCATTGAATTAGTAACGGCTTATCAAAATAATGGAATTTAGCTTTTTCTTTAACCTTAATTTTCCCATATATAAAAACAATTACAAAAACGATTGCAGAAACAACACAGTCAGTTACAACAATACCAATAGACTTAACTCCCATTTTAAGAAGAACAACAATTAATATAATACGAAGAGTAAGCTTTATAGTTTTTGAAAAATTAGCAACTGCAAATTTTTCGTGAGCTGTAATAAGTCCTGTATAAGAATCGCAAACAATATTCAAAGCAATATTGACAACCAAAAATATAAAAAGCTGTTTTGCAAGCTCCAATTCTCCGGCAGACATTGATTTTGCATATATAACATCAAGTGAACCGTGCATTATGCCGCCCACAAGCAAAATCAACAATGCTAAAGCAAATGTTATAATCTTTGCAAAAAACAAGAAATTTTCTTTTTCTTTCTGCTGCTTCTTCTCGTTGAAATACACAATATTTCTGATTATCAAGGTTGAAATACCAAAACTTGCAATAGAAAGTTGGCCTGCAAAAGACTGTATAATACGGTAAACGCCGTATTCTGCTGAACCTAACGAACTTATTAAGAATGGTGTTAAAAACACGCTTACAACCATATTCAATACAATATTAAAGTATGATATAATTGCACCTATTTTCATTTGTTTATTCATAAGCGAATCACCAAAAGATCAATTCCCTCTCCTGATTATTTTAAAGAATTTAGAAACAATTCTCGGAGCAACAACTATCATCAAAGCACAAATTTTCCTGTCAAAAGACAAACCGGCTGAAGATAAGATTTTTTTTATGTATTTTTTTATGTTATCTCTGAATAAAATCCTGTCACTTTCATATCGTTGTTGTTCAAACAAATCTTTGTTACAAAAGCAAGATACTGTATAACTTACCGCCTTATTAAAACACTCTTCAAACATATTTTTATAATCGGCATTTTTTAAACAAAACTCTGTTCTCAACCAATATGCATAAGAACGGTCAACAGTACCGCGAACGCCTTTTTTATTAGAATTGGAAACATTATCTGTTCTGTCCTGATAATAATAATAAAGGTTATCTTTTATAACAACTGCTTTATTTGTTTTCGAAGAAGCAAGATGAAGTGTCATCATATCCTGAGCTAATCTGCCGGCAGGACTTATAATATCTGCCCAAAGACTTTTTTTAAAAAGATATTGCCAGAGCTGACTACCAAATCCGTCAACAAGAATTTTTTCTGTTATCTCCTGTGCAGACATTATATAATATTCTGAAATTTCTTTAACAAGAGATAACTCTTCTTCACAAATGCAATAATTATATTTAACCATATCGGCATTTTCTTTTTCCATTACGGCAATTGCATTTTCAAAAAGATATTCACTTAATTTATCGTCACTATCAATAAATGAAACATACTCGCCCTGCGCTATCTCAAGAGCTGTATTACGAGCAACCGACAAACCCTCGTTAATTTTGTGTATAACTTTAACGCGGGAATCTTTAGCTGCAAAAGAATCACATAAAGCACTGCTATCATCCGTAGAACCATCATCAATTAACAAAATCTCGAGATTATTGTAGCTTTGTGCCAGAATAGATTCAACACAGCGATTCAAATATTTACCCGTATTATAAACAGCCACAACAACGCTGACCATTCCGGTTACCATTTATAAACCTTCTTTCAAAACCAGTTATTTTTCAAAATTCTAACAGGACTTAAGATACCCTCTTCATATTGAGGTAATTCGCCATTTCTCAAAAATTTCTCACAGAATTCAAATAGTCTTTCCGCTGCAATTTTATAGTTATATTTTTCAGCTATTGAATCCGCAGCTTTATTACCATATTCTATACATTTATCAGGATTTTTAACAAGCTCTTTCACAATTAAATAAGCTTGTTCAATGTTCCCGTTAGAATAGATTCTTCCATTTTCACAATCTTCAATCAAAAACGGAACCGAACCAATTGCACTGCTTGCAACAACTGCACAACCGCTTCCCATAGCCTCGTTGAGAACTGCGCCCCAACCTTCATTAAAGTCACTTGTAAACATATAAATTTTATGCTCTTTCATTAAATCAAGCAACTCTTCGTGAGAAAGAGACCCCAACAAATTAACTTTGTCTTTTAATTCATATTTTTCTATAAGGTTTTCGAGTTTTTGTTTTTCAGGACCATCGCCAACAATATTCATAACGAAATCAACGTTTACCGATTTTAATTTACGAGCTACCTCTACTGCGATTTCAGGATGCTTCCAATCAAGCATTCTTCCTGCCCAAAGAATAGAATTGTCTTTTTTATTTTTTATAAGATCTTTTTCTATTACATCGCAATCAGGGAAATAGCCCCATTTGAAGCATTTTTCTTTAGGGTATTTAAAAAATGACAAGTCATATGGCAAGAAGGCAGATGCACAAATCACAAAAAGATTTTTGTTTTTATAATCTGTTATTCTGTTCTCTATAGACTTTCTTGTTCTGGGATAAAAACGCAATAATGTGCTTCGTTTAAAAAATCGTTCTGAATAAATCAACGAAAGCTTATTCTTTTCCATACGCATTTTTATAAGTTCATTGGGAGCAGAACCAAATATAACAACATCCGCTTCGCACACAAGATTTTCTGCAGTTTCTTTTTCAGTCTTATAATCAACAAGATAAGATTTCTCGCAACTTTTTTGGTAGCCCTGTTCATCACCGTTATCAACAGAAATAAAACTGAATTCATCAAACAATTTTACAAACTCATCACAAATCGGTATTTGATGGTGATTCAAAAAATTAGAAACAAATACTGCAGTCATTAAGGTTAAACCTCCTTATTGCCAGAAAAATTTATAAGGAACAATATCAAAATTATTAGGAATCAGGGTTTCAGCAAAGAAAAACACTACGAAGAAACCTATAGTTACTATTCTTATGATCCTTTTGCTATCTTTATCAAAAGCATCTAAACTATTCGACAACTGAACAACAACCGTTTGTGTTAAAAGCATATACGAACGGACTGCTGTTCCGGAGCCAAACAGAACCATAATCGGAATTGCCAATAAATAAAGTTTTGTATTAGTTTCATCTATTTGCATTAGCAAATTTGTTTCTGCTTTTTCTTCAGACGTAAGTTCACTACTTATTCGTAAAAACTTGTTTTTTTTCATTATGTAACAATACACGAATGCAACACTCAATGCCAAAGTAAATATAAAGTTCAAGCCAATATATAGAGGTGCATTTTCATTCATTGAATCCTTTTCAAATAAATCTTTTATATATCGCATAAACCAATTACGAGTAACGAACAGAAATACTGTAAGACCACAAACTGATGCCACAAACAAATACATACTCTTTATATAAGACATCAATACAAATATATAGCCTACAAAAGCACCACTATGGAATAATACCGCTAATGTTATAAATAGCAATAACCACAATCTGTTAAATCTACTTGCTTTAATATACAACATATAACCAATCAAAATTATTGATGTTGCCATAGCCTGACGAATACCTGTCATATTAAATTCAAAGAACATATAACAAACATATACTATTACAGAGAGAAATTTATCGCTTGAAAAATCTCTGATGTAGAAATATATGGGCAAAAGGATTATGGTATAGACAACTGCCAAAAAGCCTTGGAACGAGATGTTCAGTGCCAAGCACAATTTCATCAAAAGGACATAACCTTTTTCGAAATAAACATAATCGAAATCACCAAAAGGAACATCAGCAGTCATCTGATATGCCAATTCATAGCCCGGAACGTCACGACCAACAGAGGGGTCTCTCAATACACAAAGAAGGAACATGGCAATCCAGACCACATTTAAAAATCTGTTTTCTTGATTCTCTTTTTTCAGCGAGCCCTTGGATACATTGCACCAAAAAGCCCAAAAGAATATGAAACCAAGATATAAAATATATATCGTCATAAACTAATCACTATTTCCTTAAATCATTTCTTTTCCAAAATAAAAATATCAACCATTGATAATCAAACCATAAATTTCAGACATAGTTTTGGAGTCCTCGCAGTTCAAAGCTTCTACACCCTTGCCTGCGTTTGCAGATATGCTCTCTGCAAACTCTTTGTCCCCAAAAAGCTTTTCTATATAGTATGCAAGCACCTCATATTCCTGATATCTGTATATTAAGCCGTTTTCGTTGTGCTTGAGAAATTCAGACACACAACCGCAGAGAGTTGAAATGCAGGGAGTTCCCACAGACATTGCCTCTCTTAAAGTTGAAGCGTGAACCTCCTGGCAGGATGGGTTAACAAAAATATGGGCTTTGCTCATATTCTCACCCATTCCGTGAACATCCAGCTTTCCAAGAAATTCAATGTTATCGCCCAAGTCCAAAGAATCAATCATATTCTTAAGAACACAAGAATAACTGTCGTTCTTTTGGGCAACAAGTTTTTTGTTCTCATCTAAAGGATAAATTCCCGGAACTTTAACTTTAACATCAGGGTATTTTCTTTTAACAATTGCAACCGCTTTTAAAAGCTCCTGCAAGCCTTTTTCTGCATTACCGCTATATATTGTAAAAATCGTATGGGGATTAACATTCTCATAATTCCAAGAATATTCAGAAAAAATCTTATTTGGTAAAAGCGGATGGGGAAAGCATTTTATTTCTTCACTTATAGAATTAAAAAATGCTTTACCAAAATCATTATCTATAATAACGTTTTTACAGTTTAAAACTGTTTCTTTTTCTATATCAACCTGATTTTTAAAGAGTTTTATTCTCATTGCATCTTTTACAAGAGAAAGCAAGCTTGAACCTTTGTAGTATTCTTTGTTATTTTTTCTCTCAAAAAAACCACCAAGATATTTCTGATGAATACCAATTAAGCCTTGCACAAAAATAACCTTCGGAATTTCGGGAGCACATTTAGAAACAATATTAGAAACGCAGGTTTCAGTTCCCCAGACATGAATTATATCAGGCTTAATTTCAGAAATAATTTCTTCAATGTTTTTTACAAGATATTCAGGGTTTTTTATGCCATAACAGGGTTTGGGAAGTTTGCAACAATAAAGTGTTCCTATATCATTGCTCTTTTTGAGCACCTCACCCTTATTCAAATCCGAAATCATAGATAAAAAGAACATTTCGTATTCATTCTTTGACAGACTTTCGTATTCTGTCTGAATCCAACCGCCGCTTGTGCCGCCATAAGTTTCGTTAAGAATATTCGCAGCAGGTCCTATCGGAGAATTTGAAACCCACAAAATTCTCATAATCTAAACTCCTCAATTAATCTTCACTGTAAAAAGTTATGCCAAATTTTTTAGCAAGTTTTTTTATAAATACAAACAATTTTTTAGGTGCATACCAGCTAATCATATCTTGAATCCAGAGTTTCAATTCAATTCCATAACTGATAATCTCTCTGTCACCTATATCAACATTATTCTTCTTAAAATATCTTACAGCCTTGTGAAGAAGCTTGCCTTTTCTTACAACATCAAGTATATCAAAACTTCCTGTATGGCTGAATTTGCATATAGCATTTTCTTCTTTTGCGGCTTTTGTTAAAGATGCTTCATATAGCCATGGGCTTAAATCCTCTTTAACCGTATGCTTTAAAAACTCTGCAGACCAGATTGCAGGATATAATGTAACCGCATATTTTTTATTTAAATCTATATCGTGTAAAACATCAATTGACTCATATTTTCCGGAATCAGTTTTTCTTCTGTCATATAAAAGCAGATAATCTATTTTTTCTTTTTCTGCCCTATTTACAAGTTTTTCTATGTTTCCGTTATTTACTTTTTCTATTAAAAAATAATCATCAAGAGTAAGAAGAACATAGGGTGTTTCTATGTATTGCAAAGCATATTTGATTCTCGATGGAAAATCCATATCACCCTCTGCAACAATTATTTTAACACCATCAAAACATCTTTTGGTAGGTTTATCGGTAACAAGGTACGTTGGTGCACCGTTATCGCCCCAGTTTCTTCTATAAAACTCAATATGTTTGTCCCACAAATCCGAAAACTTATCGCAGGAGCTGATGATAACCGAAAACTTACTTTCCATTTGTAAACCCTACTTTACTTACTGTAATTATTTATCATTTCTTCAAACAATTTTTCAGATAATTTCAAATTTCTGTCCTTGTCATGATGCTCCACAGACATTTTGCCGGATTGCTCATACAAGGATTTTTGTAATTCCACATTGTTTATCAATTCTGATATTTTATCTTTTAATTGATTTTTTTCGGTGCAAACCATAGAGCATTTAACAGAATCCATATATTCTATCACACCGCAATCCATAGAGCCGTAAACAAGAATCTGCCCACCGGTTGCCATAGAATCTGCCGCTTTTGTTGAAAGAGAATATCTTGTTGTATCAACCTGTTCCTCTGAAAAACCTTCAACTATAATAAGAATATCACTTTCAGCCATAACCTCCATAACCTTAACATATGGAACTGCACCATGAAAGCTGATACCCTTGCAAGCCTCTAAGGGCTCAATAAATTCCTGATTTTTTTCTGCTGAATAAACATCAATCTTATAATCAGGATTAATCTGTTGTAGCGCCTCACCAATATCCACAAGTGAGGTATTTCTACCTAAACGGATGTTGCCACAATATGATATTTTCGGATTTTCTGCATTAACCGGTCTGAATTCATGGCGTTTAATATCTGATGTAAGATAAACTGTTTCACCCTCAAGACCGAATTCACTATTATATTTATCACGGATTTTATCGCCGATATAAATTGCACTTCCTCCGTGAGCAAAAACTTTTCTGATCAGATTTTTATATTTCTTTCTGTATATGCGGTAAACAGGAGAAAGACTTTTTTTATCATTAAAGAAATAATCATCACCTATGCAGGACATTATAGGAACATTAAATCTTTCAGCAACGAAAAGCGCAATTTCAGGAATAAAGAAATCGTCCGAAAAAGCAAGAAATACGCACTCGGGATTAAATTCATCAATCCAATTTCTGAATCGCTCCGTATTCCAGAATTTTTCCTGCCAGAGCAATTTTCTTGCCATATGCTTCAATGCAGATTCCTTACTTCCCAATTTATAAAGGAAATCGAAAACACTTCCGCCAACCTCTAAATCATTATCTTCCCAATCAGTCGGTAAATCTTTATCTTCAAAAGTAACTCCAACTTCTTTTTCCATTCTTAAAAATCGCTTGAGCATTCTTTTGTCTGTAATCTGATAAAGCTTTTCGCAATGACCTTTAACAGGAGTTTTGGTATTGGAAAAGATCTGACATATGTTTTCTTTTTCCCAATTATGAAAATAAGCATCAAACGCACGGGAAGAGGTATTTTTATTATAAGGTATCGTTCCTACAATAAGAACCCTTGGATGCCTGTTTTCCATTTCTTCACTTACTTTCTCAAAAACTTTTTATATATGAAATGCTGTAATGATAGGGGCATAACAAACATAGCGGTCTGCGCCACAGCAACAATAATATAATCGCTGAAACCGGAATACCCCATCTTCCAGAATTGTTTAATTACATCAATATAGCTTTTTGTATTAAGCCAGCTTCTTCTTCTTTTTGCAAGCTCATCACCCGAACGGAAGAAAAGCAAAGATTCTTCAATATTCTCTGCCTTACAGCCTGCAAAAAGCATTCTGCCGAACAATTCCACGTCCTGATTTCGTCTTAATGAGGAATAGCCACCGTTTTCAAGCACCTTGCTTTTCTTATACATAACTGCAGGATGATTAAAAGCACTTCTTTTCTTTGCGTAATTATATATATCCTCGTGCTTCGCGGGAACAACCCTTCTTGAAACGATGTTGTCAGGAGTATCGCAAAACTCATCAACACAAGAGCCTACAATCGCTAACTCCGGTTTTTCTTCAAACACCTTCAACTGTTTTTCGCATCTGTCAGGTTTTGAAATGTCGTCAGTATCCATACGCGCAACCATCTCGTTGTGACAATTTTTCAAACCTAAATTCAAAGCGCTACCAAGCCCTATATTTTCTTCACTTACAACAATATTGAACAATTGAGGGAATTGTGTGCAATAATAATCCACCATTTTATCAAGTTCAGGGGTTAAAGGACCATCCTTAACTATAACAATTTCATCTGCAGGAACTGTCTGGTTTAACATACTTTCAATTGCAAGTTGTAAATATTCAGGTTGCTCCTTTTTGTATAATGAAATCAGAACGCTGTATTTTTCCATAAACTCACACTTTCATCAATTCTTTTGCCAATTCCTGATTTTCCTCATATTCTTCAAGAGTAATCTCATTTTTCTGCAAAAGATAATCACCAAAATCAATATCGGAAACAGTTCCTTCTCTGGCAATATCACTTTTCTTTAAAACCTTTACAACAGTATTTACAAGGATTTTAATATCACCAAAAAAAGATATTTCCTCATCAATATATTGCAAATCAAAAAGGAACTTATCTTCCCATCTTATGCAGTTTCTTCCGCTGACCTGTGCAAGACCTGTTAACCCCGGGCGAACTGTATGTCTGCGCCTTTGTTCAGCAGTCATAAAAACCATATCCCTGACCAATTGGGGGCGAGGACCAACCAACGACATATCACCTTTTAAAATGTTAAAAAGTTCAGGAAGTTCATCCAGAGATGTTGACCTTAAAAAATCACCATATTGGGTAAGTCTTTGTTCATCAGGAAGCAAATCTCCGTTTTCATCAGTTTCGCAAGTCATTGTCCTGAATTTAATCAACTTAAATATTTTTTCATCTTTGCCCGGTCTTAATTGGGTGAAAAAGGGATTCCCTTTCATCGCAATCCAACCAATTATGCCAAGAAGCAAAAATAACGGAAGTAATACTAAAACTGCGCAAAAGGAAACACCAAAATCTAAAATTCTTTTTATGTATTTATCGTACATTTTAACCCTCAAAACAAGTTTTTATAATTCCAATTACTCTGTCCAGCTCTTCGTCAGTGATTTTGATATCACTCGGTAAGCAAATACCGCGTTCAAAAATATCTTCATCAACCGGCTTATCTGAAACTGATATAAAATCGCTATTTTCAAAAACCGGTTGCATATGCATTGGCTTCCATATGGGACGGGATTCTATATTTTCTTTGCTTAATTTCTCTATAATTTCAAAGGGACTTACGGAACAGTCCTCGTTAATAGTGAAGCAGGAAAGCCAGAAATTAGGCTTACTTTCTTCAATATAGGGATTCATCTTAACGGGCAAGTTTTTAAAAGCCTCTTTATAGCGGTTGTAAATTTTTTCTTTTAAAGCTCTGTGTTCTTCAATGTGAACAAGCTGACCTCTGCCGATACCTGCAACAATATTGGACATTCGGTAATTATAGCCAATTTCATTGTGCTGATACCACAATGCCGGCTCTCTTGACTGCGTTGCCCAGAAATAAGCTTTATCCCTTGCTTCTTTTGTTTTTGAAACAAGCATACCGCCACCGGAAGTTGTTATAATTTTGTTACCGTTAAAGCTTAAAACTCCATACTCACCGAAAGTACCGCATTTTTTATTTTTATATGTAGAAGAAAGCGCCTCAGCAGCGTCCTCAACCAAAATAGCGTTATGCTTCTTGCAAATTGCAAGAATTTCATCTATTTTTGCAGGAACACCATAAAGATGCACCAGAACAACTACCTTAACATCAGGATACTTTTCAAAAGCTTTTTCCAATGCAGCCGGGTCCATATTCCAGGTTTCTTTTTCAGAATCAATAAAAACCTGTTCGGCACCTTCATAGCTAACGGGATTAACCGTAGCAGAAAAAGTCATATCAGAGCAAAAAACCTTATCGCCTTTTTTTACCCCCGCAAGCTTCATAGCAAGGTGCAAAGCAGCTGTACCCGAAGAAAGAGCAAGGCAAAAAGCATCACCATTGGTTGTTAAATAATCTGCGATTTCAATTTCAAAATTATCGCAATTAAACCCCAATGGTGCTACCCAGTTTTTTTCAAAAGCCTCTTGTATAAAGCCCATTTCCTCACCATGCATTGTAGGGGTAGATAAATATATTCTTTTATTTCCCATTTCAAACGCTTCCTTACAGAATAATTATTAAACACTTTTGGACAAAACTATCGCATTTTCCTGAGTATCATTATACTTAACAGCACAAATATTGTCAATGAAAATCAGCCAATTTTTCACAATATATATGTAATATATACAAAAAACAGTGCAGACCATCTGCACTGTTGAGTTCAAACTGCTTTAATCACCGCTGTATGTTGGAGCGTTTTTAGGAGCTGTTCCTTTAATAACCTCGTGATAATATTTGTAGGTCATAGGAACATCTTTTTTAAGATTACCTGCCTCCGTCACTTCGCCAAGAAAAACTGTATGAGTCGCTGTTTCCATAGTATCAATAACCCTGCAGGTAATGTAGCTCATAGCATCAGGCAATACGGGAAGATAACCTTTAACAAGAGGCTCAATCCCCTCAAATTTATCAACATCTCTTCCGCTTCTGAAGCCGAACGAGCCGATAATCATCGGGTCAACATTTTCTCCGAGAATATTCAGTGCAAAAACTCCCGTATCTTTTATACATTCATTTGTATAGTTATCGTGGTTAATTGATACCGCAACAGTTGCCGGTGTTGAAGTAATTTGCATAGCAGAATTTGCTGTGCAACCCGTAGCTTTACCGTTAGCCCAGGTTGTCACAACATATACTCCGTAAGATAAATTAAATAATGCTGTTTTATCCATTTTTCTCCCCCTATATGTATCATCAGGACCGACGAAAAATTTTTCGTTGGTCCTGTTTTAAATTATACCTCGTAAAAAGCATCTTTTCCCAGACTGCATATGGGGCAAAGCCAATCATCAGGAACATCTTCCCAAGCTGTGCCGGGAGCAACACCGTTATCGGGGTCGCCCTTTGCAGGGTCATAAATATAGCCACAAGGACATTCGTACTTCATTAACAGACACTCCTAATCATTTATTTGATTCAGTCATCTAAATCCTTTTCAGAAAACTTGATTTTGCCACTTACAGCGTCTATGGTATAATCATAGTCGTATTTTCCGCTCTCAAAGTTTACCTCATACTCGTAGGCGCCTCTTTCGAAATCAAGCTCTATTTCCAAACCTCTCACATCCGCCTCTTTAAGACCTGCGTGAGTCAAAGCAATTTTCTTTGCCTCTTCGCGAGAGATTTTCTTGACTGCTTCACTTGTAGTTTTAACTTGTTCAGGCTTTTTATTCGCCTTTGTTACAGCTTCAGTAACACTCTCAGTTTGTTTAACCGCAGAAGTTTGATGCTCTTCCGCCTTTTCAGTTACATACACGATTTTTTCAGTAACTGCAACCTTTTCAGTTACAGGAACGGGAGTTTCTGTAGCCGGTGCTTCTTCAAAAACCTTTTCAGTAGTTTCGGGAACTGCAACCTCTTCATTTACCATCGCACCGGTTGTTCTTTCAACGGTGGTTTCAGGTGTTGCATTTTTCTCGCCAAGATTTTCACCTGCAAAAAAAGCTCCACCACCAACAATAATCAATGCCAGAACAACAATCAAAACATTTTTCTTCATTTTAACGCCTCCTCTCATATGAGTAAAATTGAATTTTTAATACTTTAAATTATTAACCGAAATATCTCTTAAGAAGACCTTCGAATGCCTTGCCGTGTCTTGCCTCGTCGCGTGCCATCTCGTGAACTGTGTCGTGAATAGCATCAAGATTCTGCTCTTTAGCCATTTTAGCAAGCTCGAATTTACCGAGAGTTGCACCGTTTTCAGCTTCAACTCTCATTTCGAGGTTTTTCTTTGTTGAATCTGTTACCATTTCGCCGAGAAGCTCTGCAAATTTTGCTGCGTGCTCTGCTTCTTCATAAGCTGCTTTTTCCCAGTAAAGACCGATTTCGGGGTAACCTTCTCTGTGAGCAACTCTTGCCATTGCAAGATACATACCAACCTCTGTACATTCGCCATTGAAGTTTGCACGAAGACCTTCGATGATTTCTTCGCTAACGCCTTTAGCAACGCCGAGAACGTGCTCTGCTGCCCAAGTCATTTCTTCATCTTTAACTTCAACAAATTTTTCTGCGGGTGCCTTGCAAAGAGGGCAAGCTGCAGGGGGATTTTCGCCTTCAACGATTTGACCGCATACTAAACATTTCCATTTTTTCATAACAATTGACTCCTTTAAATAGACTTTTAATTTAATAAATTTTATATATTATTTCGGCAATCCTTGCAGATTCCGTAATAAACTGTTTTCTGAGATTCAACCAGATGACCTAAATTATCAAAAACCTTTGGTACCTCATTCTTGTGAAAGATATCTGTGATAACATCGCATTTCTTACATAAGAAATGAATGTGGTCTTCGAGATTCCCCTCATAGTGAACCTTTTTGTCACTGCTTTCAACGATGGTAATAAGCCCCTCGTCGTAAAGCTGACCGAGATTTCTGTAAACTGTACCCAAACTGATGTTAGGAATTTTTTCCTTAACTCGTTCATAGACAACGTCTGCAGTGGGGTGGTCACAAGAAATTTTAACAACATCAAAAACTGCATCTCTCTGACGAGAACTTCTCATAAAACCAACTCCTTTTAGTTTTTTATAAATAGTAATGATTACTGTTTACAGTTATAATATAACAGAGGATTATACTTTTGTCAACACTTTTTTCAAAAATTATTTTAGTTTTTTTAAAAGGTCATAATATTCCTTTTGCATATCAGAAATATCCATATAAAACCTCGCCGTTTCCTCATTAAGTAAAAGGAGCTTCCCTACTCTTTTAACACCTTTTAAAAATAGCTTTTTAAATTTTATTTTTGGGTCTGAAAGCGGACAATCTGCTCTGAAATCTAAAACAACCTTTATGATTCTTTCGCCCTTTTCCTCGAAAACCAAGGGGAACAAAGGATAAATTCTGCAAGCAAGAGGACGGCGGTTTCTGTCGCAGATGCCTTTACAAACTGCAAGCTCATAACCGTTCTCTGTTTTTATTACATTTATATCAGGGTCAATAAGTTTTTCTTCCCCCGGAAAAAGAAGCATACCGGTTTTCTCATCACCCCTGCAGCATTTGCCGTTACAAATTTTTCCGCAATCAAAACTTAAAGGCGTTGTTTTTCGTAAAACTGAATAACAGCTTTTTATAACATCTTCTTTTTTCATAAAAATACCTCTGTTTAATTTATAAAGTATTGAACATAATAATACAGGTGATATAATTCACCCATATCAAAAGGAGGTTGCAATATATGAACGAACAAAAAAATAACAGCATTGGTTGCACAGTTGATTCTTGCATTTACCACGCTAAAGATGCTAACTACTGCACAAAAAACGCTATTGAGGTAGGCTCTTGTAATTGCGAAGCAAAATCAGTAGATGCAACTTGTTGCCAATCATTTAAAGTAAAATAACATTTAAAGAACCGCCCATCAGGACGGTTCTTTTTCTATTTTGGCTCGTCCGTCACAATATTTTCAACTCTGTCTGTAACTACCCATTTTTCTTTTTTAGGCTTTCCTGCATAGGTATTGCCTTGCATAACTATATCTGAACTGCAAGATGCATTGAGCGCGTGTGTATCATTCAGAACAAAAAGGTTGTTTTGAATCAATATATTTCTGTGAACTGGTCCGTTGTATTTTTTATTTTCGGGTTTAATGAGTATTGCATCCTCTTCGCAGTTCATAAAAGCATTGCCTCTGATAACTGCATCACAAACGCATCCGCTCTCAAACCAGCTTGACGCATCATCGGAAATGAGCACTCCACTCATCCCTGTATTTAAAAATTTATTGTTTTCAATTATTATTTTGCCCCGAGTTGTTGCAAGAACACCTCTTGTAACGATTCGGTTAATAGTATTTCCACTGAATTCGAAATCAGGATTAGCGGAAACATTTTCTATTACTCCGCCCACACCTAAAGGTGCATCATAGGTAGCAGTTGTAATATCATAATAATATTTATCTCTTAGTGTTGCTTTAAGAACCTTGGTCCTACCCACCTCAACAAGAGTTTTCGGATCAATAAAAGCAATTATATCTCCTTCTTTGATACAAGAGAACCCGTAGCTTTGAGGGTGAGGAAATTTCACGGTCAATTTATCTTTATTACTTTGAGTTATTTTAAAATGTATTCCGTGAACATTGCATACATCATCACCTGCAGCATCAAAATTACTGTCTTTAACAGAAATTTTCCCTCTGCACATACTGAACTGCAAAAAATCCGCATGGGAACAAAAATCCACTTCGCTATTTTTAGGAGGTGAAAAATCCAGTCCTTCTAAAGTTATGCCCTCACTATTTTGAGCAACCAGTGCAAGGGAACGATTATATGTCTGTTTTACATTCTTTAACGTAATTTTTTTTGAAGAATCAATAAGAATTCCAACCTGGTCGCGTATTACAGGGTAAATATAAAAAATCTGACCCTCAACATAGTTTTTGGGAAGAATATATCTCACATTAAAAACTCTTTCCGACACCTGACGAATATTAGAAGCCCCTTGAAAAGGATGAGCGCCACTACGCTTAATATGAAAATAGTTGTCAGGCTTTGCAGTGGGCATCCACCCACCACTGTTTTTAAACTCGGTAAAATTCATTTTATAATCGGTACCATACCAATAATATTCACCGTTTTCTTCAGTAAAATTACTTTCTTCATCAATTTTAAAGGTTACATAAAATGGTGATGCCTTTACAACCGTAAGCTTATGGAGGTTGGGCTTAACGCTGACAATTGTCAGATTTTTGAGAACAATATTTTCGCAGTTATTTATAAAAATATTGGTCATATTTCCATCTATTATAAAGACAGAGTCATTACAATCTATTTCCATATTTTTAACATTTTCCATAGCAAAGCCGATTTTTCTTATATTAGGCTTTTCGTTGTTTTTATATTCATCCTCAGCAACGGTATTTGAAATAAAAATTTCTCTTTCTTCGGCATTTTTGCTCAAGAAAACATACCTACCCTTCGGAAGAGTAAGATTCTTGTTAACTGCAGTTTGAGCAGATGTATTAAAAAGATTTCTGAATCCTACGGTGGCTTCTGTATCAGGCTTGACGCTAAAGGATTCCGGGTAGATAACCATACCAACACCTCGAATATATTATACATAATATATTACAATACCCCATATAAAAAAGCAATTATATAAATATTACAAATAAATCAACTTATTTTTTACAAGCACAAGAAAAGACCACCGCTTCTTTGGCGATGGTCTTTTCTTGAACGAGAAGTATTATACTTCTTGCGTATCGTATTGGCATATATATATTACCTCGCTGTTGTTATTATAATGTTGTGCAAATATGAACAAATTATGAACAATTCTGTTATTTTTTTACAAATTTTTATTTTTGGTTTTTGCTTTGTTAATTTGCACCATATATCAACCCGAGATTTTGTGCAGTTTTTCAACTGTAAAATATACGAAAAAATGTGGTTAATTCTTGAAAGAAATTTCGGAATATGTTAATCTTATACTATATTATGTACAGTAATATAAGAACCCGCGAAAGCGGAACGGAGGTATATTATGTCAAATATTCTTGATGCTTTCAAAGAGAAGCAAACAGAAAAAAAGGTTTATGACGGTAAGAAAATCAAAGTCGGTATTATCGGCTGCGGTTGGATTGCAGAGGCTCACCTTAAAAGCTATTTAAAATGTGAAGATGTTGAGGTTGTTGCTTTTGCTGATATTATTCCCGGCAAGGCTGAAGCTTTTGCAAAGCAGAACGGCGTTGAAGGTAACTATTATTTAAGCGACAAAGAGCTTATCGATAACGAAAAGGACCTTGATGCAGTTTCAGTTTGTACATATAACCGTCAGCATGCGCCCTGCGCTATTTATGCTCTCGAGCACGGTGTTCACGTTCTTCTTGAAAAGCCTATGTGCGTAACTCTTGACGAAGCAGTTGAAATCTGCAAAGCAGAGAAAAAGAGTGGTAAAATCCTCTCCATCGGCTTCCAGCCCCGCTTTGACGAGAATATGAAAATGGTTAAGAAAATCTGCGAAAGCGGTGTTCTTGGTAAAATCTATTATATTCAGACCGGTGGCGGAAGAAGAATGGGTATCCCCACACCCTTCGGCACCTCCTTCATTCAGGAAGATACCGCGGGTCTCGGTGCCCTCGGCGATATCGGTTGCTATTCACTTGATATGGTTCTCAATGCAATCGGCTACCCGAAGCCCCTTACAGTAACAGGCTTTAAAGCAGGTCTCTTCGGCAAAAAGCCCGAATATCTCCAGAAGCCTGAATACACAGAGGTTTTCGGTGTTGATGACTTTGCGGCAGCTTATGTTCGTCTTGAAAACGATATCGTTCTCGACTTCCGTATTGCTTGGGCAATGCATTGCGACACTCCCGGTGATACCATTATTATGGGTACAGAGGGCGGTTTGAGAATCCCCTCAACAGAATGCTGGAACGGTTCTATCGGCGGACCTATGACAATTTACCACAATATTGCAGGGGAATGTGTAGAAACAGTTATTCCCGAGTGCGACAATAACGGCGATAATTTCGATAAGAAAATCCGCTCTTTCATTGATGCTATCGAATTTAACCTTCCTGCACCCGTTCCCTCAAGCCAGATTATTTACAATCAGGCAATTATTGATGGTATCGCTCGTTCTTCCGACCTTGGTAGAGAAGTTACAATCGAAATCCCCGAAATCTGAATTAAATAAAAAAATTATGACCGAAGCAGAAATCTTAGTTCTGTTTCGGTCATTTTTAATGTCTTTTAATTTATGTCTAACGGTGAAACCCTGTCCTCTGCCAATTCAATATTTGATTCGCCGTAAATTGCTTTTTGAAGAGTTTGTGCTGCGAGAGGGTAATCTACTGCCCAATACCACACATCTCCCGAATGAGCCTCTCTGGAAGCTTCATCAGGCATCACCATTTGTTGAACATCAAAGGTTGCCCAACCGCCAACAACGGCTTTCGTTGCAAGCGAAATCAATTCAGTTTCCTCATAGCTGGTTTTCAAATAAGGCAAAAAAGTTTTAATATAACCTGTAACTTCAGAGGTTTCTATTTCAGCAGCTTTTTGAAGAAGTCCTATCATAACCTGCCTTTGTCTTCTTGTTCGGCTGACATCTCCGTCAGAATCACATTTTCTGCTTCTGCAGAAAGCGAGCGCTTCGTCACCGTTAAGGTTAACCGAATCACCGGCAACAATATCAAAGCCGTAGCCCTTATTGATGTAATCAGCCTCATATTGCTGAACGGGTACATTAACACCACCAAGCTCGTCAATAACTGCTTTAAAGAAGGCGAAATTTATCATTGCATAACCGTCAATTCGGATTTTGAAATGACTTTCAAGGGTGTTGATAAGGTTATTTATACCATAAAACGGAAAAGCGGAGTTAATTTTATTGAAGCTACCCACACCATCCGGAGATTCAAGATAGGCAAAGCTGTCTCTCATAACAGAGGTGAGAGTAATCGTTCCGAGCTTTTGATTTATGGAAACAATAATCATAGAGTCTGAAAGACCTGAAACTGTGTTTTTGTTTCTTGTATCAACGCCAACACAAAGAACATTTATGACATCCTTTGAATACATAACGTCTCCACCGTTGGTTGCCCATTCTTTAAGAGCCGCTTTAAATTCAGTTGCATTGCCCTCAAAAATTTTATCAAATTCAGGGTCATCCTCAAGAGCATCCGGTTGTGTTTCATCATCAAAATCGTATGTAAGAGTATCTTCAACCGGTGGCGGAGCCTCTTTAAGACCTTGATAATAATTAAACCCAACAGCAAAAAGACCGATGCACAAAACCAATATAACACAAAGAATAATTAATGCTATTTTCTTGCTCTTCTTATTCTTTTTTTCTTTTCTTTTTCTTGCCATATTAAGCACCTTTCATTCCCTCGTAAGAAGTTTTCACTGCCTCTTCTGACATATCGCAAGTCATCTCATAAATCGGAACATTTGTCAGAACACCGTTTAAAATTTCAAGCATATTCTCCATAAGCTCTTTATCTCGCGGTCTCACGGTTTGATCCATAAAAAGCTTGAGTGCTTTAATTCCGGGAATTCTTTTAATACTGTTTTCTCCGCGGGAAAGGAACACAATTCCTGCAATAGGAACACCGATATTAACGCTTTCGTCAGTTTTACCGCTCCAAGGGGTACCATAAGCGTAGTAAATGCCATCAATACATCTGATGGCAGGCTTATCGTCATTGATAATTCTTGAACCGGGCAAATATTCCAGCCACAAATGAGTGTGGGTGGATTTTCCTGTTCCGGAACGAGCAGAAAACAAATACGCCTTACCCTCATATTCAACGCAGGATGCGTGAAGCATTATTCCACCGAAGCGGGTCAATTGCTCATAAAAATAACTACCGCTCCAAAGACTTTCACACTCACCCAAAGTCATTTGCTGATTATTCTTCTGCTTTTGTATATAAAACTCTTTTGAAATATCAATGGTTATATCCGTTTTCTCGTTTTCATCACAGTAATATGGCGCAAGGCGAGATAACATAAAATCATAATAAAATTCAGTTTCAACAACTATATCGGCAACTTTAATTTTCAAAATATTACTCCAGAATTTTATAGTTTTTTAATTTTTCAAGAAATGCATCCAAATCGGTTTTAATAACATCTTCGGGAGCATCATATTCGCTTTTGATTTGGGTAACAATCTCGTCATAACCCTTACCCTCCTCAAGAGCTTTCCAAATTATTTCTGCAGGTCCGTTAAGGGTAATCATACCGTGAATATTTTTCACTGCATCACCAACAGGAACAACAACGGGCATTCCTGCAACTGTTTTTAAAATATAATTTTCATTTAATTTCATAAAAAACTCCAAAAATCAGAAATGATTATTCACATTCAGGACAGGTACAATGAACTGAACCGTCCTCAAGAATATAGTAGAAATAAGGTGTACCTGAATCATTATTTTCTTCAAAGGGGCAAATGGGAACCTCTTGGTTATCAAGGTATCGATAGAATTCTGTATTTGCAAGTTTTTGTTTTTTCAAATAATAGCCTTCATCGCAACCATCTCTGTACTCCGGATATACAGTAATATCTCTATATCCACCGCGTAAAGCACCTAATGTAAAACAATTAGTGTCGCCGGTAAGCTTAAATGCATTGTGTTCAACGTCATTTTCATCTTTGATAGTTATTTTAAAACTGCTGGCAGCAGGCATACTGAAGTTAATTCTTGCTTCTTCTTTGCCATCAACCACCATTGTCTGCTTTTTCCCATTATCAATCATACCGAACATCGCCTGCTGAACAGCAGACTGTATAACAAGTCGCTGATTACGGCAGTCATCTACCCTTTGCTTTTTCAATCCGGCACTGAACGTCGGAACCGCAACAGCCGTTAAAATTCCCAAAACAATAACAACAATAAGAATTTCCATCATTGTGAAGCCTTTTTTGGAAGACATAAATCTACACAGCATTTAAACCACCTCGCAACTTTATGTAGTAATTTTATCACATATTTATTATTAAAGCAATAGAACAAAAAAGAAATGCAGAAAAAAACTCTCGGCAAAACCGAGAGTTAAGAACCGTGAACCTCATCAGAACCGTCTCTGTTACAAATTGTTGATATTTTATAGCCGTCATCGTCACTTTGAATCTGAGCGGTATCTATTGTAACAACAATTGTATTATTGCCGAAAGGACAAAAGGGCGAATTCTGGAAGAGCTGGGATAAATCGTCAGGCGAAAGAGTTGCACCATCACTTACACTCCAAGTTCCCTTTTCACCGTTTTCATCTGTAGTAAGAGTATAAATGTCACCTTTTTTTAATGTAATCACGCCGGACATTTCCGCATTATTGAGCTGCGATTGAATTTCACGTTGGTTACTCAGACAAGTTTTCTTTCGTGCATTTGATGTTACCGTAGAAAAAATCGGAACCGCAACTGCAACGAGGATAGCCATAATAACAACAACAATCATTAGCTCTACAAGCGTAAAACCTTTTTTGCTTTTTAAGATTTTCATTTTTCATCCTCCAAAAAGCAGGTCTTTAAAAAACTCTCGGATTGCTCCGAGAGTTTTTGTTGTTAACTTAATATCAGTCGTTATTGTGAGCTTCGGGGTCTTCGCCATTACCTGTACATACTGTTGTGATTTTGAAGCTCTCAGCTTCTGAAGCTGCAAGATCAGCTTTAGCAACTGTAACTGTGATTGTGTTACCTGCTACCGGGCAATAAGGAACTTCCTGGAAGAGTTCGTTGATAATTTTAAGCTGATCCGTTGTACCGCCGGTCCATGTACCGCCATCAGCATCAGCATTTGTTGTGAGTACGAATTCATCACCGGCTGTCAATGTGATAACACCTGACATTGAGTTATTGTTCAACTGTGCCTGGATTTCTCTCTGGTTAGCAAGGCAAGTTTTTGTTCTTGCGTTCTTTGTAACAGCTGAGAAAATCGGAACTGCAACTGCAACGAGGATAGCCATAATAACAACAACGATCATTAATTCAACAAGGGTGAAACCCTTTTTGCTCTTCATAAATTTAAACATTTACGAACAACTCCTTTTAATACAAAATTTGATTTTTGTATAGTGGCGGATTTGGTTTTAAGATTCCCGAGAAAGTTCCGAAACTCTTCGTAACCGCTTCCGTAACTTACAGTTAGATATTACCACTGCAAACATCTTTTGTAAAGAGTTTTCTGGTAATTTTACCCGTTTTAAAAAAACTTCGCCCTTTTGCACAACTTTCAATCTTGTCTTTTGGTGCTTTCGCCGACACACAAACGAAATTTTACCGTGAATTTTCCGCAACTCTGATGATACATATGTAAATTTAGTGCGAAACCTATCATCCCTGTTTCATCTCTGATGAAATAGGGAGGGGGACCGCGTTAGCGGTGGTGGGTAGATACTTTCCCTTCTTACTTTGCTGATTATGGGAACACCAATTTATTTTATTCTTTATTTTTTACAAAGGAAATCAGTAAGGTTCCTACCCACCACCATTCCGCTTGAACTATATCTCAGGAAGGCTTCACCACCCGAAATCTACATATATAAAACTTTTATTCATACAAGAATGGTCCCCCTCCCTATTCGGCAAGCCGAACAGGGAGGATAAGCTTCGCAATACTTTTATAATTCCGCATTATAATTGTGTCGCAGACCCTAAGCTTGCCACTTTCCACTTTCAACTTGCCACTTAAAAAAGCCGTCAGCCAAGCTGACGACTTTTTTTTATTCCAAGTAAAATATATTCTTTCGCCTTAATCGCTTCGGATTTCGGCATAGGGGGAACGCCCTCTAATTTATAAGGTACCCCTAATTCTTTGTATTTATCAACACCCATTGTGTGATAGGGCAAAACATCAAGAGCTTTAAGATTCTTAAGTCCCCCGATAAATTCTCCTAATTTGATTAAATCTTCTTTTTTGTCGGTATACCCTTCCACCACAACGTGCCGTACCCACAGCGGTATATTTTTCTTTTCAAGGTACTTTGCAAAGGCGAGAACATTTCCGTTCCCCCACCCTGTCAAAGTTTTATGATTATCTGTGTCAATATGCTTTATATCAAGCATAACAAGGTCAGTACATTCTAAAAGACTATCAAGTTTTTTTATAAGCCCTTCGTTTTCGGCATCATACGTAATACCGGAAGTATCAATGCAGGTGTGAATATTCTCTTCCCTGCATTTTTTAAAAAGCTCAATTAAAAAATCAATCTGCAAGAGAGGTTCGCCTCCGCTGACGGTTATACCGCCTTTAGAATAGAACCCCTTGTTGCTTTTAATTTCCTCAACAACCTCTTCTGCGGTTATTTCCTCACCCGTCCCTGTTTTCCAGGTATCAGGATTGTGGCAATAAAGGCACCGCATGGGACAGCCTTGCATAAAAAGAACATATCTTATGCCCGGACCGTCAACCGTGCCGAAGCTCTCTTTTGAATGTATGAAACCGTTCATTATATTTTATCGTGAAATGTTCTTGAAATAACCTCATCCTGCTGTTCCTTTGTAAGTTTAATAAAGTTAACAGCATAACCGCTTACTCTTACTGTAAGCTGGGGATATTTTTCAGGATGCTTTTGGGCATCAAGCAATGTTTCCTTTGAAAAAACGTTAACATTGAGATGATGTCCACCCTTTTGAACATAACCGTCAAGAAGGGAAACAAGGTTATCTATCTGGTTTTCTGTTGCTGCCATTGTTAGACCTCCTGTCTAAATTTTAATTTTGTCGATATACAAGCAAGCTTGTTCGATATATTTTGTTTTACAAAATTCGATATATTTCGCTTTGCTCAATTCGATATGATATAAATCCCTATTATCTCGTGCCATCAGGCACATATCGAACCGCAGGTATATCGAATCCATAGATATATCGAAAATCCGTCAGGATTTATATCGAGTGGCTTCGCCACATTATTCCGCATCCAACCCCTCGAACAAAGTCGGACTCATACACGCACCGTCTGTGCAGTCGAAATTCACTTCTATATCTCCTGCAAAGATTTGGTCATCCTTACCAAGCGCACCGGGTATGATGGAGAATGTGTTAGAAATGCCGTCCTGCGCATCAACAAACGGAAGCTTTGCAACTGATGCAAGAGATGCAACCGCACCTTTTGTATCACGGCGGTGCATTGGGTTAGCACCGGGGGCGAATGCCTCGCCTTTCTTTCTTCCGTCGGGAGTTGCGCCCGTATTCTTACCGTAAACAACATTTGATGTGATAGTAAGAATTGATGTGGTGGGAATACCGTCACGGTAGGTATGGTTCTTTTTGATGTGGGTCATAAAGCGGTGAACGATATCGTAAGCAATCTCGTCAACAAGGTCATCGTCATTTCCGTATTTGGGGAAATCGCCCTCAACCTCATAATCCACAACAAGACCGTCTTCGTTACGAATTGTTTTAACACGGGCATATTTGATTGCCGAAAGTGAGTCCGCAACAACGGAAAGTCCTGCAATACCCGTAGCAAACCAACGTGTAACCTTCTTATCGTGAAGAGCCATCTGAATTTTTTCGTAGCAATATTTATCGTGCATATAATGGATGATGTTAAGCGTATTAACATAAACGCCTGCAAGCCACTCCATCATTGCATCGTATTTTTCCATAACCTCGCTATAATCAAGATATTCGCTTGTTATGGGGCGATATTTGGGAGCAATTTGCTTACCTGAAATTTCATCAACACCGCCGTTGATAGCGTAAAGAAGACATTTGGCAAGGTTAGCTCTTGCGCCGAAAAACTGCATTTCCTTACCTAATTTCATTGATGAAACACAGCAAGCGATTGCATAGTCATCTCCGTGATGAAATCTCATAAGGTCATCATTTTCATACTGAACGGAGGATGTTTCAATAGAAATCTTCGCGCAGAAACGCTTGAAATTTTCAGGAAGATTTGTTGACCATAAAACCGTAAGGTTTGGCTCGGGTGCCGCACCAAGATTTTCAAGGGTGTGAAGATAACGGTAAGACATCTTTGTTACCATATGACGTCCGTCAATAGCCATACCGCCTATTGACTCTGTAACCCATTGGGGATCTCCCGAGAAAAGCGCATTATATTCGGGTGTACGGGCAAACTTAATAAGACGAAGCTTCATAATGAAATGGTCAATCATTTCCTGAAGCTCTTCCTCGGTATAAACTCCGTTTTTAAGGTCTCTTTCGGAATAAATATCAAGGAAGGTTGATGTTCTGCCCAAGGACATCGCCGCACCGTTCTGCTCCTTAACCGCCGCAAGATAGCCAAAGTACAACCATTGAATTGCTTCTTTGGTATCGCGGGCAGGATGTGAAATATCAAAGCCGTAGCTCAATGCCATTTTCTTCAAATCCTCAAGGGCACGGATTTGCTCCGAAAGCTCCTCACGTTCCTGAATAACCTGAGAATACATTGCAGAACGGGTTGTTTCCTTCTGCTCCATTTTATCTTCGATAAGTCTGTCAACACCGTAAAGAGCGACTCTTCTGTAGTCACCGATAATTCTTCCTCTGCCGTAAGCATCGGGAAGACCTGTGATAATATGACTTGAACGGCAGGCTCTCATTTCGGGAGTATATGCATCAAAAACACCTGCGTTATGAGTTTTTCTGTGAGTTGTGAAAAACTCTTTAATTTCAGGGTCTATTTCATAACCGTTGTCCTTACAAGCCTTTTCTGCCATACGAATTCCGCCGTAGGGCATAAGAGCGCGTTTAAAGGGCTTGTCCGTCTGCAAGCCGACAATTTTTTCCAAATCCTTGTTAAGATAACCGGGACCGTGAGAGGTAATTGTAGAAATTACCTTTGTATCCATATCAAGAACGCCGCCTGCTTCTCTTTCCTTTTGGGAAAGGTCAAGCACCTGTTCCCACAAATCCAGCGTTGCTTTTGTGGGGCCTACAAGGAACTTTTCATCTCCGTCATAAGGTGTGAAATTATGTTTTATAAAGCTTCTTACGTTGATTTCTTTTGTCCAGGTTCCGCTTTCGAAGCCCTTCCATCCATCGTATTTTTGAATCACTATCATAATCCCCTTTTAAAGTGGTGGAGAGAATCCGAGCAAATTCTGCTCAAACTTCCCCTAATCTACATTTCCTCACCATTATACAACATAAATTTATACTTTACAATGCAAAAGAAAGCAAAATAAACAAATAATTTTTCTGTTTTTTTGTTCACTGTGTAAAGAGATAAAAAAAGTCAATAATCAAATATTTCATCAAATGTAAAATATTGTGGTATTTTTCAAAAGTTTATGTTATATTCTTCTTGGTGATAATAATGAAAAAGAAAATATTATTAACTATTGTTTGCACTATTTCAGTTTGTATTCTGATTATAATTCCATTTACAATAAATAATCACAAGGAGCTGGAGGATTTGAAAAACACACCCGTAAATTTACCTGAAGGCTTTACATATACCGCCCATACAGGCTGTGTGGGTACAGAAGATAATTCATTGGAAGCAATTGAAACAGGTGCAAAATACGGAGCACAAATTGTTGAATTTGATTTAAACTTTCTCCCTGACGGAACAGCCGTTTTAGCTCACGATAAACCCAAAGGTAATGAAGTTACTCTCGACGAGGCTTTTAAAAAGGTTAGTGAATTTGAAGAGCTTAAAGTCAATGTAGATGCAAAAAGCGTTGAGAATTTAAGCGAGGTTGTCCGCCTTGCAAAAAAGCACGGCATTTTAAACAGAATATTTTATACAGGCATTGAATTAAGTGATGTTGAAGCAGTAAAAAAAGACAGTCCCGAAATTCCCTATTATTTAAACTTCAATGTAGAAAAACCCAAAAAGCAAACACCCGAATATCTTAAAAATCTTGTTGAGGGAGTTAAAGGTTGCGGTGCAATAGGAATTAATTTCAACAAAGACAATGCAACAAAAGAGCTTGTCGATATTTTCCACGAAAATGATTTGCTGGTTTCAATATGGACAGTAAACAAAGAAAAGGAAATGTATGAAATTCTTCACCTTTCCCCCGACAACATCACAACAAAACAACCTGATAAAATGGGAGAGATATTAAACTAAAGCCACATAAAAGCAACGGCCTTTCGTAAGCACGAAAGACCGTTGTTTTTATTAAATATTTTATTCAACATTCCCTGCTTTAACAGCTTCAAATGTTTCCTGGATTTCCTTTGAAGGAGCAGGAGTAACAAAAGAAACAACAATTGTAAGCACAAGTGAAATTATAAATGCGGGAAGAAGCTCATAAATTGCGAAGGCACCGCCGAAACCGCTGATAACGAACTTCCAAACGAATACCATAACAGCACCGCTTACCATACCTGCAAGAGCGCCCCATTTGTTTGTACGCTTGAAGAAAAGTGCGCAAAGAACAACCGGGCCAAAGGTTGCACCGAAGCCCGCCCAGGCGAATGAAACAATTTCAAAAACCTTGCTGTTGGGATCTTTGGCAATAAACATAGCAATAACCGCAATTATGATAACAGAAATTCTTGCAACGATCATTTTCTTTTTATCAGAAACCTTAACCTTTAATGCCTTGAAAATATCTTCAGAGATACTTGAAGATGCTGCAAGGAGCTGGGAATCTGCGGTTGACATAATAGAAGCGAGAATACCTGAAAGGATTATGCCTGCAATAATTGCAAAAATCCAACCCTCGCCACTGATAACCTTTGCAACCTCAATGATAATTCTTTCGCTGTCTTCAAGCCCTGTAACAACACCATTCTTAACAACGCCGTAGCCAACGATACCGATAATTATGGCAACTGCCATTGAAATAACAACCCAAACGGATGCAACTCTTCTTGAAAGCTTGATTTTTTCAACCTTTTCAATAGCCATAAATCTGAGAAGAATGTGGGGCATACCGAAGTAACCAAGACCCCAAGCCAATGTGGATGCAATTGTAAGAGCGCCATAGGGCTTTGTCCCTGCTGTGCCTGCAATAGCTTCGCTTACACTTCCGGCACCGTGGGTAACAGTAAAGTTAAGATAACCCGCAAGGCTTTCCGCATTAGCAGTAACCTGCTCCCAACCGCCTGCATAATTGATACCGAAGCCAAGAACGACCACAAGAGCGATTGTCATAACTATTGACTGAATAAAGTCGGTTGTTGAAGCGGCAAGAAATCCACCCAATGCGGTATATAAAACAATAACAATACCACTGACAATCATAGCAGTCATATAAGGAATGCCGAAAATAGATTCAAAAAGCTTACCGCAAGCGGAAAAGCCTGATGCTGTATAAGGAATGAAGAAAATTATAATAACTGCGGCTGCAATAATTTTAAGGAGACCTAAATTATCGCCAAATCTTTTTGAAAAGAATTCGGGTAATGTAACAGCATCAAGTTTACTTGAATATACACGAATTCGTTTTGCAACAACAAGCCAGTTAATATATGTACCCACAGCAAGACCGATAGCAGTCCAGGACGCTTCTGCGAGTCCGGCAACAAGAGCAACACCGGGAAGACCCATCAAAAGCCAGCTGCTCATATCAGATGCTTCCGCACTCATAGCAGTAACGAAAGGACCTAATTTTCTTCCGCCAAGATAAAAGTCGGAAGTATCTTTATTTTTCTTTGAGAATTTTGCACCAATCGCTATCATCATACCGAGATAACAAACGATGGTTACCAAAATCAAAATTGTACTTGTACCCATATTTTACTCCTTCAATTTCAAATATAATGTGTTATGATACCACTTTGTGCATAATTATGCAACAAAAATTTTTAAAAACAGGCTTTGTTGCATAATTAAAACATTACAATACTTCTTTTATATTACTGTCACCTGTTTTAAGATTAAATGTCAAGGTCTTTTCCTCGCCGTTTTCCGAGAAATCAAGGCGAATAACATCATCGTCAATAAACTCAGCCATATTAACCTTATAATCCTTATTCTTGAAAAATTCTTTAAGGTAGCCTATTCTTTCACCGTCAAAATCACCGGCATTATCGGAAACGAAAAGAACATTACCGCAAACAGTGTTAATTTTACCGTGAAGGAGCTTCTGCTCCCAGGTATAGCCGATGTTGATATCACGAAGGAAGAATACATCGGGATCATTGCAAAATGCTCTGCCGTCAAGGTGGTTACGGAAAATTGTGTTTATAATTGCATTCTGTGATGAAGGTGTTTCAGCATTGATTCTTACAAGACCCAAAAGAGCAGTCTGGCTTAAGCCGTTGGAAAGACTGAAGCTCCAATCCTTGTTTGCATCGCAACTGATACGGCAAGCATCAAAAATACCCATACAAGCGCCAATGGGCACACCGCACCCTAAAATCCACTTATCACCGCAAGCCTCGCGGAGAAGATCAACACCGTCGCACATAATCTCGCCACGTGTTTTACCGTTTCTGGGTTCAATACACTGGCTGTAAAGGAAGTCCAGCTTGACCATATCAAAGCCCCATACATTGAGTACCTGGTTGAAAACCTTTTTTATGTATTCTCTTACCTCGGGGTTATAAATATCAATGGTGTAAGCACCGCCCCAGCCCTGACAACCGAGCATTTTTTTGCCGTTACGGTTGTGTCTTAAAAGCCAGTCGGGGTGGTCTTTTGCAAGCTGTGATGAAACCTGCGCGCTGAAGGGTGCAAGCCAGATACCTGCTTTATAGCCTTTTTCGTGAATTTTATCTGCAATATATTTCATTCCGTTAGGGAATTTCTTTTCATCAATAAGAAGCCAGTCACCAACTGCCTGCTGATAGCCGTCGTCAACCTGGAAAATGTTAACCTCTTCACTTGCTCTGTCAAGTCCGTTAAGGTCACGGAGAATAATATCCTCGCTGATATTCTGGAAATAGTTGTACCAGGAGGTATAGCCTGAAAGATGCTCGATAGCAGGCTTCTTGCAACCAACAAAATCGAAGAAATATTTATCCATTACATCATCCATATCGCCTTTAATGATTGCAATATCAAAAATTTCATATTCCTGACCGGCAGTCAGAGCAAGACCTTCAACATCTTTTCTGATGATGAATTTATCGTCTTTCATATCAACGGCAAAGATTGTGAAGCCTTGACGCTCACTCTTTGAGCCGTAAAGCTTGATTTCTTTTTCACCTTTTTCACGGAAGTAGCAGTATGTATAGCCGTGAAACTTGCCTTCTTCGCCATAGCTTTCAAAATGATAGTCACCTGAAAGACCTGCAAAATGCTTTACAAACTTATTAACATTTGCAGCTTTAATAAGTCCGTTAAATTTATCTTCCTTTGAAAATTCACGGGATGTTGTCCAAGCCTGGTAGCCGTTTGCAAAGAACAAATCATCATCGTCGAAATCCTTTTCACCGATAATTTCAAGGGATTTCATTGTAAGGTTAACCTTTGCTTTCAAAATACCTTTAATGGATTTATCTGTTTCTTTAAGCTCAAATGTGAAGCCTCTGCCATCAAAAGCATTCTGCTGAACCTCTACTTTACCAATTTGAAATTTTGATTTGATTTTTTCAAACATAACTCTTTCCTCCGTCATTCATTAACTGCTTCTGCAAATTTTAAGAACTGTGCCTTACCCTCTTCGTTACGGGAGAAAACTCCGCATTGACCCAGAATATCTGCAAAAACCTTGCCGATTTCATCCTGCAAAACCTTTTCACAGTTTTCTTCGGTGATTGTGTTGTTTTTCTTAATCTCTTCAACCCATTCATAGTGCTTTGCAATTGTTTCATCAGCAAGAATATCTTTACCGTTAATAATGGCATCTTTAAGAGTTGCCATTTCTGTTTTAAGTCTTGAAGGAAGAACCGCAAGCCCCATAACCTCAATAAGACCGATATTTTCTTTTTTAATATGGTGGTGCTGAGGATGGGGATGATAAACACCGTCGGGGTACTCCTCGGTGGTAATATTGTTTCTTAAAACAAGGTCAATTTCAAATTTACCGTTTCTGAAACGGGCAATTGGTGTAATAGTGTTGTGAGGTGTGCCGTCGGTTTCCGAGAAAATGAAAGCAGCTTCATCGGTATAATTTCTCCACTTTGCAAGAATTTTTCCGCTCAACTCACAAATTCTGTCCGTATCGTCACCTATAAGACGGAGCACCGACATCGGCCATTTAACAATGCCCGCCTTAATATCTTCATAGCCCTCAAAGGTTACATCTGTTTCAACAGGGGCTTTTGCCATTGCAAATTCATAGTTACCGCCCTGAAAATGGTCATGAGTAAGAACAGAACCGCCAACAATGGGTAAATCCGCATTTGAGCCTACAAAATAATGAGGAAACTTTTTAACAAATGCAAAAAGTCTGCGGAAGCCTTGCTCACTTATTTTCATAGGAGTATGATTTGCACTGAAAACAATACAATGCTCGTTATAATAAACATAGGGTGAATACTGTAAGCACCAATTTTCATTTTCAAGCTCAATCGGAATAACTCTGTGATTCTGCCTTGCAGGGTGGTTAACCCGTCCTGCATATCCCTCATTTTCGGGGCAGAGCATACAAAGAGGATACGAGCTCTGCTTCATTTTAAGAGCCGCCGCAATGGCTTTTGGGTCTTTTTCAGGCTTCGAAAGGTTAATTGTTATATCAATGTCACCATATTCAGTAGGTGTAACCCACTTCATATCGTTTTTTATTCTGTATTCTCTTATGTAGTCGCTTTTTCTTGAAAGATGGTAGTAAAACTCAGTTGCCTTTTCGGGTGATTCCGCATAAAGCTCATTGAATTTTCTAATAACCTCAGATGGTCTGGGACAAATAGCCCCCATAATTTTTGTATCAAACAAATCTCTGTAAACAACAGAATCCTCGCATATACCGTTTTCACAAGCATAGACAAGCAAAGTTTTTAAAAGTTCTTCAAGACTTGCTTCTTCGTAAATTACTGCATCACTTTCAATTGCATCAAGTCCTAAAACCTCAAGAACTCTGTTAATTGCCCAGATTTCATCAAAATTTTCTAAAAGACCTTCCTTGATACCATACTTAACAAGGCTTTTTATAGCACTGCTTACTGTCATTTTCCTACCCCCAAGAGAACATATATATTTATTATACAAACATATCAAAGTCGTTTCAAGTTATTTAAAGAAAAATATTGAAAAACCATTGTAAAAAGGCTAAAATAAATACAGATTTTTGAAAAGGAATGATTTTTATGCCATTTGATGCAATAAAAGTTAAAAATGATATAGTTGAATGGATTAAAGATTGGTTTGAAATAAACGGCAAAGGCTGTAAAGGTGTTGTGGGTATTTCCGGCGGCAAGGACAGCTCCGTTGTTGCGGCACTCCTTGTTGAAGCTCTCGGCAAGGAAAACGTTGTTGGTGTTTTAATGCCCAAGGGTGAACAGTTTGATATTGATGTTTCAAAAGCACTTGTAGAGCATCTTGGTATTCAAAGTTATATTGTTAATATAAATGATGCTTACAACGGTCTTATGAATGAACTTCAAAAAAGCGGTGTTGAAATAAATACTCAGGCAACAACAAATCTACCGCCGCGTTTGAGAATGGCAACTGTTTATGCAGTTTCCCAAAGTGTTAACGGCAGAGTTGCAAACACCTGCAACCTTTCGGAGGATTGGGTTGGCTATTCAACAAGATACGGTGACAGCGTTGGTGACTTCTCCCCTCTTTCAAAGCTTACAGTTCAAGAGGTTAAAGCAATAGGCAGGGCTTTAGAGCTTCCTGAAATGTTTGTTGAAAAAGTGCCCATTGACGGTCTTTGCGGTAAAACCGATGAAGATAATTTAGGCTTCACTTATGCAGTTCTTGACAGATATATTCGAGAAGGTATCTGCGAGGACGAAGAAATTAAAAATAAAATCGACCGCTTACACAAAATAAACCAATTCAAACTTGAATTGATGCCTGTGTTTCCTTATGAGCCATAAGAAACAAGGGGATGTAAAAAACGATACGTTTTTTACATCCCTTTTATTTTAATAAATTATTTTAGCAATATAGCCTGATGCTTTTGCAAGACCAAGGAGAATATCGCCTAAAACAATCCAGAAGCCTGCTTTGAATTTGCTGATATCCATTGCTTCACGGAAATCCTCGTCCTCATAAGCAACTTCGTTAACAGTTATAACCTCAGATTCAAATGTATCGGGTGTATCTTCTTTGATAGTAATAAGTCTGCTTCCGCGTACAAATTCGTTACCATAAGAATTGTAGGTAACACCGGGAGTATTGATAAACATTATACCTTTGTAGTCAATTTCATAAGTACAGATATGGTCGTGACCTACAAGGATTGAAAGCACATCCCCTGTTTCAAGCATAGCGTCAACCTGACCGTAGTTATAAATACCGGGTGATGGATTTTCAAAAAGATGACCGGTAAATGCACTTGTATCAGGTAAGAAAATGGGGTAGTGTTTGCCGTTGTTATATGTTTCTGTAAGAGGCGGAAGAGGCTTCTTAACCTCAGGGAACATAACATCGTAAACCTCACCGGGAACAATATGCTGAAAAGCTAATGAATAAACCTTTTCCCCAGCTTCTTTTTCGAGCTTCTTATAAGTTTCCTTATACCATTCAATCTGGTCTTCACGAACGCTGTCATAACCTATTTCGTCGCCGTTTTCATCAGTAACATAGTGATTTGAGTCTATAAGCCAGAGATTGAATTTAATTTTTTCGCCGTCAGAAGAATAAATGGGAAGATTATGGTTTGCAACACCTGTTAAATCGGGGTCGGCATCATAAGCCAAGCAGTATTTTCCGCCATATTTCTGATACATTTCCAAAAGCTCTTCTTTTTCAACACCTTGCTGATGGTCATGGTTACCGAAAACAAGTGTGAAATAGGTTTCGTGCTCAACAAAGGGTGAAACAAGCTCTTCAATTGCCTGCTCTTTCGTTTCTTCTTCGCCAACTGTGTTATCACCGCCAAGAACAACAAGGTCGGGCTTGTAATTCTCAAGCATATAGTTTATGTAAGTAAACATTTTCTCTTGAGCAGGAAAACCATCCTGACAGTCACAAAGGTGAAGAACTTTAAATTCTCCGTCTTTATCAAACTGAAGTTTTTTTGTTTTTTCTGCAGCGCTTGCAGGTATAATGGTAATAGCAAGCATTAAGCAAACAAGAATTAAAGAAATAATTTTTTTCATATTTTTCCTCCTGATTTTTATTTATTTCAAGAGCAAGACAGCTATGTGACCTATCTCTGCTATAATGCCGACCGCAGATTCCGACATTCCTCACTCCTAACTACTAACTCCTCACTTTTTTAACCTTTTACTTGCTTTTTTACTCTCTTTATCAAAGCTTCTTTCCGCAGTAATTCTTTCCTGCTCTGCTCGTTCTTGGTCAAGACGTTGGTTACGGGCATTCACAACATTATCATAATCACTTGTTAATTCATCCAGCTTCTGATAGCCCTCGTAAAGATTAAGAGTTCTTAAAGCAGCAAGATAAGGTGCAGCAACAATACCGTATATATTGCGTTCTTTACTTGCCTTTCTCATAGCTTTACGTCTCACATTTGCTTGTTCTCTTGTATCATCGGGCATATTATAGGCATCTTCATATACCTGATTATCAAAGGGAACAATACCCTCGGGGTAGTGCTTTTTAGCCAGCTTTTCGGATTTAACAAGAGCTTTCGCATTTCTTATCTCTTGTTTTCTCCAAGTGCGTTCCTCTTTGTCCTCGCTATTGGGAAGAGCAATTGCAAGCTCCTGCGCTTTTTCAGCGCATTTAAAGAAATTCTGCGGTCCGCCCGCTGCAATAAGACGGCAAAGTTCAAGCTGTTTCTTACCGAATTCTGTTTCAAAACGGTTAAGCTCGTGCATAACGAAATCTGCAATTTCAACTTCCTCGTTATGAGTTTCTGCATCCTCGATATATGCTTTTGCGGTTTTGATTGCCTGTCTTCTGATTTCTTTTTCATTTTCGGTTATATTGGGGAGTGCTTTAGCCTCTCTCAATTTTTCTTTATAATTTTCTACTTTTTCAACACCAAAGAACTTCTTTGCTTTGAAAATTGCTTCGCAACCCTCAATATATGATGCTTCATCTCTGTTTTCGGAATCCTCGTCTTCAACAAGAGTACGGATTCTTATAGCTCGAATCATAGATTTCTGACCGGTTTCGGAAATGTCATACAAGAACCAGGGAAGAACGTCCAACGCCGCACCGATTATGGAAATCACAAGAAGTGTATCCATCAATTCGTATAGCACACAGTCGGGATTTTTCTTCTGCTTTGAAAGAGGCAGATTTTCGTCATAATTTATATAAACATCAAGAACGGAATAATCGTTACCGTCAAAGCCTTTTTTCTTATAAACCCAGGGAATGAAAAGGTTTGTTACGGCGTTGATTGCGCCACCGGCATAGGTAGAAACAAAACCGAATGCACCGTCAATTCGCTCGCCTATAAGATACTGCTGATTATCTCGCATATCCGATTCAATTGCGCTGTCAATAACATTATATGTATCAACGAAGCGGTCAAGGGTGTATACTATAAACAAACCTACACCTGCAAGAGGACTCTTGTAGAAAAGGAAATATGAGGCAACAAGGAAAACCTGAACAATATTCTTGAAAATTTTAATTTTCTTTTTACCGAATTTCTTAATAAACCAGGGCGAGAACAGCATCCCCCAGAAATTAGCATTATAAGAAATCGTGTTAAGAAGACCGTAGGTTGTACTCTTCATAATATGGGCACGGTAAACCATCCAATCCCATATATTGCCCTTTGCACCCTCAAGGAAATTGTTCCAGCCGTCAGCGCATTTAATCCAGAAAATCTTGTTACCTGCAACCGCTCTCATTGAGCTTGTAAAGCTCATTTTTGTTATACGGCTCTTAGGAAGAACAAGTCTTTCCTTTGTTCCGAAATATGCACAGAGAACAACGGGCATAAGCAGTGCCATCGGTGTGTATGCACCGCGAAAATAGGTCATTGTGTATTTCTGTCCGTTGTCGGTAAGAAGGTCAACCATAAACGGATAATAAACATTATTTATTGAATAACCCAAGGAATAAATAATGCTTGTTATAGCCATTATTTTTGTGCGTTCCTGAGTGTTGGGGGTCATAACGTGAACCATATTTGTAACGCCCGTTTGCACCCAGCTTTGCACACCGCCCTGAAGCTGACACATAAGAAAGAGAAGCCCTATCATAAAATATCTGGAAAGAGGATGACTTCCGTCACGAATCTGCTCATAGGGTAGCCAAAGGGAAAGAAGTGTAAGAATCATTGCAGGAATGGCAAGTTTTATATAAACTCTGTATTTACCGTCCTTACTGCGAAGATTATCAACAATCCAGGCATTAAGAGGGGTTAATGCATAGCCTAAAAACTGACAAATATAACCCATTATAAGAAGCTCGTTATTGTTCATTCCCAGAGTCATTCCTGTAAACTGGTTACCGACACCAAAGCCTATAGTCCATTGAACAGACATATGAAGAGCCATCCAACCGACAGAAAGCATAATAATCTCTTTATAGGGCACATATTCACCCGGTCGGGGTTGGTTCCAATACAGCTTCATCTCCTGAAAGATTTCTTTAACCTTTGTAATAAGCTCCTTTGCAATTGTCGGCAAAATATCACCTTATTTCATTTTATTTTTAGAATTCACAGAATTATTGCTTTGTCAATCAGTTTAATTTCATTTTTCTTGCAGTTTTCAAGCTCAAGAATAACAATTTCATTTTCTTCCTTTAGAATTGGTGCAGGAAGATAGAGGGTGTATTGTGGACCTCTTTTCAAAAATCTGCCCAAATTGAAGCCGTTAACATAAACAACCGCATTAGAAAAGCCTCTCATATCAACAAAGGTATCAACCTTTTCTTCCGCCTTGAAGGCACCCTTCATAAAGCAAGGGAAATCATTATGCGATTTTTTATATTTGATATCGGGAGCTTTATCAAGCTCCATACAATAAACGTCCCAGTCAACAATTGCCTGCCCACCAAGGTAAATTTCTTCAAGACCTTTTCTGTCGTAAATTCTTCTTGCATAGTTAATTCTGCCGAGAGCCTGAACAAGAATATCAATCTTGATTTCACCCTTGAAAGCCTTAACGGGAACAGAAAAGCTTTCTTCGTAAAGCTCTTTACCTTTAAGCTTTGTTCTGTCATAAATGTGTTTTAATTCACCGTTTATGTAAATATACGCAATATCGTGAACACCGAAAGCGTTTAATTCTGTATCGTCATAAAAGCCTTTAATAGTGGTGCTGTAAAGAATAAGACCGCTGTTCTGCCCGTAATGCTCCATATATTCGGGTGAGCAGGATTTTTTATGTACGGCGAACTTCTTATAAACATCCTTTAAATCTGCAAATTCAGTTAACTGAACCTTGCCGTAATTTTTGGTTTTGGCATCCTCGGGCAATTCGGGAAGCTCTTTCCCCAACTGCTTCTTCATTCTCTCACGAAGAATGAAATATTTTTCTGTGTATGCACCGTTTTCTGTTAAGGGTGCGCCATAATCATAGCTTGTGGTGGTGGGGCAGTAACAGTCGTAGTAGTTTGCCCCCGATGAGAAACCGAAGTTTGTACCGCCGTGGAACATATAAAGGTTAAAGTTAGCATCCTCTTTAAAGAATCCGTCAAGGCTTCTGCCCAGAGTTTCCTCAGGATTATCGGAATGGTGCTTTGCGCCCAATTGGTCAAACCAACCGCACCAATGCTCACCGCACATCAAAGGCTTATCGGGTTGAAGAAGCTTTAAATCATTGAAGCGGTTTTCGTTGTAGCCACCAAAGTTTGCAACCATCCATTCCTCAGGTATTCCTCCACCCGAGAAGAAATATTTATTTTCCCCGTCAGAGGTGAAAAGCTGAACATCAATGCCCAATTTTTTTACTAAATCACGAAGCCAATAAAGATATTTCTTATCTCTTCCGAATGAACCGTATTCATTCTCAATCTGCATTGCAATAAGAGCTCCGCCCTTTGTTATCTGGTATGGAGCGAGCTTTGGAATAAGCACCTTATAAAAATCCTCTACCGCTTTTATGTAGGCCTTGTCCCAACAACGAAGTCTTATATTTTTATCTTTAAGAAGCCAGGCAGGAAGTCCGCCGAAATCCCATTCAGCACAGATATAGGGACCGGGGCGAACAATAACGTAAAGTCCTAAATCCTGAGCGGTCTTAACGAACTTTTCGATATTGAGCATCCCCCCAAAATCAAACTGATTTTTCTTAGGCTCGTGGAAGTTCCAAGGCACATAGGTTTCAACAGTATTAAGTCCTGCCGCCTTTAATTTCATAAGGCGGTCAAGCCAGTATTCCTCGGGAATTCTGAAATAGTGCATAGCACCCGAATAAATATGAAATTCCTCGCCGTCCATGTAGAACTTCCCGTTTTTCATTTCAAGCATATAAACTTCTCCTCATAATAAGGTAAAATACATCTCTATTATACTAACAAAAAAATATAAAAACAAACCCCAAAATCAAAAACGGCAACTCCACCAAAGGAATTGCCGTTTCTTTGTATTATGTGACTAATTCTATTCATTTATCATCCCTGTTCCATCTTTGATGGAATAGGGAGGGGGACCGCGTCAGCGGTGGTGGGTTGCCCCGCTCCCTCTTGCCTTTGTAAAAGTAATGCATCTTATAATCTCTTCTCATCCTCTTCTCTTTGCTTTTTGGAATTAATTGCAAAGGGAATACCGAAGCCAAGACCGCCACCGACTACAAGACCGCCGAGAAGGAACAGCCACCAAAGAGGATTTTTCTTTTCTTCCTCTTCCTTTTTCTCTGCCTTGATAACCTTCTTTTCAATAAGAGTTTTCACCTCTTGCTCTTTTTCATATATCTTGCCGAAAGCATCTTCATAAGTAATTTTAATTGTGCCTTTTACATTACCTGTTTTTTCGCTGTCAACACGAAGATTTGCAGTTGCAGTTTTGCTTTCGCCAACAGGAATTTCTCCTGCAAAGCTACTGCCACCTGATTCAAGTCCTTCAATATCATATTCAACCTTGCAGTTATAAAGAGTGGATTTTCCTGTGTTCATAAGGTTAATGTTAAGTGTAACCGTATCCTCCTGAACCACCTTAACGGGAAGCTTTGCACCGTCATAATCCAGCTTTGCAGGCTGGCGAACCTGAACTCTTAATGTATCGTTAGCAGAATAACCCGAGCCGAATTCATCTTCATATTCACAAGTGAAGCTGAGCTTATGCTCACCAACAGTTGCGGAATGAATTACCGAAACACCTATTTCCCAACTGTAAACCTTTCCTGCACCGATTGATGAAACATATTTTGTTCCCATACCGTCGGGGCGGATTTCATCAGCACCATCTTCAATGGAAAGCTTGATATTTTTCACTGCTTTTGATGGGTGCATATTCTGAAGAGTTACAGTTATCTTCCCTTCTTTTTCAGGAGTTAAATAATCATTCTCAACAACATAGCTTGTCACCATAAGGCGGGGTTGAGAGTTATCTTCTTGCACCTCTTCATTTTTTTCGGGTGCTTCTTCCTCTTCTGCATCCGGTTCAGCTTTCTTTGTTGTTTTAGCTTTTTTCGTTGTCTTTTCTGCTTTTTTTGTTGTTTCTGCCTTTTTTGTTGTGGCTTCAGTAGTCGCTTCTGTTGTGACTTCTGTTGCTTCTGTCACATTCTCTGCACCATCTTCCGCCGCCAAGCAAGGCATTACGCAAACCATAAAGCTCAATAATAATATCAATATTTTTTTCATATAATCACATCTTTCTGTTAAGGACATTCTGTAAGTTATGCGAAGCCCTATCATCCCTGTGTGGCTCTGCCACATAGGGAGGGGGACCGCCCTTGAATATATTTTTTCATTTCTTTTTGTGTATTTCGAGCCAATTTGTTATAAATTGAAAAATTCAAATCTGGGGTGGTGGTGGGTTGCCCCCCTCCCTATTTGCTAAGCAAACAGGGATGATAGGCTTCGCTTGTATCTACTTAATTCTTCTATTTTATCTCCTTGCTAAGCTCATTCCGCACTCCGAATTCCGCATTTTCTTATAACTCTCTTATATTCTCAACAATACTGTTCTTCATTTCTTTTTTAACCTTGAAATAAACGTTTCCTATACAGCAACCAAAGAGTGCTATAACAGCTACAATTGTTTCACGGAATGTCAGAATAAAGTCATCGGTAGTGTCGCCCATACTTATGAATACAAGGCAATATATACCATAGAAAAGTGCAAACGCTACAAAACCTAAAATTGTTCCGAAACCGAGAACCGACAGTAACTGCCTTATATATGAACTTGAAATATCTTTAACAGATGCACCAACTGCTCTTAAAGTACCGATTTCCTTTTTACTTTCTCTTATTCGTGCAGTAAGAGCATTGTTAATTAAGCTGCCACTTAAGGTGAAAAGAAGTGCAACAACTGCAGTTATAATAAGCAATAAGGTTTTGGCTGTTGTTTCTCCGGATTTCGCACGTTCATAAGCAGAATATATGCTCGGACTACCCATTTCTGCAGTAAGCCTGTCAAAAAGTGTCATCATTTCTTCTTCAATTTCATCATTACACTCTTGATTAAGATGGACTTTCATTGAAAGATATGGCAAGTTTTTTGTGAAGGTATCAATTCCGTCAACACTTGTAACTATGCAAGGTTTACTGCTACTAAAGAAACTATAATCATAAAAGAGATTTGAAATATCAGCAGGTAAATAAATTATTGCACCGATTTTTGTATCAGTTTCAATTTTTGTGTGCTTGAATTCGCCTGTTTTGATTTTTCCTTCTCCACCCTCATAATCATATTCAACGGGTTCATTCTCTTCTGTGCCAATCCAACCTAATGTTATTTCTTTATTAACCTTGAATTCATCGCCTATTTTTGCAGAATCAAGAACGACCTGATTTTTAGAAATATTTTTACTTGGTTTAAGACTCCATTCGAACTCTATATCAGGACCTGATTCATCATCATAATCCCAAGCTGAAAGCTCAACATATTCAGGTACAAGAAGAATAATCTCTTCACCTGAATTGATTTTATCTATATCAATTCTGCCTACTGTAACCGCATCATTCAAGGATTCGATATATTCTTCCTCAACCCCATAAAAGCTCAAAGGGAATACCTCACCTTTAATATCGGCTTTTTCCTTAACAGCTTTATTTTCAAGATTATCTTCGGTAAATTTATGATAGTTTTCAGGTGTAATATCGCCTTTTTTTGAATATTTCTGTTGATAAACATCGTTGGTATAACCGCAAAGGCGCATATAATCTGTTAATTCATCAACTAAAATATATCCGTTTGTGGTTTTGCCGGTTACAACTCTTTCCACATTTGAGTTATAAAGAACATCCTGAACATCATTATCAGAAAAACCTTTAACCTGATTTTCATAATATGCCAATCGTCTGTATTGATACTCATAATACTCTGCATAAACACTATAATCATAATCAATTATACGGTTATTCTTTTTAACTCCACTTATAGCGGCATAGCCCAAAAGTGAGCCGAAAATTGCTACAGCAAGAATGATACTTGTTAAAACCTGTTTGTTTTTATAAAGCTTGATATTTCTTGATGCTAAAAGCTTTGATGGATTAAACTCATTTTGAGTTTTAATTTTCTTTTTCTTCATTTTGCGGTTTATCTGAATATTCCTTATTGCCTGCATAGGAGAAATTCTCGAAGCAGAAGCGAGAGGAATAAGAGAAGAAAGAAGAACCACGCAGATACTGAAAAATGCACTTAAAGGAAGCACCCACCAGCTTGGCTTGAAAACAAAGTTTGTTCCCATAATGCTAACGCTCATTCTTACTGCAAAAACAGATATTAAAAGACTTAAAGGAACGCAAAGTAAACATATAATAAAGCTTTCTCTGCCATAGATTTTTATAATCTGTCTTCTTGTTGCGCCAACGCTTCTTAAAAGTCCTATTTGCTTTTTTCTTTCCTTTAAATTGGTTGAAAAAGCATTAATAATACCAATATTTGAAACAAGTGCCAAAACTGCAACAAAAACAAGCATCAATAAAAATGGTGCGTCAACGCCGAACATATCTGCAATTGTGTAGCTAAGCTCATATCCGCCCGTTGTGAAGATACCTGTACCATCACCATTTTCGGAACCCATTGTTTTTCTTAACTCGGTTATATATGTACCAAGGCTCCCCTCTTCATCATCTGATAAAATAAGACAATGAAGGCTTTCCTTGCCACCTAATTCAACTTGGGAATTATCTGCTACAAATGCTGCAGGAAGCTCGAATGCCTGACCATCGTGCTGTCTTCCTATATTTGACCTTTTATCATTAAGAATACCTGAAATAACATATTCTTTTTTTATTGGTTTTTCTGATCTTTTTGCACCATTCTGAACATATAAATCAAAGGTTATTTTATCTCCGATTTTATAAGTTCCGCCAAGTCTTATAAGTGCGCTTTTTTCTATGGCAATTTCATTTTTCTTTTGTGGCATTTTGCCTTCTGCAAGGCTTTGATAATAAAGCTCTTTACCATCTTCATCAAGCCAACCAACAGCAGTACCCAAATCAATTTCACTGTCAACTGTAGTAATTGCACCTAAAATGTGCATATAGCCGTGGTCTTCATAAGTTTTATTTAATACAGCTTCCAAAGAATCGTTAGTAACAACATTAGTTACAATTTCCGATTGCTTTCCGTATTTGTAATTATGTGTTTCGATTGCAGAAGTAACCGCACTTGAAACGAAAAACACAAAGCCTGAAGAAAACACCATTGAAAGAATGATGCCGATAACAAGCAAGGTATATTGCTTTTTCCTATGCTTCAGGTTACCGAAAGCAAGGGAATTAAAGGTTAATTTTTTGTTTTTCATAGTTTCACCATCTTCCTGTTACGGACATTCTGTAAGTTATGCAAAGCTCTATCATCCCTGTGCGTAAGCATAGGGAGGGGGACCGCCCTTTAATATATTTTTTCATTTCTTTTTGTGTATTTCGAGCCAATTTGTTATAAATTGAAAAATTCAAATCTGGGGTGGTGGTGGGTTGCCCCCCTTCCCTCTTTACATCGTTGATGAGGGGAATAATCAATTATATAATTAACTCCTTTATTATTGCTCTCAACAACAAAGGGTTGTATTTACGTGGCAACCCACCACCGTTCCGCCCAAACTATATCAATACAAAACCATACCACCCGAAATATTCATATTGAAATAATTTACTCATAGAAGAACGGTCCCCCTCCCTATTTGCTGAAGCAAACAGGGATGATAGGCTTCGCTTGTATCTACTTAATTCTTCTATTTTATCTCCTTGCGAAGCTCATTCCGCATTCCTAACTCCGCATTCCGCACTCCGTATTTTTTAATTATCCTTTTTACTATCGGAAACAACAGCACCGTCTTCGATTCTGATAACTCTGTCTGCCTGCTCGGCAACGTGCAAATCGTGAGTAACAAGAATGAGGGTTACGCCTAATTCCTTACTCACATATTTAAGAAGTGACAGCACCTCTCTACCGCTTTTACCGTCAAGGTTACCTGTAGGTTCATCGGCAAAAAGGATTGATGGTTTGTTTGCAAGTGCTCTTGCAATAGCAATTCTCTGCTGCTGACCGCCTGAAAGAGCAGACGGAAGATGAGAAAGTCTGTCTTCTATGCCGAGAATGTCAATAATTTTCTTCAGATACTCTCCATCGGGTTTCTTTTTGTCCAGCATAATAGGAAGCAAAATATTTTCATAACCTGTCAACTCTTCAACAAGGTTATATGCCTGGAAAACGAAACCGAAGCGTCTTCTTCTGAGAATTGAAAGCTGATTATCGTTATAGTTTTTTAGGCTTTCGTTGTTATAAATAACCTCGCCTGATGTGGCGTTTTCAAGACTGCTGAGAACGTGCAAAAATGTTGATTTACCCGAACCTGACGGACCTGTTATCGCACAGAACTCTCCTTTTTCAAATTCCAATGACACATCGTTAAGTGCCACAACTGTATTTTCACCGCTTAAATATTCCTTTGTGAGATTTTTGCATTCGATAATATTCACAGAAAACTCTCCTTTGAATTTGATTTTGAGAATACTAATCCTCTATGTTGATTACATTGTAAATCATCAATCTTAATTTAAAGTGACTTTTATCTTAAGATTTCGTAAGAAAAGAAAAATGATTGACCTAAAATAAAAACTCTAAAATAAAAATTCTCCCTTTGGGTTGACAAAGAGAGAATTAAAACATATAATGTAAATGAAATAAGGCAAACCGATAAACGGTCAGCCCTACAAGAGTTTTTTGAAATAATCGCCTAACTTTGCAGAGGACAGGCGGTTATTTCTTTTTTGTTATTTCTATAACAAGTGCGATAATAGATACTATTAGTGAACCAAAGAGGAACAACTGCTCGTATGTAACCATAAGCACCCCTCCTTTCAGGAGGGAAAAGTGCCCTCCGAAATACAGAGGACTAACCGCATACCGTATATGCCTGCCTTATTCCGAAGTCATTGTAACACACTAAAACAAAAAATTCAACATATTTTCACATGGCGACATATCCATCAATATGCGGAAAACACATTATAATATCAAGTCCTGTTGCAGTATTTACGGCACTAATTGTTCCGTGATGCTTTTCAACAATAGCTTTGGTAATTGCAAGACCGATTCCTGCACTTTGAGGCTTTGAATTTTTGGTTCTGTGGAATCTTTTAAAGAGCTTGCCAACATCATCCTTATCAACACCGCCGCCGTTATCGGAAACAGTAACAATCGTTGAGCGTTCATTTTCTTCAATAGTTATATTGATTTTACCGTTGTTATCGGTGTGCTCGCAGGCATTTTTAATAACATTTCCTAAAGCCTCTGTCAACCATTCCTTATCGCATCTCATTCGGCTTTTTCCGATAACAGCGAACTGCTTTTCAGGGAAAATGTGCTTCATATCAATAACTATACTTTTAAGAATTTCGCTGATTTCATAAAATTGGAAATCCATAGCGTATGTATCGCTTTTCAGCTTTTCAAGGCGCAACAGCTTTGCAACAAGCTCTTCTGTTTTTTCCACAAGCTGTAGCTCTTTTTCTGTATGCTCCGTCGGGTTTTGGGCATTATCCATTTCAAGATAAAGGCGAAGCCCTGCAATCGGTGTTTTAAGCTGATGAGAAACATCTGCAATAAAATCCGTATTTTTTCTTGTTTCAAGCTCTGTATTTTGCTTTTGAACCTCAAGAGCATTTTCCAAATCACAAACTGCATTCTGAAGAAGTGAAAAATTGTCATCCTCTGTGCTGAATTTTGTCAGCTCGCCTTTTTCAAAATATTTATTGATGCTTTTAGTAAGTTTTTTCACTTTTCTTTTATTTTTAGTAAGCAAAAGACTCAAAACAAGCACAACAAAAAGTAATAAACACACAGAAATAATCAGACAGATTTCAAAAGGGCTCATTTTCCGTCCTCCCATCTGTAACCCACACCGCGCACGGTTACAATATGCTCAGGACCGATTTTCTCACGAAGTCGGCTGATATGAACGGAAAGAGTGTTGTCATCAATAAATGAACCACCCTCATCCCATATATTTTCTAATAAAATTGCTCTTGTAACAATAACACCGCTGTTTCTTATAAGAGCGGAAAGAATCTGAAACTCTGTTGGAGTAACAAAAACATTTTCTCCGTCTTTTTTAACAGTCATTGTATTTATATCAATAACAATATTCTCGCAACTGTATACTGTTGACTTGTTTCTTCTTAAAAGGGCACGGATTCTTGATAAAAGCTCAAGCAATTTAAAAGGCTTTGTAACATAATCATCTGCACCTGCATCAAGACCACGGACAACCTGAACCTCATCATCGCAAGCAGTCAAAAAAAGTATTGGCACATCTTCGTTTTTTGAGCGAATAAATGCACACATATCGAAGCCGTTACCGTCCGGAAGCATAACATCAAGGATTATAAGATTAAAGCTTTCCTTTAAAAAACATTCCTTTGCATCCTTTATTGTTCCTGCACTGACAACGTCATATCCCTCTTTTTTGAGCATTTCGCAAAGTCCGTCACGAAGGAAAACATCATCCTCCGTTACGAGTATTTTTACTGCCATATTTATCACCAATCCAATGATAACATACGGCAGTAAATAAATCAAATTAAGTTTTTGTAAGGTTATTCCACCGTAACACTTTTAGCGAGATTTTTGGGTTTATCAATATCGCAACCCAGTAGCTTAGCGGTGTAATAGCTCAAAAGCTGTAAGGGTAAAACAAGAAGAGAGTTTTGAAATTCGGGCATCGTTTGCGGAACTTTAACTATATCATCCGCATCGACCGCAGTATTTTTTTCACTTTCATCCGTTATTAAAATAACCCTTGCACTTCTCGCTCTTACCTCAGAAATATTGCTTACGGTTTTCGAAAAAACCTTACTGTTTCCTGCTATTGCAATAACAGGAGTTCCGTCTGAAACGAGGGAGATTGTACCGTGCTTCAATTCGCCCGCAGGGTAAGCCTGCGAATTAATATAGCTTATTTCTTTCATTTTAAGAGACCCCTCCGCCGCCGTTGCATAATCTGAAAGTCTGCCAATGAAAAACACATCGCTTTTTTTATAAATTTTTGCTGATAGTTCTTTCATTTTGTCAGAAGTGCAATTAAGAGTTTTCTCTATTTTTTCAGGTAGCTCTAATAGCTCATTAACCAGCTTCCTGTATTTTCCCTTTTCTAACGTACCTTTTGTGTCACCTATAAACAAAGCCAGTCCGTAAATACTGACAAGCTGTGCGCTGTAAGCCTTTGTTGTTGCAACTGCTATTTCTCTTCCTGCTTTCGTAAAAATTATATTTTCACTTTCTTGTGCAATAACACTACCTTTAACATTTACGATAGAAAGAATTTTTGCGCCTTTGTTTTTTGCAAGTCGTAATGCAGCCAAGGTATCGGCAGTTTCACCACTTTGACTTATAAAAATCGCAAGAGTATTTTCAGTTATCAAAGATTCTGAATATCGAAATTCCGATGCAATTTCAACTGAACAAGGGATTTTGCAAAATTTTTCAATAATACATTTCCCGGAAAGCCCCGCGTGGTAAGCCGAACCGCAAGCCACAATAACAATATTTTTCAATTTATTAATAATATACTTTTCATCAAGATTAACATTTTCAAAAGCTATTTCTCCTGATTTTACAAAAGATAAAACCGTATTTTTTACAGCATTCGGTTGCTCGAAAATCTCTTTAAGCATATAGTGCTCAAAATCGCCTTTATCAAAAATCGAACAGTCCGTTTCCGCACTTTCGGGGAATTTTTCAATTTTTTCTCCCGAGGGATTGAAAAATGTCAGCCTATTTCGTGTCAAAGCACACATTTCACCATCTGTAAGGCGATAAACTTCTGCTGTTTTTTCACCAACAGCGCACAAATCCGATGCAAGCCAGCACCCCGTTTCCCCTTTTACAACAACAAGAGGGCTGTCCTTGGCAACCGCAAAAACAGTTTCGGGAAAATCCTCGCAGAGAATTCCGAAAGCATAACTGCCCTTTAATGTCTTACAGGTTTCGCTCAAGGCCGTTATAACATCTTTTTTGTATAACATACTTAAAAGTTTAACAACAACCTCCGTATCGGTCTGCGAAAAGAACTCTGTATTTTTAGGTAATAACGTTTTTTTTATTTCATCTGAATTTTCAATTATTCCGTTGTGAACAATGGCAAATTTGCCGTCCTGACTGATATGGGGATGAGCATTTTCTTCTGTTGGATTTCCGTGGGTTGCCCATCGGGTATGTCCTATTCCTCCATAGCTTTCTGGAACTTTCCCGACAAACTGTCTTTCCAGATTAGAAATCTTACCCGATGCTCTGTAACGGGAAATTTTTCCGTCACAGAAAATTGCAATTCCCGACGAATCATAACCTCGGTATTCAAGATTTTTAAGACCGTTAAGAAGCTCGGGAAAAACATTTCCCACACCAATTTTACCAATAATTCCACACATATTTCTATCTCCCTAAAAAACAAAATTCTATATCTTTATTTTGCTGAAAAATGGGAGAAATATGCAAAAAAGTTAGGAGTGAGCAATGAGGAGTGAGGAATGTTGGGGAAGCTTCGCTTCCAAACATTATATTAGGTATTCGTAACCAAAACTAATTTCATTTAATTAACTTATCTTTCAACAAAAAAATTTAGAACTATAAATTTGTTTTTCTGTAATTTTATGATTGCGTCGCAGACCTGACATTCCTAACTCCTCACTCCTAACTCCACACTAAAAAAGGCATCGCCGAAGCGATGCCTTTAATAAATTAATTATACACGAACAACAGTAATTGTTACTTTCTCACCATTGATATCCCATTCTTTTCCGTTTGCACCATCGCCTTCGGTAATTGAATCGGAAAGAACAACGGTAGAAATTGTTTCTTCGTTGTTTTTAGCAATTGAAAGAAGTTTATCGTTACCTGTAAGAGTAACGCTGATTCTGTCCATAACATTGAAATCAGAATCTTTTCTCATTGTCTGAATTTTACTGATAAGCTCTTTTACGAAGCCTTCTTCAATAAGCTCAGCAGTAAGCTGTGTATCAAGAGCAACCGTAACGCCTCTGTCAGAAACTGTGAACACGCCCTCTTTCTGCTTTGTTTCAAGAAGAATGTCATCGGGAGTGAGTTCAACATCACCGCTTGCCAGATTAAGAACCAGTTTTCCGTCCGCATCAAGAGTTGCTTTTGCGGAAGAATCAAGTTCAGAAAGAGCCACTCTGATTTCGCCCAACTGCTTACCGTATTTCGGACCGAGGGTTTTAAGCTGAGGCTTGAAGATATAGGAAACGAAGCCTGATGCATCATCAACGAAATCAACATTCTTAACATTAAGCTCATCGCGGATAATATCGGTAAAGTAGCCCTCTACCTTTTTATCACTCTGAACATACATTGTGTTAAGAGGCTGACGGTTTTTGATATTTGAACCGTTTCTTGCAGCTCTGCCGAGAACAACGATGTTAACAACCTCATCCATATTCTTTTCAAGCTCTGCATCAATAAGTTTTTCCTTAACCTCGGGGAACTCGCAAAGATGCACGCTTTCGGGAGCGGATTTATCAACATTGCAAACAAGGTTTCTGTAAATTGCTTCTGCCATAAAGGGAATCATTGGAGCAGCAGTTTTCGCAGTTGTAACAAGAGCTGTGTAAAGGGTCATATAAGCGGCAACCTTGTCCTCTGTAATGCCCTGCACCCAATAACGCTCTCTGCCTCGACGAACATACCAGTTACTCATTTCATCGGTGAATTCCTGAAGAGCCTTTGCAGCTTCGGGAATGCGGTAGTTAGAGAGGTTGCTGTCAACTGCCTTAACCATAGAATTGAGCTTTGAAAGAAGCCATTTATCCATAACGGAAAGTTTACAATCTTCGATATTATATTTTGTGGGGTCGAATTTATCGATATTAGCATAGAGCACATAGAAGGAATAAGTATTCCAGAGTGTGCTCATAAACTTACGCTGACCTTCAACAACTGCTTTACCGTGGAAGCGGTTGGGAAGCCAGGGAGCAGAGTTAGTATAGAAATACCAACGGATAGCATCTGCACCGTAGCTTTGAAGAGCATCAAAGGGGTCAACTGCATTACCCTTGGATTTACTCATTTTCTGACCGTTTTCATCCTGAACGTGACCGAGAACGATAACATTCTTATAAGGTGCTTTATTGAAAATGAGAGTTGAAATTGCAAGAAGAGAATAGAACCAACCACGTGTCTGGTCAACTGCTTCGGAAATGAAGTCTGCAGGGAACTGTGCCTCGAAAAGCTCTTTATTCTCGAAGGGATAGTGATGCTGAGCAAAGGGCATTGCGCCTGAGTCAAACCAGCAGTCAATAACCTCGGGAACACGGTGCATCTCTTTACCGCAATCGGGGCATTTAATAGTAACTGCATCAATGAAGGGTCTGTGAAGCTCAATATCATCCGGGCAGTTATCACTCATTGATTTAAGCTCTTCAATTGAACCGATTGAATGACGGCAACCACATTCACATTCCCAGATATTAAGAGGTGTACCCCAATATCTGTTACGGGAAATACCCCAGTCCTGAACATTCTGAAGCCAGTCACCGAAACGGCCCTTACCGATGCTTTCGGGAATCCAGTTAATTGTATTGTTGTTTCTGATAAGGTCGTCCTTAACCTCTGTCATCTTGATGAACCAAGACTCTCTTGCATAGTAAATAAGAGGTGTGTTACATCTCCAGCAGTGAGGATATTCGTGCTCGAATTTGGGAGCATCAAAGAGAAGACCTGCTTTTTCAAGGTCAATAAGAACTAATTTATCTGCATCCTTAACGAATGTACCCGCATAGGGTGTAGGCTCTGCCATTTCACCCTTACCGTCAACAAGCTGAACGAAAGGAAGGTCATATCTTCTGCCAACTTTGGCATCATCTTCACCGAATGCAGGAGCAATGTGAACGATACCTGTACCGTCTGTCATTGTTACATAAGTATCCGCAGTGATGAAGAAGCCTTTTTTGTTCTGCTTGTCGCATATAGGTTTAACATAGTCAAAGAGAGGCTCATACTCCTTGCCTTCAAGGTCAATACCCTTGTAGCTTTCAAGGATTTCATAAGCACTCTGCTCTTCTGTTGCAAGCTTGCCGAGAACCTTGTCCAGAAGAGCTTCCGCCATATAATATGTGTAACCGTCTGCAGCTTTAACCTTAACATAAACATCATTGGGGTTTACGCAAAGGGCAACGTTTGAGGGAAGTGTCCAGGGGGTTGTTGTCCAAGCAAGGAAATAAGCATCTTCACCTGTAACTTTAAATCTGACAACTGCTGAACGCTCTTTAACTGTCTTATAGCCCTGTGCAACCTCGTGAGAAGAAAGCGGAGTTCCGCAACGAGGGCAATAGGGAACAATTTTGAAGCCCTTATAAAGAAGATTTTTCTCATAAATCTTTTTAAGTGCCCACCACTCCGACTCAATAAAATCATTGTGGTATGTTACATAAGGGTGATCCATATCTGCCCAGAAACCAACTGTACGTGAGAAATCCTCCCACATTCCTTTGTATTTCCAAACGCTTTCTTTGCAATGACCGATAAAGGGTTCAAGACCGTATTCTTCAATCTGCTCCTTACCGTCAAGACCGAGCATTTTTTCAACCTCAAGCTCAACGGGAAGACCGTGAGTATCCCAACCCGCTTTTCTGGGAACCATACAGCCTTTCATTGTGCGGTAACGGGGAATCATATCTTTAATAACACGGGTAAGAACGTGACCGATATGGGGTTTTCCGTTGGCAGTAGGAGGACCGTCATAGAAAACATAGGGTGTTCCGTCTTTTCTGTCCTCAATGCTCTTTTCGAAGATTTTATGCTCTCTCCAGAATTCTTCAATCTTCTTTTCCTGCTCAACGAAATTCACGTTGGGGGAAATTGGATCATACATTGACTTTACCTCCAATATATAAAATAAATGTTTATAAATTAAAAAGTCTTCGCCCTGTAATACAGGACAAAGACTTGCTTTGCAACCACCTATATTAACCGTACCATCATACGTTGCTCTATAACGGTGAACTACCGGAGAAGCCTACTGAAAGTTCAGTTCTCGGCTCGGGAGTGATATTCGACATCTCTGCATCCTATCGGGCTTCCACCATCTCCGACTCGCTTATTTCAGCAAAAGAGCTACTGTCTCCGTCAATGCCTTTTCATACGGAAAGCATAATAACATATAATTGCAAATATTGCAAGTATTTTTTTAAGTTGCAAGTTGAAAGTGGCAAGTGGCAAGTTTTGGGGCAAAGCCGATTATATAGCTTGGCAAATCTTCAATTTTTTTCAAAATTCTATTGGCATATTACAAATTATAGTTTATAATAACCATAATTGTATAAAATTAAGGAGGAGTTGTTTTGAGCGGTAAATATTCCGTCCCTCTAAGGAAAGTTATTAAAACCCATTCTTTTGAAACAATATATATGCCCGACAAGCCTGATTCGGAGCTCGTTATATGTTCTCAGGATATTAACAGACCCGGCCTTCTTTTTGCAGGCTATGAAAAATACTTTGACCCGTTGCGGGTTGAGTTTATCGGTCTTGCAGAAATGAGTTATCTTGAAGAGCTTGATGAGCAGACTCAAAGAGAAAGACTTGAGCTTTTCTTTTCTCTCAAGCCACCTGCAGTTATAATCACCCGTAATATTGATTACCCCGATGTTATGCTTGAGCTTGCAAAAAAATATGAGGTCCCTCTTTTGAGAACCGCAGAAATCACATCACAGATTACTGCAACACTTATTTCATATTTGGGAACGGAGCTTGCAGAGCGCATAACCCGTCACGGCGTTATGGTAGAGGTTTACGGTGAAGGTATTCTCATTCTTGGCGACAGCGGTGTTGGTAAAAGCGAAACCGCAGTTGAGCTTATAAAACGCGGTCACCGTCTAATTGCAGATGATGCGGTTGAAATAAAAAGAGTTTCTTCAAAAACTCTTGTGGGCTCTGCCCCCGATAACATCCGTCACTTTATGGAGCTTCGCGGTATCGGTATAGTAAACGCCCGTAACATTTTTGGTGTGGGTGCGGTTAAGCTGACAGAAAAAATCGATATGGTTATTCAGCTTGAGCAATGGGACAGTCAGAAGGCTTATGACCGCCTTGGTCTTGAGGATGAATACATATCAATTTTGGGAATAAAAGTCCCCTCAACAACCGTTCCGGTAAAACCCGGACGAAACCTTGCAATTATTATTGAAATTGCCGCTATGAACAACAGACAGAAAAAGCTAGGCTACAATGCGGCAAGAGAGCTTATGCAACAGCTTGGTATGGAGGATTTTGAGGCTCCGTCCAAAGAGGTTGATTCTTGGAATTAAATGATAAAAAGGAGATATTAAACTATGTACAGAATCGGTGTTGACCTTGGCGGTACAAATATTGCCACAGGTGTTATTGATGAAAATTATAAAATAATCGGCAGAGGTAAGGTTAAAACCCGTGCACCCCGTCCCGCAGAAGAAATTTTTGATTCCATTAAGGAAGCTGCTGATATGGCAATCAAGGAGGCAGGCATTTCATATAACGATGTTATTTCTGTTGGCATCGGAACTCCCGGTTCCGTAAATAAGGACACCGGCGCAATTGAATTTTCAAACAACCTTAAATTCCACAATGTTCCTGCAAAGCAGATGCTTGAAGAAAGATTCCAAAAACCCGTTTATCTTGAAAACGATGCAAACGCCGCCGCTCTCGGTGAAGCCGTTGCAGGCTGCGGTAACGGTGTTAAGAACTTTGTTGCAGTAACTCTCGGAACGGGTGTTGGCAGCGGTATTATCATTGATGGTAAAATTTATCGCGGCAGTAACTTCTGTGGCGGTGAAATGGGTCATATGGTTATAAATGTAGACGGTATCCCCTGCAACTGCGGAAGAAAGGGTTGTTGGGAAAAATATGCTTCTGCAACTGCACTCGTTTCTCAGGCAGTTGAAGCTATGGAAGGCAACAAAGATAGTCTTCTCTGGAAAACCTGTGAAGGTGACCTTAACAAAGTTGACGGCAAATCTATTTTCGATGCTCTTGATATGGGTGACGAAGTTGCCAAAGCTGTTGTTGACAGATATCTTTACTATGTTTCCATAGGTCTTGCAAATGTTATTAACGCCCTCCAACCGGAAGCAGTTTGCATCGGTGGCGGTATCAGCGGTCAAGGAGAAAAGATTCTTAAACCCATCCGCGACATAGTAAAAGCTGAACGTTACAGCGTTTATGCAGATAAACAGGCAGCTATCATTCCTGCGGCTCTCGGTAACGATGCAGGTATTATCGGCGCAGCATTACTTGATGAGTAAGTTGGCGAGAATAATCCGAAATAGCCTGAAAGTGTTCTTTTTCAAGGCTTTTCGGCGCTTCGCCCTTGAAAGGCGCTCGCCTTTCTTCGTTCTCAGCATCCAAAAATCCAATAAAAAATCTTCACTTTCAGGTCGAAGATTTTTTGAATTGCAGATTTTTGTCAAGCTGAGGCACAAAACGCAGTGAATCCTTGACGGATTCACGAGTATTTTAACAATAGATTGGCGAAAATCCGCATTCAAAAAACTGTTTCGGATTATTTTCGCCAACTTAATTTGGGTGATTAAAATAAACACTGAAACAGTAAACTTGCTTTTTAATTCGGCGATTGAGATTGGTTGCAAGGCACACAAGAATGAAAAGCTCTGCAACCATATTTCCTTTAAGGTAGGCGGACCCTGTCCCCTTTTAATTGAGCCTGAAAACGAAAAGCAGTTAACAGAAATCCTTAAATTAATAAAAGAAACCGAAACACCTTATACTATTTTGGGCAACGGCACCAATGTTCTCGTTCCTGACGAAGGACTCAACAAGGTTGTTGTTAAAATCGGTGACGAAATGACATCTCTTTCTCTCGATGGTGAAGATGTTATTTGTTGCTCTGCCGGAACAAAGGTTGTCACTCTTTGCAAATTCGCTTTAGAGAACTCCCTTTCGGGACTTGAATTTGCTTACGGTATTCCCGGAACCTGCGGTGGTGCGGTGTTTATGAATGCGGGTGCATACGGCGGTGAGGTTAAAGATGTTATTACTGAAATAACATATCTTACTCCCGATTTGGAACTTAAAACAATGCCCGTTGAAGAAGCACAGCTCTCATATCGTCATTCGGTCTTTAAAGAGAATAACTGCATTGTTGTTTCTGCAAAATTCAAGATGAAAAAAGCACCAAAAGAGGAAATCAAAACGGCTATGAATGATTTTCTTTCACGCCGTAAAGATAAGCAACCCCTTGAATACCCCAGTGCAGGAAGCACCTTCAAGCGCCCCGAGGGTTATTTTGCAGGTGCGCTTATTGAACAATGCGGTTTCAAGGGCAAAACCTTAGGCGGAGCGCAAATAAGTGATAAGCACGCAGGTTTTCTTATAAACAAAAACAATGCAACTGCCAAAGATATTCTTGACCTTATAGCGCTCACACAGGAAACCGTAAAAAAAGAAACCGGTGTCACTTTGGAACCGGAAGTTATTGTACTGAGGTAATTATGTCATTCTCATCGGACGTTAAAACAGAATTAACCGAGCTGATTCCCTCCGCCTGTTGCACAAAGGCGGAGGCTTTCGGTATGCTCATTTTCGGCAGAGCTTTTTCACTCTCTGAAATCTCTCTTATGACTGAAATCAAAGCGGTTGCAGACCACTACTGCACAAGCATTCGTGACCTTATGGGAGTTACACCCGAGGTCACCTGTTCAAAAGCCGGTAATTACAAAATAAACATTCCTTCTAAAGCCGACAGGCTTAAAGTTCTGCAATTTTTCGGTTACACCGGAAAAGAAATTACTTTACGTGTAAACCTTTCTAATCTTGAACAATCAAATGAAGATTGTTGTTCAAAGGCATTTTTGCGAGGTGCTTTCCTTGTTTGCGGTAGTGTTACAGACCCGGAAAAAGACTACCACATTGAATTCAGTGTTACAAAAGCAAAGCTTTGCGAGGATTTAATGCAGATTATCGGCGATTTGGGTCTGCGCTGTAAAAAAATTGTGAGGAACAACAGCTATGTTGTTTATGCAAAGGAAGCAGAATCCATTGAAGATTATATCGGCATAATGGGTGCAAATAATGCCTTTTTAGAGGTTATGCAGACCCGCGCTATGAAAGATATTAAAAATCAGATTAACCGCCGTTCAAATTTTGAATCGGCAAATATGAGCCGTTCTATTGAGGCAGGACTGAAACAAATAGCTGTTATTGAAAAAATTCTTTCAAAAATCAAGCTTTCTGATATGACAAAGGATTTAGAAGAGCTTTGCTCATTAAGACTTGAAAACCCTGACATTTCATTGGACGAGCTTGGTAAAATGATGAACCCCGAGCTTTCGCGCTCTGCAGTCAGCAGACGTTTCAAAAAACTTGAAAAAATAGCAGCGGAGTTGAAAGCAAAGTGAAAGAATTTTATATAAACAAAAATGATGCAGGGCAAAGGCTTGATAAGTATATTACAAAATCCGTTCCCCTTCTTCCTCAATCACTTATGTATAAATACATAAGAAGCAAAAGAATTAAAGTTAATAATAAACGGTCGGAAATTTCTTACAGATTAAAGGAAAACGACCTTGTTTCAATGTATATTAACGATGAATTTTTTGAAGCTACCAAACCTAAATATGATTTTCTTAATGCAGGAAAAAGTCTTAATATTGTTTATGAGGACGAAAATATTATACTCATAGATAAGCCAACCGGACTTCTCTCCCACCCCGACGAAGGCAATTACACCGATACCGCCATAACAAGAGTTAAGCGTTATCTTTATGAAAAAGGCGACTACAAGCCCGATGAGGAAAACTCTTTCGCTCCTGCTCTTGTTAACAGAATTGACCGTAACACTTCAGGTATTATAATAGGTGCAAAAAACGCGGAAAGTCTGCGTATTCTCAACGAAAAACTGAAAAAACGCGAAATGCATAAATTATATTTGTGTGTTGTTATTGGTAAACTTAAAAATGAAAGCGGAATTATTGAGGGGTATCTTGAAAAGAACGAAAAGCAAAACAAAGTTTATGTAAGCAGTAAAGGAAATGACAAAACAAAGCATATTTCCACAAAATATAAGGTTTTAGGCTATAAGGACGGACTTTCGCTTTTAGAGGTTGAGCTTCTAACGGGTAGAACTCATCAGATAAGAGCCCATTTCTCCTATCTCGGTCACCCCCTTTTAGGCGACGGTAAATACGGTACAAATGCTCAAAACAAGAATTTCGGCAGTTATAAAAAACAATTTTTATACTCGTATAAATTAAAGTTTGATTTCCAGAGCGATGCAGGAATTTTAAACTACCTTGACCAAAAGGAATTCCAAGTACAGGATGTATGGTTCAAGAAAGCATTTTATGACGGAAGCATAAAAACAGGCGGTTCAAAAAGTTGAACTGCCTGTTTTATCTATATCTTCCATTTTGATTTCGTTATTGGTTCTCGGTTTATTAACATAACCTATTTTAAAGAAGAACACAGGAAACAATGATGAAATAATCATTGCCGGAACTGCAAGATACATAACCGTATCTGCAAATAGTGAATAATAAAGGTACGAGGGAGCATTTATTAAGCGATATGTTTCTAAAAATGAGGGCGAAAAAAGGGAAGCAATACCCAAAAAACTTACTGCCATATTAATTACAAGCAATGAAATAAGAACAATTTTTTTACTGCCCTTGCCCTTGCAAAGTCTGCCTGTAACATAATAAAAGAAAGTGCCTGCAAGAAATGCCACCATAAGCATCACCCAATAAAAAATGCCTTGGAACTTTCCCTGAAAATTAAATTCAGTTGAAAAGTATGTGTAGTTATAAAGAGCGCACAAAAGAGCGTGAACAAGCCCTAAAAACAACACAACCAAAAAAGAGTGTCTTATTTTTTTCATATATAAAAACCTGACTTAATTTAAAATTAACTGCATCTTTATGCTCTTGAATGATACCATAATAAAAGCTCTCTTTCAAGCCTTTCGAGAAAATGTAACTTTTATTTAACAAATAAAAAACAGAGACCCTTTACTAAGAGTCTCTGAGTGGGAGTTTTTGTTTGTAGTGTGCAGATTTTTTGTTTTAGATACCCTGAAGCGTACACAGGTACGTGAGTTTGGGTAGCTAAAACGAAAAAGATGTGCGCTACGGACAAAAAATCAATCTGCTGTGTAGGGAAGGAGGGCAATCTGTCTTGCTCTCTTGATAGCGGTAGTAAGCTCTCTCTGATGATAAGCGCAAGTACCGGTTACACGGCGGGGAAGAATCTTTGCTCTGTCAGATGTGTATCTGCTGAGCTTAGCTGTATCTTTGTAATCAATTGCTTCAACCTTCTCAACACAAAAAGCGCAAACTTTTTTGCGACCTCTTTTGTTGGGACGGCGATCGTTTTTATCGTATGCCATTGTAAAT